>JAJKHS010000001.1 GCA_021154885.1 Thermoanaerobaculum sp.
CAGGGCGGGTCGCGCCCCCTCCCGCCCGTCCAGACCCGCCCCTACCCTAGGCTTAAAGTTAGCGCCTATGGGGGCCGGGGGTGAGGCTTCGAAGGGCAGACCGTATCAACTGGCAAGAACGTGCGTAACGGCCTGCCCTCGCCGGGGTGCCCTCCCCCCTACCGCCGCTTGCTGCGCGAGAAGAAGTCGGCCATGGAGCCGAAGCCGGAGCCGCCAGCCGCCGAGCCCGAGGAGGCGGACGAGGCGCCACGGCCGGCCGGCTCGTACTCTTCCCGGCGGTCGCGGTCCCGGTGGTCATCCCGGCGGTCGTCCCGGTCGCGTTCGCGATCACCGCCGCCGACGGCGGCGATCGACAGTGAGATCCGCCGCCGGGCCGTGTCGACGCCCAGCACCCTCACCTGCACCTCCTGGCCGGGCTGCACCGCCTCCTTGGCGTGGTTCAGCCGGCGTCCGGCGCCGATCTCGCTGATGTGGACCAGCCCCTCGAGGCCGGGGGCCAGCTCGATGAAGGCGCCGAACGACTCGGTGCGCATCACCTTGCCCGTGGTCTCCGTCCCCTCGGGGAAGCGGGACACGGCGTCGCGCCAGGGGTCCTTCTCCAGGGCGCGGCGGGAGAGGGAGATGCGCTCGGGGCGCTTCTCGTCCTTCCCCTTCTCGATCTTGATCACCTGGACCTCGATCTCCTGGCCGACCTGGAAGACGTCCTGGGGGTGGGCCGTGCGGCTGTGGCCGATCTCGCTGACGTGGAGCATCCCCTCGATGCCGCCGAGGTCGACGAACGCGCCGTAGGTGGTCAGCGAGGTCACCCTGCCATTGAGGATGGCGCCGACCTGGAGCTTCTCGCGGGTCTCGGCGGCCTTCGTCTGCTGCTCCTCTTCGAGCAGGGCGCGGCGGGAGAGCACGATGTTCGGCCCGCGGCCGCCGCGGTTGCCCTCTTCGAGGCGGGAGACCTTGAACTGCAGCTTCTGGCCCACGAACCGTTGCGGGTCCTCGACGTAGCGCAGGTCGAGCTGCGACAGCGGACAGAAGGCCCGCATACCGGAGATCTGCACCTCGGCGCCGCCCTTGTTGAGACCGGTGACCAGCCCCTCGACCGGCAGGCCGCTCTCGTAGGCCTGCTTGATCTCGGCCGAGACCTCGGTGCGCTTGCCCTTGCCGCCGGCCTTGCGCTTGAGCAGCAGAGCGCCCGACTCGGGATCGGTGCCGGTGACCGTGGCCTCGAGGGTGTCGCCCTCCTTGACCGTGAGGTTGCCCTCGGCGTCCTTCAGCTCGGCGGCCGCGATGCGGCCTTCCGACTTCGCGCCGAGGTCGACGAAGACCCACTCCTCGCCGATCGAGAGGATCTTGCCGCTGACCTTCCCGCCCACCGCCGGACCCTCGCGCTTCGCCGGCGCCGCCTTCTCGAACGCGTCCAGGATCTCGCCGAAGCCCTGCTTTTCCTGGGCAGGCGGCTCCTTGATCGGCGGCTTCGGGACCGGTGGCTCCTGGACAGGCGGGTCGCCAGTTTCTTTCGTCGCCTCAGTGGGCTGAGCGGCGTCCTGTGCCTCCGGAGCGGCGGCCTGTGCCGGCGCTTCCGGAGCTGCCTCTGTCTCCGGAGCGGCCTGTGTCTCCGGAGTTTCCTGGCTCACGTCCTGTGTTTCCTGGGTGTCCTGATCGTTCATTTCTTCTCCACTGTTCTTGGGGAGCTTGCTGCCCGGACGCGTTGCGGTCCAGCGTGCCTGGCTCTTCAGCCGGGCAGGTGAACGCATGAAAAAATCATGCCCACTGTGCCTGGGGTTGCAACGCCTGCGAGCCGTCCGGAATTCCGGGCAAATCCTCCCCGGGGGAGCGGGGTTCCGTTCCACCCCGCCTCGCTCTTGGGTGTGCGTGCCGACGCCGCCGCCGGCCGCGGTGCGGGGCTGAACGGAGCCCCGCTGCGAAGACCCCCTGTGCGGAGCCTCCGTTTTCGATGCAGAATAGCAGGCGCCCGGCGTCCCGCCAAACTTTGCGACTCGAGAGGAAAGAGATGATGCGCCCATTCGTTGTGCCCTTCCTGCTGGCCGGCCTCCTTGGCTCCAGCCTCGCGACCGCTGCGGAGGACACCCTCCATCCTCTGAAGGTGCCGCCACTCGATCCCCGCGAGTCGCACCTCAGCGGTCTGATCCAGCTCACCCATCGCGGCGAGAACGCCGAGGCCTACTGGTCGCCGGACGGCACGGAGCTCATCCTCCAGTCGACCCGTCCGCCCTACGCCTGCGACCAGATCTTCCGCCAGCGTGCCGACGGCACCGGCGAGCCCGTCCTGGTCTCGACCGGCAAGGGGCGCACCACCTGCTCGTACTTCACGGCCGACGGCAGGCGGGTCCTCTTCTCCTCGACCCACGCCGCCGGTCCCGAGTGCCCGCCGAACCCGGACCGTTCCCATGGCTACGTCTGGGCCATCTATCCCACCTACGAGATCTACAGCGCGAAGCCGGACGGCTCGGATCTCGTCCGCCTGACCGACAACCAGGCCTACGACGCCGAGTCCACCGTCTGCGCCAAGGACGGCGCGGTGATCTTCACCTCCACCCGCGACGGCGACCTCGACCTCTACCGCATGGACGCCGACGGCAGGAACGTCAAGCGGCTGACGGACACCCCGGGCTACGACGGCGGCGCCTTCTTCTCGCCGGACTGCAAGAAGATCGTCTGGCGCGCCTCGCGCCCCAAGCCGGGACCGGAGCTGGAGGAGTACAAGCGCCTCCTCGCCCAGGGCCTGGTGCACCCCACCCAGCTCGAGATCTGGACCGCCAACGCCGACGGCAGCGATGCCCGCCAGGTGACCTACCTCGGCGCGGCGTCGTTCGCGCCGTCGTTCTTCCCCTCCGGCGACCGTCTCCTCTTCTCCTCCAACTACGGCGATCCCAAGGGGCGGGAGTTCGACATCTGGGCCATCAACACCGACGGCACCGATCTCGAGCGGATCACCTGGACCGCCGGCTTCGACGGTTTCCCCCTGTTCTCGCCGGACGGCACGCGCCTCGCCTTCTCCTCGAACCGCAACCAGAGCGAGCCGGGGGAGACGGACGTCTTCGTGGCCCGCTGGGTGGACCGCCCGGCGGTCGCCAACGCGGCTTCCGGTCCTTCCCTGACCGCGGCGGCCGAGCGCTTCCGCGACGACGTGCGCTGGCTGGCCGACGACGAGCGGGAGGGGAGGGGGATCGGCACGGAAGGGCTCGACGAGACGTCGCGCTGGCTGGCCCGCCGCTTCCGCGAGCTGAGCCTTGAGTCGGCGGGGGGAGAGGGCTACTTCCAGAGCTTCGAGGTGCCGGTGGCGGTGGCGGCGAAGCCGGGCACGGCCGTGGCCGTGGATGGCGTGGCGGTGGCGCGCGACGCTTTCCAGCCCGCCGCCTTCTCCAGCAGCGGCCAGGCCGCCGGCCCCGTGGTGGCCGCCGGCTACGGCATCACCGCCTCCGAGCTGGGGATCGACGACTACAAGGGGGTCGAGGCCAAGGGGAAGATCGTCGTCGTCCGCCGCTTCACCCCCGAGGGGGGGCCGTTCGCCCAGAAGGACGCGGAGCAGCGCTACGGCGACCTGCGCTACAAGGCCTGGAACGCCCGCGAGCACGGCGCGGCCGGGCTGATCATCGTCGATTCGCCCGCGGGTACCCCGGGGAACACCACGCCGCCGGCCGAGGCGCCGCTGCCGAGCCTCGCCGTCGACCGCACCGAGGCCGCCGGCGGCGACGCCGGCCTGCCGGTGGTGACCCTCAAGCGGGACACCGGCGTGAAGCTCTTCGCGGGCAGCCACCAGGCCAGCCTGAAGATCGACCTCGAACGCCAGACCAAGCCCGCCATCAACGTGGTGGGCGTCATCCGGGCCGCCGCGACGGACCGCCTGCCGGGAGCGGTGCTGGTGGGCGCTCACTACGACCATCTGGGGCTCGGCGGTTCCGGCTCCGGCTCGCTCGCCCCCGACTCCCACGAGGTCCACAAGGGTGCCGACGACAACGCCTCGGGCACCGCCGCCCTGCTGGAGGTGGCGCGACAGCTCGCCGCCGGGCGGACGCACCTGCACCGGGACGTCTACCTCGTGGCCTTCTCGGGCGAGGAGGCCGGCGTCCTGGGCTCCACCGCCTTCACCCGCAAGCCGCCGGCGGGGCTCAAGCTCGCCGATCTCGTGGGCATGCTCAACATGGACATGGTGGGCCGGCTACGGGGCAACCAGGTCGCCGTGCTCGGCGGCGAGTCGGCAGAGGAGTGGAAGCAGATCGTACCGCCGGTCTGCGACCACGACGGCATTGTCTGCACGCTCTCGGGGGACGGCTACGGTCCCTCGGACCACAGCTCGTTCTATGCCGCCGGGGTGCCGGTGCTCCACTTCTTCACCGGCGCCCACGAGGACTACCACAAGCCCTCGGACGACGCCGCCAAGATCAACGCCGCGGGAGGCGCCCGCGTCGCCGCCCTGGTGGCCGACGTCGCCGAGACGCTCGCGAACGAGCCCGGGCGCCCCACCTACAAGAGCGCGCCCTCGCCCGCGCCGCGGGGGGACTCGCGCTCCTACGGCGCCTCCCTCGGCACCGTGCCCGACTACGCCGGCGACGGCCGCCCCGGCGTGCTGCTGGCCGGCGTGCGTCCGGGGAGCGGAGCCGAGCAGGCCGGCATCCAGCGCGGCGACCTGCTGGTGGAGCTGGGAGGCAAGGAGATCCGAGACATTCACGATTTCATGTACGTCCTCCAGCGCGCCAAACCCGGAGACAAGACCACCGCCGTCGTCGTCCGGGACGGCGAGCGGAAAACCGTCGAGGTGACGTTCGGGACCAGCCGGCGGTAAACCCTCCCCGGGTCCTCCAAGGGTTCCCCTCCGGGCCCCCTGGGACCGCCGGCGTCCCGCCGGCCTCGTCGCAGCCGCAGGCTGCGACGACTCCCGCCGGGCCAGCGATGACCGCTGCCGCGGCAGCAACGACTGCTGCCATGGCAGCGACGACCGCTGCCGAGCCAGCGACGACCGCTGCCGCGGCAGCAACGACTGCTGCCATGGCAGCGATGACTGCTGTCGACCCAGCGACGACTGCTGCCGTGGCAGCGATGACTGCTGCCGACCCAGCGACGACTGCTGCCGAGCCAGCAACGACTGCTGCCGCGGCAGCAACGACTGCTGCCGAGCCAGCGACGACTGCTGCCATGGCAGCGATGGCTGCTGCCGCGGCAGCAGCGACTCCGCTCGCCCAAGGCGCTCGGGCTCCATCCCCAGTACAATCTGCATCAATGTCTGCGACAACGCCTGACCCGCCCGCGGAGGCGGGCGGGCATCGCCCCGTCATAGGTCATCGTCGTTCGGAGGCTGTACCCGCCCCGAGAGACGTCCCGCCGTCCAGGGCCTGCGATGGGTATCGTGAACGGGCTGGGAACGTCTCTACCACCTTCGCTGGACGGTGATGGTCCTGCAACCTCCACCTCGCGTCTCCCGTACAATCCCCCAAGCCGTGGTGTGTCCATCTGGATTCCCGATAGAAAGGCCTTATGAAAAATCTGTTCCTCTTGTCCTCCGTCTGTCTGCTTTCCGCAATGACCGCAATGACCGCAATGACAGCGACCGCCGCCTCGGCCGCCGTGGCGCCGGACCTCGTCGAGTACGCCCACAGGTTCGAGCAGTTCCCCGCCACCAAGGGGCAGGGGAGCGAGAGCGCGCGGCTGCAGAAGCTGTTCGACCTCTCGTGGGAATTCACCATGCACGCCTCGCCGGAGTTCGCCACCTTCGTGGGCTATCCAGGGCTCAACGACCGCTGGTCCGATTCGTCGTTCGAGGCCATAGAGTTCGGCCGTGCCCTCAATCCCAAGATCCTGAAAGCCCTGGATTCCATCGACCGGTCGAAGCTCACGCCGGCCGAGCAGGTCAACTACGACCTGGCCCACCGGCGCGTGGAGCGGGGGATGGAGGGCAGCAAGTTCCATGGCGAGTACCTGCAGATCAATCAGGTGAGCGGCCCGCATCAGGAGATCCCTCAGCTCCTGGCGGCCATGCCGGTCAACAACGTCAAGGATTACGAGAACGTCATCGCCCGCTTGAAGGGAATCCCCACGGTGATCGACCAGACGATCGCCCTTTTGAACAAGGGGCTTATGGAGGGGATCACGCCGCCGCGGGTCACCCTGCGCGACGTCCCGGCCCAGGTGGGGAACCTGCTGGTGGACGATCCCCTGAAGAGCCCCCTGCTGCGGGCCTTTCAGAAATTCCCGGCGAGCATCCCCGCGGCGGAGCAGGAGCGGCTCAAGGGCGAGGCCGTCAAGGCGTTCGACGAGCGGGACGTGCCGGCGTTCCGCAAGCTCCAGAGCTATCTCGCCAACACTTATCTGCCGGCCTCGCGCGACACCATCGCCATGGGCGACCTGCCGAACGGCAAGGCCTGGTACGCCTTCAACGTCCGCAACAGGACCACCACCAACCTGACGCCGGAGCAGATCCACCAGATCGGCCTCTCCGAGGTGAAGCGCATCCGCAAGCAGATGGACGATCTCATCGCCGCGACCGGCTTCAAGGGGAGCTTCGAGGAGTTCCTCACCTTCCTGCGCACCGATCCACGCTTCTTCTACGACAAGCCGGAGGATCTGCTGACCGGCTACCGGGACATCGCCAAGCGCATCGATCCCGGGCTGGTGAAGCTCTTCGGCAGGCTGCCGCGGCTGACCTACGGGGTGATCCCCGTGCCCTCCTACTCCGAGAAGTCGCAGACCACGGCCTATTACGACAACGGCTCGCTGGCGGCGGGCCGGCCGGGGTACTTCTACGCCAACACCTACGACCTCAAATCGCGGCCGAAGTGGGAGATGGAGGCCCTCACCCTGCACGAGGCCGTGCCGGGCCATCACCTCCAGCTCTCGATCGCCCAGGAGCTCGAGAACGTCCCCGAGTGGCGCCGCCACGACGACTACACGGCTTTCGTCGAAGGCTGGGGGCTCTACGCCGAGAGCCTCGGGGGCGACCTCGGCCTCTACGAGGACCCCTACTCGAAATTCGGCCAGCTCACCTACGAGGTCTGGCGGGCGATCCGCCTGGTGGTGGACACCGGCATGCACGACATGGGCTGGACCCGCCAGCAGGCGATCGACTATTTCAAGGCCAACGCCGCCAAGACCGAGCACGACATCGAGGTCGAGGTGGACCGCTACATCGTCTGGCCCGGGCAGGCCCTGGCTTACAAGCTCGGCGAGCTGAAGATCAAGGAGCTGCGGGCCTATACCGAGAAGGAGCTGGGGCCGAAGTTCGACGTCCGCGCCTTCCACGACCACGTGCTCGGCAACGGCGCCCTGCCGCTCGACCTGCTGGAGAAAAACGTCAAGGCGTGGGTGGCGGAGGAGAAGGCCAAGGGAGGGAAGTAGCATGAGCCGCCCCGCCCTGCTGGCGATCTCCGCCCTCCTGCTGGCGGCCGCGATCCCGTCGGCCGCCTCCGCGGCCGTGCCGCCGGACCTCGCCGAATCGTCGCGGCAGCTCGAGCAGTTCCCGTCTTCCAAGGGGCAGGGGAGCGAGAGCGAGCGGCTGAAGCGGTTTTTCGACCTCTACTGGCTCACCAAGATGCGCGAGTCCCCCGAGTACGCCACCTACATCGGCTACCCGGGTCTCGACGACCGCCTGGGCGACGCCTCGCCCGAGACGATCGAGCTCGCCCGCCTCATCGCTCACCAGGAGCTGGCGGCCCTCTCCTCGATCGACCATTCGCGCCTGACGCCGGCCGAGCAGAACGACTACGACCTCGCGCGCTGGCGCCTGGAGCAGGCGATCGAAGGCGAGAGGTTCCACCCCGACTACCTGCTCGTCCATCAATTGGGCGGCATTCATCAGGACATCGTGGACCTTCTGGCGGCCATGCCGGCCCGCAACGTCCAGGACTTCGAGAACCGGCTCGCCCGCCTGCGCGCCTTCCCCACGGCCGTCGATCAGACGATCGCGCTGCTCGGCCAGGGGCTCAAGGCGGGGATCACGCCGCCGCGGGTGACGCTGCGCGACGTGCCCGCGCAGATCCAGGCCCTGCTCACCGACGAGCCCTTGAAGAGCGCCGTCCTGGAGTCTTTCCAGAAGATGCCCGAGACGATCTCCGCCGCGGACCGCGAGCGGCTCCGGCGCGAGGCGTCCCGAGTCTTCCAGGAGGGAGCGGCGCCGGCCCTGCGCAAGCTGCACGACTATCTCGTCAGGACCTACGTCCCGGGCGCCCGCGAGACGACGGCGATGAGCGACCTGCCCGACGGCCGGGCCTGGTACGCCTACAACGTACGGGTCGGAACCACGACAGATCTCACTCCCGAGCAGATCCACCAGCTCGGCCTCGCCGAGGTGAAGCGCATCCGCCAGGAGATGGACGCGCTGATCGCCGCCACCGGTTTCAAAGGGAGCTTCGAGGAGTTCTGCAGATTCCTGCGCACCGATCCGCGCTTCTTCTACGACAAGCCGGAGGATCTGGTCGCCGGTTACCGGGACATCACGAAGCGGATCGATCCCGAGCTGATCAAGCTTTTCGGCCGGCTGCCGCGGCTCCCCTACGGCGTCACCGCCGTGCCGGACTATGACGCGAAGTCGCAGACCACTGGCTACTACGCCAACGGCTCGCTGGCGGCCGGCCGGCCGGGCTGGTTCAACGTCAACACCTACGATCTCAAGTCCCGTCCGAAGTGGGAGATGGAGGACCTCGCCCTGCACGAGTCGGTGCCGGGGCACCACGTCATGTACTCGCTCATCGAGGAGCTCGGCGAGCTGCCGGCGTGGCGCAAGTGGGACGTCTACCCCGCCATGTCGGAGGGCTGGGCGCTCTACGCCGAGAGCCTGGGGAGCGAGCTCGGGCTCTACAAAGACCCGTATTCCAAGTTCGGCCAGCTCGCCGCCGAGATGTGGCGGGCGATCCGTCTGGTGGTGGACACCGGGCTGAACGTTTTCGGCTGGACCCGCCAGCAGGCGCTCGACTATGCCAAGGCCAACTCCGCGAAGCCCGAGCACGACATCGTGGTCGAGGTGGACCGTTACATCGTCTGGCCGGGTGGCGCCGTGGTCTACAAGATCGGCGAGCTGAAGATCAAAGAGCTGCGCGCCTACGCCCAGAAAGAGCTGGGACCGAAGTTCGATATCCGCGCCTTCCACGACCACGTCCTGGGCAGCGGCCAACTGCCGCTGGCGCTGCTGGAGAAGAGCGTCAAGGGGTGGGTGGCGGCGGAGAAGGGGAAGTAGGCGCCCCTACGGGGCGGGCCCTCACTCTCCCAACCCTCTCTCTCCCAGCCTCCCCCCCGGCCGCCGGGAGAGAGAGGGCTAAAACCGTGCCTTTTTTTGGTCTTTCTTCAGACTAACCACTCCCTCTTCTCCCGGCGGTCGGGGGGGAGGCTGGGAGAAGAGGGCCGGGGTGATGAGGGTCTTGGGCGGGGGGCGGCGGCGGGACCGCCTTCAGATACGGCGCCAGCACCCCATCCCACGTCTTCGCCATCTCCCCGTACTCGGCGGGGCACTGGGCGGCGCGCTCGGGGGTCAGGGTGCCATCCTCCACCAGGTACTGGAAATCCGTGGGGTTCTTGCCGTAGACCCAGCAGATGATGTTGGTGAAGCGCTGCGGGTCCAGGGCGTGCGCGTTCCAGAAGGCCAGCCGGGCGAGCGCTGCCTGGCTCTTGGCGTCCTTCTCGCGGGCGAGGAAGGTGGAGGCGCCGTCCAGGGCCGCCTTCTCGCCCTCCCTGCCGCTTGCGAGGAGGAGGACGGTGGCGAGCTGGTCCACCGCGTCCTCCTCGCGGCCGGCGATGGGCAGGCCGTCGAGGCGGATCAGGGCGTGCCCCGCTTCGTGGAAGAAGATGAAGAGCGTGGCCCCGGCCACGGCGGTCCCCGCCTGCTGGACGTCCTCCTCGCTGCTGGCGCCGGCCGTGAACAGGTCGGAGAGGGCGTCGACCAGCTCGTAGCAGATGGAGAGGCGGCGCTTGTCGGGCTCGTAGGGGGCGTCCGAGGCGCCGCACTCCCGCAGCGAGACCGTGACGTCGGCCGGCATCGCCAGCGTCCCGTTCAAGGCCCGGACCGTCTCCTCCAGGAGCTGGGTCTCCTTGAAGATCTGCTGCAGACCCTGATAGTCGGGGTTCTTGGACCTCTCGTAGACGACCCTGAAGTCGCCGCGGTCGGGGATGCGGACCACGGGCGGCGGAGGTGCCGGCGGCGCGGCGACCTCGGGCGCCGCGGGCTTTGGCGTCTCCGACTGGCCCCAGGCGGCGACGGCCGTGGCCAGGACGAACAGGAGCGGCAGCCATGACAGCGCCGAGCGGCGCGCGAGGGATGCTGAATTCAAGGTCGGACCTCCGGCCCGCACGATAGACTGAGGGACCCATGAACGTCCAGCCCGTGCGCCTCGAAGGCCCCGCCCTCGTCCTCGAACCGCTGACGCCCGGCCACGCCTCCGAGCTGTGGCCGAAGGCCGATCCGGAGATCTTCCGCCATACCCTGGACTGGCCGCGGGACGATGGGCTCGACGCCTTCGCGGAGTGGCTCTGCGATGGCCTCGCCCGTCCCGACACGCTGCTTTTCCTCATTCGGATCAAGCCGGAGCTGGAGGCCGTGGGGATGACGGGCTACCTGGAGATCCGCCCGGCCCACCGCGGCCTGGAGATCGGCCGTACCTGGATCGCGAAGTCGCACCAGGGCTCAAAGGTGAACCCGGAGAGCAAGTACCTCCTGCTGCGCCACGCCTTCGAGGAGCTGGGAGCGGCGCGCGTCCAGTTCAAGACCGACGTCAACAACCTCCACAGCCAGCGGGCGATCGAGAAGCTGGGCGCCCGACGCGAGGGCGTGCTGCGCCGCTACCAGATGCGCTCCAACGGTCTCCTCCGCGACACGATGATGTTCAGCATCCTCGCCGAGGAGTGGCCGGCGGTGAAGGCGGGATTGGAGGGGAGGCTGGGGATGGGGAACTAGGGGGCGGTCAAGGACGGGGTCTCCACCTTGTTGGCGTGGATGACGCCCAGATCCAGCAGCCACCGCCGGACCCTGACCGGGTCGAGGCTTGCAACCGCCGCGGCCTGTTCGAAGGCGCTGCGCCAGAGGTCCAGCTCTCTCGCGGTCTCCGGGAGAGATTCGCCGGTCCACAACAGGAGATCCTGCTCCTCGCGGGAGCCGGGCTCGTACCGGGCGAGGGCGCGAGCGACGGTGCGAGGGTGACGGCTGCGGTCGTCGCTGGCCCGCAGAAAGGGAATTACCCAGGGCAGGAGATCGTCGCGAAAGACGAGACGGTTGACCAGATCCTGAGGTAGAGAAAGCGAGATGGCCCAGGCAGATGCCAGCACCATTCGCAACAGCTCGACGTTTGCGCTCGAGCCGCTCTCCAGGAGTTCGACCAGGTTGAGCAGCACGGGCCCCACCTTGAGTTGGAGCTCCCGGGGCCGCTCGGCCATCTCGCCCCCCCTCAGGAGCACCCGCAATCCCCGGCCGAGGTCTGCGGCACTGACCTTGGGCTGCTTCAGGAATTCGGCGATCTCTTCGCTGGCGAGCTGGCGAATCCGGGCCGCCTGCCCTGCGTCCAGACCGAGGACGTGAGGCCGGCATGCCTGATCGACGAGGCTCGCCAGCTCCATCCAGAGGGGAAATTCCTCTCGGCCGGAGGGGCGTTCGTCCGGCAGCAGGCGGTCTTCGAGGCGAGCCCGGATCCACGCTCGCAGGCGGGCGTCGGTCCAGGCTTCGAAATCGTCGTGCGTGCTCGCCATGACCGGCCTATTATGTCACGTCTCCACGCGACCGATGGGCAGCGGATCCATCAGCGGAGCCGACCCACGGACCACGTAGTTTTTGCAGCCCGCCTCCGGTTAGGCGCGTCATTCCTGTGAACGGGCCAGCATTTCGATTGTCGCGTCGACCTCAGCGTCGGATTTGCCCATCTCCTTGAGGAACTCCGTGTAGTTCTTTAGTACCGCTGCCAAGTTTGGGTGCTCGTGCCCAGTGCGGTGCCTGAACTCTAGAAGGTTGGCGAGAGCTCGTCGCATGAGCGGCTCAGCCTCGGTGGGGCGGTTCGTGTTCTTGAGCAGCAGGGCCAGATTGTTGAGGTCTCGGGCTAAGTTGGGATGTTCCGGTCCGTAACTCTTTTCATCGATCGCGAGTGCCCTGCGAATCAGCGACTCGGCCTCGACTGGGTTCGTGTGCTTGACCAACAAGTACAAATTGTTGAGGTCTCGGGCGACGTTGGGGTCTTCCGGCCCGAGATTCGCCTCGTCGATCGCGAGAGCCCGACGCACCACAGGCTCGGCCTCTGCGAGGCGGTTTGTGGCCAGGAGTAGCTGGAACAGGCCGTTGAGGGCTGTCGCGACTACGGGATGGTTTGGCCCGAGGCTCTTCTCAAAGATAGCGAGCGCCCGGCGTATTAGCGGTTCGGCCTCTGTGAGGCGGTTCGTAGCTCGGAGAAGACCGGCCAGGTTATTGAGGGACATCGCGACGTTAGGGTGCTCTGGCCCGAGGCTCTTTTCAATGATCGCGAGCGCCCGGCGCATCAGTGGCTCGGCCTCCTTGAGGCGATTCGTGAGCTTAAGCAGCAGGGCCAGGTTGTTGAGGTCGGTCGCGACGCTGGGGTGTTCCGGCCCATAACTGTTCTCGTCAATGTCGAGCGCTTGGCGCATTAACCGCTCGGCCTCGGTGGAGCGGTTCGTGGCCTGAAGCAGCAGTGCCAGATCGTTGAGGGCGTCTGCCACGTTAGGGTGTTTCGGCCCGAAGTTCTTCTCGGCGATGGCGAGTGCTCGGCGCATCAGCAACTCGGCTTCGGCGGGACGGTTGGTAGCTTGAAGCAACTCAGCTAGGTTGTTGAGGTCGGTCGCAACTTCGGAGCGTTCCGGCCCGTAACTGTTCTCGTCAATGTCGAGCGCCTGACGCAATAGCCGCTCGGCCTCGGTCCACTCGGCTAACTCACGGAGCGAGTTACCGAGCCAGCTCAGCAGAACCGCGGATTCGCCGTGCAAAGAGAGAGCCTTGCGGAAAGAGCTAACCGCTGCTCGGTACTTCCCTTGCTGGTACTGAGCAACCCCTAGATAACGCAACGTCTCGACGAAGTCTTGTTCTTTCTTTTCGGCTACCCCGTTCAAGAGTTCTTCGGCCTGGAGATAGTGACCCTCTAGGTAAGCCACGATGCCTCGGTCCTTGGGATCTTGGGTCTCAGCGAACGAGCGGACTGCGGATTCCACTTGTTCTGCGCTGAGGCCGTGGCGCGCCGCAGCACTAATGAGGGCTTGCCTTCGATCCTCCACGGTAGCCTCGCCTGATCGAGCGGCCTTTGTTCTCCGCGCGTCTCGCGCCTCCGCTGCTACTTGGCGGAAGACGCTACGCTGCATGAGCACCACTTCTGCAGAGCTTGCTCCGTTTGGAATGTTGACCTGGCTATTGACGAGAAACCATTCTTCGGACCGCTTGGAGCTGGGTAGTAAAAGAAGCTTAATCGGCTGGCCCGGCTGATGCTCGGTCGGCAGGTCCAACTCGGTGGCTCCAGCCTGGTTGGTCGCTTTGGATTCGATCCCTTCGAAAGCGAAGCGGACGCCGGGGAGCGGGTGATCTTCGTGATCGCGAGCTATCAGGAGAATCCGCGTCCCGCCGGCCGCTGCAAGCGTCGCAGCCGTTAGAAGTAAGCCAAGGGCGTAGAAAGTTCGTCTCATCTCTTCTCCAGGACGATCGAGCAACTATCGCTACCTGCGTAGCAGAAAGTATCCTTCGGAGCCGAGCCCGAGTGCTCAGCCCGTAATCCAACTCGCTTACCCTGCGGCACCGATAGCGTGAGCTCGAAGCGGCCCTCCGCGTCCGTGGTCGCTTCCATCGGCGCGCCGTCTTGCTGCGTAACTCGGACTCCCGCTAAGGCTCGGTTGTTTTCGTCAACCACTTGGCCCCGAAGCCGGGTCTCCGGCGCCTTCAGGTGGATCTCGACCTGTGGATTCGGCTCCTCACCCAGGTATAGATTCATACGATTCCCTCTCCATTCCTTGTGCTCTGCCCACAGCGAGACTTGGCCGTCGGCCGGGACCTTTGCCGCGGGGACCTGGATCTCCCACCATCCGTCCGGGAGTAGGTGCGGCTCGTTGCCAGCCGAAGTGCGAACCGTGGACCCGCGGACTGGCTGGCCTTGCGGGTCCAGAACCTGGACGCGGACGGAGTAAAGCGCCGGCTTCGGAGGCGGTAAGGGAGATGCTGGCGAACGCGGCCAGAGCCATGCAGCAAGTGTCAGGACCACTCCCAGGAGGGATAGCCCGATGCCCCAACTCCACCGAGCCCTTGTGGCCTTCAGGGTGTGGGGGAGGGCCGGGTGCCCGCTTGGCGCGGCGGCAACTATTCCTATCTCCTCAGGCTTCTTGCCAGTGATGCCCCAGACGAGTCGAGCGAGGCCGTCCTCGGTCAGTCCTTGCCGCAGGTCCACCCAGGTGAAGGCTTCCAGGAAGAAGGTGAGCTGTGGGGAGTCCGGGCAGCCAGGAAGCAAGACGGGGATCACCGGGACCTCCTCCCTCCTCGATCGCGCGATGAAGGCCCGCATCTCCGACTCCTGCCAGGCGCCCAGACCGCCCTCTCCTACGAACACCGCTACAGCTCGCGACTTCCGAACCGCCTCCTCGAGCCCTTCCTGCCAGGGGAAGCCCGGCCGTTGCTCCCACGTGTCGAGCCAGACGCGCAACCCTTGGCCTCGAAGCCGCGCGCCGATCTCCTCCACCAGTTGCTTTTCCCGGCGTGTGTGGCTCAAGAAGACGTCGAACTCGGCTGGCATTCGCTGGCCTCTCGTGGTGTCTCGGGGTTGATCCGTCAATTCTACATCCACCGAGAGATGCAAAGCCGGGCATTAAGGCCCTGCCCTTGGGCAGCCGGGTCGCCCGGTCCGGGTCGTGGTAGAGGGGATCGGTGTCGCCGCTCCGGAGACGGTCCGGCGTCCCGCCGTTGAAAAGCGGAGTTAGTGGCCGGCGGGACGCCAGCGGTCCCAGGGGAGTGTGACGCCCGACACAGGTGGCAGGTCTCAGCGGTGCCGCCGCCCCGGAAGGTCGGGACTTGGGGGCGAAGGGATAGACTTGCGTTATGGCTGCCAACGCGAAGGGGCTGGCGTGGATTGCGCTCCCGGTCGCCGCGGCGCTGGTCACCCTCCTGGCGCGATTCGCGGGCGCCAACGCCACCACGGCCGGCTTTGCCTACCTGCTGCTGGTTCTGGGTCTCGCCACCTGGGGCGGCTGGGCAGTGGGGGCCGCCGCCTCGCTGGTGGCCATGGCCTGCTTCAATTTTTTCTTCCTCCCGCCTTATGGCACGCTGACGATTCAGGACCCGTCGAACTGGGTGGCGCTCATCACCTTCCTCGTCGCCTCGACCGTGGCCAGCCGGCTGGTGGCCACGGCCCGGCGGCGGGCGGAGGAGGCCCAGAGCCGGCGGCGGGAGGTGGAGATCCTCTACGACCTCTGCTTCGGCCTGTTCGCGGCCAGCCAGCGGCCTGGCATCCTGGGTGAGGCCGCGGCGCGGACGCTTCAGGCCATCGGTGCCGAATCCGGCGGACTCTACCTCGCGGGTGAGGAGGCACCGGTGACCACCCTCGGCGGCGATTCAGAGGTCGACAGGAACCTCTTGCAGAGGGCGCTGGAGACGCGGGAGATCGCCGAGGCCGGCGGCACGGCGTACCTCCCCCTTCATGTCGGCGGCACGGTCAACGGCGTCCTGGTGGCGCGGGGGAGGCTCGCGCCACGGACGGTGCTGGAGTCCGCCGGCCGCCTCCTCGCCCTGGCCATCGAGCGCGAGCGCCTGCTCGGCGAGGCGGCCCACCTGGAGGCGGTGCGGGAGAGCGACACCCTGAAGACGTCGCTGCTGCGGGCCGTCTCCCACGACCTGCGCACGCCGCTCACGGCCATGCGGCTGGAGATCGAGAGCCTCGAAGGGCGGCTCGCCAATCAGCCGGACGCCCTCGCCAGTCTGGGCGGGCTGTCGCTGGAGCAGGAGCGCCTCTCGCGCCGCATTGACAATCTGCTGTCCCTGGCGCGGCTGGAGGCCGGAGTGGCCCGTCCTCGTCCCGAGCCGGTGCCGCCCTCTTCCCTGTTCCGCGCCGCCCGCGAGAATCTGTCGCTGATCCTCGCCGGCCGCCCGGTCGAGGTTCGGGTCGAGCGGAGCTGCCCGGACACCTGGGCCGATCCCTCGCTGGCGCTGGAGACGCTGGTCAACCTGCTGGAGAACGCGGCGCGGGCGGCACCTCCCGAACGACCGCTGGAGCTCGCCGCCGGCCGCGATCCGGAGGACCGGGAGCGAATCCGGCTGGAGGTTCTGGATCGCGGGCCCGGGCTCCCGCCCGGGGTGAAGCGCATGCTTCAAGGGACGCGCGACCTGCGGCGGAACGCGGACGCCGCCGCGGGCGACAGCGCCTCGGGAGGTCTCGGCCTCCAGATCGCCCGCGGCCTGGCCGAGGCCAACGGCGGCTCCCTGGCGCTCCTCGACCGGCCCGGAGGCGGTACCATCGCCAGGCTGATCCTGCCGGCGGCGCCGGAGCCGGAGGAGGTGGAGGGTTGAAGTGCGGTACTATTGAGCACTGAGGCGGATAGTGCCGGCAGGAGGTCGCCATGGAACTAGCTGAAAAGGATTGGCGCGATTTGCGAGCCCGAGTGGCCAGGATGGAAGAGGCGGCGGTCCTCAGCGTCGT
This sequence comes from Thermoanaerobaculum sp., assembly GCA_021154885.1. Taxonomy (GTDB): domain Bacteria; phylum Acidobacteriota; class Thermoanaerobaculia; order Multivoradales; family UBA5704; genus DATARR01. Next base: position 16,590 of record JAJKHS010000001.1, read on the forward strand.
GAATCTCCACATCGAGACCTTTGCGCCGGAACCCTACAGGCTCTTGAAGCCCATCCCTGTCGTCGTGCAGCAGTATTCCGAAGATTTTCGAGCTTCGTTCATGGATGCCGGCATCAATACATCAGGAGATACCCAACAAGAAGCTTACATGAACGTCAAGGAGTTGATCCTCGACGTCTTCGACAGCCTTCGTGCTCTGCCTGGTTCCAGGCTGGGCCCCAAACCGGCCAGGCAACTTGCTGTGCTGAGGGAATTTCTCGATGCCGCAGAAGATCACGAAAGAGCATGCCGACAAGATCGTGAAAAAGCTGAAGGCCAAGGTGATAAAGTCGCGCAAGGCTCATGATCTCGCGCAAGTATTTTACGACGACATGCTCGTGGTTGAGTTTGGTCTACGCAGGAGCTCCAGCAAGGATACCGGTCATGGGCACCTGCCGGATGACCTGCAACTGACCCATCGGCAGACCCTTGATCTGGCTTATTGCCCTCTGAGCTATGCGGAGTGGGTGGCGATCATGAAGGAAAAGCGTCTTATTATCGAAGAGGAAGTCTGATTCGCGGGTGGAAGCGTGACCCGGGGAACTCCCCTGATTCTGGTGGTGGACGACGATTCGTCGATCCGCCAGACCCTGAGCCGCGAGCTGGCCGCCGCCGGCTATGACACGGTCGCCGCCGCCGATGGTCTCGAAGGCAAGGCGCGGTTCGAGGAGAGCCGGCCCGACCTCGTGATCACCGACCTTGCCATGCCGCGGGCGGACGGCTTGGCGGTGATCACCGCCGTGCGCCGGATCGATCGCACGCCGGTGATCGTCCTCTCGGTGCGCGGCGAGGAGGAGGACAAGGTCCGCGCCCTCGACCGCGGGGCGGATGACTACGTCACCAAGCCCTTTTCCCTGCGCGAGCTGCTGGCCCGCGTCCGCACCCAGATCCGGCGCGCCGAGGCCGGACCCGCCGTGGAGGTGCTCCGCTTCCCCGGGTTGGAGATCGACCGCGCCCGCCGCACCGTCGTCCGCGACGGCCAGGATGTGCGCCTCACCCCCACCGAGCTCGCCATCCTCGAACTGCTGGCCGGGCACGCCGGCCGGCCCGTGACCCTGCGCCAGATCATCGCCAAAGTCTGGAAAGGCGCTCCGGCCACCACGGTCGACACCGTTCGTGTCCACGTCGGATCGTTGCGCCGCAAATTGGAGCCTGATCCGGCCAATCCGCGTTATATCGGCACGGAGCCCTGGGTGGGATATAGGTTTCTGGCAGAATTGGTGGAGTGACGCCATGTTCGAAAAAGAGCTTTAAGTCTATTATAAGGTAAAAGGCGAGCTGCCGCTCGGTCGGGTCGTCTTGATTAATGACACCGATCTGATCGGTGTCTTCGACACTGATGCCGAGGCGGTAAGAGAAGGGACGCGTCGGTTTGGGCGGGAACTGTTTCTGGTGCGGCAGGTGCGTGACGAAGAGCCGATCTTTTCCAACCCCGCTCTTGACTTGGGGATCTTGCAGGGGCCGTTAGAAGACTAACCACTCCCTCTTCTCCCGGCGGCCGGGGGGGAGGCCGGGAGAAGAGGGCCGGGGTGATGAGGGCCGCCCTGGAGAGGCGGAGAAGGCCCGCCCCCCAATCTTTAGGAATTCTTTCGCACTTCTTCCGGACTTCCTTGCCCCATGCAGCCGACACTGGCTGCCATGGACGCGAACGCACCGAACCAACCCTCAGGCCTCGGGCTGCGCACGAAGCTCACGCTGGGATTCGTGCTGCTGCTGGCGATCCTGATCGCCGTGGGAGTGCAGAGCATCTCGCTGCTCGACGAGCTCGGCGGCTCGATCGACGTCATCCTGCGCGAGAACTACAAGAGCGTCATCGCCAGCGAGCGGATGAAGGAAGCCCTCGAAAGGATGGACAGCGGCGCCCTCTTCGCCCTGGCCGGCGAGCCGCAGCAGGGGCTTGCGATCGCCGAGCAGAACCGCCCCCGCTTCGACGCGGCCCTGAAGACGGAGCTCGGCAACGTTACCCTGCCCGGCGAGGGGGAGCGGGCGCAGCGCCTGAAGCAGCTTTACACCTCCTATCAGCCCGTGCTGGAGCGGGTGCTGGACCCCAACGCCCCCCTGGAGGAGAGGCGCACTCTGTATTTCCGCCAGCTCTTCCCGACCTTCCAGCAGATCAAGGGGACCGCGGACGAGGTCCTGAATCTCAACCAGCGGAACATGGTGGACGCCAACGATCGCGCCCGCAAGCTCGCGAAGGATGCCAGCCGCGAGATGGCCTTCCTGCTGCTCGCCGGCACTGCGGTCGCGGGCCTGGCCATCCTCTTCCTCTCCCACGCCATGCTGGGGCCGCTGGAGCGGCTCACCCGGGCGGCGGGGGAGATCGAGAAAGGCCATCTCGACCTCGCCGTCCCGGTCACCTCGCAGGACGAGCTGGGCGAGCTCGCGGCCGCCTTCAATTCCATGGCCGCCGGTCTGCGGGAGCTGCGGGAGACTGACCAGGCCCGCCTGCTGCGTGCCCAGCGGATCTCGCAGTCCGCCCTCGACAAGCTCCCCGAAGCGGTGGCCGCGATCTCTCTGGATCACCCCGACCGTAAAGTGGAGCTCGCCAACCAGTCCGCCTCCTCCCAACTCGCCCTCTGGCCGGGTGAGCCCCTCCCCGAGCAACACCGCGAATGGCTCCTCCCGCTGCTCGACCAGATCGAGGCCGGACGCCTGCCCAAGAGGGGCGTGGAGGCTTCCATCCGGCTCGCCATCGAAGGCCGCGAGCGTTTCTTCCTGCCGGGTGGCACGGTCCTGAGCAACGGTCAAGGCAGTCCTGAGGCCCTGGTGCTGATGCTGGAGGACGCCACGGACCGGTTCCGCAGCAGCGAGGTCCATGCCGGTCTGCTGGCCAACACGGCTCACGACGTCGAAAAGGCGCTCAATCCCCTGCGCTCGGCTCTGGAAGCCCTGGATGAAGAACGGCTCGGACCCTTGACGCCCCACCAGAAACAGCGCCTGGCCGGCGCCCGCGCTGACGCCGAGCGCATCGGCGGGATCGCCGCGGGCCTCCAGGCCATGTCGGGTCTGGAGGAGAGCCGCCAGCAGCTCCAGCTCGAGCCGATTCCGTCGGGCGATCTGGTCACGGACGCCGTGCGCGAGCTCGCTCACCGTTACGAGGAGCAGCAGGTGAAGCTGACGGCGGACGTGGACCCGGAAGCGCCCCGTGTGCTCGCCGATCGCGAGCGGGTCCGGCTGCTGCTGCCGGCCGTGCTGCGCAACGCCCTCGCCCACACGCCAGCCGGCGGCGCGGTGACGGTGCGGGTCGAGCCCTGGGAAGGCCGCGCCCGCTTCAGCGTGACCGACACCGGCACCGGCGTGCCCGCGGCGTATCACGAGGCCATCTTCGAGCCTCTCTACCAAGTGCCGGGAACCCAGGACCTGGGCAGCGTCGGCCTCGGCCTCGCCGTCGCCCGGAACATCGTCCAGGCCCACGGCGGCGAGATCCATTGCGAGAGTGAAGAGGGCCGGGGAGCCACCTTCTGGTTCACGCTTCCGGCGTCGGTGGACTGATCTCGAAAGGGAACGCTTCCGGAAGCTTTAGAAACTGTTTCGATCTTCCTCCGGATTTCTTAAGCCTCCGTCGGCTATCCTGAGCCTGCCACCCTCCAAAAAGAGAAACGGCAGATTGGAGAAAAGCAATGTCAGCTCTTCGCACCCTCACGATATCCACGCTGTTGCTGCTTCCCGCCGGTGCGGCCCTCGGGCAGGCCGCCGCGCCTTCGCCGATCGTCACCGACCGTCCCGGACTCCTCTTCAGCAGTCTCACCGTCGGCCGCGGCGTCTTCCAGACCGAGTGGGGGATCCCCGCCGTGACGCTCGACAGCAGCGGCGGTGTGGATACCCGATTGACCAGCCTTTTCGGCCTCGTCCGCTACGGCGTGACGCAGAACTTCGAGCTGCGGCTCGACGGCCCCGTCTACAACGAGGTGCGTGTACGCGCGAACGGCCATACAGCCACTGACCGCGGCTATGGCGACCTGGAGGTCGGTGCCAAGTGGCATCTCTTCGACAACCAGGGCGCGCGTCCCTCCTTCGCCCTCATCCCCTCGGTCATCCTGCCGACCGGCGAGAAGGGCTTCACGGCGGACAATCCTGTCTATCAGCTCAACGCCATGGCCGAATGGAACCTGGCGAACGGCTGGGGGGCCGGCGCGCTCGCCGGCTATCTGAACGGCCCATCCGGCGACGGCCGCTATGGCCAGGGGACCTTCGCCGTCTCCCTCGGCCGCTCGCTGCCGTCCCCGAAGTGGAACGCCTACAGCGAGGCCGTCTACGTGGCCACCCACCTCGCCGGGGCGAGCGACGCGTCGTTCCTCGGCGGCGGCATCAAGTACCTGATCTCGAATGACGTCCAATTGGACCTGAGCTTCGACCGCGGCCTGACCGCCGATGCCCCCAACTGGCTGTTCGGCTTCGGGGTCGCGGCCCGTTTCTAAAGGAGGCGTTCCCATGGACATCGCTTTTATCGCTCTCGTCCTCGGCTTCTTCGCGGCGTCGTGGTGGTTCGTGCGCGCCTGCGCCTCTCTGGAGCCGGCGCAGGAGGAGAAGAAATGAACGGCCTTTACGTCCTCGGCCTCGTGGTGACGCTTTTCCTGACCGTCTACCTGTTCGTGGCCCTGCTCAAACCGGAGCGCTTCTGATGACTGCCAATGCACTGCTTCAGATCATCCTCTACTTCGTCGTCCTGCTGGCGCTCGCCAAGCCGCTCGGCGCCTGGATGGCGCGGGTATACGAGGGTAAGTCGCTGTTCGGCCTCGACCGGATCCTGGGTCCCGTCGAGCGGCTGACCTATCGTCTTTGCGGCGTGCGGGCGGGAGAGGAGATGGACTGGAAAGGGTATGCTTTTGCCCTGCTGCTGTTCAGCGTGGTCAGCCTCATCGTCCTGTACCTGCAGCAGCGCGTGCAGCAGTGGTTGCCGCTGAATCCCCAGCAGCTCGGCGCGGTCACACCCGACTCCTCGTTCAACACCGCCGCGAGCTTCACCACCAACACCAACTGGCAGGGGTATGGCGGCGAGTCCACGATGAGCTATCTCACGCAGATGGCAGGCCTTGCCGTCCACAACTTCGGCTCGGCAGCGGCGGGCATGGCGGTGCTGGTCGCCTTCATCCGCGGCCTGGCGCGCCGCAACGCGAAGACGATCGGCAACTTCTGGGTCGACCTCACGCGGACCCATCTCTACATCCTGCTGCCGCTGGCGCTCGTCCTGGCGCTCGTCCTCGTCTCGCAGGGCATGGTGCAGACCTTCTCGTCCTACAAGACAGTGCCCCTGGTCGAGGCGACCCATGACGCCGGCGGCAAACCGGTCACCGAGCAGGTGCTGGCCGTGGGGCCGGTGGCCTCGCAGATCGCCATCAAGCAGCTCGGCACCAACGGCGGCGGCTACTACAACGTCAACTCCGCCCATCCGTTCGAGAACCCGACGCCGCTCTCGAACTTCTTCGAGGTGCTGTCGATCCTGCTCATACCGGCCGCCCTCTGCTACACCTTCGGCCGCATGGTGGGGGACACCCGGCAGGGATGGGCGGTGCTCGCCGCCATGACGCTGATCCTCCTGCCGTTGCTGGCGCTGTGCTACAGCGCCGAGCAGCGCGGCAATCCGGCCTTGGACCGGCTGGGAGTCGATCAACAATCGAGCGCGTCGCAGCCCGGCGGCAACATGGAGGGGAAGGAGGTGCGCTACGGCATCACCAATTCCACGCTCTGGGCGGCGACCACCACGGCGGCCTCGAACGGCTCGGTCAACTCCATGCACGACTCCTACACGCCGCTCGGCGGCCTCGTGCCGCTGTTCCTGATGCAGTTTTCCGAAACCATTTTCGGCGGCGTCGGCTCAGGGCTCTACGGCATGCTGATCTTCGTCATCGTCGCCGTTTTCATCGCCGGCCTGATGGTCGGCCGCACGCCGGAGTACCTGGGGAAGAAAATCGAATCGTACGAGATCAAGATGGCCTCGCTCGTCGTCCTCATCATGCCGCTCATCGTGCTGCTCTTCACCGCCATTGCCGTGGTGGTCCCGCCCGGCCTCAAGGGGCTCGCCAACCCCGGCGCGCACGGCTTCAGCGAAATCCTCTACGCCTTCACCTCGATGGGCAACAACAACGGCAGCGCCTTTGCGGGTCTCTCGGCCAACACTCCGTTTTACAACGTCACCGGCGGCATCGCGATGCTCTTCTCCCGCTTCTGGCTGGCCATCCCGACGCTCGCCATCGCGGGCTCGCTGGCAAAGAAGAAGCTGGTCCCCGCAGGTCCTGGCACGCTGCCGACGCACGCCCCGCTCTTCGTCGTCCTGCTGATCGGCACGGTCGTGCTGGTCGGCGCCCTGACCTTCTTCCCGGCACTGGCGCTCGGCCCCATCGTCGAGCACCTGCAGATGCTGGCCGGAGGAAATTGACATGTCCCGCCGCCAGACCTCCCTGTTCGATCCCCAGATCGTCCGCCGGGCGATCAAAGATTCGTTTCGCAAGCTCGACCCGCGGTTGATGCTCCGCAACCCCGTGATGTTCGTCGTGTACGTGGGGAGTTTCCTGACCACCGGTCTCTTTATCGAGGCCCTCGCCGGCAAGGGTGAGGCGCCCGCCGGGTTCATCCTCGGCGTCAGCGTGTGGCTGTGGTTCACCGTGCTGTTCGCCAACTTCGCGGAGGCCATCGCCGAGGGGCGCGGCAAGGCTCAGGCTGCCGCTTTGCGCAAGACCCGCAAAACCACCATCGCCAAACGGCTGGCGGCGCCGCGGCGCGATGCCAACTTCTTGCAGGTCGCCTCCACCGAGCTGCGCAAAGGCGATGTCGTCCTCGTCGAGGCCGGCTTCATGATTCCTGGCGATGGCGAGGTGATCGACGGCGTCGCCTCGGTCAACGAGGCCGCGGTGACCGGCGAGAGCGCTCCCGTGATCCGCGAGAGCGGCGGCGATCGCAGCTCGGTGACGGGCGGCACCCAGGTGCTTTCCGACTGGCTGGTGATCCGCATCACGGCGAACCCTGGAGAAACCTTTCTCGACCGCATGATCTCGCTCGTCGAAGGCGCCAGGCGGCAGAAGACGCCGAACGAGATCGCCCTTTCCATCCTCCTCGCCGGCCTCACCCTGGTCTTCCTCATGGCCACCGTGACCCTGCTGCCGTTCTCGATCTACAGCGTCAAGGCGGCGGGAGCGGGCGTGCCGGTGACGGTGACGGTGCTGACGGCGCTCCTCGTCTGCCTGATTCCGACGACGATCGGCGGCCTGCTCTCGGCCATCGGCATCGCGGGAATGGACCGCATGATCCAGGCGAACGTCATCGCCACCTCGGGGCGCGCCGTGGAGGCGGCCGGGGACGTGGACGTGCTGCTGCTCGACAAGACCGGCACCATCACCCTCGGCAACCGGCAGGCCACCGAGTTTTTCCCTGCCGCCGGCGTGAGCGAGACGGACCTGGCCGACGCCGCCCAGCTCTCCTCGCTGGCCGACGAGACCCCCGAGGGACGCAGCATCGTGGTGCTGGCCAAGGAGCGCTTTCGGCTGCGCGAGCGGGACGTCCACGCTCTCGGCGCCCGCTTCGTGCCGTTCACGGCGCAGACCCGCATGAGCGGCGTCGACCTTGCGGGCCGGCAGATCCGCAAGGGCGCCGCCGACGCCGTGGAGACCTTCGTGGTGGGCCAGGGCGGCGGCTTCCCGGCCGACGTGCGCTCCAGGGTGGAGGGTATCGCCACCTCGGGCGGCACCCCCCTGGTGGTGGCCGAAGGGCCGCGCGTCCTGGGCGTGATCCACTTGAAGGACGTCGTCAAGGGCGGCATCCGCGAGCGCTTCGCCGAGCTGCGGGAGATGGGGATCAAAACGGTGATGATCACCGGCGACAATCCGCTCACCGCCGCCGCCATCGCCGCCGAGGCCGGGGTGGACGACTTCCTGGCCCAGGCTACCCCTGAGGCCAAGCTCAAGCTGATCCGCGAGTATCAATCCGGCGGCCGCCTGGTGGCGATGACCGGCGACGGCACCAACGACGCTCCCGCCCTGGCCCAGGCCGACGTGGCGGTGGCGATGAATTCCGGCACTCAGGCCGCCAAGGAGGCGGCGAACCTCGTGGACCTCGACTCCAATCCCACGAAGCTGATCGAAACCGTGGAGATCGGCAAGCAGCTCCTCATCACCCGGGGTACGCTGACCACGTTTTCGATCGCCAACGACGTGGCCAAATACTTCGCCATCATTCCGGCGGCCTTCGCCACCACCTACCCGGTGCTCAACCGGCTCAACCTCATGCACCTCGCGAGCCCGCGGAGCGCCATCCTGTCGGCCGTCATCTTCAATGCATTGATCATCATCGTGCTCATCCCGCTGGCGCTCAAGGGCGTCAAGTTCCGCCGCCACACGGCCTCGCGCCTGCTGCGCGACAACCTTTTGATCTACGGCCTGGGAGGAGTGATCGTGCCGTTTTTCGGTATCAAGCTGATCGATCTCCTGCTGCAGGCTTTGAGGCTGGTGTAGCCATGAGAGAGCTCCGTCCCGCGATCCTCATCTTCCTCGTCCTCACCGTGCTGACCGGGCTGATCTATCCTCTGGTGGTGACCGGCATCGCCCAGGCGGTTTTCCCCCGGCAGGCCAACGGCAGCCTGATCGTGAAGGGCGGCCTTGCCGTCGGCTCCGCGCTCATCGGCCAGCCGTTCGCCGGTCCCCGCTATTTCTGGGGCCGCCCCTCGGCCACGTCGCCCTTCCCCTACGACGCCGCGAATTCCAGCGGCTCCAACCTCGGACCGACGAACCCGGACCTGATCCAACGCGTCAAGGCGGACGTCGGCCGTATCCGCGCCGCTCACCCCGGCAAGGGACCCATCCCCGTGGACCTGGTGACCACTTCGGCGAGCGGCCTCGATCCTCACATCAGCCCCGCCGCGGCTTTCTATCAGGTCGAGCGCGTCGCCGCTGCCCGCGGGCTCGCTCCAGCGGCCGTGTGCCAACTGGTGGAGCGGCACGTCGAAGGGAGGTGGCTCGGTCTCATCGGCGAGCCGCGGGTGAACGTGCTGGAATTGAACCTGGACCTCGATCGATGACGCCGGACCGCCCCGATCCCGATGCCCTGCTGGCCCTCGCCAACGCCGAAGAGGAGAGAGAGCGCCGGGGCAAGCTCAAGATCTTCTTCGGCGCCACCGCCGGCGTGGGCAAGACCTACGCCATGCTCGAAGGCGCCCGCGAGCTCGCCCGGCGCGGGATCGACGTGGTGGTGGGTGTGGTCGAGACCCACGGCCGCAAGGAGACCGAGGCCCTCCTCGAAGGATTGGAGGTCCTGCCGCGCCACGCCGTCGAGCACCGGGGAGTCCAGCTCCAGGAATTCGACCTCGACGGCGCTCTCTCCCGCCGGGCCGCCGTGGTCCTGGTGGACGAGCTGGCCCACACCAACGCTCCCGACTCACGCCACGCCAAGCGCTGGCAGGACGTGGAAGAGCTGCTGGCCGAGGGGATCGACGTCTGGACTACCGTCAACGTCCAGCATCTGGAGAGCCTGAACGACCTTGTGGGCAAGGTCACCGGCGTGGTGGTCCGCGAAACCGTGCCGGATTCCATCCTCGAGCGGGCCGATCAGGTCGAGCTGGTGGACCTGCCTCCCGAGGAGCTGCTCAAGCGGCTTCAGGAGGGGAAGGTCTACAGCCCTGAGCAGTCGTCGCGCGCCGTCCAGGGATTCTTCAGGCCCGGCAACCTCATCGCCCTGCGCGAGCTCGCCTTGCGCAAGACGGCCGAGCGGGTGGACGCCCAAATGCAGCTCTACCGCCAGGCGCACAACATCGGCGAGACCTGGCCGGTGGCCGAGCGCCTGCTGGTGGCCGTCAGCTCCGGCCCGGCCGCCGGCCAGCTCGTGCGCGGCGCCCGGCGGCTGGCCGAGCGGCTGCGGGCCGAGTGGGTGGCGGTCTACGTGGAGACGCCGGCCGAGCTGCGCCTGCCCCAGGCGGACCGCGACCGCGTCTGGCAGACCCTGCGCCTGGCCGAGCGTCTGGGCGCCGAGACCGTCACCCTCTCCGGCCAACGCCCGGCCGAGGAGATCCTCAAGTACGCCCGCCGGCGCAACGTCTCAAAGATCGTGGTGGGCAAGCCCCTCCATTCCCGCTGGAGGGACGTGCTCTTCGGCTCGGTGCGCGACGAGCTGGTGCGGGGCAGCGGTGGCATCGACGTCTACGTCATCTCCGGCGAGGATGGCGGCGGCTGGCCCGTGGCGCAGCCGCGGCGGACCCCGGAACGAGACGTCCGGGGCTACGTGGCGGCCCTGCTGGTGACGGCCGGGATGACGGGCCTCTGCGTCGCCCTGCGCCCCTGGTTCGAGCCCACCAACCTCGCCATGCTCATGCTGCTGGGAGTGGTCGGCATTGCCTCCCGGTTCAGCCGGGGACCCGCGATCCTCGCCTCGGTGCTCGCCGTCGCCGGCTTCGACTTCTACCTGGTGCGGCCGTACTACACGTTCGCCGTGTCCGACACCGAGTACCTGCTGACTTTCGCGGTGATGCTCACCACAGGGCTCGTTGTCTCCACCCTCACCGTCCGTCTGCGCCGGCAGGCCGAGGCCGCCCGCGCCCGCGAGGAGCGCACGGCGGCCCTTTACGCCATGAGCCGCGACCTGGCCGCGGCGCCGGACCTCGACGCCGTGCTCAAAGCCGCGGCCGAGCACATCCACTCCGTCTTCCTCTCCCAGGTGCTGCTGCTGCTGCCGGACGACAGCGGCCGGCTGGCCGAGCGGGCGGCCGAAAGCGTCACCTTCCTTTTCGACGTCCGCGAGCAGGCCGTCTCCCAGTGGGTTTTCGATCACGGCCGCATGGCCGGCAAGACCACCGATACCCTCCCCGCGGCCAAGGGGCTCTACATCCCCCTGCGCACCTCCCAGGGGATCGTGGGCGTGCTGGGCGTCCACCCCGCGGACCCGCAGCGCCTCGTCGACCCCGAGCAGCTCCATCTCCTGGAGGCGTTCGCGAATCAGATCGCGCTGGCGATCGAGTAGGGTCTCTTCGCCCCCAATCACCCCGGCGCCGACCTTCCCCGCCCAAGACCCCTCATCACCCCGACCCTCTTCTCCCACCGCACTCCCCCCCGACCGGGAGAAGAGGGAGAAAGGCAAGAACCTTCAGCCGGGTTCCCCTCTCCCGGTCGGAGGGAGGCGGTGGGAGAGGGGACAGGGGTGAGGTTTTTGGGCGGGGGACGCAGCCGCCCCTGGCCCCTGATTTGCAATTACTGTCAAAGATGGGGATCGGGAACGCCTGGAACCTGCTGATCGCGAAGGTGACGGGATGGGGGAGCCAATTCGTCCTCCTGTTGCCCAACCTGGCGGTGGCGGTGCTCGTGCTGGTGGGCTTCTGGCTCGCCGCCAAGCTGGCGCGGAACCTTCTGTTGCGCCTGCTGCACCGCATCTCCCACAGCGAGCAGGTGACCCGGCTGCTCGCCCAGACGGTGTTCCTGGCCCTGCTCGCCGCCGGTTTCTTCATCTCGCTGGGCATCCTCGGGCTGCAGAAGACCGTGGCATCGCTGCTCGCCGGCGCCGGCATCCTGGGCCTCGCCCTCGGCTTCGCCTTCCAGGACATCGCCGCCAACTTTATGGCCGGTATCTATCTCTCGATCGAGCACCCCTTCCGCGTCGGCCACCTGATCCAGACCAAGGACTTCCTCGGCATCGTCCAGAAGGTCCACCTGCGCTGGACGGAGGTCCGCACTCCCGAGGGACAGCTCGTGCTCATCCCCAACAAGCAGGTTTTCGAGAACCCGATCACCAACTACACGATCTCGGGAAAACGGCGAGTCGACCTGAAGCTGGGCGTTTCCTATGGCGACGACCTGGAGAAGGTGCGGCGGGTGACCGTGAAGACCCTGGAGCAGATCCCGGCCCGCAAGGCGGATACGGACGTGGAGATGTTCTTCCAGGAGCTCGGGGACAGCTCCATCAACCTCGTCGCGCGCTTCTGGATCGACTTCACCTCCAAGCAGGCGGACTACCTGGCGGCGCGCAGCGACGCCATCGAGCGGATCAAGAAAGCCTACGACGAGAACGGCATCACCATGCCGTTCCCCACCCGCACTCTCGACTTCGCCGTCAAGGGCGGCGAGCCCCTCCACGAGGAGCTGGCCATGGCGGGGATAGGAGGGATCGGCCGGAGCTCCCAGCCCCCTCGCTGATTGCGGCCGCGGTCAGATCAGCCCACGAGCGGAGAGCTCGTCTTTCAGATAGGCATAGTAGATCGGCGCAGCGATCAGTCCCGCCATGCCGAAGGCAGACTCCATGACCAGCATCGCCAGCAGCAGCTCCCAGGCCCGTGCCTGGATCTCGGTGCCCACGATCTTGGCGTTGAGGAAGTATTCGAGCTTGTGGATCACGACCAGAAAGGTCAGCGAGCCGAGCGCGGCGCCCAACGAATGAGAGAGGCTGACGATGACGATCACCGTGTTCGAGATCAGGTTGCCGAGCACCGGCAGCAGGCCGGAGAGAAAGGTAAAGGCGATCAGGGTCTTGGCGAGTGGCAGCCTGACGCCGAGCAGGGGGAGCACCACGGCCAGGTAGACGGCGGTCAGCGCGGTGTTGAGCGCCGAGATGCGCACCTGGGCGAAAACGATGCGCCGGAACGCCTCCCCGAGCCGGCGGGCCCGCTCGGCCAGCGCCTGGGCCAGCGGTGCGCGAGACGCGGCGGCCCCCGCCTCTTGCAGCGAGACCATGGCGCCGATGATCATGCCGATCAGCGCGTGGAGGAGGGCCCGCCCGATCTCGGCGCCGAAGGTCCGCAGCTCCCCGGCGTGTCCGCGAAGCCAGCCGACCCCTTGATTCTTCAGCTCCTCGGCGTCGGCGGGGAGCTCACGGGCGAGCCAGGAGGGGAGGTGCTCCTTGGAGGTTTCGAGGATGTCGGCCATCTGGGCGAGCAGGGCGGGAAGACTCCCCGGTTCGTTACGCAGGAATGCGAGGACGCCGACGACGGCGAGGGCCAGCGCGGCGACGATGAACACCGCAAGGAGGGCGACCGCCAAGCGCTTCCCGGCCTCGCGGCGGCCGCGGATGAAGGACAGCTTGCGACTCAGGATGCGCACCAGCTCGTAGACGGCCAGCCCGCCCAGCAGCGCCGACAGCAGGTGCAGGTGGAGGACGAGGAGCAGAGCCAGGGCGGCGAGAATCCAGGAAGCGGTCTCGGGCGCCGAAGGACGGCGGCGGATCTCGGAAGCAGAGGCGTCCCTCATGGCAGTGTCGGTAGACTCCGCCGCGGATCTTCGCACAACGTCCTTCTTTCCTGGGAGCGCCTACCCCGCCGGGTCCTGTCGCAGCTCTGCAAGCTCCTTGTCCAAAAAGGCCAGCGCCTGCTCCAGCGAGGTGCGGCGGACCGCGGAGCGGGTCGTTTCGAGGTCCTGCAGCACCCGCCGCCGCGACAGCTCGAGGCTTTCGCGCTTCTGCCTGAGCTGGCGCTGCTCGGGCGTCAGCCGCTCGCCCCGGTCCGCGTGCGAGGCGGCGTCCTCGATCTGGGATTCGACGGACTTGCTTTCCCAACCGCGTGCCATTCCTTGAGATCCTCCGGGGCCTGGGTGCCATTGAAAAGGGGAAGTCGATCCTCGATCCATGCGAGCACGTCTGAGGAACACCCGATCCGGGTCAGCACCTGCCGGAGCTGCGCCTGGTACTCTACCTCCGCCAGGTAGTGATAGTGAAGCAGAATGGGCGCCCAGCCCGGATCCATGGGCCAGGACCGGCCGGGAGCGGTGAGATTATGGACGAGGCTATGGACGAGACTATGGAGAGGAATGTTGTAGCGCTCGTCGTAGACGTGGACGTCGGACGTCCTGGACCCTATCGCGATGCTCAACGCGGCCTGGCTGGCCCCCCACCACTCGCTCGCATCGAGCCCGACGAAGCCTGTGGACGCCAGAACGTCGAGCTCCTTGCCGGCCGAAGGGCGCAGGTTTTCGTTGAAGGACGCGAAGAAAATCTCCCGCGTCCTCTGAAGGATGCCGAGATCCCGCCGGACCACGGTGAACCCGCCGTTGTACGAGGCGCGGATCCGGACCTTGTCGATCGTCGTGGCGAGCCTTGGGAGTCGCGACAGGTCGAGGCCTCCGAGCTCGCACATGCGGGCCCAATAGACGTCCAGCGGATCGCCGGCTCCGCTCGACGCCGAGCCTTTGACGTCCACGGGCCTGACCCCCGCATCCGCGCGCACGAAGCCCGGCTCGCCGGTGAAGACGGTATCCGTATCGAGCACGACGAGGTAGGGCCGTGAGGAGAACGTCTCGGCCCAGGCGCCGGCCACGATGCGGTTGATCGGGCCATAGGGGCTGCCGGTCTCGTTCAGGGGCTCCACGACGCAGGTCACGCCCAGCTCCTCGAGGTGCGCCCTGGCCGCGGGGCCGGGCGCGAGGTGGGGCCGGGGTGAGACGGCGAGGATCGGAGCCTGCCGGTAGCGCCCGCCAAACGTCCGGATGCTCTCGCACAGGAGGCGTGCCTGGGGCTCGAGCCGGTTCGCTTCGACGCAGATCAGGAAGGCGATCTCGCTCTCGTCGAGCCGGGGTGCGCTGTCGTCTCTGCCGCCGAATCGTCCGCCGAGCAGGCGCTTCAGGAACCGCATGGCCTGGAGCATAATCGAGCCGGTATCATCAATCCCCCTCATCGCCCTGCCGCCAGCTCCGGACCTCCGCCATCAGCCGGTCGCGGCGCTCGGGAGCGCTGGTGCGCGACCGTCCGAGGAAACGTCTCATCGCGGCAGTGAGGGCGCGGCCGATCTTCCAGCTCCGCGAATCCAGGATGGCGGAGAAGATGGCGTCGAGCTCGTCGAGCCAGGAGAGGGCGTGGTGGAGGCCGCGTGTCGTGGCCAGCAGGCCCTGGTAGGCGGCGAGCAGGTCCCGCGCTCCGGCGGAGAGGGGCGGGACCGGGTCGAGGTCGAGCGCGGTGCCGTTGGCCAGCGCATTCAGCAGATCGAGCTGAGGAGGGGTGAGATAAAGACGCTCGATCTCGGGCTCGTGCGGATGATGCACGAGAGCCGGGTCCACGACGGCGCGGATCTCCTCCGTGGCGGGAACGTGAAGGCGCGCGAGCTCCGGGCTGTCGAGCTGCACCAGGTGGCGATGCAGCCGGCGGAGGATGGCCGCGGGATCGGCCATCAGCTCCCGGTGGGAGATCAGGACCCGCGGCAGGCCCCGGGTGGACGCCAGCGCCGCCCGCGTGTACTGCTCCCAGAGCGCAATGCCGTAGGGGATCGGAATTCCGTCGCGCGCGGCCAGCGAGCGGGCGACCGGCAGCGGCTCGCGATAGATCAGGACACAGAGCGGGCGTTCGAGGATCTCCCGCCAGAACGGGAAGAGCAGACAGAGCCGCGGGTCTTTGATGATCCAGGAGCCATGCCGGTCGAGATCCCGGACGATCTCCCTGGCGCGTTCCCTGAAGCGGGCGCGCAACCCCTCTCCCAGGCGGGAAAGGTCGAGATCCGCGATCTCGGACCAGCTCGCGCCGAGCGACTGGAGGATCGCCTCGTCGACGGACCAGACGCCTCGATGCTCCCAATATCCTGCCTGGTTGTGGTCGTCCGCGGGTGGAAAGTCGTCCTCCTCTCCGGCCCAGAGCCCCAGCAGCCGGAGGAGACCGGTGAGCACTGAGGTCCCGGAACGGTGCATGCCGAGGACGACGACCTGCGCGGCGGGACCGGTCGGCGGGGCCGGTCTCTCGCGGCTCAGTTGCGGCGCCGGCATAGGTCGAGCTTTTAACAGAAGCGGGGAGGGGCGTCTACGGGCGATCTGCTCTCAGCGCGCCCTGGCCCGATCTCCTCCGCCAGCGCATCCTGTTGATTCGCGAGCTTCCTTCGGCGGCGCTGGCGCTGCAGAGGGGAGTGCCTCCGGGCCGCCTCAGCTACCAGCCCGACGACTCGTTCTTCCTCGCGGGACGTCCGCCCGCCTGGCCGAGGCCCCTGGTTATCCGGGCATGGCGATCCTCTCCTCCTGGAAGGAGATTTTAGCAGAGAAGCACTGCCGGAGTGAGATCGATCAGGGGCGCGGCGTCGCGCCCCGTCAGGGCTCGCGATGCGTGCACGTCAGCAGGTGTAGGTGACGCAGTTGCCCACCCAACTGGGAGCGCACAATTCCGGATCGTTGGTGCAGCCCTCACCCCGACAACTGCCGGCCATCTTGCAGGCGCTGGCATCTGTAGGGTTCGCGCCGACAACACCCCTGGCCTGCTGGGAGCTGAGGGTGCGCAGAGTCTCACGGCTGAGTACAAGACGCTTCAAAGCCTGTTTTCTCATGTCAATCTCCCTGGTTGGTCGTGCAGCTTCTCTGTGTCATTCGGCCTCGACCTCCTGCATCTGCGCGAGGTGACGCGGGGCAGTCGCGTCCGCGACTTGGATCTCAGTGGACGCAGCGGCAGGCGGGGCCGCACCCGGCCGCGGGAACTGCCTCACGCCGGCCGGAGTCAGCGGTGCTGCTCGCGAAGGTCGAGAACTGCTTCTCGATCCGCTCCTCGCCGCAGGAAGGGCAACTCACCCCGTCCGCTCCCTGCCCGAGCCGTTGCAGGATCTCGAAGCGGGTTCCACAGTCCTGGCAACGGTATTCATAGATCGGCATGGCGGGTCGTCTCCTTCTGGGAGGAGATTTTAGCAGAAGTCACGGCCCGAAGGGCCGGAGGAATGTAGCCTGGGGCTGGCGTTTTTTGCCAGCCCCAGGTAGAGGCCGCCCCTAAGATCCCAGAGCCCCGAAGGGGCGGCGGCAGACCGGTGCTCGCTCCGGCTCGTCCTCAGGATGCCTTCTTGGCGGCCTCGGCCTCTCTCGGGGGTAGCCGTACCGCCTGCAGACCACTGGCTGGCTGCCGTTCTCGGGCCCTCTCCAGCATCTTCTCAAGGTCATAGTCTGCTTCCCGCGCGATTTCCTCGCGAGCGGCGTGGATTTCCTCGATGATTGGATCCTTGTGAGTCATGGTTAGCGTCAGAACTCTATGTCGCCGAACGACGCCAAGACTCAGATGCGCGCACCAGCGCGGCCCGCTGGAGTGCCTATTGGGCGTTCTTCAGGTTCGTCTCCGCGGCTCTCATTCGCATTTGTGTTCAGTAGCTCGGATCGCCAATCCTGACGGATCTGCTCGGCGGTCCTTCTAACTCTTTCCACCAAAGGCGCCGCTGAACCAGGTGCGGTCGAGTCGTCGTTCCCCAGTGGCTCAATGCCGAGTTGGTTAAGTCTCGACCACAGAGGGGCCATCGCCGCGTCAGGGTCACGAAAGAACAGGCTGCCGCGGATGCGTACAAACGCCCATCCAAGCCGCTCAAGAATGGCCTGCCGTTCGAGGTCGCGGTCAAGCTGCTCAGGCGTGTGCCATCGCTCTCCGTCGCACTCCACTGCCAGCTTTCGAGTCTGCCCTTCGACAACAAGGTCGATGCGGTAGGCTCCGACCGGCCATTGCGGCTGCACTCGATACCCTGCGGATACGAGTCGTTGCAGCACCAACTTCTCGAAAACGGAATCGGTTCGCTTGCCCTGCTCTTCCATCAAGCGTAGGAGCGCCTGAGGATCGCGAGCGTGCTCGATAAGCCGGCGGCGAAGATCGCCTCCTTTGAGGTGAGTCTCCGGGTCGAGCGAATAGACGATCCACAGTTGATTGCGTGCGCGGCTCACGGCCACGTTGTAGCGCTTTTTGTAGAGATCTTTGGGCCCGGCATCGCGGTAGGAGAGTTGTCCGTCCTCCGGAGGGCCATCAACCATGGAAAGAAAGATTACGTCCCGCTCGTCGCCCTGAAACTGCGCCGCATTACCGCAGAGGACTCGGTGTCTCGCTAAAACATCCGGCGACAGCCGAAGGCGGAGGAGATTTTCAACCAGCAACGCCTGCTCATCGCCGAGCAGCGAGATAACTCCAAAGCTCGCCGGACGTCCAGATTCATTCCTCGCATACTCCGGGATTCTAAGGCACGCTATGAGCAACGACGCGATCTCCTCTGCCTCGACGCCGTTCGTCTTGGCGCGTCCGTCACGGAATCCATTAACTCGGTACGCCACGAGCGCCGGACGCACGCTCGCCGAAAGAGGCTCACGCAATGGGAGTATCGTGTTACTGTAGGACAGGTGATTGCTGAACTGGATGATCTCAGGCACGCAGCGGAAGTGCTCGCGCAGCGCGACTACACCGCCGAACGCCGCTTCAGCGAGGTGGTAGATCGAAGTCTGCCCGTCGTAGAGGTGACTGTTTGGAATTCCTTGAAGATCGGTAGAGATGAGGCGCTGCACTTCATCCAGACGCTGACCCACAGCATCGGGTGTTACCTGCTCCTTGTCGCCGACCACGACGTGCTCCCGGCCCAGGTAAAGTGCCGCGAGCGCGGTGACATCGCTTTGGCTTGCCTCGTCAATGATTACCACGTCGAACTTCGTCTCCCGGGGATCGAAGCTCTCATATACGCGGCTCAACGGCATGATCCAAACCGGCACGGCACGGCGAGCCGCAGCGAGAAGCTGCCGGGCCTGTCGCAACAGCTCCGGTGCACGCTTCCCTGTTCCTTTGCCAATTTTGTGAATCGTTTGCACGAAGCCCATCAAGGCTTGTTGCTCTCGCAGCCCTGTGCGTTCACGCTGCGCGGCCCAGGTCTCGTGCTCGATGATTTGTGCCGCGACTTGCCGCAGCTCGCCCTCCGTTTGGTCCAGCCGCTCTTGCAGTTCGGTCATCGGTACAGCCGCGCGCCTGTCGAGCTCTTGGAGCCACTGGCGCCAGCGCCAGGCCGAGATCGCATCGCCGGGCGGTTGTGCCGCGTCATGGGGCTTGTGCCTTTGAGCGACGACGTGGGCCCACGAAGGCGCCACCACTTCCAGCTTTGCGAGCAAAACCAATCGCCCTTCATACGCCCTTCGGAGACCTTCAAGCCGTGCGAGCTCGCGACAGGCTTCCCCGTAGTTTTCAGAGTCCCACTCGTCTTGCGCCTGGAGCAGGATCGACGCGGCATCACTCTGCGGAAAGCCGGCGAGGTAAACTCGCTGCGCCTGCAACGCGGCCGACAACTCCGCCTGCCGCAGCAACGCCGCCTGCGCCTCAACAATCACCGTCAGCCCCTGCGATCCCGCGCGCTGCACTCTTGCCAGCTCTCCGTGATCGCCAGGCACGGGAGGATGAGCGGCCAGCCACACGTCCCAGCGAAATCCAGCGGCGCACAACTCGCTGATGAGTGGCTCCCAGACGGTTCCCCGCCATTCGAGACGCATCCGAATTTCTGTCGCATAGCCCTGAGCCGCACGCTCTGGCGAACGGCCGAGGCTTTCGACCGGCGGCCCGCCGAGGCTCTCCACGGCGCGACGCCAGCGCGAGGCGAAGCGGCTTCGGCTTTCCTCCAACTTCGCTAGCGCACGCAACGCGCGGAACTCATCAAGCGTGCGCGGCGCCCGGCCTTCCACGCGGCACGCTTCGATTAGCTGATGCCACGCCCGATGGATGAGCTTGGTCTTCAAACCGAATGCTCCGCCCGCTTCGAGGAACGTCACGATCTCGACCAGCATCGCCGCGACCTCATCCACTGGACGACCCTGCGGCAGCTCCGGTCCATGCGCCATGATGAGACGCTGAGCCGTCCCGGCTTCACCGGCTAGCGTCTCCATAGCGGCGAGCAAGTCCCGCCACGCATCCTGCAACCCGCCACCCGCCCACCCGGCGAACAGCACTTCACGCAACCAGCTCTGTTCCTCGGCCAGCATTGTCACCGACTGCCGGACACGCTGATGGAGATTCTGGAATTGCGCCGCAGTGTATCCGGTAACGGAATTGCGTTCCCATAGCTCAGGCCGATGCGCTTTCGCGCGTGAGTCTGCGGCCGCTCGTTCCGCCACGAGCAATCGGAAATCCGCCGTCGTCACCAACTCCGCGAGCAGCGGCTGCGACACTGCAAGTTGTACCTCGTCATATGGCGCAAGGATCCCCTGGGAGGCGTAGAGTTGCCGAACCTCTACGTCGGTTAGCGGGCACAAGATGCTCGGCTGCAGCGGCCCAGGTATCCAGCCATCACGATCCGCGCCCGCCTTCACACGCTTCGCCACCTCGATCGGACTCAGCCCTTCTCCGCCGAATACGATTTCCTCGACCTCGCTGAACCGCGCATCCCGAAGCTGACGCCGCAGTGCGCCAGCGACGTCGAGCAATCTCCGCCGCTTGTCGCGTAGGATCCCGGCCTCGCCCCGCAGGCGGGCGGCATCCGAGCCCGAAAGCCGGTTGGCGATGTCCTGCGCCGCTCGCGAAAGCTGCGCCCGGCTGTCCGCGTCACCTTCGAGCACGCTCAGGCAGAGCGGCTGGAGTGCTTGATCCACTTGCCGCCGCAGCACCCGCAGTGCCTTCGTCGTGTGCGCAGTCACGAGCACGGTTTTCCCTTGTGACAGCAGATAGCCAAGCAGGTTCGCGATCGTGTGCGTCTTGCCCGTACCCGGCGGGCCTTGCACAAGCACTGCCTTGGCTTTCATCAGGCGTACCGCGATTTGATACTGCTCCGCGTTCGCTGGTTTGCTGAAAAGGATGTCGGGCTCCGGCCCCGCCGGTGTCCGTGGCAACTCGCTATCGCCGCCAGTCAGCACCTCCGGTATGTTTTCTGTCTCCACCCCCACAATGCGCGACAGCCCTTCCGGGGCCTGCGTATCTTTATCCTCCAAATCCTCCAAGATATGATCTAGCGTCGTGCTCAGGCCCGCCGTTCGCGGGCGGACGATGATCATAGGCTCACGCCAGATGCTCGGCCGGTTGACCGCCGTACCGCGAGCCTTGCCGTCGAGGAACTCGCCATCCTTGAACAGCCCTTGTACGAGCCGGCGGAAAAATCCCTCTGTGTGCTCGCCCCCGAGCGGCTCCACCGGCTGAGCCTCCAACTCTCTATCGAAGTGAGCGATCATCCGTCCTTCGATGCTCGGCACCAGCCTGAGCAGTGCTCGATGCAACTCTACCTTTTCCGTTCCCGTGTTGAAGCGAAACTCCGGCACCGCCGAGTCGAACTCCAGGTTCACTCGCTGCATGAGCACCGGGTGCCGGATCAAGGGCTCCGCCACACCGAGCACTCCGTCCGCGAGCACCAGTTCCACACGGTCGCCCTCGCGCTGCATCATTGTCCACAGCGCGTGAATATGCTCGAATAGCCGCCGCGCCGCGACCGCCGGCCGCTCAGCCGCGACCCAACTCGTGCGCGCTGCCACCCACTCGTTCAGCGCCCCGAGACGCTCTGGGTCGTCTGCAAAGGCAATGGTGATCGTCTGTCTCTCCTCATTCTGAAGGTTCCGTGATTCCAGCGTTTCCGCCTCTGTATCCACCGACTGCCACCCCAGCTTCAGCCAGCCTTCCAGCACATCGGGTGGCTTCGGGCAAGGCGTCAGTTGCGCGCGTTGGACGCGGATGAGAGGCTCTATCTCCGCAGTCTCAGCCGCGTCGTTGGCATCGTCCTCCTCGCGATCACCACGGCGCACCTGCACACACGGATGCGTGGGCCACGTATCCAGCCGCAGCACCTCGGACCCAGCCAAGTCGCGCGCTACCGGATTCCGAAGCTCGTTCAGTTCCTTTAGAAACTTGAACGTCTGAACCAAGCGTTTTTTGGCACTAATTGCGGGACTCATATATTTCGTTGCTTTTTCTGAGAGTCAGGATCCCATGTCTTGTCTGGTCGGGTCAGCCAGGGTGGTAGTTTCCAACCGACCGTACGTGCTCCCTCAGAAGGAGACGCCAAGCACCTACGGGCAAGCGCCCAATCGTCGCGCCTTGACGGTCGTGGTGGCCACTTTGCCATCGGCAGTGGTGGTTTTCAGGACGCCGTCGGAGGAGTCACCGTGGTACGTCTGGGTACTGTCAATGGATCTGTCGCCGCAAGACAAGGAGTACGACACGGTGTTGCCCTGGATATTGTACGACTTGACCTTACAGCGTCCAGTCGCTTTCTTCTCGGCATAATCTCGGCCGGTCTTGGAATCGCCATTCACGCTGGTGGCCTCGGCGGGGGTTATGCAGTGGCTGGCGGTGTGCGACGCACCATCGGTCGTCATCGTGAATTCCCACTGCCCAGCCGCCATTCGATCCGCGGCTCGCAGGGGCGGTGTGGCGACAAGGATCAGGCCGCAGAGAGAGGTGAGGAGAAGGGTCCGCTTGAGGGTTGTCGTAGATCTCATGCCAGGAGCATACACCTAAGCGAGCTCGGGGCCGGTGGTGGTTGGGGAGCCGGACCGCTCACTGCTCAGGATGCCTTTTTGGCGGGCTCGGCCTCTCTTGGAGGTAGCCGCACCGCCCGCAGACCGCTGGCTGCCTGCCGTTCTCTGGCTCTCTCCAGCATCTTCTCAAGGTCGTAGTCTGCTTCCCTCGCGATTTCCTCGCGAGCAGCGTGGATTTCCTCGATGATGGGATCCTTGTGAGACATGATCAGAGTTCCTTCACCAACTCGACCGGCGTGCAGATGACGGGCGGCTCGAAGCCGGCGAATCGGCAGATGGCCTCTATCTTACCACGCATAGTGGCGTTGGCGATGTGAGTGCAGTTCCAGGTCAGCAGGTAGTCCAGGCCATGGACGGCCGCCAGCGCAACATGGACCGCATCGACGTAGGCCTCGGCCGGCATGCCGCCCCGGCCGTGATTTGTTGGTGGGCGGCACGAATCAGGTTACGGCTCGGCCTCGCGGTCAGATAACTGACAATAGAGGTCTCCAGGTAGAGCCTCGGCTTCATCGGCATTTCTCACCGGCGTTATTTGTATCCACGCTCGATATCGGCTTACCACGCTCGTCATAGGTAAGCTCTTTAAACAACTTCCGGCGAAGTGCCCAGAGCAAATTCTCGTCGTCGCCGCTCAGATCTGCGAGGCGTTGCCTCACCTCGGCCATGAGAGGTGCGAACAGCGTCCCAAACTCATCTGCGGTAAGCTGTCGATTTGGCATAGTTTCTTTCCAGCGCCGCGATGGCCTGGTCCCGGCCTACCGTGGGGAAGTCGGCGAGGAACTCGGCCAGCGACTGACCTTCCTCAAGGTAGTCGATCAAGGTCTGGAACGGAACTCGCGTGCCGACAAAGACGGGTGTCCCCTCGAGGATTTCGAGGTCGCTGTGAACTGCGCTCAGATGTTCCACGGGTCGTCTCCTCGGCAGAGCATGGTCGTACCTGAGCACGAGTGGATACAGCCGGCTTCAAGGCTCCTGAACCCGCCCCCCGAACCCACTCCGCCTCATACGTCGTCACCTCCAGCCGGTGTCCCCAGGGATCGTTGAAGTAGACGGAGAACGCCTTGTGGTGATCCCGCGGGGTGAGGGACCGGAAGTCATCAGGCCCTCGTGACCAGAAGCACTCTTGGACATATCGTCATAGCGGGAAACCTGACCTGAATTGCTCCTTTGAGGCCGTGCTCGGAGGAAACCCCTGATCGTCGTTGGACCGATCAAAGCCAAAAGGACTCCCAAAAACTGCTTGACTCCCATAGAATTTACCTATACGCTGTGATCTACGAAGTCCCTCTCCGAGGACGGGCACCTGGGTGACGCTGTTGAGCTGAGATTCCGGCGCCGTCGGCGCCAGGGAGGCTTCCATGGCGGACAAGAAAAACCCTGACGGCCCCAAGCAGCCTTTGCAGGAAGAGAGCGTCGTCGCTCGGTTGAAGGGCGCTTCTGGCGGCGGGCCTGCCGGCCTGACAACCTATACCGGTCTGCTGGGCCGCAGCTCCAAGGAAGGCTACTGGCTGCTGTATCCGACTCTCGACATGAGCACGAGCATCGAGATCCAGGAGTCGGACGTCGTTCATGGCGAGACACTGCCGCCGGAGCAGTCACCGTTCGGAGGCTTGGGGGGGACCCGGGTGTTCGTCCGCAAGGGCGCCCAAGTCACCACCACGCGGACCATCTCCCGGACCCACCAGGCGGGGGCCGGCGACGAGTTCGACCTCGATATCCGGGTGGGCCGGCGAGCATCCCCCCGCCGCCCCGCTCTTCTGGCGACATGCGTAACCGACGGAGCAGAGTCCTGCGGCCCTGGCCCGACCGATATCAACTGCGAGACTCGCGGGGGGAGCTGCAACACCTGCGGTGGTACCTGCGCGATTACCTGCGGCTGCGGTGGCACCGGTCGCGTTAGCTGCGACGACGACTGCGCGACCCGTCAGACCTGCGTGACAGATTGCCACCAGGGCACCTGCCTCACGTGCCCGACACAGTGCAACCAGCCCACCTGCACCTGCCCCACACAATGCAATCAGGGCACCTGTCAGGTCACCTGCACCTGCTACACACAATGCCATCAGGGCACCTGCTGGACGAACTGCACGTGCGACCCGACCTGCGCGAGGACTTGCGGAGGTACGTGCGGATTTACGTGCGAAGGTAAGTGCGGACCTAACCACACCCACCTGTGCGTCTTTACCGACGGCTGTTAAGGGCCGCCCTTCGCGCACCGGCCCGATGAAGACTTGGAAGCCGGTCCTGACGGGGGAGCTTGCCGCCGCGGCAAGCTTCGCCGGTCGCGAAGTCTCCGCCCGCCTGAGCGTTCCTTCCCGCGTGGAGGAGGCCGCCGCTGCCACGCGAGCCCAAACTGCGTTCCCGCGCTCGGCTGGCTGGGCTCCTTACTCCGTTGCGCAGGGCTATGCGGGGCTGGCCCTGCTGTGGAGCTATCTCGATGCCATCTCTCCGGAAGAAGCGTGGGACGTGACGGCACGGGAACATCTGGAACTGGCGGTGCATGACGTTGAGGCGCATTCGAACCTTCCCGCGGGCCTGTTTTCCGGCCTGAGCGGCATGGCGTTCAGCGCCTGGCAGCTTTCCCGTCAGGGCACGCGCTATCGCCGGCTTTTGAGCGCTCTGGATGGCGAGATCGCCCCTCAGGTGATCTCGCTTGCCAACAGCCTCCTGGGACAGCATGGGGTTTCAGTCAGCGACTTCGACGTCATCTCCGGTCTGAGCGGCATCGGGGCATACCTGCTATGCCGCCGCCATGAGCCCGGCGCGGATGCTGCCCTCGCTTCGGTGGTCCAGGCGCTCATTGACCTCGGCGGCGAAGTAGACGGCGTGCCTCGCTGGCACACCCCGGTCCATCGTCTGTGGGATGAGGAACAGCAAAAGCTCTATCCCCACGGCGACCTGAATTGCGGCCTCGCCCATGGGATTCCCGGCCCGCTGGCGTTTCTTTCCTTGGCGTGCCAGGCCGGCCTGGAGAGCCCCGGCCTGCCGGAGAGCATCGCCCGGCTGGCCGGCTGGCTTTGCCGGAACCGTCTCGACGATTCGTGGGGTGTCAACTGGCCGACGGCCACGCCGCTGGTGGAAAGAGATGGCCGATTGGAGGCTCCTCCGGCCGCGTCCACCGCGGAGTTGACCAGCCGATGCGCGTGGTGTTACGGCAGCCCGGGGGTCGCGCGGGCGCTGTGGTTGGCCGGCGAGGCGCTCGACTGCAACGAGTACCGGGATCTCGCGCTCTCGGCCATGGAGGCGGTCTTCCGCCGCCCGATCCCCGAGCGGCGCATCGATTCCCCGACTTTCTGCCATGGAGTCGCCGGTCTCTTGCAGATCACGCTGCGCTTCGCTCACGATACGGGCCTGGCCGTATTCCAGGAGCAGAGCCTCGTGCTGGTCCGCCAGATCCTGGGCTGCTACCGGCCGGAGTCGTTGCTGGGCTTCCGCAACATCGAGACCCCAAGCTCCGAAACGGACCAGCCCGGACTGTTGGACGGGGCCCCTGGCGTGGCGCTCGTCCTGCTGGCCGCGGCGACCAGCGTGGAGCCGACTTGGGACCGGCTCTTCCTGTTATCGTAATGGCCAGCCCCATGCGCGCCGCTCCCGCCATTCGCGCCGCCAAAGCCGCGCCTGCCCCGGCTCAGCAGGGCGAAGCCCTGTACGAGCCCCTCGATTGCGTCCTGGTGCGGACTCCCCTGCTGCCCGTGCGCTCCTATCTCGAGCTCGCGGACGAAGAACGGCAACTGGCTGCCATGTCCGATCCCATCGTCCGGCGGGCCTTGGCCGCGGGCAGCCCATCGCTCCTGGGCGCCCTCGAAAGGTTTCAACAGTCGGGACTGGGCCGGCGGGATGCCGAGCGGATGCGCGCCAAGCTCCTCCGCTACCAGATCCGCATGTCCACGCGGCCCACGCCGTACGGCCTCTTCGCCGGAGTCGCGCTCGGGCGCTGGGGCCCCGAGACGGATCTCAGGGTCCGCGCGACTTGCTCCCTCACGAGAACCCGTCCTGACATGGCGTGGCTCATGGACCTTGCCATGGCCGCGGAAGCCAAGCCGGCCGTCCGCCGGCAGCTCAAGGTTTTCACTCACCCCCTGGCGGTCATCCAGGCGGGCCGCGTTTGTCTGTCCGAACGAGCACCCACGAAAGCCGGCGGGCACGGCGCGCCGGTCTCCGTGAGAGCCACGGGCGTCGTCCTACGAGCGCTGGAGCTCGCGCGCAGCCCCATCCCCTACCCGGAGCTCGCGGCCAGGCTGTGCCAGACGACTCCGTCCGCCACCCCCGAAAAGGTGGACAAGCTCCTCGACGAGCTGTGGGCGCAGACCCTACTGCTCACCGAGCTCCGGCCGCCGCTCACCATGGTGGGCCCCGCGCAATGGATTGCCGGCTGCCTGCGCGAGATCCCCGAGGCCGCCGAAGACTGGACCCGCCTCGACTCGTTCCTGACGGCCGCGGCTGAGTGGGACCGTGCGACACCGGAGGAGAGCATCGAACGGTTCCGGACCCTGCTGGCCCAAGTCGGCGCTCCCCAGGATGGATCTCAACAGACTCCGGTTCAGGCGGACATGGCCATTTCCATCGAGGGGCGAATCGGCAACGCGGTGGCTGCTGAGGCGGCGCGCGCAGCCGAGCTCCTGTTGCGCCTCTCTCCGTGGCCCCGCGGGCTATCCTCCCTGGAAGGTTACCGGCAGGCGTTTGCCAACCGCTACGGGCTCGACAGGGAGGTTTCCTTGCTCGAATTGCTCGATTCGCAGCGAGGTCTGGGACCGCCGTCGTTCCAGGGTCATGCTGCTACCGGTCCGGAGCCGCAGAAGGCGGCGCAGCGCAGCCAGACCCTGCTGCACCTGGCCTGCACCGCCCTGCACGACCGGCAACGCGTCGTGGTCTTGGACGAGGTGTTCCTGGCCTGCCTGGAAACCGGCAGTCCCAACTCGGCAACGGCCCCCCTCTCCCTGGACCTCAACGTCTTGGTGGCGGCCCGTTCGGCCGCCGCGATCGAGGCGGGCGATTTCAAGCTGGTCGTGGGCCCCAACTTGGGAGCCATGGCGGCCGGCCGCAACCTGGCGCGCTTCGCCGGCCTGCTGGCCCCGGACGGGCTGGACGCCCTGAAGCGGTGCGCCGCCGCGGAACAGGCTCATACCGGGGATCAGTTGTGGGCGGAGATCGTGTATCTCCCGGCCAATCTCCGTTCGGCCAATGTCGTGATCCGCCCACCTGTCCGCTCGTACGAAGTGCCCTTCGGCGTTTCCGTGGGCGTGCCGGCTTCCGGCGCGATCCCGCTCGACCAGTTGGTGGTGGGAATCGAGGAGAGCCGCTTTTACGTGCGGTGGCCGGCGGTGGGCAAGCGGATCGTGTTTTCCTCGGGACATATGCTGAATCCGCACAACGCTCCGGCCGTCGCGCGCTTCCTGATGGACGTCAGCACGGATGGCAGGACGCTCTTCAGCTCGTTCGACTGGGGACCGGCCGAGGGCTTTCCCTACCTGCCACGCGTGGAAGTAGGCAGAGTCGTGCTGCGGCCCGCTCAGTGGCGGATTCAAAAAGGCGATCTGGCGGGCGGTCTCGACCGGTGGCGCGATGAATGGGAGGTGCCGCGGCATGTCTGCCTGAGCTTCGGCGACAACCGCTTGGTGCTCGATCTCGATCAGGCGGCGCAGGCGACGGAGCTTGAAACCGAGCTGCGGAAACTGGGCGACAGCGGTGGAGCGATCCTTGTCCAGGAAGTGCTGCCGGCCTTGGAGGACGCATGGCTGCCGGGCCCCGGCGGACACTACTACGGCGAACTCGTGGTGCCGATGGTCCTGCGCCGCGGCGCTCCGGCCTTGGAGCGGCGCGCGGCTGCCGCCGCCAGGACGTCCATTCCGCAACCCGCCGTGGATGCCGCGAGCCCGGCTGCGCTGGCCGCGAGGTATCGCCCGCCGGGCAGCGACTGGCTCTACGTCAAGCTGTACTGCCCCCGGGATCACGAGGACGACGTGATCTGCGGATCGATGCAGACGTTTGCCGAGAACGCGGTCGCGTCCCGGCTGGCCGACTCCTGGTTCTTCCTCCGGTACTCCGATCCCGACCCCCATCTGAGGGTCCGGTTCCACGGCTCGCCGGAGAGGCTCCGCAGCCAGCTCTTTGCGCACCTTTGCGATTGGGCCGGCGGCCTGATGTCCGATGGGCTCTGCTTGAAATTTGTGATGGACACTTACGAACAGGAGATCGAGCGTTTTGGCGGTCCGGAGGGCATGGCCGCCGCGGAAGCTCTGTTTGCCGCGGACAGTCTCGGTGCCACCGAGCTGGTGGGGCTCTTCCGCGAGAAGCGATGGCCGCACGACCAGACTGCGTTGCTGGCCCTCAGCAGCGATGATCTCTTGGGTGGCCTTGGCTTTGACGAAGCAGACCGGCTGCGCTGGTATCGCCAACAGACGAACGATGGCGGGCCCGAAGCCGGTGCGGACTACCGGCAACGCAAGAATGTGCTGCGCGCCTTGCTGGGACAGCCCCTAGAGTCTCTCGCCAAGGATCCGGGCAGAGCCGAAATCGCCGCTGCGCTGACCCGGCGACGGAATGCC
Source organism: Thermoanaerobaculum sp. (assembly GCA_021154885.1). Lineage (GTDB taxonomy): Bacteria > Acidobacteriota > Thermoanaerobaculia > Multivoradales > UBA5704 > DATARR01. The sequence goes on from JAJKHS010000001.1 coordinate 45,265, forward strand.
CTGCTCCTGGTCGGACGGCAGCTCCGCCAGCTTGCCGAGCAAGGTGCGTTGGGTCTTTCCATCGATATCCTGTGCCGTTCCTTCGTGCACCTGCACGTCAACCGTATGGCGGGTGCGGAAGGGCCATCGGAGCAACGAATCCTGGCTCTCCTCTTGCGGACGCGCGAGAGCCTGGAGAAAGCGCCGGTCGGCGGCAAAGCCCGAGAAAGATCCGAAGTCGATCAGCCGGATCGGTCGCCAAGCTGAGCGCGCACATACTCCGCCTCATACGTCGTCACCTCCAGCCGGTGCCCCCAGGGATCGTTGAAGTAGACGGAGAACGCCTTGCGATAGTCCTGCGGGGTGAGGGAGCGGATCTCCTCGCCCGCGTCGTTGCAGACCGGGTTGTCCCGGACGTGCTCCAGGAACTGTACGAAGCCGGGGCCGTCCACCCGGAAGGCCACGCGGTGGAAGCCCGCCGTGGGCCGATCCCGCTGCGGCTCGCCCGTGAACAGGGCCAGCATCGTCCCGCCTCCTTGGCTGGAGACATTGCTGGAGATCATCAGCGGGCCTCCGGGGTCCGCGGCCCAGTCTTCATGCTGGGGAAGAGGGGCGAGCCCCAGCGTCCGCTCGTACCAGCGGGCCGCCTCCCGGCGGTCGGGAACGAAGAATTCGACGTGATCGATCTGGTCCACCTTGAACATGTATCCCTCCTCAGGGCTCGTTCTTGCGAGACCCTGGAGCAGACCATAGGACATTCACCTGATACAGCTCAAGGGGAGTCGTTTGACAAGACTGCACGTTTCTGTCAGCCTGATTCAGGAATTCATGGCTCTCTGTGGGGTGGCAGGGCAGGTACAAGGGGACACACGTATGAGAAAGAACGTCATTTTCATTGTCATCTTGGTTGCCGTCGTGGCGACCACTTTCCTCCCCACCCCCGCAGCAGCCTGCTACGGCTACTGCGATGATTTGAATCATTGCCGAATCTCGCTCGGGGTCACCGGGATGACCTGCAGCAACTTGGGGGGCGGCTGCATTGAATACCCGGATCAAGGCTGTGGCGGCGGCGGTTTGGCAGCCTTGCCCAGCAACGTGCCGGTGTTGACCCAAGAGGCATTTGTCGCCTCCCTCGCCGGGAAAACTTCCGCTCCCTCTCCCTCTCGCGCCATCGTGGCGTGCAGCGTGGGGTCCGACTAACCGCTGAGTGCCCTGATCTCGCCCCACAGAGAGTCCCTGCGGCGCCGCAGCAGCTTGCGGCGCCTGTCCCTTGCACGTGGTCGGCCAGGGCCGGGCCCGAAACGTTTCTGGCCCAAGCGCGTACTGAGCTGAGGATCACGGCGGGAGACGATCTCATGAAGCTCACGATCGAGGGAGTGGGGAGCGCTACAAGGGGAACTTCTGGGGGCTGCGGGAGTTCTCCCTGGAGCTCGGGCCGGGGGTGCTCGGCCTGCTGGGGCGAACGGAGCAGGGAAGTCGACGCTCACCCCAAATCTCCCCCTCCTCCGCCCAAGCCCCTCATCACCCCGGCCCTCTTCTCCCCTCGCCCTCCCCCCAACCGGGAGCAGAGGGAGAAAGGCAAGAACCCCGATCTGCGTTCCCCTCTCCCGGCCGTCCTTTTCAGGCTCCATCCGCCGGTAGCGCCCGCCGTTCATCCGATAGTCTTGGAGCCGGGGTCTGAGGTACTCCCCCTTGACGTCATGGATGAAGTCGCCTTCAGGTATGGGGAGCCGCTCGGTTTCCGGATACCAGTAATCGCTTTTGAGCACGGAGGCGTCCATACGGACCACGGTAGCAAGGTGTCCGGCGACGGTCCGCCATTGGGCTATGCTTCGCCCATGACCGACAACCTCTGGAACGACGCTGAAGCCGCCGGCTATCCGGGCGACCTCGGCTTGCGGGTGTACACGTCGCGCCTGTTGGGGCGCGACAAGAGCCTGGTGCTGCACGGCGGCGGCAACACGTCGGTGAAGGTGCGGGAGCCCAACCTCTTCGGCGAAGAGGAGGACGTCCTCTACGTCAAGGGGTCCGGGTGGGACCTGGAGACGATCGAGGCCGAGGGGTTCGCGCCCGTGCGCCTGGCACCGGCCCTGCGCCTCGCCTCGCTGGCGCGCCTCTCCGATCCGCAGATGGTCAACGAGCTGCGGACTGCCATGACCCGGGCCTCCGCGCCCATGCCCTCCGTCGAGGCCATCCTCCACGCCGCGCTCCCTTTCAAGTACGTGGACCACACCCACGCCGACGCCGTGGTGACGGTGACCAACACCCCCGGCGGCGAGGCGCGGGTGCGGGAGATCTACGGCGGCTCCGTGGTCGTCATCCCCTACGTCATGCCCGGCTTCGACCTCGCCCGCCTGTGCGCCCAGCGGTTCGCCGCCGAGGCCGGGCCGGAGACGGTCGGCATGGTGCTCCTGAACCACGGCATCTTCTCCTTCGGCGCGACGGCGCGGGAGTCCTACGAGCGGATGATCCACCTCGTGAGCCTGGCGGAGGTCTACCTGAAACGCCTCGGCGCCTGGGAGCTGGGGCCATTCCCCGAGCCTGCGGACTCCGTTGCCACGGCCGACCTCGCCCGGCTACGACATGAGATCTCGAAGGCAGCGGGATTTCCCATGCTCCTCGCCTCCCGCCGGAACGCCCGCAATGCCCGTAGCAGGGCCTTCGCACGCCGGCCGGACGCTGCCGCCGTCTCGCAGCAGGGGCCGGCCACGCCGGACCACGTCATCCGCACCAAGCGCCTCCCCCTGCTGGGACGGAACCCGGAGGACGTGGAAGGCTACGCTCGCGCCTACCGTGACTACTTCTCGGAGTATGCACCTCAGGCCGCCTCGCCCAAGACGATCCTCGATCCGGCGCCGCGGGTGATCCTCGATCCCGAGCTGGGCCTGCTCACGGCCGGCCGCACGGCGAAGGACGCCGCCATCGCCGCCGAGATCTACGAGCACACCATGGACGTCATCGAGCGGGCCGAGCGCCTGGGCGGCTACCGGGCCCTCTCCGCCCGCGACCTCTTCGACGTCGAGTACTGGGACCTGGAGCAGGCCAAACTGGCCAAAGCCGGCAAGCCGCCCGTCTTCGCCGGCGAGGTGGCCCTGGTTACCGGCGCAGCGTCGGGGATCGGCCACGCCTGCGCCGACTCCCTCCTCGCTCGCGGCGCCGCGGTGGTGGGGCTGGACGTCGACCCGAAGATCGAAAACCTCCTCGCGCGTCCGGATTTCCTGGGCCTCCGCTGCGACGTCACGGCCGAGGAGGAGTTGCGCCGCGCCGTGGCCACGGCCGTCGAGGCCTTCGGCGGCGTGGACCTCCTGATCCTGAACGCCGGCATCTTCCCGGCCAGTCGCCGCATCGCCGACCTCCCCCTCGCGGAATGGGACCGCGTGATGCGGGTGAACCTGGACGCCAACCTGCTCCTCCTGCGCCTCTGCCATCCGCTGCTGCGGCTCGCTCCGGCGGGCGGCCGGGTGGTGGTGATCGGCTCGAAGAACGTCCCCGCTCCCGGCCCGGGCGCGGCGGCCTACTCGGCCTCCAAGGCGGCCCTCCAGCAGCTCGCCCGGGTGGCGGCCCTCGAGTGGGGGGCGGACGGCATCCGCATCAACACCCTCCATCCCAACGCCGTCTTCGACACCGGCGTGTGGACGGACGAGGTCCTCGCCTCGCGCGCCGCCGCCTACGGCCTCACGGTTGCGGAGTACAAGACCCACAACGTGCTGCGGGTGGAGGTATCGAGCCGCGACGTGGCCGAGCTGGCCGCCGAGATGTGTGGCCCGCGCTTCGCCAAGACGACCGGCGCCTGGCTGCCGGTGGACGGCGGCAACGAGCGGGTGATCTAGTCTTTGTAAATTGCCGGGTTTCGTTTAGGGTAGGGGCGGGTCTGGACGGAAGGGCGGGGGCTCGACCCGCCATGGGAGACGCAGAGGAGAGAAAGATGGCGAAGTACTCCAGTTGGGTCCACGGCAACGCGCTCACCGTCGAATCGCCGGAGAACCTCTTGCGCGTGGGGCACTACGGATGGGGCGCGGACATGCTGATCCTTCCTGGCAAGGGGAGCTGGTTTCACATTCCACTGCCCACGCCGGTGATCGTGAACGACGTCCGCGCCCACCTGCAGCGCGTCTTCATCCTGTTCAAGAGCGAGTCCGGGAGCATCCGCAACGTCCACGTTTACGATGGCTCGTCCAAGCCCCAGGAGCTCAACGACCTGCTCCTCGAGGGCGAGCATCGCCTGAGCCTGGACGCGCAAAATACCTTTCCTCTCGAGAAGCCCCACACGGTGGTATGGGGGATCGGAATCTCCTTCTATTTCGTGGCCGACATCGGCATCGACACGCCGACCCCGGCCGCGCGTCTGATCGTCGGAGCGGCCGGGGGAGACTTCTACGCGGGATGAGTCGATCCCCGCTCAGCAGACCTTGTGGAGGCTGGGAGAGAGAGGGTTGGGAGAGCGGGGGCCAACGGTACGCTTTGCGGCAGAGCAGCGATAATAGCCACCATGCGCCTCTTCGCCCGGCTCCTCGCGACGTGGTTCCTCCTCCTGGCAGTGTCCTCGCCGGCGCTTCCCGCCGATCCTCCCGTGCAGGTCCGCATCGTCACCGACGAGGCGGACGCGGCGCTCGCCATCCTGGGGGAGCGGCGGGAGGCGGGAAGGGTGAAGCCCGCGAGCTGGGACCGGCTCTGGAAGAGCCAGGGATTCGCGCGGCTGAAGAAGCGGCAGGAGTCCTTCGGCGTCAAGGACGTGGAGCAGGGATTCCGCGACTTTCTGACCTCGGACGAGCCGCTGGCCCGTCTCGCCGATCTTCGGCGGAGCGTGGCGGACTGGAAGCACCTCGACGTCACCGCCGCCGCGCGCCGGGCCGCCGCCTATCTCCCGCCGGGATTCCGGCTCCGTGCGACGCTCTACCCGGTGATCAAGAAGACGGAAAACAGCTTTGTCTTCGAGCTCAAGACCGATCCCGCGATCTTCTTCTACGTGGACCCGAAAAAGGCGCCCGCGCAGCTCGAGAACACCCTGGCCCACGAGCTGCACCATGTGGGGCTGGCGGGCTGCCCCAAGCCTTCGGGACTCGACAAGCTGCCGGCCGCACAGCAGAGGGCCTTCGATGAGCTGGGCGGCTTCGGCGAAGGCCTTGCCGTGCTCGCCGCCGCCGGCGGTCCGGACGTCCACCCGCACGCCACGAGCGGGCCGGACGCCTGGCTGGTCTGGGAGCGCGACGTCGCCGACTTCAACGCCGACGTGCGGCGGCTGGAGGCCTTCTTCCGCGAGGTCCTGGCCGGCCATCTCTCCGAGGAGGAGGAGAACAAGAAGCTCTTCACCTTCATCAACACCGGCGATGTTCCACAGGGAGCCTTCTACACCGTCGGCTGGAAGATGGCGGCGATGATCGAGCGGGCGCAGGGGAGGGACGCTCTGCTGAAGACGGTCTGCGATCCGCGGACCCTCCTCTTCGCCTACAATGAAGTGGCGGCGGCCCATCCCCGCGGCGACGGCGCGGTGCTGGCGACGTGGAGCCCCGATCTCCTGGCGGCGCTCCGTGGGGAATCGCCGCGTTGAAATCCGGGTGCGGGCCGCGGCAACCCGGTGATCTGCTCGCCCAGCGTCCCCCCGGGCTCCCAGACGGCGTTCCTACACCTCTGACCTCGCGCGCCTACACGGGCACCCGCAGCCCCGGGCAGATTTCCCGCTGCATTACACAAAATCCCCTTTGTGTCTACACCTCCGCCCATCGTTCTACACCTCTATTCCTTTGCGTTCTGCAGATCGTCCAAATTCGTACACAAAAACTACTCCAGGATGTGCAAATTGCTGCTGGAGAGCGCGCCGCACGGCCTTGTCCACACCAAAACACGGGCGAAAGGTGTAGGACATGGCCCCGCCAAGCTCCGCGCGCGTCGATCTACACGCAAAGCGCGACAAGTCGTGTAGGGAGGAGGCCGCTCTACACAGGGCAACGGGTGGAGGGTGTATCTCAGAAGGGTTCCCGTGTATACTCCGCGCCAAGCTGTGTACGCCGCTGGTTGCGGGCCGCCCTGTTCCGTCGCGCTCGGTGCGCGATCAGTGGGCGGCCCGAAATTTCGAGGGAGAGACGATGCGGATCAACGTCGAAGTGGACGAAAAGCTGCTGATGAAGTCGCTGCAGCTGACGGGGCTGCCCACGTACCGGGCGGCGTTGAACGAGGCGTTGACGGCGCTGGTCGGGCTCTACGAGCAGGGCGAGGTGAGGGGGCTGCGGGGGAAGCTCCACCGCGAGCCGGACCTGCCGCGCGAACGGCGGAGACGCTGACCGTGTGGCTCCTCGTCGACTCCACCGTCTGGATCGACTACTTCGAGGGCGCCGTCACGCCGCAGACGGACTTCCTGGACCGCGCCCTGGGCTGGAGCTCCGTGGCCATCGGCGACCTGATCCAGGCCGAGGTCCTCGCCGGCTACCTGGACGAGCGGCAGCGCGAGCTGGCCGAGGACGCCCTCCGCCGCTTCCGCCGCGTGACCATCGGCGGCTTCGACCTCGCCCGCGTCGCCGCCCGCAACTCCCGCATCCTGCTGGCGAAGGGCCTTCCCGCCCCCGCCACCATCGAATGCCTCGTCGCCACCTTCGCCCTCGAAAATCACTGGAACCTGCTCCACGCCAGCCCCGGCTACGAGCCCTTCGAGCAACACCTTGGCTTGAAGGTGCCCTCCCTGGGTCCGTAGCGCGTGCTCACTCCACCTTCACCACCATCGCCGTGACCTTCGCCCCCTCGACCCGGACCACCAGATAGTGGTGGTACCCGCCGGTGGCGAGCGTCGCCTTGCGGGTCAGGGGCGCGCCGGCGCCGCCGGTGATCACGTACGCCGGCTTCGTTCCCGCCGGGTCCTGACCGGCGAGAGTCGCCTCGAGAGCGGCCAACTGGTCCGGCCCGACATAGCCGTTGTACTCGCACTTGGGGAGCTTGACGCCCGCGGGCACGACGTCGTCCGTGTTGACCGCCAGGAAAGCCGAGTTGCCGTAGCGGAAGACGCCGAAGGGCTGGCCCATGGAGGTGGTCCAGAAGCGCAGCAGATTACCGCTCGGATCGGGCCCGTCGATCGCCTTCGGACAGCTCTTCGAATCGGCCTTGAGATTGAGCTCATGGTTGCCGGGCGCGGCGAAGACCGGCACGCCGGCTCTCCTTCACGATGCCCAGGAACTCGTCATATTCCTTCTTCATCTTCTTCTCGTGCGTGGGCCGAAACGGTGAGGCGAAACAGCGGGACGTGCAGCGACTGGAGAAGGGACGGATCGCGGCTCGCCGGCCCTCCTCTCCCTTTCAGGAGAGGAGGGCGAACAGGCAAGCTTCCTTGGCAGTCTTTTAGCGCGTGCGGATGCACCCGTTGTTGGCGTTCGACCACTCGTACTGATAAGCGAAACCGCCGGTGCCGATGAACGGCGAGGGCGACCAGGCGCACTGGTCGTCGGCTTCGGCGCCGGTGCTGCTGTTCCACCAGCCGTTCACGGGGTCGGTCACGGCCTCGCGGGTCTCGTGGCAGACGAAGTGCTCCTGGTTCTGCACGTCCGACCAGCCCGCGACCTTGCAGCCACTGCAGCTCGGATAGGGCTCGATGGAGTACTTGACGGTGCCAGAGGCACCGCTGAACGAGCCGTGATAGGCGCAGTAGGCCAGGCTCGGTCCACCGCACGAGGTGCTCGAGCCGCTCGAAGAGAACGAGGTTTTCGGGATCACGACCTCGTAGATCGTGCTGGAGTTGAAGGCGCCATGGCCGCCCGAGAAATACCGGTTGACCTCGCTCCGCACGGAGGAGTCGGTGACGTTGGTCGGCGGCGCCGAGGTGTCGAACCAGTCAGGGGTTCCCGAGCCGAGGTTCGTCAACTGGATCCCCGAGTACTGGGTGATGGTGTTGTACTCCCCGGTCGTGCCGAACTGGTTGCGGAAGGCCTGCAGCGTCGTGGCGTAGGTGTGATCGGCAGACGAGGCGTTCGCGAAGCTCGAGCCCCAGAAGATGAAGACCACCTTGGCCGAGGTGAGCACACCGCCGCCATGGTTCGTCAGGTTGGAGCCGGCCTTGGGAACGACAGAATCACGGGTCGGGGTGTAAATGACGTGGTCGGCGTCCGCGAAGGGCTTCGCCACGGGTGTTCCGGGCGCGGCATTCGCGGCGACACTCAACAGCCCACACGACAGCGCTAGCGCAAACTTCAGGCTTCGACGATTCATCCGTGCATCCTCCAAGTAGACCTGCGGAAAAAGTCGCCACGGTCGAACCGGCTCTCCCCATGAGAGCTGCAATCCCGAGGCGACCGTATCGAGTCGGCAACTTCGCCGACGCGAAAACGGCGGAATGGAGCGGCGAGCATAGAAATTTGACGATGGCTGCAAGAACCATTGTTGGCTTCCTCTATAGACCAGGGTGCAGGAAGTCATCCAAAGCGAGCCTCCCGGCCCAAAGAGGTGCGAGGGGCCCAGATTACCGCTCCTCGCAGCTCCGGCCTTCGCCCCTTTCAGGGCTCCGGAGGATTGAGGAAATCGGCCTCTCCTGGGCTCGTGCCCACCCTCTTATACACATCTCGCCTCTTGGGCTTGGCCGGGAGAGCGCCAAGAAATCCGCCCCTGGAGGGGGGTTAAATTTGATCAGCCAATCCCAGGGCGGACACCCACCCGGGTCCTCAGTCCCGGAGGGCCGGCACAGCCCCGCCACGGCGTCGCGTCCAGATCCTTTCAAGAGTTGAGGAAGCACCGCGGGGGGCGACGGCGAGTGGCTCGGCCGCCAGGACTTCTCGAAGGAGTTTCAATCCACGCCCCCGCGCGGGGGAGATCAAGCCGAGATCGAGGAGCTGCGGTCGTTGGCGCGTTTCAATCCACGCCCCGCGCGGGGGGCGACCCTGGCAGTCCGATCAGAAATAACCAAGAAAGGAGTTTCAATCCACGCCCCCGCGCGGGGGGCGACACGCGCCTGTCGGTTGTACTCGTACTGCTGCTGGGCGTTTCAATCCACGCCCCCGCGCGGGGGGCGACCGTGACGCCAGTAGCTGTAGACCTGCCAACCTTGTTTCAATCCACGCCCCCGCGCGGGGGGCGACACTCTCGCATGTGTGGGAGGGAGAGGGAGGAGTGGGTTTCAATCCACGCCCCCGCGCGGGGGGCGACGGCGAGGTCGCGGGCGTCGGCCAGGGCGCCGGGGTTTCAATCCACGCCCCCGCGCGGGGGGCGACCCGCCATCGTCACGGTCGCCACGGTCGAAGAGAGAGTTTCAATCCACGCCCCCGCGCGGGGGGCGACCGCTGGTGGCCTTCGATCCTCCCCACCTGGTCAGTTTCAATCCACGCCCCCGCGCGGGGGGCGACGCTGCAAGATTTGGTCGGCGAACGGCTCTACTACAGTTTCAATCCACGCCCCCGCGCGGGGGGCGACTACGATACGATCATGTGCCGTGCTATGGGTTTGGTTTCAATCCACGCCCCCGCGCGGGGGGCGACGTTCTGGCTAATGCCGGATCAGACTACAACGCGGCGTTTCAATCCACGCCCCCGCGCGGGGGGCGACTTGGTCCCGACGAGGATGAGGACACGAGCACCGGTTTCAATCCACGCCCCCGCGCGGGGGGCGACGGCCCCGTACTCGACATCCCACAACCTGAGATCGATGTTTCAATCCACGCCCCCGCGCGGGGGGCGACGGATGCTGTTTTGCCCCGATACTCGTTGGCGATGTTTCAATCCACGCCCCCGCGCGGGGGGCGACTGGAACAAAGCCCAGGGCCGCTCGCTGTAACTGGTTTCAATCCACGCCCCCGCGCGGGGGGCGACTGGAACAAAGCCCAGGGCCGCTCGCTGTAACTGGTTTCAATCCACGCCCCCGCGCGGGGGGCGACTTGCGGGTTTTAGGCCAAGCTTACAATCCGAAAGGAGTTTCAATCCACGCCCCCGCGCGGGGGGCGACGGCTGGAACGGTTGGGCTCCGAATCACGACTGCACGTTTCAATCCACGCCCCCGCGCGGGGGGCGACAGGCGTGTTATAACGCCTACTGCTGCGACAGGGGTTTCAATCCACGCCCCCGCGCGGGGGGCGACAATTACAATGGATCGATGCAAGAGCGGGCTGATGTTTCAATCCACGCCCCCGCGCGGGGGGCGACTTCTTTGGTTTTGTGCTTGCCACCTGGATTTGTTGTTTCAATCCACGCCCCCGCGCGGGGGGCGACTGATCTATCGGGCGGTGCGTCTGCTGGTGTTGGCGTTTCAATCCACGCCCCCGCGCGGGGGGCGACCGGTGTGATTGCGCACTTCGGAGGCGAGGCCGGCGTTTCAATCCACGCCCCCGCGCGGGGGGCGACCCGGGATTCCTGCAGCGGATGCCGGCCTGTACAAAGGTTTCAATCCACGCCCCCGCGCGGGGGGCGACTGCTCCTGGATGGTCTTCGCGGCGCCGCCCAGGCTGTTTCAATCCACGCCCCCGCGCGGGGGGCGACCCGATCGTCCCTTCGAACTGCCGAGCCGCTGTCACGTTTCAATCCACGCCCCCGCGCGGGGGGCGACCGATGGGGCGCGCGTCTGGCAGACGGATCTCGTCGAGTTTCAATCCACGCCCCCGCGCGGGGGGCGACGAGCTGCGCCGCAACGCCGGCGGCGAGGCCTTCGAGTTTCAATCCACGCCCCCGCGCGGGGGGCGACGCCGGCTTCCTGCGGGGCTATGCGTGGGCTCGGGTTTCAATCCACGCCCCCGCGCGGGGGGCGACGGCCGGCGGCCTTGTCGAGGGAGCCGATTAGGTCGTTTCAATCCACGCCCCCGCGCGGGGGGCGACCAGCACGGAGAAAAGAAACAAAGCAAAAGAAAAAGGTCGTTTCAATCCACGCCCCCGCGCGGGGGGCGACCGTCCGCATCTGGGGTCCGGCCGCGCGCCGGCCGGAGTTTCAATCCACGCCCCCGCGCGGGGGGCGACCGGGACTTCAAGAGCCAGATCATCCTGCTCGATCGTTTCAATCCACGCCCCCGCGCGGGGGGCGACCGCTCCTGCTTCTCGATTCGGACGTCGCCCTTCTTGTTTCAATCCACGCCCCCGCGCGGGGGGCGACGCGTCGCCGGCCGGCCGGTTCTCAGGTTGGCCGTGTTTCAATCCACGCCCCCGCGCGGGGGGCGACGTCGGGCTCAACAAGGACGTGCCGGCTTGGATCCGTTTCAATCCACGCCCCCGCGCGGGGGGCGACGTAATGCTGGCCGTCTAGCATTCTGGACATCTAGTTTCAATCCACGCCCCCGCGCGGGGGGCGACGCCGATGAGGGTGTGATGCTGACCGAGCCACCTGTTTCAATCCACGCCCCCGCGCGGGGGGCGACAGGGATGCCCTCCGCAAGTACACTCGTCTGAGTGTTTCAATCCACGCCCCCGCGCGGGGGGCGACTGGGCTACGCCGTACATACCCGCTTCCTGCTTGGGTTTCAATCCACGCCCCCGCGCGGGGGGCGACCGTGGCGAGAGGCAAGGAAGCAGCGCCTCTAGCGCGTTTCAATCCACGCCCCCGCGCGGGGGGCGACGTTGGTGGGGCCGGGCATTTCGTCTCCTTGGTTGAGTTTCAATCCACGCCCCCGCGCGGGGGGCGACTCCGTCGATCTCCGTCTGGTCGATGGGTGCAATGTTGTTTCAATCCACGCCCCCGCGCGGGGGGCGACCGCTGCGGTTGTCGCGGCTGTCGACGAGCCGCTGTTTCAATCCACGCCCCCGCGCGGGGGGCGACGTCGAGCCTCGGCTCGGGCGATCAGGGGAGCCCTGTTTCAATCCACGCCCCCGCGCGGGGGGCGACGCCTGTGGGCGGAGGGGAAGGCGTGGGCGGCGAAGTTTCAATCCACGCCCCCGCGCGGGGGGCGACCCAACGCCGGGGGGGCGCTGTTCGCGGCGGAGCGGGTTTCAATCCACGCCCCCGCGCGGGGGGCGACGACGGCTCGGAGCCACTCCCCGGCGAGAAGAACCGTTTCAATCCACGCCCCCGCGCGGGGGGCGACCCGGATCAAGCCGCACCAGGAGCGCGGGCTCGCGTTTCAATCCACGCCCCCGCGCGGGGGGCGACGGCGATGGGGTGGGTGTGCGAGATCGGGGAGAAGATGTTTCAATCCACGCCCCCGCGCGGGGGGCGACCAAGGCTCCGGGCATCTCGCTGAAGGCCGTCGAGTTTCAATCCACGCCCCCGCGCGGGGGGCGACCGCTCGTTCAGGAGGCCCGGCTCTTCCGGCGAGAGTTTCAATCCACGCCCCCGCGCGGGGGGCGACAGCGGCCAGGAGCGGCGCCTCGCCTTGCTGGCGTTTCAATCCACGCCCCCGCGCGGGGGGCGACGGGGCGCACCCCAGGATCGGCCCGCCCTCGGCCTTGTTTCAATCCACGCCCCCGCGCGGGGGGCGACGCCGATCCGGGCTCTCCGCTGGCGCTTATGCCAGGTTTCAATCCACGCCCCCGCGCGGGGGGCGACGCCTGTTTCTCATTCCGGCGCTCAGGGACTCCACGTTTCAATCCACGCCCCCGCGCGGGGGGCGACGGGCAGCACTCCGGGACGGTGAGCGGCATCTCGCGTTTCAATCCACGCCCCCGCGCGGGGGGCGACCGGGCGCCGGCGAGGGGGTAGGCTGAGCGGCGATGTTTCAATCCACGCCCCCGCGCGGGGGGCGACGCCGCAGCATCGCGCCGCAGTGGTCGCAGAGCTTGTTTCAATCCACGCCCCCGCGCGGGGGGCGACCTTTGAACGAGGAAATCTCGGCCTTGAAGGCCGGGTTTCAATCCACGCCCCCGCGCGGGGGGCGACTTGGCGTCGGCCAGCACCAGGCGCCCGACGTCCAGGTTTCAATCCACGCCCCCGCGCGGGGGGCGACCGCGATGCCCGCCAGCGACTCTCCGAGTTGGGCGTTTCAATCCACGCCCCCGCGCGGGGGGCGACAATCGCGCCGACGACGCGCTCAATCGCTGCTACGTTTCAATCCACGCCCCCGCGCGGGGGGCGACCACGGTGCCAGTTTCGGTGATGCTGTCATCATGACGTTTCAATCCACGCCCCCGCGCGGGGGGCGACCCGCATGCTTGCATGTCCGGCCGTCAATCTTGCCGTTTCAATCCACGCCCCCGCGCGGGGGGCGACGACTGTCTGGGGCTTAGGCTCCTCCAGGATGATGTTTCAATCCACGCCCCCGCGCGGGGGGCGACCTCGGGCACATCTGGGCGACCACGTACGGTGGTACGTTTCAATCCACGCCCCCGCGCGGGGGGCGACTCATGGCGCAGCCGCAGACCAACACCGGAACTGTGTTTCAATCCACGCCCCCGCGCGGGGGGCGACTGGGACGGCGGCATCCTCGACGAGTTCGCCAACATGTTTCAATCCACGCCCCCGCGCGGGGGGCGACGGTGAATTTCAAGCACGGGAGTCCGAAATATCTAGTTTCAATCCACGCCCCCGCGCGGGGGGCGACGTTAGCCTACTTCGTTCTCATTTATCTCTGCCGAAGTTTCAATCCACGCCCCCGCGCGGGGGGCGACGACGCCGCGCCCTTCGTGGCAAACGCAGCACGGATGTTTCAATCCACGCCCCCGCGCGGGGGGCGACGTCGATTCTCGTGAGCCATGCCCTTGCGGCCCTTGTTTCAATCCACGCCCCCGCGCGGGGGGCGACGATGCGTCCACCGATATCGGCGGCTTCACGCAATGTTTCAATCCACGCCCCCGCGCGGGGGGCGACTCGATTTCTTCCAGCTTCCGTAGGATCTGTGTGGCGTTTCAATCCACGCCCCCGCGCGGGGGGCGACGTCCTCGGTAGTCGTGTCGATGTCTTCGCCCCTGTTTCAATCCACGCCCCCGCGCGGGGGGCGACGTTATACCGCTAACCCCTTTGGTTACAGGATATTGTTTCAATCCACGCCCCCGCGCGGGGGGCGACGTTATACCGCTAACCCCTTTGGTTACAGGATATTGTTTCAATCCACGCCCCCGCGCGGGGGGCGACCCCGAGACAGTATCCTCTCCATGTTGGTGTGGCAGTTTCAATCCACGCCCCCGCGCGGGGGGCGACGCGGCCTAATCGGACCCGTCAGGCCGGTGTCCCCGGTTTCAATCCACGCCCCCGCGCGGGGGGCGACTCCGCGTTGCTTGTAGTGAGACGGTCGGTTGCATGTTTCAATCCACGCCCCCGCGCGGGGGGCGACTTTTGCCTCCAGCAACTACGGAATGCTGGTGGTGGTTTCAATCCACGCCCCCGCGCGGGGGGCGACCGAAGACACCGAACCAGCCGTCATCAAGTGCGCGTTTCAATCCACGCCCCCGCGCGGGGGGCGACGCATCTGCCGTGGCGTTGGGATCGTCCGATCTGACGTTTCAATCCACGCCCCCGCGCGGGGGGCGACATAGAGACAGACATGTCAGAGTACCAGACTACGAGTTTCAATCCACGCCCCCGCGCGGGGGGCGACTCTTCTCGCTGCGATCCAAACTGATCGATCGAGCGTTTCAATCCACGCCCCCGCGCGGGGGGCGACCATTACGCACTCTTTACGATCAATTGACGGGTCATGTTTCAATCCACGCCCCCGCGCGGGGGGCGACTCCGTCAAGCAGAGAGAGTGCGAGCGCGAGTAGAGTTTCAATCCACGCCCCCGCGCGGGGGGCGACTAATCTGCTACTCGCGCCCATATTCTTGGCGCGAGTTTCAATCCACGCCCCCGCGCGGGGGGCGACTTTCTAATCGCAGCATTCCACTTATCGCGGTCAAGGTTTCAATCCACGCCCCCGCGCGGGGGGCGACGTCTTTGTCTGTCTTGCCAGACGCAATATCACGAAGTTTCAATCCACGCCCCCGCGCGGGGGGCGACACCGACACCGGCAGACGCTCCTCCAGTGAGATCGGGTTTCAATCCACGCCCCCGCGCGGGGGGCGACGTAACCAACCGCGGCTAATTCTATGCCAGAGAGTGTTTCAATCCACGCCCCCGCGCGGGGGGCGACCGTTGAGTGGACAAGCGTTTTTCTGCAAGACGAGGTTTCAATCCACGCCCCCGCGCGGGGGGCGACTCAAACGTGGCTGGTCTTATCTCTACAGGCATGCACGGTTTCAATCCACGCCCCCGCGCGCGGGGCGACGGGTGTCGCTCAAGATATTCACTACCGATCAGAAGTTTCAATCCACGCCCCCGCGCGGGGGGCGACGACAGCTTGATTCGGCTCATGCTAGTGTACTCGGGTTTCAATCCACGCCCCCGCGCGGGGGGCGACCAGATCCAGCTGAGCGGGGTGGGCCGGTAGTACAGTTTCAATCCACGCCCCCGCGCGGGGGGCGACTCTGACTGCAACATCGACGTCCGCGTCGAGGTAAGTTTCAATCCACGCCCCCGCGCGGGGGGCGACCCCGGCCAATAGAGGTTTGTCCAGAACCACCGAAGTTTCAATCCACGCCCCCGCGCGGGGGGCGACGCAACGAGCTCTACGCCGACAACGACGACATCGTGTTTCAATCCACGCCCCCGCGCGGGGGGCGACCGCGTCCGCCTCGTGCTCGACAAGCTGCTCAGCTTGTTTCAATCCACGCCCCCGCGCGGGGGGCGACGCTGCCTCAACTTCCTCCAGAGGAGCGCCACATGTTTCAATCCACGCCCCCGCGCGGGGGGCGACTTCGATGTTGAGCAGAGGGCCGCGGTGAAGGCGAAGTTTCAATCCACGCCCCCGCGCGGGGGGCGACTCGAGACGAGCTTCAGCGTCGGCCTCCGCCCGCAATGTTTCAATCCACGCCCCCGCGCGGGGGGCGACCCCAGGGCCAGCGCGCTCCGGCTCGGGGTGACCGGTTTCAATCCACGCCCCCGCGCGGGGGGCGACGTCGTGCGGGGAGAGCGACCGCTCAGAGACCGCGTGTTTCAATCCACGCCCCCGCGCGGGGGGCGACCAGGCGGAAGGGCTTCAGCGCCTCGGCCTTGCCCGGTTTCAATCCACGCCCCCGCGCGGGGGGCGACCTCCTGATCGAGAGCGGAAGGCCCTACTCGATCGAGTTTCAATCCACGCCCCCGCGCGGGGGGCGACCTCATCGCCGAGGTCCGCCGGCTCCTGATCGAGAGCGGTTTCAATCCACGCCCCCGCGCGGGGGGCGACCGCGAGCCCGGCGTGATTACAGATTAGCAAAAAGCCGTTTCAATCCACGCCCCCGCGCGGGGGGCGACCATGACGACTTACGTCCGCCCCGCGAGAGTGCAGTTTCAATCCACGCCCCCGCGCGGGGGGCGACTCCGCGGCTTCGGCTCCAGGCTCATGGCTGCTCCCTGTTTCAATCCACGCCCCCGCGCGGGGGGCGACGGTCGTTGACGAACGTCCAGAGGGTGTCAGAGCCGTTTCAATCCACGCCCCCGCGCGGGGGGCGACGATTGAAAATATCCGGCAGACGGCACAGGCCAGGTGTTTCAATCCACGCCCCCGCGCGGGGGGCGACACTGCTTCAGGCGGATGTAGCAAAGCTCACCCAAGTTTCAATCCACGCCCCCGCGCGGGGGGCGACGGACATCGCCGACGCCGCGGTGGTGAAGTAGGAGTTTCAATCCACGCCCCCGCGCGGGGGGCGACCCTCGCGGGAGCCGCGCCGTGATCGACCACGCAGAGTTTCAATCCACGCCCCCGCGCGGGGGGCGACTACGTGGTCGCGTTCCGGCCCGGCGCGGTCTGGGGTTTCAATCCACGCCCCCGCGCGGGGGGCGACACCGGGGCCCGCCCACATCTCAACCGGTGAAAGTTTCAATCCACGCCCCCGCGCGGGGGGCGACTGATCTGTCCGGTGGATCAGGAGCCGCTGCTCGTCGTTTCAATCCACGCCCCCGCGCGGGGGGCGACCGCACGCCCCGAGCACCGACTGCCCCCTCTATCAGGTTTCAATCCACGCCCCCGCGCGGGGGGCGACGACCGGGGTTCGGTTTCAGAGTCACCGGACCTACGACGGTTTCAATCCACGCCCCCGCGCGGGGGGCGACGACCGGGCACCGGCCCACGCCGGAGGACACGGTATACAGTTTCAATCCACGCCCCCGCGCGGGGGGCGACGACGATCGGCGTAAGTCGCTGGGGTTTAATGGTGACAGTTTCAATCCACGCCCCCGCGCGGGGGGCGACGACCTACGGCCCGTGCGATCCGGGCGACACGGAACAGTTTCAATCCACGCCCCCGCGCGGGGGGCGACGACCACTGGTAACACCGTAATCTGGCCCTCCTGCGATGGTTTCAATCCACGCCCCCGCGCGGGGGGCGACGACCCTTCGATGTCACCGTCAAGGACGGTGGGCTGGACGTTTCAATCCACGCCCCCGCGCGGGGGGCGACGACCGGCTGGGCCCCAGGGCATCCGCACGCGGCGATCGGTTTCAATCCACGCCCCCGCGCGGGGGGCGACGACTTGTTGATGCTCTGGGGCCGCTGGCTGATCAGCGTGTTTCAATCCACGCCCCCGCGCGGGGGGCGACGACGCGACGGCGTTTCTCCTGATCCCCTTCGATCTGGTGTTTCAATCCACGCCCCCGCGCGGGGGGCGACGACCTCAGCCTCCAGGATGGCCTCGCCATTCAAAAAGTTTCAATCCACGCCCCCGCGCGGGGGGCGACGACAGGGCGGCGTGCGGTCGGTGCGTGTTGGCGATCTGGTTTCAATCCACGCCCCCGCGCGGGGGGCGACGACATGTACGACCACGCATTCACCACGACGGAGCAGCCGTTTCAATCCACGCCCCCGCGCGGGGGGCGACGACGGCAACCGCAAGCCGCAGGTGTGGGGCATCCGGCGTTTCAATCCACGCCCCCGCGCGGGGGGCGACGACCCGTGCCCTGCCATGTGTCGAGCATCCAGAAATCGTTTCAATCCACGCCCCCGCGCGGGGGGCGACGACGCGAGGATGCCGTTGCCGGCCCCGTCCTTGGTCAGTTTCAATCCACGCCCCCGCGCGGGGGGCGACGACCTGGGCTGCCGCGATCGAGAGTCTTGTTCAACGGGTTTCAATCCACGCCCCCGCGCGGGGGGCGACGACCGCGCCATTCTAAGTCCTTTTCCTGCAAGAAGCTACGAGCAGGTTTCCGCGAACCTCCCCACAGTGAGGAGGTACTGTCGCGGCGAGAGTGAAGCCCTTCCACCGAAATGACTCTCTAGCAAGGAGTTGGAGGAAGCGCGAAGCCGTGGGGGAGAGGCTGGGCGCTCGAGGTTCGCGCCGGGATCATGGGACGTCCTCGCTACGGCCGAGGACGGTCACCAGGACGGGGAGGGCGGGGGCAGCCACGTCCTCTTGCAGGAAGAAGCGCAGCCGGCGCGGCTTGGGGCCACGGTAGAGCACCAGGCCCGTCGGCAAGGTCTTGACCCGGCGCGCCGCGACCGAGGCGCGGATCAACTCGCTCAGCGCCTCCTCGTAGGTGGAGCGCGGCGCGAAGCGCTTGATGTAGCGCCGCACCGCGTGCGGCGTAATGAACCAACGACCTGAAGCCGACATCTGCCAGTCCTCCCTGGAAACCGGCGCCGAGCGACTGCCGGTCGCCGTACGTCCAACCACTAACGTTGGTTAGACACGGTCCGCGGGAAAACGGGTGACTCCGCCGCTCAGACGACCATGGGTCCGTCGAGGTCCAGCACCGTCTTGATCCCGAAGTGCTCGACGCGCCCTTTCCAGTTGCTGCCGAGCTGGTAGAAGCGCAGGCTGTCCTCTTCCGCATTGTACTCCTGGAGGAGACGGTGCCGGAGCTGCGCCCATTGGGTCGGGTCGACGGGGCACTCGAAGACGGAGTTCTGCACCCGCTGGCCAAAATCGAGACAGATCTTGGCCACACGGCGCAGACGCCGGCGGCCGGCGGCGTCGACCGTGGATACGTCGTAGCTGACCAGGACCATCATGGCGTCGTCTCCGCAGCGTCCAAAAGGGCCTCATTTCCAGAGGAAGGGTGGATAGCCGTCCAGGTCGCCGCGCAGGTGGCGGGCGAGGAGTGCGGCCTGGAGGTGGGGGAGGAGCCCCACGGTCGTCTTGTCGCCGAGGAAGGGATGGACGATCTCTTCCTGCTTGCGTTTCTGATATGCCACCAGGACGGCTTTCCGCGTCGCGTCGTCCATGACCACGCCTCCCGACTCTTCGGTGCGGAAGCCGTCGGCGCGGATCTGCTGCAGGTTGACGAGCGAGAGGGCCAGACGGTCGGCGAGAAAGGCGCGCAGCTCTTCCATGAGGTCGAGGGCCAGGCTGGCACGGCCGGGGCGGTCGCGGTGCAGGAAGCCCACCGCCGGGTCGAGCCCCACGGACTCCAGGGCGGCCTCGAAGTCGTGCCGCAGCAGGGTGTAGAGAAAGGAGAGGAGGGCGTTGACGTTGTCCAGGGGCGGCCGGCGGCTGCGCTCGCGGAAGGAGAAACCGTCCTTTTGCTGCGTGATCAGATCGTCGAAGACTTCGAAGTAGACGCGGGCGGCCGTGCCTTCGATCCCTCGCAGGGTGTCAAGGGGGACGCCCTCCTTGAGCGCGGCGAGGTGCTGGGCGAGCTGGGCCACGGCCGCTTTCAGGCGCTCGGCACCGGCCGATTCGGGGCGGTCGCGCAGGGCGCGCAGGATCACCGTCCGGCTGTTGGCGACTTTGCCGGCGATGACGCTGCGGGCGAGGGCGGCCGAGGCGGTGGGATCGTCGGCCCGGCGATATTGCTCGCGCCGCAACAGGACGTTGCCCGAGACCGGCCCCTGGATGCGCGCCAGGAAACGGCCGTTCTCGCTCAGGAACGACACGGCCACGCCCCGCTGGCCGCACAGGCCGAGGAGGAACGGGCTGAATCCCACCTGGCCGAAGCAGACGATGCCGCCGAGGGTGTGAATGGGCACCCGCATCACGACCAGCGCGTCGAGGCGGACGATCACCGCTTCGCCCTCTTTCGCGAGATAGCAACCCTGGGTGGTGACGTATAAAGTGTTGAGATGGCGTTTCATGCGGGCTCCTGGCTCTCGTCGCGTTCGCCGTTGGCCGGCTGGAGCAGGCGGTCGAGAAAGCGGCGGGCGGAATGGGCGGGCGCGCCGGGCAGACAGAGATCGATCAGCGAGCATTGATCACATTTCGGCTCGCGGACGGGCTTGGGTGTGACGCCGGAGGCGAGCAGGCGGTGGAGGCGGGCGGCGGCCTCTTCGGTCTCGCGGCGCAGGTCGTCGCCGAAGGAGACGTCGAGCCGCCGGCGGGTCTGGCCATAGAAGAGGGCACCGGCGGGCACGGGCGTGCCGAGCATCTCTTCCAGGCACAGGCCTTGAGCGCAGAGCTGGACCTCGTCGGCGTGGTGGGGCTTGGGCCGGCCCCGCTTGTATTCGACGGGAAAGGGGCGCCAGACGCCGGGGATCCCCGGCAGGGAGGCCCCCGGCTCGCCGGCCTCGGTGTCGGCAGAGATCCGGTGGAGCTCGACGAGGTCCGCCCGTCCCACGAGGCCGAGCCGCAGGCTGCGCAGGGGGAGGGCGCGGGCGAAGCGCACGTCGCCACGGCTCTCCCCGGGCGCAGTGTCCACCCGTTCATGGAGATGCCGGCCTTGCACGGTGAGCGTGTTCTCGGCCCACAACTGCTCCAAGTGGATCAGCGCCGCCTGCCGCTCGCAGAACAACAGGTGCTGCAGGGCGGAGATCGGCAGGAGGTCGTCTTCGTCCATCACAGCTTCTCGTGCAGCGTCACCCCCGCCGGCAGGCCGTCGCGGTCGAGGGTGATCTGATATTCGTCGAAGCTGCGGGGCGGCTTGGCGGCGTCCCGCAGGCCGGCGTGGACGCGGCCGAAGAGGGCGTGGGCGGGAGCGTTGCCCAGCGGACTCTCGTGCTCGAAGACGATCAGCTTGCGGGTGGCCATTTCGCCGCGGGCGGCCGAGCGGTCGTGCTCGAACATGTTGAGCAGGGCCTGCCAGACGAGCTCGAGGTCCTCTTCGCTGAAGCCGGTGTCCGCGGCGAGATGGGGAGAGACGAAGCCGTGGGCGCGGTAGAGGCCGTAGGGCACGATCTCCTTGCGGCCCATGGTCCCCACCACCTGGCCGCTCTTTTCGATCTGCGCGTCGGCCTCGCGCTGGGTGGCCACGGCCCTGCGAGTGATCGATTGCTCCAGTGGCATGATGGGATCGAGGGAGCGCGAAAAGGTGATCTGCACCGGCCCGCGCACCTGGCCGCAATTGATGTCGAGCGTCAGCACGGCGCCGAAGGTGCGGATGTCGAAGTAGGTCTGGCACATCCAGGCGCGGGCCTTCTCGACGTTCGAAGCCTTGATGTCTTTGGATTTCTCGTCCGTCTTGAGGCCGAGCGTCTCGTAGGCCTGACGATGCAGCTTCTCCAGCACGCCGTGCTGCTTGACGTAGATGTCGTAGCCGGGCGCCGGGCCGCCGCCCTGAAGGTCGGTCTTGGCGAGCGAGATGAAGTTGCGGACCTTCCGCTTCAGGGCGACGTCGCTGACCAGGCCGTGGCCGGTCTCGGGATCGACGCGCGGCGCGTTGCCGGCGTCGGGGTCGCCATTGGGATTGCCTTGGGCGACGTCGTAGAGGAGGACGAAGTCGTAGCGGTGGGCGACGACGGGGCTGGCGGTCGAAAGGGTCATGGCACGGTTCTCCTGGGATCAGTTCTGGGGTTCGGCCCCGGTCGTTTCAGCAAGAGTTTCTTCGGTCAGGGTTTCCTGCTCCCGGCGGCGGCGCGTACGCTCCTCCTTGTCGAGGAACAGCTCATGGCGCTGATGGTGATAGCCGAGGATGAAGAGACCCTGCTCTTCGAGGGAGAGGGAGGACGGGAAATTCTCGGCACGATCGCCGAGGTCGTGGACGATGCGGTCCACCTGGCGCTCGACGAGCACCGCTCCCCCGGCCACGCGCGGATCGTCCTTGGCCTTGCGCACGTGGTGGCGGAAATTCTTGAGCAGGCGGATGAAGACGACGCGCGGCGTGGCCGAGGCGGCGCTGAAGAAGCGGTCCACGACGGAGGCGTTGACGTCGCCGCCGAGGGCGAGCTGCTGGGTGCGCTCCAGGAGCGCCATCAGCCGGCCCAGCAGGTAGCCGGGTTGAGCATTGTTCGGATCCATGGCTTCGGTGACCTCCGGATAGGGGGCGGTGGCCTGGTGGAAGCGCCGGCGCCGGTTGAGCACGGCTTTGATCAGGGCGGCGCGGGCATCGCGCCGTTCGAGGTCGGCCCATTCGCTGCGGCCGATTTCGGCGCGGGCGCGCTCCAGGGCGCGCTGCAGGATGGAGATGGGATAGGCGATGCCGGTGAGCGCCGCGTTCACGAGCTGGCCGGCGAGCGCCGCGGGCACGCTCTTGTCGTCGCCGCGGATGGCGAGGGAGCGCAGCAGGACGCGGAAAGCGAGGGCCGGGGCGAGCGGCCGGCCCTTGGGCGGCGGAGTGTTGCGCACGATCGCCAAGTCGCGGAAGTGCTCGGCCAGATGCGTCGCCACGTCGCGGACGTGGGTCTCCAGCCAGTCGCGCAGGATCAGCCGCCCCTGGGAGCCCGAGAGGGTGAGGGCGTAGAAGGCCGCGGGGTCTTCGAGATCGATTTCCTTTCCCGTCCAAAGCGAGCGGTACAGCTCGCGGACGCTCTCGGGGTTGGCCTCCAGCAGAGCGATGATCTGGCTGGCGAAGTCGTCGCCGGCCGTGGGGGCCCAGAAGCAGACGGCGGTGTCGGCGCTGAGCCGCAGGTTGCGTGAAGGGAGTGTCTGGCCGGGCTGCGTGGGATCGGGGAACGCCGGGTGGAGCAGGCGGTTGAGGGCCGTGGAGCAAGCCTCCGCGGCCTCGCGGGAAATGTGGGCGTTGTCGTTTCCCGCCCAGCCATAGGATTCGAAGGCGTTGCTGTTGAACGAGACCAGGGCCACGCCGCTGGTGGAGCCGCCGGGGACGTTCTTGATCAACGGCACCGTGCCCGCCCGCGGCGCCAAGCGGCCCGAGACGAGACAGAGCTGGAGCTCATCGCTGCCCTCTGCCGGCAGGGCGCGCAGCGATCGCCAGTGCTCCCGGACCTTGGGGCGCGAGGTGACGAGCTGGTCGACGTCGGGAGCGTAGACGAAGCCGAAGAGGTCGTTGCCGGCGCACCCTTCGGGAAGGGAGATGGCGATCTCGCCCCGGCCGAGCCGGTCGAGGAAGCGGCAGACGGCGCGCACGCCCTCGTCGCCCGTCGCCGCCAGACACTCCTCGGCGCGCTGGCGGAAGAGGGCGAAGCGAGTGGCGAGCTTCTCGGGCTCGCGGCGCTTGCCGGGATCGGTCTCGGGATCGCGGCCGAGAGCGTACTCGGCTTTGTCGAAGAGGAAGAAAGCGCGGTCGCCGCTGGTGCGGCCGGGCTCGCGCGGCACGAGGAAGTTGGCCGGCCGGGGTCGCGGCTTCTTCTTTCCCTCCTCGGAGGAAGGAATCGTGTGGGTGCCGTGGACGCCGAGGAGCGAGCCGTCGTCGCCGACGGTGATCAGCCAGGCGAGCGGCTTCCACTCGAAGTCCGGATCCTCCATCAGGTGCTCGGTCTCGGCGAGCTGATAGAGCGCCTGAAGGATCACGCCGCACCTTCCACGGTTTGAGCGGAGAGAGCGTGCGGCTCGTCGGGCACGGCGAGGACGCCGTGCTCCAGCCGGGCGTGGAAGAAGAGAGGACGGTTGCGCTTGGGGGCATACTCGACGTCCCAGAGCATCAGGCCGAGGTCCTGGGTGACCTCCTCGGCCGGCGGCGGGTCCGCAACGGGCAGCACCTCGGCGGCCAACTCGCGGCAGCCGAGATAGGGCTGGTGGAAACACTGCCCCTTGGCCAGCCGGCGCTCGAAGATCTCCACGAACTTGGTGAGGTTGTCGAGCGGCCCCGCCTGCGCGGTCATCTCGAAACGCGCCTCGATCAGATAGTCCACGTCGCGCAAGGCGAGCGTGTTGCGCTGGGCGCGGTCGTCGTCGGCGAAGTAGGGGGAGACGGGCCCCCCGTCGCGGACGACGGCGGCGGCCGGGGCCACGGCGCGATGGCCGACCTCATTGCGCCGGAAGGCGAGGAAGCGGATCGGCTTGAGCACGTGGATACGCTCGATCCGCCAGTGGATGGCCGGTTTCCACAGCACGGCCTCGAGCAGGCCGCGGGCGGCCGAGGGGGTCATCACCGGATAGGAGACCCGCTCGACCTTGAGCTCCGGCCGGGTGAAGCAGGCGAGCGGACCCCGGGCTCGCAGGCGCAGGGTGGGACTTCGGGGCAGTGACATCAGGTCGTCCTCCTGAAAAGTCTTCAGACCACGTAGGTCGCCGGATCGGGGAGCGGATCGTCGTCGGCGATCAGCCCGAAACGGTCGTCGTAGTGATGCCGGAACGCCGGAGTGAGGGCGTTGACGCCGTCGACCACGGTCTCGAGCGCGCCGGCTTTCATCAATATAGACACGGTCGGTCGCCGAATGTTGATGGTAAATGGCTGCAAGGCGCGCAACCGGAGGCGGTCGGGGCCGTCCCGGCGCAGGGTGGCGAGCCGCTCCTCGGCCTCGCCGTAGGGTACGACGATGGCCTCGGTCGCATCCTCGATCAGGCGCAGCTCGCGAGCGACGCTGGCGAAGCGCAACTCCTGGCGCAGCGTTTGGATGCCGGCGGGGTCCTTCTCGCAGAGGACATACAGCTTGCGGAAATAGAGGTCGTACAGGGCCGGGTCGTCGAGGTCGATCTCGCCGCCCCGTTCGCGCAGCATCTCCTCCACCACGGCCAGCCCTTTCCGGAGAATGCCGGGCGGAGGCTGCGTCTCGGCGCGGAAGAAGACGACCTCGCCGAGCCGGGGAAGGAGCCGCCCCTCGCGATTGCACCGGCCCGCGGCCTGGGCCAGGCTGTCCAGCCCTCCGAGGCAGCGGTAGACGACGGGGAAGTCGACGTCCACACCCGCCTCGATGAGCTGCGTCGAGACAAGCCGGCAGGGGCCGTCGCTCTTCAGCCGCTCGCGGACCTCGGCCAGTTTTCTGGAGCGGTGGGCCGGGCACATCAGGGCGGAGAGGTGGAAGGTCCCCTCCTCCGGCAGGAGCTCGGCCAGCGTGCGGGCGTCCCGGCGCAGGTGGACCACGGCGAGCGCCTTCTCGTAGCCGAGCAGCCGGCGCGCCAGCTCGGCGTAGGGGAGCGGGGACTCGCCCGCGGCCGGCCAGACGGGGCGCACGCGCTTGAGGTCCCGGGCGAGCCCGGCCGGCGCGGGGACGATCTCGTGCACGCCTTGGAGCCCCTGCGGCAGGCTCTCCCGCCGGGCGAGGGCCGGCTGGGTGGCGGTGGTGAGCACCACCGAGCAGCCATAGTGCTCGACCAGCTCGCGCAGCACGTCGAGAACGGTGAGCAGATAGGGGATGGGCAGCGTCTGCGCCTCGTCGAGCAGGATCACGCTGCGCGCGATGCGGTGCAGCTTGCGGCAGCGCGAGGGCGAGCTGGCGAAGAGCGACTCGAAGAGCTGGACGTTGGTGGTGACCACGAGGGGAGCGTCCCAATTCTCGGCGGCGAGCCGGCGGCGCAGCTCGGCCTCGCGGTTGCGCTCCTCTGCAGCCAGGGGATCGAGGGCCGAGTGGTGCTCCAGCACGTTGCGCTCGCCCAGGGCGTCGACGTAGACCTTCGCGTTCTGCTCGATGATGGTGGTGAACGGGATGGCCACGATCACCCGCCGCAGGTCCCAGCGCTCGGCGTGCCTCAGAGCGAAGGCCATGGCGGAGAGGGTCTTGCCGCCACCGGTGGGGACGGTGAGGCTGAAGAGGCCGGGCCGGAGCTCGGCCTTCTCCTGGCAAGCCGCCAGCACCTCGGCCCGTCGCCGGTTGATGGGTGAGGCGCGCCGCTCCGGGGCCAGCCCGGCCACGAAGCCTGCGAGATGCTCGTCGAGGCGGCGCCGGAGGGTGGGGACGTCGTCGTGCTCCGCGACGTGGGCGCGCCGCCCTGGCGAATAGAACTCCTCGGTGGCCAGGAAGTCCGCGTCCACCAGGGAGGAGAACAGGAATCGGGTCCACAGCTCCAGGCTGCGGGCCCGCGCGTTCCGGTCGGGATCGGCAGCGAAGCGTGAGGGCAGCGAGGGGACGGCCGGATCGATGAGCGCCGTGGGAAGGGCCGCCTTCACCTCGCTCAGTAGAGGAGCGTTCTCTTTCAGGCGGACCTGGAGCGCCTTGGGGCCGCCTTCGGTCGAGGACAGGAGATCCGCCAGCCCCGCGTGATGGCCGGCGATGGCGAAGGCCAGGGGCAGCCCCGCCACCTGGCCCTTGGAGAGGCCCTTGGAGACGGCGAGCGCCGCTCCCACCCCTGCGTGCTCGACCGACTCGCGGCTGCCGCGCAGCCGTTCCTGGAACTTCTGTCGGGCCTTCCCCACGTCGTGCCACAACCCCGCGAGGCGTCCCCACTCTCCGGCTTCGAACGCCGCCGCGAACTCCTCGGCCCGTCCGGCGACGGCGCGGAGGTGAGCTTCCAGGTCCTCCCACTCCGATTCGGGGCGGCCTGGGAGGGTATGGGCGAAGAGAGGGGGCATTTGGGATTGCATTCCCACAATGAGTAGATCTACTATATCATGGATGAGTCGGCGGAAGAGTTCCGGGAGTTCTCTTTTAGCGAGTTCCGGGAGTTCTCTTTTAGCCGTGGATTGAAACCCACAGTGCGTTGATCACCAGACATCTAGGGGCGGTCATGCCGCCCCGTTCCTCATGGACGATCACGCAACTCGATATCGCGTCCCGGGAGGGCTCAATGAAGCGCCGTATCTTGCTCAAGAGGATCGCGAGCGGGGCATTCCAAAACGTTGATTTCAGGGATATGATTAGCTTGGTGGAGGGTTTGGGCTTCAGGCTTTCCCGGGTGAGTGGCAGCCACCACGTCTTCAGTCACCCGGGAATCCCTGAGTTGGTCAACCTCCAAGAGGTAGGCGGACAAGTGAAGCCTTATCAGGTAAAGCAGGTGCTTCGCTTGGTGGAATGCTACAATCTGCGCCTTGAGGACGGATCGTGACAGACTACCATATCAACATCTTCTACAGCGACGAGGATGGCGGGTATATCGCCGATATCCCTGATCTTGAGGCGTGCTCCGCGTTCGGTCTCACTCCGACGGAGGCACTGGCCGAGTTGGAACAGGCTAAGGAAGCCTGGCTGGCGGTCGCGCGGGAAACCGGGAAGCCCATCCCCGCACCACGCTATCGGCCGCTCATCTACCAAGTGGCCGGTTGACCTGGATGTCAGAAGGAGCGTGTCCACGACCGTGAGCCCGTAGGGCGGCAGACTCCTAGCCCAGCGCGTGAGCGCTGGGAAAACGTGCGCGATAAAACCGACTTGAGCCCTGCCAAGGGCGCCCTTGGCAGGGCTCGAATTGAATCTGCCGACGCCTCCCCAGGGCTCACGCCCTGGGCTAGGAGTCTGCCGCCCTACGGGCTCAGGGCACCGCCCTGGGTCCTCGCTTCGAGCTCGTATATACTCCGCCTGCCTAAGGAGGAATGCCCATGAACAAGCGAGTCAAGCGGCTGAGCCTTCACAAAGAAACCCTTCGTTCTCTGACGGACGAGCATCTCCACGGTGTCGCGGGAGGCTTCATAACCCAGGTATGCCCCTGTTCCAAGACGTGCGATTCCTGCAGCCCCTGCACCCTCGGACAAAGCTGCGTCGCTGGCTGAGGCGGATCGAGCCCGCCGCCGTCTGCCGATGCGGGGCGGGCGTGACGGCCTGCCGCT
The DNA here is from genome assembly GCA_021154885.1 of Thermoanaerobaculum sp. Classification (GTDB taxonomy): domain Bacteria; phylum Acidobacteriota; class Thermoanaerobaculia; order Multivoradales; family UBA5704; genus DATARR01. Next base: position 72,819 of record JAJKHS010000001.1, read on the forward strand.
TCTTGGCAGGAGGCTTGCAACCCGGGGCCGTTCATGAGCCGCCCTCTTTCCCGTCTCCAGTCCGGGTTGCTGCTGGCGTCCCTCGTGGCCGGCGGCGCACTGGTTCAGCCCCGTGGGGCGCGGGCGGAGCCGGTGGCGGTGCGGTACACGGAGGGCGTGGTCCACGGTTTCCTCGTCCTGCGCACGCTCGAGGGGAAGACGCTCGCACAGGGTGACCTCGCCCAGGTGGCCCACGGCGACCGGGTCACCAGCCGGCTCGTGTTTCACTTCCGGGACGGCTCGATCCAGGACGAGACCGTCGTCTACTCCCAACGCCGCAACTTCCGGCTCGTCAGCGATCACCTGGTGCAGAAAGGCCCGGCCTTCCCGCAGCCGATGGAGGTCACGGTCGACGGCGCCAGCGGCCAGGCCACGGTCCGCTACACCGAGGACGGCAAGCCGAAGGTCGCGACCGAACGCTTCGACCTGCCTCCGGACGTCGCCAACGGTTTGGTCCTCACGCTGCTGAAGAACGTCCCGCGCAAGGCGCGGCAGATCACGCTGTCCATGGTGGCGCCGACGCCCAAGCCACGGCTGGTGAAGCTGGTGATCACGCCCGCGGGCAGGGAGCCGTTCTCGATCGCAGGCTCGACGCGCCAGGCCACGCACTACGTCGTGAAGGTGGAGCTCGGGGGAGTTGCCGGAGTGCTCGCGCCGCTGGTGGGCAAACAGCCCCCGGATTCTCATGTCTGGATCCTGGGCGGCGAGGCTCCGGCCTTCGTGAGGGCGGAGGTCACGCTGTACCCAGGCGGCCCCTCCTGCCGGATCGAGCTGACGAGCCCGGTCTGGCCGAAACCTTCCAAGAGAGCCGCTCCGGCCGGCTCGCCCGGACATTGACCCTTCCGCGTCCTGTTTCTCGCGTCTCCTCCTGAGAGCCTCTCTGCGTCAGCGGGTGTTCGCCGGCCTGGCCCTGGAGCCGCTCCATCTTGGGAGGAGGACGGTCGACATGGCCCTGAGCGAGGTCTTCGATTCCTGGCGCACGCGGATGACGGCAATCCGGATCGTGCTCTGCGCCTTCATACTGTGTTGCGTTGCCGGACCGGAGACGCTGGAGGCCCACGAGGCGAACCATACCCATCCGAGCCTCGCGGCGGCGTCTTTGGAGCTCCTGCAGGACCCGGCATTCTTTGGCCCCAACGAATCGAGCTGGATCCTCAAGGCCACGATCGCGGAGGACGATGGGAACTATCTTCTCAATCCCGTGGTCTGCCGTCATTTCTACAATCCCAGGACCCGGGGCAACGGCGTCCTGGGCAGCGTCTGCCCGGCCCTCTTCACCAGCGCGATTCCGACGGCGAGGGACAGAGCCAACCTGTTGTGGATCTTTGCCACGACTTCGTATCCTGCCGCCAGGAGCGACGCTTTCGACAATCTGGGACGAGTGCTCCATCTGCTGCAGGACATGACGTCGCCCGCCCACATTCACGACGACGGCCATGCCGGGATTTTCACCGGCTGCGATTATTATGGGAGCGTCGACGATTTCGAAAGGTGGGGCTGGTGCGGCTCGAAGAGCAGAGGGATCACCGGTTACGTGGCTCCGGTCACCAATTCGAGCGATCAGGTCACCGGTGGGACGATGACCCCGGCGATGAATTCTCTCCTGACCGGCTTTCTTGGCCACGCTCCCGTGCTCCCCATCGATCTGAGCCCCGGTGGATTCGTCCACGATCTTGCCAGTCGCGTCTATGACTTCACCACGTACTCCGGGGTGTTGCAAGTCGACACGAGCCAGCAGAGGACCGATCTCCAGGAGATGTTTCCAAGCCTCTCCTACGACTTCACGGCGCGCGGCTGGTCGATCGCCGACGCCGGATGGTTCTTGGGCACGTGCGGCGGATTGCAGGTCGACGACTGGTGGGGCATGAAGGAAAATTGCTCCCGCGACAGCGCCTCCAGGATCTCGGGAGACTTCTACCTCGAAAACTCGGGAGGAGACAGCGGTAATCTCACTCCCGCCGTGTGGAAGAAGGCGGGCGCTCACCCCACGGGCGCGAACTCGCTGCCGCTGCTCAGGATCTACGGCGATACCCTCTATCCGCTCGCCACGGCCTACGGCGCCGGGCTGCTCAAGGTTTACGCAGAGGTCGTCCAGAAGCCGGCGCATTTCACCGACGTCCGGGAGGGCGCTCCAGCGACCGACTGGTTCGCTCCCTACGTCCGCTATACGTTTCTCCAGGGGATCATCCAAGGCTATGCGGACGGCACGTTCCGGCCCAACAATACGACGACGCGCGCCGAGGCGCTCCAGATGGCCTACGCCGGCGGTGGTGAGACGATCTCCCTCACGGCCCCGGCCTCGGGGTTCGCCGACGTGCGGCCCGGCGACTGGTTCTACGGCCTGGTGGTGGACGCCATGGCCAAGGGCTTCGTGACCGGCGTGCCGTGCGGGACGCAGCAATGTTTCAATCCAAACGAGGCCGTCAGCCGCGCCGAAGCCGCGAAGCTGGTCAGCGTCCTCCTCCGGGTGGACGTCAACAATCCCGGTCACGTCATCAACTCGACGCCTGCCTCGTTTCCGGACGTCCGGACCTCCGACTGGTTCTACCCTTACGTCTACTGGTTGACGAGCTCGAAGCTCGAAAACGGCTTCTACGATCTGGGCCTGTATTCCGGTGCGGCCCTGCTGCACGGCTACCAGGATAAGACGTTCCATCCCGAACGGCTGGTCACCCGAGCGGAAATGGCGAAGCTGCTCGCCAATGCCATGCTCTATTGCCGGGCCTCCACGCGCACGCACGAGTGCGGTCCCTCAAGCGGCGGCTCCCGGCCCGCGAAGCTCTCGGCTCCTCCTGCGGCGGTGACCCTCGGCGCCTTGTACGAGCAGGTGGCCGACCCCACGAACCGGAACGCCCCCGCGCCTTTTCACCTCGCCGGCGGAGATCAACAGACCGTCACCGGCCCGTTCACCCTCGTCGGCGACACCCGGGACGCGGACGGTGACAACCTTTTCTATTTCTGGTCGGCCGACGGCGGCAGCTTCACGACTTCCGATCCGGTGAGCTTCTCGCGCGTGACCTGGACCCCGCCCATCGTGGCCGCCGACACGGTGTTCACGATCAACGTCGTCCGCGGCGACGGTCGTGGGCTGGTGGGGACCGGGACGTTCGAGCTCCTCGTCCCCGGCACCGCCGCCAACAGTCCGGGCTCGGGCACGATCACCAGTCCGAACGGGACCCAGACCGGGACGGTGACCGTCGCCGCCACGGCGAGCGATCCGGATGGGCTGGCGCGGGTCAGCGTCACGTTCGTCTCCGGTGGCCCGGAGCTGGTGCTCTGCGGGCCGGACGGGCCGGCGTCGTGCAGTGGTACGAGCGGCACCTATTCACCAACCGGTGTCAATCCCGCGGCCTTCGGCGCCACCGCCGGGGTGATCACTTTGAGCCTCTTCGTGCAGGACGTGCCGGGCGATCTCCGCGCCGTGGATGCTCACAGCTTCACTTTCAGCCCGCCTCCCGCCGGCCCGACTTTCAAGCTCACCGTGCTCAAGGAGGGGGACGGCTCCGGCACCGTTTCGGGCAACGGCATCGTTTGTGGTCCAACCTGTCACAGCACCAGCGTCAACCTGCCCCAGGGATCGTCGGTGACCGTCACCGGCTCGGCCGCGGCGGGCTCGGTCTTCGTCGGCTTCGGGGGCGATCCCTGCTACGGTCCCGACCCTTGTGTCTTCACCCTGTTTTCCGACCGGACGCTGCGCGCCGCCTTCGGCCTTCCGGACGCCTTCGCGGTCCTCCTCACCACCCCGGCGAATGGCGACACGGGGGTGGCCACGACCGCGCAGGTCTACCTGACTTTCAACCGGGACATTCAGGCGGGTCCCAATATGGCAGGCCTGGTCCTGCGCGAGGCCGGCGGCACTCCGGTGCCGTTCACCTCCGTGGTCCGCTCGACCGACCGCCGGCTGTTCCTCATCCCCTCCTCGAACCTCGCCGCCGGGTTGACCTACGTCGTCCAGGTCCCCGCGGATGCCGTCACCGACACGCAGGGCAATCCGCTGACCGCGCCCCTGAGCCTCAGTTTTACCACGGCGGTTCCGGGCACGCCGAAAATGTACCTGGCCGCCCAGCCGGTGAAGGTGATGGAAGGGGATCAGACCCAGGTGAGCATCTGGTTCGAGTCTCCCATCAACCAGGACCGGATCATCACGCTGACCTCGACGCCGGCCGGCGAGCTGATCCATCCCGGCCAGGTGACCCTGCCCGCGGGCGAGGTGCTGAAGGAGTTTCAGGTGATCACTCGCAACAATCAGGGCAGCACCACCGCGACGACGGCGACCCTCTCGGCGGCGACAGCCGGCATCGGCCAGCAGAGCGTAGCGATCGAGATCGAGAACCAGACGCCGATTTTCGGCTCCTCGCTCAAATTTCAGGCCGCGGGGGTAATCAACGAGACCAATCACAACGGGATCTTCGAATCGGGCGAGATCGCGGACGTCCGCATCGACGTGGCGAATTTCGGCTCGTCGACGGTCAACAATGTGACGCTCGAGCTTGCCGTCCTCAACGCCTTCAACCTGCGCATCCTGGGCGGCACCCCCTTCGTCTGCAATCTGGGCTCCCTGGCTCCAGGGCACAACGGCAACTGCACCCGGTCGCTCCTGGCGGACCCGGCGTTGCCGACGGGCGACTACTTCCTCCAGGTCAAGGGCACGTCGAGCGGCAACTCCTTTCTCGACGTCGCCCGCCTCCACGTCGTCAACAATGCGGTGCCCGACTTCGTCCTCGCGGCGGGCTCTTTCCCCTCGGGAGACCTGCCGCCGGGCGCCACCGTGGAGCTGCGGTACACGGCGACCAACCTTGCTAACGGCTTCAGCCCGTCGCTGCCGGTCTTCGAGGTGACGATGGATCTCGACGGCTCCCAGCGCCTGCTCTACCGGACCTACGCGAACGTCCGGGGGGACCTCTCCACCGACCAGTCGTTCCGCCTGCCGATCGTCGTGCCCCCGAGCCCCGGCGCGCACGCCATCCATGCGCGGATCAACCCGCCCGGCACCGGCCGGCTGACCGAGAGCAACTATGCCAACAACGATGCGGCCGACGTGATCCTCCACGTCGCCGCGCCCAATCAGCCGCCGGTGCTCAGTCCCATTCCGGCGCTCTCCGCCAAAGTCGGCCGAGCCCTGACCTTCACCGTCGCCGCCACCGATGCCAACGGTGATCCGATCACCTATTTGCTGGGGGCGGGCGCACCGGCCGGCGCCTCGATCGGCCCCTCGACCGGCATTTTCACCTGGACGCCCCAGTGCGGTCAGGGTCCTGCAAGCTATGGGATCACGGTGATCGCCCAGGACAGCAAGGGCGCGACGGATACGAAGACGGCCACGGTGGACGTCGGGCTGGAGGCCGACCTTGGAATCACCCAGGCGTTCGGCTCGCCTCTGGCGGTGCCCGGCGAGACCGTGAGATGGACCCTTCAGGTAGCCAACCACGGCCCGAGCTGCGTGACCGGGGTGCTGGTGGCTGACGCCTTCCCGGCCAGCCTCGTGAATGTCCAGTGGACGTGCAGCGCCACCGCCGGCTCATCCTGCGCGGCCGGCCAGATGGGTGCCATCGGCGACGCTTCGGTGGCCCTGGCCGCGGGCGGGACCGCCACCTACACGGTGGCTGCCAAGGTGGCGGACACGGCCTCCGGTCTCCTCGTGAACACGGCGACCGTGGCGCCACCGGCCGCGGCGATCGATCCGAATGGCACCGACAACAGTGCCTCCGCGACCCTCACCCTCCGCGGCCTGGATTTCGGCGATGCCCCGAGCGCGACCCTGGGCGCGGTCTGGGCGTTCCCCACCCGGCTGGCGGAGAATGGAGCCCGGCACGGAATCCATCCTGAGCTGAGGCTGGGTGCGACGATCGATGCCGAGCCCGATGGGCAGCCGAGCCTCGACGCCAGCGGCGACGACACCCATGGCGCCCGCGACGAGGACGGGGTGGTGCTGCCCGTTCAGCTCGTGCCCTGCCAGACGGCGCGGATCCAGGTCACGGCTTCCGCGCCGGGGTTCCTCGACGCCTGGATCGACTTCAACACCGATGGGCGGTGGACCGATCCCGGCGAGCGCATCGCGGCGAGCCAGGCCCTGACGGCCGGGGCCAGCCAGCTCGCGATCGTCGTGCCCTGCAGCGCCACGCCGGGCGGCACCGCCTTCGCACGCTTCCGCTTCAGCAGCACGGGGGGCCTGTCGCCTTCGGGCCTGGCCCTGGATGGCGAGGTGGAGGACTACGCGGTTCTCATCGCCGCCTGCGTGGATGCCTCGTGCCGAGCGATCTTCAGCAATGGTTTCGAGTCCGGAGACCTGTCCGACTGGCAGAAGTATCCCTGACGAAAGGTCGCCGGCCCGGGCGCGCAGGGGTCAGGCATGCCAGAATCAGGCATGCCGAAATCAACCGACTGGGTCCCGTTCTACCTGTACCCTTACCTCGACGCTCGCCAACGGGGGGTGAAGGGGATTCAGGCGCTCCTCTGGCCCGACGGCGAGGCGCAGCGCATCCGTTTCGAGGCCCTGGCGCGAAACTGTCCGCTGGCGGGGTTGAGGATCCTCGACGCCGGGTGCGGACGGGCGGACCTGCTGGGATATCTCCTGGAGCGCGGGATCGTTCCGGCCCACTACACCGGGCTGGAGATGCTCCCCGCGACAATCCGGGAGGCCCGTCGCAAGAAGTACGAGCGGTGCAAGATCGTCGCGGCGGATTTCGTGCAGCAGCCGAAGAAGCTCCAGGCGGGAGCCGACGTGGTGATCTTCTGTGGCTCGCTGAACACGCTCTCGCGTCCGCAGTTCTATCACACCCTGGGCGCGGCCTGGGCAGCCACGGAACAGTGGCTGGCGTTCAATTTCCTCAGCTCGCCTTTCTGGAGCGGCGAGGAATGGCTCTTCTGGCACAGCCGCGAATCCGTGCTCGCCTTCTGCCGGTCTCTCGGGGGCGAGCCGCGCTTCGACGAGAGTTACATGCACGGCGACTGCACGGTCGTGGTGCGGAAGCCCGGCGACCCGGAATAGGAGAGCTCCGGGCGGCTGTCACGCGAGCGTTGCACTCATGCTGTATCGTCTATGTGTCTGAGCCTTCCCCGGTCCGATGGACGGGCCGGGCGCTCGGAGACGGCAAGGAGAAACAGCATGCGACGTATCGGACTCACCGTTCCCCTCTTCCTCCTGATCCTCGGCGCCGGATGGGCCGCACGGCCGGCGAGCGCCTGTGAAAAGGCCGGGCAGCCGTTCGTGCTCGTGCTCGACCGCACGGTCCAGGTCGGCGTCTCCTCGACCTACGCGGTGGGCGATCTCACCACCTACTCGATCAACTGTGCGCCCGCCAACAGCCCGATCTACTGGTCGAGCACCCTCAACGGCGTGTCGACCGGCGAGGTCAACGCCTTCTATGGCCAGTCCACGGACGCCAACGGCCATTGGTCGGCCACCGCTTCCAGCCCCTGGCAGGTGGCCCACCTCGGACGGTGGACCAAGACGGCCAACGTCGGCGGCCTGGTCGTCACGGTGCCCTTCGTGATCACGCCCAGGCTGACGGTGGACAACTCCGTGGATGGCGCGCCGTGGTACACGGTCGGCAGCTCGAGCACCTACAGGATCAGCGGCGCGCCGGCGAACACCCCGATCTACTGGTCGAGCACCCTCAACGGCCAGCCGACGGGCGAGAACCATGCGTTCTACAACCAGTTCACGGACGCCAACGGGAACTGGTCGGCCGTGGCCGGCGCCTGGCAGCCCCAGCACGTGGGCGGCTGGACCAAGACGGCGTCGATCGGCAGCGCTCCGGACACCACCGTCTCCTTCCAGGTGATCCCGTCTCTCGACCCGGTCCCGCCCTTCGCCGGCACCACCGTGTTCAACGACTTCTCCAACCGCGTCGGCGTCTATGACTGGACCACCGCGAGCCTGATCGACGACGGCGCCGACCAGGTCGCCACGCTCGGCGGCCATGCTCTGCACCTGCTCTTCTCCGTCGGCTGCAACCCGCAGGGATCGCTGGTGGGCCTGCTGACCTCCGCCCCGATGCAGGAGGCGATCAACAACGCCAATCTCAAGAGTTTCGTCCTCACCGCCTTCGACAAGACGGCCTGCGGCAACAACGCCAAGATCTACGTCGATCCGACGCTTTACAACGACCCGAACGTCTACAACGCCGTGGTGGCGGACTATCGCGACCTGACCACCAACCTCTACCAGCTCTACCACGGCACGGGGAAAAAGTTCATCCTCTCGAACTGGGAGGGGGACAACGCGGTCTATTGCAGCGGCGCTTATGCCTATGCCACGGACGCCACCTTCCGCGCCGCCTGCGACGCCAACTTCCCCGTGCTCTACAAGGGCGTGCCGGACCCGGCGACGGCCCTCAGCGGCTTCAAGCGCTGGCTCCAGGCCCGGCGGCAGGGAGTGCAGGACGGCCGGAGCTGGGCCGTGGCGAACGGCTTCGCCTCCGGCGTCGACGTCTCCTTCGCCATCGAATTCAACATCGTCAGCTCGCTCAAGCAGCCGAGCTGCACCGTCTCCTTCAACAACGCCACCTGCCTGTCGCAGCTCAACTGCACCCCGAACGCCAATATCTGCCAGGCCGGCACCTACCAGAGCGTATTGTGCGACGTGATCCCCCAGGTGGGCTACGACTACGTCTCCTACTCCGCTTACGAGAGCACCAACGTCAGCTCCGCGCAGCTCACCAGCGACCTCAACCGCGTCCGCAACTTCCTGGGCACGTCGAACGTCCTCATCGGCGAATTCGGCTACAACCAGGCCGACTCGTGCGCGACGCCGCAGAACGTCCGCCAGCGCACCCACAACGTCCTCAACGCCGCGCTCTCCTGGGGCGTGCCCTACATTTTCCAGTGGGTGCTCTTCGACAACAACCAGTTCGGCGTTTACAACTACGCCCTCCAGCCCCAGGCCATGGCCTGCTACTACCAGAACCGCTTCGCCGGCGGCGGCTACCCTGCGGGGAGCTGCAACTGAAGATCGGATGAGCGCCGGGAGCCGCCCTCGGGCTCCCGGCCCTCCGCGGGCGCCAGGCGTGCCAGAATCAGGCATGCCCAAAGCCTCCTCCGAGCCTGTCCCCACCTACCTGTATCCCTACCATGAAGCCCGCCAACAGGGGGCGAAGGGGTTTCATGCGCTCCTCTGGACCGACCGCGAGGCGCAGCGGATCCGTTTCGACGCCATCGTGCGGAGCTGTCCGCTGGCGGCGAGGAGGATCCTCGACGCCGGCTGCGGGCGGGCGGACCTGCTGGGGCATCTCCTGGAGCGCGGCATCGTCCCGGCCCACTACACGGGGCTGGAGATGATCCCCGCGACGGTCCGGGCGGCCCGCCGCAAGAGATACGAGCGATGCGAGATCATGGCGGCGGATTTCGTGCGCGAGCCGGAGAAGCTCGCGGTGGGAGCCGACGTGGTGATCTTCAGCGGCTCGCTCAACACGCTCTCGCGCCCGCGGTTCTATCGCACCCTGCGCGCGGCCTGGGCGGCCGCGGGCCGGTCGCTGGTATTCAATTTCCTCAGCTCGCAGTTCTGGTGCGGCGAGGACTGGCTCTACTGGCACCGCCGCCAATCCGTGCTCGCCTTCTGCCGCTCTCTCGGCGGGGAGCCTCGATTCGACGACAGTTACCTGGAGGGGGACTGTACGATCGTGGTGACGAGGCCCGGCGGGGAGGAATGACCGCTCGGCCGCTGAGCCCTCATCACCCCGGTCCTCCTCTCTCAGCCAGGTAGGCTCCCCCGTTTGGCGCCGGATGGGGTCTTTGGATTATCATGGCATTGGGACAAGAATCTCAAATGCTTATGGTAATGCGTCGAATTGGCGCAAGGAAAAAAGGAGCACGACGATGGCAACTTCGGCCCTTTTCGTGGCGAACCGCTGCTGTGCGGCGCAGGTGTGGATCAGGAGCGCGGCGTTTCTCTGCGCCCTGGCCACGGGGGCCCCGCTGCTGGCCCAGAGCAATAGCCTGAGCTTCTGCGATGTCCCCACGGTGGTGCCCCGGAACATGCCGCTCGCCAGCTATTCGCCGGCGCTGTGTTTTCAGTACAGCGGATTGTCAGCCGGAGTTTACACGCTCAGGGCATGGCTCTTGGAGACGGGCAACTTCTTCTGTGCCAGCGATCAGTGGTGTGAGCGGACCTTCACGATCGACAACAGCGGCGGGACGAACGCGTCCGGCCAGATCCTGGTCGTCCAGAACATGGACGTCTTTGACTATGCCGGCTTACTTTGGGTGGCCCGTCTATTCAACTCCGGGGGTCTTCAGGTCGGAGCCGGCACCCAGGATGCAAGCTCGACCACGAACCGGCCTCCTGTCCTCAATCCCATTGGAGACCGGAATGGAACGGTTGGCCAGCCGCTTGAATTCTTCGTTTCCGCTTCCGATCCGGACGGCGATGCCTTCGCTCTCAGCGTTCAGAACCTGCCGCCGGGCGCCAGCTTCGACAGCGCTCTCGGCAGGTTCTCCTGGCCCTCTCCCGTCGCCGGCACCTATGGCCTCATCGTCTTCAAGGCGGTGCAGGCCGGGGCGACCGCGCTCAGCGACGCGGAGGTCATCACGATTCAGATCGGTCAGCCGGCGCAGGTTCTGGCCTTGAGCTCCAGCTCCTATGCGACGGGCGAGGCCGGGCCTGCCGTGGTGGCGGTCACCCGCAGCGGCGGCAGCACCGGCACCGTGACGGTGCAGTACTCCACGGCCGATGGGACTGCCCGGGCTGGCTCCGATTACACCGCGACCTCCGGGACGCTCACCTTCGCCGCCGGCGAAACCCGGAAGGTGCTGAGCGTGCCGATCCTCAACGATGCCGTCCAGGAGCCCGACGAAAGCTTTACGGTAACGCTGAGCAATCCCACGGGGGGAGCCAGCCTGGGGAGCCCGCAGACGGCGACGGTCACCATCGTCGACGACGACAACCCCGCGGTGAGCGGACAGTGGGGTCCGGTCATCGCCTTGCCCACCGTACCCATCCACATGCATGTTCTACCGACGGGCAAGGTGATGTTCTGGGATCGTCATGACCATGTGAACGGTTGGGATGGCGACCCGCGCCTCTGGGACCCCGCGACGCAGACCGTGACCACCCTGGCGCTCCCGGGTTACGATCTTTTCTGCAGCGGCCACTCCTTCCTGGACGATGGCAAATTGCTGGTCACCGGTGGGCACATCAATGACGGCGTGGGCGAGATCAAGGCCAGCCTTTACAATCCTGTGACCAATTCCTGGAGCCAGCTCGGCAACATGAACGCCGGCCGCTGGTACCCCACGAACACCACGCTGGCCAGCGGCGACGCCCTGGTGTTGGCGGGTACGTCGATGGGCTTCGGCAACGTGAATACCCTGCCGCAAGTGTGGCAGACGGCGAGCGGCACCTGGCGGAATCTCAGCACGGCCTTGCAGGGCAACTATCCGGATTGGGCGGATTTCTATCCGTTCCTCTACCAGGCGCCGAACGGCAAGGTTTTCGCCGCGGGTCCGCAGCAGACCTCGCGCTATCTCGATACCTCGGGGACCGGAGCCTGGACCGATGTGGCCCGGAGCAGTCTGACCTATCGCGATTACGGTTCGTCGGTGATGTACGCCGACGGCAAGGTCCTCCTCGTGGGCGGGAACCCGCGGGAGCCGGATCCCAATGCCACTCCGACCATCCTTCCCAGCGCCACGGCCGAGGTCATCGATCTCAATGCTCCCACCCCGTCCTGGCGCTCCGTGGCCCCGATGTCCGTCGGGCGGCGACAACTCAACGCCACGCTCCTGCCGGACGGCAAGGTGCTGGTGACCGGCGGCAGCAGCTTCCCCGGGTTCGACAACCCGGCGGGGTCCGTGCTGTATGCGGAGATGTGGGATCCCGCCGCCGAGACCTGGTCCATCACGGCCGGCTACAGTCGGTATCGGGGCTATCATTCGAATGCTTTGCTCTTGTCGGACGGGCGCGTTCTCATCGCCGGCGGCGGGCATCCCGATCCTCCGGGCGGCCCGCAGGCCAACCTCGAAATCTACTCGCCGCCTTACCTTTTCAAGGGCGCGCGTCCGACGATCACCTCGGCTCCGCAGCAGGTCCTCTATGGGGAGACCTTCTTCGTCGGGACGCCGACGCCCCAGAGCATCGCCAGCGTGAGCTGGATTCGGCTTTCGTCGACGACGCACGCGTTCAACCAGAACCAGCGGATCAATCGCCTCAGCTTCTCGCAGACCGCGGGGGGCCTGTCCGTGACGGCGCCCGCGAGCGCCAACCTGGCTCCGCCGGGCCACTACATGCTGTTCATCCTGAACGGCAGCGGCGTGCCCTCAGTCGCCCAGGTCATCCGCGTGGGGCTGACCGATCTGCCGGCCCTTTCCGTGAACCTCGCGGGGAATGGTGCGGGAACGGTCACGAGCTCCCCAACGGGAATCACCTGCGGAAACGACTGCACGGAAGTCTATCCCCAGGGGACCATGGTGACGCTGACGGCGACGCCGAGCACAGGCTCGGTGTTTGCGGGTTGGTCGGGAGATCCGGACTGCTCGGATGGCGTGGTGACGATGCAGTCAGCGAGGACCTGCGTAGCGACCTTCAATATTCAAGTCAACCTCATCTTCCAGGACGGCTTCGAGAGCGGTGACACCAGCGCCTGGCAGCGATTCCCGGCAGCCTCCCAGTGACGGCGGCGGAGCCGTGCCACCGGGAGGCTCCGGCAGTCGTTGCGATCAACAGGGACGGCACTCCGTGCGGCCGGTGGGACAATCCAGCCGGGTAGTGCAGTGGGAGTCAGGGCCCGTGAGTCCTCCCACCACCGGTTTGATCTCATGCAAGTCGAGGAGACGGAGCGTCTCACGGTGCAATGTCAGCTTCGAGAGTTTGATCGATTTCTTCACGATTTGAGCTCCTTCAGGCCAGATGCCGGCGTTCGGGATTGAGGCCGGCATGCCTTCCCTCTAGAAGGGTGCTGGCCAGTGCCTGAAGAGAGCCTCCGGGCTCTTCGTGTGCCCCGGCATGCGATAATCCCCCCGATGGCTCTGGCTAGCTCCATGTCCCTCCGGCAAAACCGCGAGCAAATCTTCTCTGCCCTCCTCCGCTCCTGTGAGGAGGTCTACGGCGAGCGGCTGATGACGGTGGCGGTCTTCGGCTCGGCCGGCCGTGACACGGCCCGGCCCGATTCCGACCTTGACCTCCTCCTCGTCGCCGATCCTCTGCCCAACGGCCGGATGCGCCGGGTCGATGAGTTCGCAGCGGTCGAAAAGCGCCTCAACGACCTGCTTGCGCCGGAGGCCGGGGCCGCTCCTCTCCTCTCGCCGGTTCTCAAGACACCCGAGGAAGTTGGCCACGGCAGTCCGCTCTTCCTCGACATGACCGAGGATGCTCGGATTCTCTTTGACCGCAGTAGCTTCTTCGCCCGGGAGCTCGACCGGCTCCGAGAGCGTCTCGCACACCTCGGCGCCCGGCGGGTCTGGCTCGGCAACGCCTGGTATTGGGACCTCAAGCCCGACTACCGCCCGGGTGAGGTGTTCGAGCTGTGACCAACGTCTCGCTGGCTCAGAGCTATCTTCTCAAGGCGCGGTCACGCCTCAAGATCCTCCAGGTCCTCCTCGACGAAGGAGCCTACTCCGACGTGGTCCGGGAAGCGCAGGAGATCGTTGAGCTGGCGCTCAAAGGCATGCTGCGACAGGTCGGAGTCGAGCCCCCCAAGTGGCACGACGTCGGTGGCTTTCTATTGCAGTTCGACTACCGCTTCCCGGCCTTCGAGCGCGACCGGCTGGAGCGCCTCGCCGAGATCTCCGCCCGCCTGCGCAAGGAGCGGGAGTTCTTGCTGGTGTGGGTGGTCAGTCTGCGCTTCCATCAAGTACCCGTCAAGTGCCACCGACCAGTCTAAGTCATTGAATCGACTGACACTGTGGCTCTGGCATTCGTGTCTGGCACCCCGTTCCATCAAGTACCCGTCAAGTACGGCGGTTGCGATGAGGGACAGCCCAAACCGGCACGTACCGCATGAGCTTGGGCGCCGCATCGGGGTCGTAGGGCACGATACTCCCGGCTTCGACCGCCTCCCGGATCAGGCGTGAGGCGGCGGCGATATTCTGTGGCTCGATCCCGAACCTCTGCCTCACCGAAGTGTTGGTCAGGTGCTCCCGGTTCACGTAGCGCAGGCACGCGTGGAGATAGATGGCCCGCACCCGGTCGGCCTTGTCCATCCGCGAAAGCGGTCGCGGCGCGAACAGTACCACTCGCGTGTGATCGTCGGTGGCCTCAGGTAGCGGGGCAGGCAGCTGGTACAGCTCGGTCTGGAACACCACTTTGTCCCAGCCGCTGCCGCGTTCCTCGCAGATACCGATGCGGCGCATCAGCGAAGCCAAGCCCTCGTTACGCGACTTGGGCGGTGTATCCACGAAGCGCTGCGTATCCACCAGCGGCACGCCCGGATTGGTGATTTCGATTCGGTCCTCGAAGATCTCCACCATCGGCCCGGCACCGGCGACGAAGAAGTCCTGGTGAATGAGCGCATTGACGACCAACTCGCGCACCGCCAGCTCCGGAAACATCGGTATCATCTTGCGCAAGGCCTGCTCGATCATCTCATTGGACGGCAACAGGCCGTTGATGAAGCCGATCAATCCCTCGAAGGCGCAGGCGTAGCCCTTGGCGCCGACCTGCTCCTTCAGTGTCTCGACACGGCTCGTGCCGTGGTATTGAATGACGCGTATTGCCTTGCGCCGTAACGAGCGAAAGTCCTCCAGCCGCTTCGCGAACAGGATCGCTCCCAGGTTCGTGACGTTCCAGCCGCCCGCCTCGCAAGGACGGATCAGGCTGTCATCGGCCAGCGCCTTGAGGATGCCGTCGCGGTTCTCCGGCAGGGGGCGTTTCAGCAGATCGAAGTAGGCCGGATAATCCAGCAGCCGCAGCACCTCGTCGTCGTGTACCCGCTCGTTGGCAATGCCGTCCTCGAAAGGCATGCGGTCGAAGATACGCCATAGCGCCCGCTCCTTCTCTGGGAAGTCCTTCAGCTTCTTCTTGTAGGAACCGACGCGGATGAATTCCAGTCCCTGGAACTGCACAGGGTGGCGAAACGCCCGCTCGATCTCCAGCAGCACTACCGGCTGCTCGTCCACCTTCACCTCGAAGAAGCGGAAATGGATCTTGGGCGCCAAGAGGCGCAGCAACCAGTTCTCCAACTCCTCGTTACCCACCTTGGCCGCGCGAGGCGCGAAACGCGTGCCCGTGATCGCATGGTCGCCATCCGCCACGCCCCACACCAGATAGGCAAAGGCCTTGCCCGCCAGTGCCGCCGAATTGGCCAGCGCTGAGACGTACTCGCCCATCTCCTGCGGCTCGGCGTCATTCACCTTGAACTCGGTCCACTCCGTCTCCTGTGGCAGCTTGCAGAGCTCCCGCACCAGGCTGATCAGATAATCGGTAGGGCGGTCGGTGGGCACGCCTTGGTCTCCTCGCAGGACTCCGTTGGGATCAGTTCGAGGTCTCTGTAATCCAGCGCTACTGGAAGTACACGCCTTTTGCTCGGAATCGAAGACGATTACGGCCCGAACTCTAGCACGCCCGCGCTCGCCGGAAGCTCAAGGATGCGGCTATGATCTCCGCCGCTGAGCCTGACCGGGCCGTTCCTGCACGGAGGAGAGTCCATGCCCCTGCGCCGTCTGTTCGCCGTCGTCCTCTTGCTGGCCGCCTCCAGCGCCTTCATCGCGAGCGCGGGCGCCCAGGTCGATCCGTCGCTGTTCCAGGGCCTGCGCTGGCGGCTGATCGGGCCGTTCCGCGGCGGCCGCGTGCTGGCGGTCGCCGGCGTGCCGGGCCAGCCGGAACACTTCTACTTCGGCGCCGTCAACGGCGGCGTCTGGGAGACCCGCGACGCCGGCCGCACCTGGCAGCCGATCTTCGATAGCCAGCCCATCGGCTCGATCGGCGCGCTGGCCGTGGCGCCTTCGGACCCGCGCGTGATCTACGTGGGCTCGGGCGAGGCTGACATGCGCTCGGACATCGCCCAGGGGGACGGCATGTACAAGTCCGCCGACGGCGGCAAGAGCTGGACGCACATCGGCCTCACCGATTCGCAGCAGATCGGGCGCGTGCTGGTCGATCCGCGGAACCCGGACGTCGTCTTTGCCGCGGCGCTGGGCCACCCCTACGGCCCCAACGCCGAGCGCGGCGTGTTCCGCTCGAAGGACGGCGGCCGGAGTTGGCAGAAGGTGCTGGGGAAAAATGACGACACGGGCGCCATCGACCTCGCCTTCGAGCCCGGGAGGCCGGAGGTGATCTACGCCGCCCTCTGGCAGACGCGGCGCACGCCCTGGCACATCTACCCGCCGTCCAACGGGCCCGGCAGCGGCCTCTACAAGTCGACCGACGGCGGAGATCACTGGACACCGATCAGCGGGCACGGCCTGCCCGCGAACCCGGGGCGCATCGGCCTGGCCGTGGCGCCGAGCCAGCCGCAGCGCGTCTACGCCATGGTGGATGCGGCCGAGGGCGGCCTCTACCGCTCGGACGACGGCGGCGCGACCTGGGCGAAGGCGAGCGGCGACTCCCGCATCTGGGGTCGCGGCTGGTACTTCGGCGGCATCGCGGTCGAGCCCCGCAATCCCGACGTGGTCTACGCCTGCAACACCGCGCTCTATCGCTCGGAGGATGGCGGCAAGACCTTCGTGCCGATCAAGGGCGCGCCCGGCGGCGACGACTACCATGAGCTCTGGATCGATCCGCGGGCACCGGAGCGGCGCATCCTCGGCGTGGACCAGGGCGCGGTGGTCTCGGTCGACGGCGCCGAGACGTGGAGCTCCTGGTACAACCAGCCGACCGGGCAGTTCTACCACGTGGTCACCGACAACCGCTTTCCCTATTGGGTCTACGGCTCGCAGCAGGACTCCGGCGCCGCCGGCGTCCCCAGCCGCACCAACACCTACGACGGCATCAACCTCACCGTTTTCCGCGAGGTGACGGCCGGCGGCGAGAGCGATGACATCGCCCCCGACCCGCGCGACCCGGACGTGCTCTTCGGCGGCCGGGTGGAGAAGCTCGACCTGCGCACTATGCAGACCCGCTCCGTCGATCCCACGCTGGCCTATCCCAACCGCTACCGCGAAACGTGGACATTGCCGCTCGTCTTCTCGCCGCGCGATCCGCGGGTGCTCTATTTCGCGCGCCAGCGACTGTTCCGCACCGACGACGGCGGCGAGCACTGGCTGATGATCAGCCCGGACCTGACGCGCGAGGATCCGGGCACGCCCGCCAACCTCGACCCGACGACCGCGGCGAACAATCTGCAGACCGGCCCCCGGCGTGGCGTAATCTATGCCATCGCGCCGTCCCGCTTGGCCGATCACGACCTCTGGGTGGGCACCGACGACGGCCTCATCTGGCGCACCAAAGACGAGGGCGCGCACTGGGCGAACGTCACACCGGCGGCGATCACGCCGTGGTCCAAGGTCGGCATCCTCGACACCTCGCATTTCGACCTCGAGACCGCCTACGCCGCCGTCGACCGCCACCGGCTGGACGATTTCAAGCCTTATATTTTCCGCACGCACGACGGCGGCCAGCACTGGGACCTGATCGCGAGCGGCATTCCGGCCGGCAGCTTCGTCAACGCCGTGCGCGAGGACCCGGTGCGCAAGGGGCTGCTCTACGCCGGCACGGAGAAGGGGGTCTACGTCTCCTTTGACGATGGCGATCACTGGCAGCCGTTGCAGGCCAACCTGCCGGTGACCTCGGTGCGCGACCTCGAGGTGCACGGCGAGGACCTGGTGATCGCTACTCACGGCCGCGCCTTCTGGGTGCTGGACGACGTGACGCCCCTGCGCCAGCTCGACGCCAAGGTGGCGGGCGCCTCGTCGTGGCTGTTCGCGCCGGCTACGGCCATCCGGCTGCGGCCGGCGGGCTTCACCGGCAGTCCCATGCCGAAAGACGAGGCGACCGCGGCCAACCGGCCGGCGGGAGCGTTGATCGACTACGTGCTGAAGACGGCCGCCAAACAGCCGGTGACGCTGGAGATCCGCGATGAGCGGGGCGAGTTGGCGCGGCGCTACAGCAGCGCGGACCCGGCGCCGAAGCCGGACCTCGCCAAGCTGAGCATCGCGCCGCAATGGGTGCCGCCGCCCGTGCAGCTCTCCACCGAGCCCGGCCATCACCGCTTCGTCTGGCCGCTGCGATATTCGCGGAATGTGGCTTCGTCCAACCCTCGGGCCGACGGCGCGTGGGCGCCTCCCGGCCGCTACACCCTGGTGCTCGAAGTTGACGGCGCGCGCCTCACCCAGCCGCTCACGGTGGCGCCGGACCCGCGCGTGTCGCTGCCGGCGGCGGGCTATGCCGCCCAGTTCGCCCTGGCGCGCCGGATCGAGGCGGAGCAGGCCCGGCTGGAAGCGGCGTCCCACGAGGTCGAGGCGTTGACGACGGCGCTCGCCGAGCGGCGCAAGAGCGCCAGTCAGAAAATCGCCAGCCCGAAGATCGCCTCGGCGATTGATGCCCTGGAGGCGCGGGTGCGCGATCTCTCCGGAGCGGCGCCTCCGGGCCAGTGGTGGGTGCCGCCGAAATCGCTCACCACCCTGCGCGCCGTGGGCACCGCGCTGGACGGGCTCGCCACGGCCGTGGACAACGCGGACAACGCGCCGTCGCCCGACGCCGTGGCCGGCTTCGAGCAGACTCAGAAGATGCTCGCGACCACCCTGGCGACCTGGGACGCGCTGAAGACGAAGGATCTGGCGGCGCTCAATGCCGCGCTGAAGAAGGCGGGCCAGGCGGGAATCGAGGTGAAGCCTCCGCCCGGCGATAAATCACCGGGCTGAAGACAAGGACACCAGAGACACCAGAGACATCAGAGACACCAGAGACAACAGAGGCGAGAAAAGCTCCTGCAGTCCCTGCTGTCCTTGCAGTCCCTGTTGTTTCGACGCCAGTCCCCGGCGAGGGCGGCCACGACCGAGCGCACCTGCTCGTCAGACAATTAATGAAGACTGCCTCCAAGGGACACGCGACAAGAGTCCGCGCCACCTACGACCGCCTCGCGGCGGTCTACGACCGGCGGTGGTCCCGGTACGTCACGGCCACCACCCGCGCGACTCTCGAACGCCTCGCTCTGGAGCCCGGCGACCGGTTGCTCGACCTCGGCTGTGGCACCGGTGCCTTGCTCCGCGAGCTCGTCCTGCACGGGGCGCCGGCTCGGCTGTGGGGGATCGATCTGTCGCCCGCGATGCTGGCCCAGGCCCGCGCGACCCTCCCGGACGCCGTCCGTCTGCTGGCAGGTGATGCCACGGCGCTACCGCTGGCCGCGAATTCGCTCGACGTCGTCGTCTCCAACAGCTCCTTTCACTACTGGGCGCAACCGGATCGCGCCTTGAGGGAGCTGCGCCGCGTGCTCCGCTCCGGCGGGCGCCTGGTGATCACCGACTGGTGCGATGACTTTCTGGCCTGCCGGCTGTGTGACCGGATCCTGCGTCTGCTCGATCCGGCACACCAACGGACGTACGGCAGGGCCGAGTGCGGTGGCTTCCTGGAAACGATGGGCTTTCTCGACGTGCGGGTCGAGCGGTACCGCTCGACCTGGCCCTGGGGCATGATGACCGCGACCGCCCGTGCCCCGGCCTGAGCTTGCCCTTCCGGTTTCGAGAAGAACGATCATTGGTGTTCGGGAGCAACCTCGGCAGGGAGAAAGCCTTCAATTTGCAGATCTTTCTCGGCGAGGCAGAAGATGGTCTCCCAGTAGTCGAGATACCCTTCGATCAGGATCACGTTGCGATCGACGTTGGAATCCCAGAACACTCCCCCGGCGCGCACCACGATCCGGGATCTCCTGATTCTTCGTAGGCAGCCGGTCACGTCTCGCGCCAGCTCGGCGGCCTCTTCGATTCCGAGGTGCAGGCCCAGTGCCAGGCTGGTGAGATTGGTGCGGGCGCTATAGGTCAGATAGGTTTTCTGGACGTCCGTGCTCTCCCGTTTCAACTCCCGAACGAGCGTGCGGACGGCCTCGGACAGGAAGTCGTTGCAAGCGGAGGAGAGATCTTTGCCCATCAGCCGGTGGCGCAGAAAGCCAGCGAGAATGTAGCGATAGACTTCGAAACGATCGATGTTGGCGTACCTCATCCAGCTCAGATAGAAGCCGCGGCTGTCCAGCTCGTCGGGGACGAAGAACTCGGCAAGAACGGACGCGATGATCCCATCGTCCCTCCCCGCGACTGTGGTGAAATCCAACAAGCCCTGCAGCACCGTCGCCGCATAATGCAGCGAGTGCTCTCCGGCAGCAAAGTCTTCGGAGAGTGGACTCATGTGGCAGTAGCGGTCACCGCGGAGAGACTCAAGCCAGTCGACGGTGACTTCCGCATCCTTTTGCCGTGCAAGCGAGAGGCAGGAAACCACGGTGCCTGTGCAGAGGCTACACCCGCCATCGACCGATTTCCCCTCTTCTTTCTCCAATTCTTCCCGGATCCGCCGGAGACGCGCGCTGATCCTTGGTTCCGAAGGAGCGAAACCGAAGCGCAGGAGCAGACGACACAACTGCAGCGTCGACAAGCCGGCGGGAGTGTTGACGAAAAGCTCCTCCATGAGCTCGAGCTGCACGAACATGCGCTCGAAGTCCTGCAGGAGCCAGGCAAGCCATTTACGATCTTGTCCGAAGGTGGCAGCAATCTCCTCTCCCTCCAGCGTCTGCTCCAGCTTGTCGGGGGGACGACGGAAGAGATCCGGTCGCGCTTGGAGGAGCTCCTGCCAGGCGGAGAAGACCTGGTGAAACACACGTGGATAGTAGATTGCCCGGCACTCGTCCTCGGCGAGCGCCGCCAGGCCAAAAGCGAGGCATTTGAGGGCTTGATCGATTTCGGGTGGCGCTTGGCGCAGGTGAAGTCGAAACGCCCGATAACACCAGTTCAGCGCGAAGACCCCTTCGCCGGCCAGCCGGTGCCGGTCCGCCTCGTGCCTGGCGTAGATCCTGTGCAGGGGCTCGATGCCGCGAATGACGCCGCTTTTCACCAATTTTCTGTAGAGCGCCTCGAGGTCCCACACCTCGGTCCGTTCGCCGAGATCGCTGTCCAGATCCACCCCCTGCCGAAAAGCTTCCCGCGTCTCCTCGGACAAGGAAACCGGCAGGATCCAAATGTATTTGAGGAGAGGGACTGGATCGGGATCGTTCTCGGGGTAGCGGTGAGCCAGCCCGCTCTTCGATTCAACCTGGATGCGGGGTAGAAGAGAGATCGGATCTTGAGCTCCTCTGACCTCTTCCAGCCGGACCCGCATGGCGAATCGCTGACCGATGCCGAAGGTGGTCAACAGCAGGTCCCTATGGCGCTCGCGCTCTACTTCCCAGCGTTGGGCTTTGAAAAAGGGCTTGACGACCTTGTCATACAACTCATCGGGAGTGAGTTGCCCCAGGATCCTGAGGGCTTCTCTCCGGACTTCTTCCTGAAGAAGGTAGGTATCCTGCGGAGGCATGGTCATGAATCCAGGTTGGCGAGAGAGGCTGCCGCCTCAACAGGTAGGATGGGGCCGATCGGTCGTCCCTGTTCGGCGAGGAAAAGGACGGTTTCCCAGAAGTCGAGATACCCGCGCAGGAACATCGCCGTTCGCTCGGCGCTGGAGTCCCAGAGATCCGTGTTCCCCTCCTGGGTCGCCATCCTCGCGCGGGCGTGCAGCACCTTGGAGACCTCACAGGCGAAACGGTCGGCTTCGGGTACATGGAGGAGACAGCCGAGCATGAACGACGACAGGTTGCATCTCCCCGCGTAGAGCAGATACGGCTGCTGGACTTCCCGGTTGACAGAGTCGTTCTCCAACCCGGCGATGAGATCAGCGACGGCCGCCGCCAGGAATTCTTCCTGCGCCTGAATCAAGGTCTTGCCAACCAGGTAGTAGCGCAGGAAGGCGGCCAGTATCTTGCTGTAGATCTCGAAGACGTCGCCATTCCGGTACCGGAGCCACTCAAGATAGAGACCGTGACTCTCCCGCTCCGGGGAAACGAAGAAGACCTCCACGACGTCGCGGAGGCGGCCCTCGCGGTTCTCCGGGTCGTAATCGAGCCGTGCCTGGAGCACGGAGGCGGCATAGTGAAGGGAATGGTTCGCAGGCGGAGCCTGAACGTACCTTGGAAGCAGGTGAGAGAAGCGGTCCTTACCCAGGCTGGCAAGCCACGCCGCCGCCCTTTTCACAAAATTGGGTTTGCGGCGAGCCAGCGAAAAACAGGACACGACGGCTCCCGTGCAAAGGCTGCACTGCCCATCGACCGAGCAGTTCTCGTTCTTTTCTTGTCTTATCTCGTCGGGAACCCGCTCAAGCCGGGATTTGATCCTGGGCTCGGTCGGAGGGAATCCGAAGCGCAATAGAAGACGGCAGAAGTCGAGTGTGGATGCCTCGGCCGGACCGTCGGTGTAGAATTGTTCGAGTTGTTCCATCTGTTGGAAGACGGGCTCGTAATCTTCGAGCAGCCAGAGAAACCCGGAGAGCTCGGGGTGGGTCTCCTGGAGGAGGCGCCTCACATCTCCGGCAGCCAGGACCTCGAAAAGGAGGCGGTCCTGGCTCAGCATTTCGAGCTGCTGCCCCTGCTGCAACACCACCTCCCACATCTCCAGGACTTTTGCCAGCACGCGGTGGTAATAGAGGTGCCGCAGGGGATCTGCCCGCAGCGCCGAGATTCCTTGCGCCAGGCATTCGCGCGCCTGTTCGACCCTGAGGGGGCGCTGCCGGGCATACAACCGCAGGGCCCGATAACTCCAATGGGCGGCGAACACGCCTCTTTTCTTCGCATGGTAGCGGATCTGACTTCGCGCGAAGACGATACCGAGCGGACCGATGTGCCTCAAGGTGTCATGCTTCAACAACTGGGTATAAAGCTCCTCGGCGTCCCAGACGTCGACCGGGCAACCCGTACTTTTGGGTTGGTCAAGCAGCTCTTGGATTGCCCTGCGGTCACGTCCTCGGATGGTGCCCGTGGTGATCCAATAATAGCGGTGCAGCGGCACTCGCGAGCTCCCATAAGGGTGGTCGAACGTAGCTGTGACAATCCGCTGGATCTGATTCCTGATGAAGTCCTCGCTGTCTCTGCCTTCACCAGTGAGCAGCCTGACAGCCGTCAGGAACTGTTCTCCAACTGTCTCTGATGAAAGGAGGAGATCGTAGAAGTCGCTCTCGCCCTCTTCGACAACGTGCCCCCCCAGTGCGGTGAAGTGAGGCTTGACGACGTTCTCGCGAAGCTCCTCGGCTGGGAGATCGCGCAGGATCTTGATCGCCTCGTTCCTCAGCAGATGATCTTTGTTTTCATGCATATGTAGATCAGAGTTTCCCAGCTTTCTGGAGCTCTCCCTCGCATTTTTTCAAGGCGCGTACTACACTCTCGTAGCCATCTTTTTCGTAAAGCGAGGCCCAATGCAGATTGCAGAGCTTGGCGGGAGACTCTACCTCCTCAAGCTTGACAGGCACCAGATAGATGTCCCCTTCCGGTTGCTCTTCGAGTAGACCGATCGCCTGCTCGAGCTCCTTCTGGAAGTATCCCTTCTTGCGAACAGCGGTCTTGGAAAGACAGACGATGATCGCATCACAACTGAGCATGGCCTGGGGGATTTCGAACTTCCAGTCCTGGCCGGGCAAAAGCTTTTCCTTGTCCAGCCAGAGATCGAAACCGTCTTCCTTCAGTCGCCGGCAGAAGTCGCCGACCTGCGTCTTGTCCTCTTGGGCATAGCTGACGAAAACCTTCAGCGGGCGACTTTCCCGCGAGGAAGAGGTTCGGCCGTCGGCCGGGCCAGGCGATTCAAGCCGCTGCAGGATGTCGGTCTTTCCGAGCCGGTCATAGAAAGTGTCAAGATCCCAGACCTCCACGCGCCCCACGCCGCTGGAAGAGTCGAGCTCGTCACGAATCGCTGCTTCTCCCGTTGGGCTGCTGATGACTCCGGTGGTGATCCAGTAGTATTTGTAGAGCCGGCCCCGGCCATCCGCTCCATAGCGGTAGGTCAGCGCCGAATCGGCATAGAGCTTGATCTCGCGCAGCACGTCGAGGCGGTTCGAGATGTCCACCCCCTCTGCGATGTGGGCTCCGGCGAGCACAGGCTCGCTGAGCACGGAAGAGACGAGGAGCAGGTCGCAGCCGTGGGTGATGTCCCCCTCGCTCTGGACGTCCGTGACCTTCCAGCCAAGGTGAGAGAAGTAGGGTATGGCCACCTGGCGCTTGAGCTCGTCCTTGCTCAGCTTCCTGAGAAGGGCCTTCGGGTCGGAGCTCATCAGGGGCCGGACCCTTCGACTCGGGCGACGACCACGACCGCGTCGCCGGCGCTGCGCGAAAAGCCCCATTGCGCGAGCCGGTCCTCAAAAGCCTCGGTTCCTGCAACCGCGTGCGGATGCCGGCCGAGGGTCCTGCCGTACTGTCCGGCGCAAATGCCTGTCGTGCGATCGAGCGCCTTGGCTTCCCGGACCTCGGCAATATGCTGAAGCATGAAATCCATGAGCTCCATGCCCTCCTCGTCCGTGTACGGACGATCGAATGGGAAGAGAGGGCCGAGCCTGGAATAGCGCCTCATGACGATTGGACTCTGCGTCCTGCCCCCGATCCACCCGAAATCCCGGCCGGAGTAGAGGGCTCGGACCTGGGCCAGGGCTTTGGCTGCCAGTCCGAATCGCTGCGCCTCCCGTCTCAGGCAGATGGCGTCCTCCCAGAGGAACCAGCGGCCCTGTAGCGGTAGGGGCGCGATACAGTAGAGGGCGTAGCCGTAGACTTCCTGATTGGAGCCCAGAACCAAGCCCAGGGCGTCACACCGGCCCAAGGAGGTCTCGACTTTCTCCAGACTCCAGCCGCTTTCCAAGTCAAATCCGTCGAGGTATACGTCATGGATCCGCTGGGGGATGTCAGTATCCAGTTTCGCTGAGCCGGGGAGAGTGCGAAAGGTCCATTCCACTCCGGTGCCTCCTCCGCCGTGGGACAGATTCAGCTCCTCATCCGCGGACTTGCGGCACGAGGAGAGCCGTGTCGCAGGCTTGACCGGGGGATTATAACCGCAGGAGCGGAGAAGATTCCGCCATGAGGGGCGCGTCTCGGCGGCCCTGGGGCTTGCCGACTGTGCAAGACTGCTGGAGGAGTAGGCGGAGAGCCGTCTCCTCAACCATGAGACAGTGTGCCACTGAAGGAGAGCCTCGGCAGACGCTCGCCGACTCCAGGCGGGGGGATGGGGCGCGCTGGCCGCCGCGCCGTGACGATTTGCGGCGCGGGCCGGAGCGGGCTAGCATCTGACGAGCTTTCGCCGGATCCTCCAAGCGCCTGCTCGAAGGGAGACCGATATGGCTGACGTCCGTTCCCGCTCCATCTTTTTTCAGTCGGGTATCGCGGTCCTCGCGGTCCTCGCGATCTCCATGGCCGCCGCTCCGGCCCTGGCAGCACCGCCGCCCAGCGGCGAAGTCGACGGCCAGGTCCAGGACGCCGCGGGTAAGCCGCTGGCGGGGGTGGCGATCACCCTGCTCAAGGCCGGCGAGAGCGCCCCCAAGAAACAGACGTCGGGCGCCGACGGCGGCTTCAAGTTCAATGACCTCCCCTCGGGCGTCTACATTGCCACGGCCGCGCTGGAGGGCTACGGCCCGGTCACCTGCCGGGGCATCCGCCTCGTCGCGGGCCAGAGCCGGCGTCTGGAGGTCAAGCTGCTGCCCGCCGGCGGCGAGCCTTCGACCTGCGCCTCCGTCGAGCCCGGCGCCTAGTCCGTCGCACCAGGCTCCAGGTTGCTGTATAATGGGAGCACTCTTACCGGTAGCACCCTGGAGCCTGGAGGAGCCGATGGACACGTCCGTGAGCTCATTGAAAGAGACGATCGCCGTCTATTGGGATGGCCGGAGCGCCGGCTTCGAGCGGATGCAGGGCATCCACACCCGGCAGCAGAGGGAGAAGTGGACGGAGTTCCTCCTCCAGACGGTGGGGGAGCCGCCGAAGAGGGTGCTGGACGTCGGCACCGGCACCGGCTTCCTGGCCCTGCTCCTCGCCGGGCTGGGCCACAGCGTCAAGGGGCTGGACCTCTCGCCGGGCATGGTCGAGCAGGCGCGGCGCTACGCGGCGGAGCGGGGCCTTGCGGCCGAGTTCGCGGTCGGCGATGCCGAGTCGCTGCCGGAGCCGGACGCGGCCTTCGACGTCGTCGTCAATCGCAACGTCCTCTGGACCCTCCCCCGTCCGGAGGAGGCCGTCGCGGACTGGAAGCGGGTGCTCAAGCCCGGCGGCCGCATCGTGGTGATCGACGGCGACTGGTTCGACACTCGCTTCTCCTACCGCGCCAAGCGGCTCGTGGGACATCTGCTCGTGGCCGGGACCCGGTTCGAGAACCTCTGGGCGATCGAGAGGAAGCTGCGCCAAGGCTACGACGGCGGGTTCGGCGAGAAGCTCCCCCTGAAGCGCCCCGGCAACCGGCAGAAGTTTCCGCGTCTCCTCGCCCAGGCCGGCTTCGTGGACGTCGAGCTCCGGCCGATGCCGCAGGTCGACCGCGCGGAGAAGGCGGGACGGGCCCTGGCGATGCGCCTCAACCAGCCACACCAGTTCTTCGCCGTGGTGGCCCGCAAGCCCTGAGCTGTCCCCAATTCGCCGACTTCGAGCACCTCTGGAGAATAACCCCTCCGCCGTGCTGGCGGGGCGAAACGCCGGGCCGGCGCGAAAAAGTCGCGCCAGGATACCTATCTATTGACGGTCTATCTATCGGGGGAGTCAAGACAATGGCTAAGAGCATCGTGATCGTGGGGGGCGGGACGGCGGGGTGGATGACGGCGTCGCACCTGAAGAAGGCGCTGCCGGGAATGGACATCACTCTGATCGAGTCGGCCAACATCAAGACGGTCGGCGTCGGCGAAGCGACCTTCAGCACCGTCAAGCTCTTCTTCGACTTCCTCGGCCTCGACGAGTCCGACTGGATGCCGAGCTGCAACGCCACCTATAAGCTGGCCATCAAGTTCGTCAACTGGCGGGCGGAGGGAGGCCACTTCTACCACCCGTTCCAGCGCTATGAGGTGGTCGACGGCTTCAACATGGGCGAGTGGTGGCTCAAGCTCAAGCGGCACGAGGAGGCCTTCGACTACGCCTGCTTCACCATTCCGGCCATGTGCGACGCCCAGCGCTCGCCCCGCTTCTTCGACGGCCGCGTCTTCGACGACAAGGTCCAGGACTACTTCTCCCTCGACGTCCGCGGCAAGAAGAACATCCTCGCCGAGCACAAGGTGCAATACCCATACGCCTATCAGTTCGACGCCAGCCTGCTGGCCGAGTTCCTCAAGGGCTATGCCACGAAGCGCGGCGTCCAGCAGGTCGTGGACGACGTCGCCGAGGTCAAGCTGCGCGAGGACGGCAGCATCGACCATCTGGTCACCAACGATCACGGCATCGTCCAGGGCGACCTCTACGTCGACTGCACCGGCTTCCGGGGCCTGCTGATCAACCAGGCCCTCAAAGAGCCGTTCATTTCCTTCTCCGAGTCGCTGCTGTGCGACCGCGCCATCGCGCTGCAGATCCCGCGCGACATCAAGACCCACGGCATCAACCCCTATACGCAGGCCACGGCGCTGACCAACGGCTGGGTGTGGAACATTCCGCTCTATGGCCGGGAAGGCACGGGTTACGTCTACTCGAGCCGGTTCACCACCCCCGAGGACGCGGAGGCGGAGTTCCGCCGCTACCTGGGCCCCAAGGCAGACGGCATCAAGCCCAACCACATCAAGATGCGGATCGGCCGCTGCCGCAACTCATGGGTGAAGAACTGCGTTGCCATCGGCCTGTCGAGCGGCTTCGTCGAGCCCCTGGAGTCGACGGGCATCTTCTTCATTCAGAACGGCATCGAAGAGCTGGTGAACCATCTCCCCGGCGACGACTTCGAGGAGGAGACGGCGAAGAGCTACAACCGGGTGGTCGGCGATGCCATCGACGGCGTCCGCGACTTCCTCATCCTCCACTACCGCACGACCGACCGCAACGACACCGAGTTCTGGCGCGCGACCAAGAGCCTCAAGCTCCCCGAGTCGCTCGAAGACCGCTTCGCGCTGTGGAAAAAGCGGCTGCCGAACGCGCGCAGCATCAATCCGGCCTTCCACGGCTTCGAGGCCTACTCGTACTCCGTGATGCTGCTCGGGCTCAACTACCAGCCCGAGAAGAGCCTGCCGGCTCTCGACCACATCGATCCGGCCGGCGCCCACCGTGCCTTCCGCGCCATGAAGGAGAAGACCGAGCGGCTGGTCTCGACCCTGCCCTCGCAGCTCGAGTACCTGTCGCACGTGCGTGTCCAGACGGGCGCGCCGGTCGTCGTCTGAGCACTTCCCCTGGGACCGCCGGCGTCCCGCCGGCCCCTTTCTTTTCTTAGAAAGCAGCGGGACGCCGGCGGTCCTGACGGCTAATTGCACACCCAGGACCTGTTCTCGCAAAAACAGGTCCCCAGTGTGCCGTCGCCGTTGACGCACCGCACGGGCTTCGACAGGTTGGAGCAGTGGCCGCCGTTCATGGATTGGCAACTGCCCAGGGCATGGGCCGGCTTAGGGGAGGGGAGAACGAAAGCCGAGGCCAGGACGCCGAGCAACAGGATGAAACGCAGTCCCTTGTTCATGAAACCTCCTTGAGTTGAAGGGATGTTAGCAGAGACGCCGGCCCTCCCAGGGTTATAATCTCCTCCTCGTGCCCGCCTCCCAGGACCACGTCGCTCCGGACGCTCCGACGGGGGTGGACCTCGTCGCCGGCGGTGCCACGTTCAAGGTCTGGGCGCCGACCGCGGACGCCGTCTATCTCGCGTGGCGCACCGCTGGCCAGCCGAAGCCGGAAGCGCGGCGGCCCGGGGAGGAGAGCCGGCTCGTCCGCGACGCGAATGGACATTGGACCGGCTTCTTTCCCGGCGTGACCGATGGCTCGCTCTACCAGTTCTGGACCGTCGGTCCGGCGGGGGAGGGGTACAAGCGCGACCCCCGTGCCCGCGAGTTGGAGAGGAACGGCTACCCCGAGGTCGACTGCGTCGTCCGCGGACCCGGCGACTACCCCTGGCACGACGACGGCTTCAGGCCGCCGGTTCCCAACAATCTGATCCTCTATCAGCTCCACATCGGCGTCTTCTACGCCAGCCGGGACGGGCAGGACATCCGCCATGGGCGGGTCAGCAAGTTCCTCGACGTGCTCGGCCGGCTGGAGTACCTGGCGGAGCTCGGCGTCAACGCCATTCAGCCCCTGCCGGTGGTGGAGTGGCAGGGGATGCTCAGCCGCGGCTACAACAACACGGATTTCTTTTCACCGGAGACCGATTACACCCTCTCGCCCACCGAGCTGGGGCCCTACGTCGAGCAGGTCAACGAGCTGCTGCGCAGGAAAGGCTGCTCCGAGCTGAAAGCTGAGGTGCTGCACAGCCAGGTCCACCAGCTCAAGGCGCTGATCGACCTGTGCCACGTCTACGGCCTGGCGGTGATCCTCGACGTGGTCTACAACCACGCCGGCGGCCCGTTCGACGGGGAGAGCCTGCGCTTCTTCGACCGGCCGCTGAACCACGAGTGGTGGGACCCGGACACCTACTTCATCGGCGGCGACGGCTGGGCCGGCGGGCGAATCTTCGATTATCACAATTCCGAGGTGCGCCAATTCCTCGTCGACAACGCCCGGCTATTCCTCGACGAATTCCACGCCGACGGTTTCCGCTATGACGAGGTGAGCGTCATCCGCAACAACGACGGCAGCGGCTTCTGCCGCGAGCTGACGACGGCGCTCCGCGCGCAGAAGCCCGGCGCCCTTCACGTCGCCGAGTATTGGAACGACGACCGCGCCACGGCCGTCCTCCCCGTGCCGTGGGGCCTGGGCTTCGACGCCGCGTTGCACGACGGCCTGCGCAAGACCGTGCGCGGCGCCCTCGCCGCGGCTGCGGGCGGCCAGTCCGCCTTCGTCGATCTCGACCCGGTGCGCGGCGCTCTGCAACGCCCCGCCGGTTTCCCGGCCTCCTGGCAGGCCGTCGTCCACCTTGAAAATCACGATCTGGTGGACGGCGACCGCGACGACCCGAGCAAGATCGAGCCCCGCATCCCGGCCCTGGCCCACTGGGACGACCGCCGCGACTGGCTGGCGCGCAGCCGCTCGCGAGTGGCGACCGGCCTGCTGCTGACCGCGCCAGGAATCCCCATGCTGTTCATGGGCGAGGAGTTTCTCGAGGACAAGCCGTGGCACAACGACCCGCACCGCGACGACCTGCTGATCCACTGGGCGGGCCTCGACGCCCCCGGTCCCATGCGGGACTTCCTGCGCTTCACCCGCGAGCTCTGCCGGCTGCGCCGTCACCACCCGGCGTTGCGGGGGGAGGGGCTCAACGCCTATTTCAACCACAACGCCGACCGAGTCCTCGCCTTCCAGCGCTGGGCCGAGGGGGTCGGGCGGGACGTGATCGTCGTCGCCTCGCTGCACGAGACGACGCACTGGAGCTATCCGCTGCCCTTCCCCGTGGGCGGCTTCTGGCACGAGGTCTTCAACAGCGACGCCTATGACAGTTTGCCTGAGGACGGCAGCTACAATCCGAATACGGCAGGTAACACCGGAGGGGTGACTGTCGACGGCCCGCCGCTCCAGGGCTGCGTGGCGTCGGCGCGCATCGTGATCCCGGCGAATGGGCTGCTGGTGTTCGCGCGGGACCTCGGTGATCCGGGGTAGGAGCCTGCGCCGCAGACAGCCGAAGCAGGGACAGCAGGGACGACAGGGACAACAGGCACGAGGAAAGCTCGATCTCGGTGTTCGTCCCTGCTGTCCCTCCTTCGCTATCATGCGCCAATGCGCCCCCTCCGCGACCAGCAGCTCCTCACGCGCGACCTGCGCGCCAATCCCCGGTACGAGCTGGTGCCGTTCGACCGGTTGGAGCCGGAGCTACGTCGGACGTTGACGAATCTGGAGCAGGACCCCGGCTTCTATGGCGTCCTGCGTCCCGCTGGCCCTGCGCCGCTGAGCCTCAAGTCCGTGGACCGCGACACGGCCCTCCTCTTCCTCACCCTGCGCGAGCCGGGGCCGCTGCCCGCTTACGTCCGCCGCATGTCCGGCGAGGCCGCACGCGTGGCAGCCCAGCTCGTGGCGGACGGCATCCTGGAGATCGCGACCGGCGAGGACGGGTTCGTCTCCGGCGCTGCTGCCTTCGGCCTGCTGTGGGAGGAGGGTGTCGAGGGGCGCGGCGGCCGGCTGGCGGAGCTCTCGCTCGCCGCCCTGCGCTACGGCCAGGCGCTCGCCATCGCCGATCCCCTGCGGCTGTCGCTGCGCCTCTATGGCTTCAACCGCCGGCCCCTCACCCCGGCCTGGAAGCGGCTGCTTCCCGACGCCGCGGCCGTCGAGCGGCATCTGGGGATCGGCCCGGGTGGCCCCCATCGCCGGCTGCTGGAACAGGGATGGTCGCGGCTGTCCGGGACCTCCGACGCCTGGCTGAGCTGGCGCCGGCGGGGGAGCAACGGCTCCGGCAGCCTCTCGGGCAAGGGCGCCACCTGGAAGCTCTTCATCAGTCCCGCGCCCGAGGCCCTCGCGGACGGCTTCGGCCGCATCCTCGAAGCCCTGGCCGCAGCGCGCGTTCCCCAGTTCAAGGTCGGCACGGATGCCGCCGGCCTGCTGCGGCCGGACAAGATCGTCGCCTACTTCGACAGCTTCGAGCGGCTCGCCGCGGCGGCGGACGCGGTGACGGAGCGCCTCGCCGGCACGCCGGCCCAGGGCGTCCCCTTCACTTCGGAGATCGGCGGCGACGGCCTCCTCTCCTGGGGCGTCGATCCGCCCACGGACCCGTCGGGCGAGAGCTGGCGCCTGTGGCTCACCCACCGGCTGGCAGTGGCCCTGCTCGCTGGCAAGAACGCGGAGGGCTCCGGCGTCGAGCCCTGGCGTTTCGCCCTCGAGCGCCTCCGCCTGGAGGGCGTGGACACCGACACCTGGACGCCGGGCGGCCGGCTCTTTCGCGAGGACTGACCCATGGCCATCACCGATGCCCTGGTCCTCCCTGCTGACGTCCTCCTGATTCCCGTCGCCGAGCTGCCGGATGAGCTGCGCGGCCAGCTCCACTGCGAAACCGGGGACTATGCCGTCACCCGCCCCCGTTCGCGCACGCCCTCGCGCGTCGTCGACGCCCAGGCCGCCGAGCTGCTCGCCGAGTTCAAATCGCCGCGCACCATCGTCGAAGCCGTCCTGCGCTACAGCCTGGCGCGCAAGGTCGATCCCGAGGAGACCCTGGAGCAGGCCTATCCGCTGCTGCAAGGACTCGTGGGCTCCGGCTTCCTGGTGCCCGAAGGGGAAGCCGGCGCCGAGGGCATCCACCCCTCGCTCAATCCGGGCGACGAGATCGCCGGCTTCGAGGTGCTGGAGTGCATCCAGGGGCTGGAGGACACGGAGCTGTATCAGGTCCGGGGAGTGGCTGGCGTGGCCGCCCTCAAGATCGAGCGCCCCGCCGCGGCCGGCAAGACCGGCCTCTTCGAGCGTGAGGCCGCCATCCTGGAGCATCTGAACGGCGACGGCACGCCGCGCCTGCTGGCCGCGGGCGAGACCGGCGGCCGGCGGTATCTGGCCATCGAGTGGCTGCCGGGAGTGGACGCCGCCACCGCCGCGGACGGGCTGCGGCGCGCCGGCGACCGCGCCGGCCTGCTCGCGCTCTGCCGCGCCATCGCCCGCGCCTACGCCGGCCTCCACGGCCGCGGCGTGATTCACGGCGACATCCACCCGCGCAACGTGCTGATGGCCGCCGGCGGCGCCGTCCGCCTGATCGATTTCGGCATCGCACGCTGGGACGCCGCCCCCGCGGCCCACGCCCGCATCTGGCGCGGCGGCGTCGCCTTCTACTTCGAGCCCGAGTACGCCGCCGCTGCCCGCGCCGGGGCCGCGCCGCCCGAAGCCTCGGCGCCCGGCGAGCAGTACGGCCTGGCCGTGCTGATCTATCAATTGGCGGCCGGCATCCACTATCGCGATTTCTCCCTGGAAAAAAACGAGATGTTGCGCCAGATCGCCGAGGAGCCGCCGCTCTCCTTCGCGGAGCGGGGGATCGCTCCCTGGCCGGACCTCGAAGCCGTTCTCGCGCGATCTTTGAGCAAGGCTCCCGGCGATCGTTTCGCCTCGCTGGCCGAGCTCGCGGCGGCGCTCGATCAGGTGGGGCTGGACGGCGAGCGGCCGGCCGGCAAGGACCGCGCGGCGCCGCTCGAGGCCCTGCTCGCCCGCGTGCTCCAGCGCATCGGCTCCGAGAGCCCGCTGCTCGCCACCGGCCTTCCCGAAGCTCCCCGCGGCTCGGTCACCTACGGGTCCGCCGGCATCTCCTATGCCTGCTATCGCATCGCCCAGACGCGCGAGGACGCGGGTCTCCTCTCCCTCGCCGATCTCTGGGCCACGCGAGCCCTGCGCGACGTCGACCGGGAAAACTCTTTCTACAACCCCGAAATCGGCATCACTCCGGAGGTCGTGGGCCGCGTCTCCCCGTACCACACCGCCAGCGGCCTCTTCTGCGTCCAAGCCCTGGTCTCCCACGCTCAAGGGGACGGGGGATCGCAGCGCGAGGCCGTCGCCGCCTTCCTCGCCGGAGCCCAGTGCGATCATTGCGACAATCCCGACCTGACGCTCGGCCGCTCGGGGGTCCTGCTCACCGCCTCCATGCTCCTCGACACCCTGACGGGTGAAGCGAGCGCCGGCCTCCGGCGCGAGTTGACCGCCGTCGGCGACGAGCTCCTCGCGGGGCTCTGGAGCGAGCTCGACGCCCAGCCGCCCATCGCCCGCTGCGACCGGCTGGCCAACCTGGGGATCGCTCACGGCTGGGCCGGCTACCTCTACGCCACCCTTCGCTGGTGCCGTTCCGCCGGAACCGACCGGCCGGGCCGGCTGGAGGAGCGGCTCGCGGAGCTGGCGGCGATTGCCCAGCCCTGGGGACGCGGCCTGCGCTGGCGCTGGTACGGAGTGGAGGCGGGTCACCGCCGCCACGCGGGCACCATGCCCGGCTGGTGCAACGGCAGCGCCGGCTTCGTCTTCCTCTGGACCCTGGCCCACCGCGAGTTGGGGGACCCCGCCTTCCGTGGTCTCGCCGAAGGCGCCGCCTGGAACGCCTGGGAGTCTCCCGAAGGGGGAGGCAGCCTCTGCTGCGGCCTCGGCGGTCGCGCCTACGCCCTGCTCAACCTCCACCGCCACGGCGGCGGCCCGGAGTGGCTCGCCCGCGCCCGCGACCTCGCCAACCGCGCGGCCCTGGAGATCGAAAGGGCCGCCGAGCGGGAGGACAGCCTTTATAAAGGAACGATCGGCGTCGCCCTCCTCGCCGCCGACCTCGCCCGGCCGGAGACGGCGGCGATGCCCTTCTTCGAGGACGAGGGGTGGTGCTAGACTCTCCCCTGGGAGGAAGGACCCACCATGTGCAGAAGCATCAAGCCCCTGTTCAACTTCGAGCCGCCCGTCACCGACGACGAGATCCGCAAGGCCTCCCTGCAGTTCGTGCGGAAGATCAGCGGCTTCACCAAACCCTCCAAGGCCAATGAAGCCGCTTTCGAGACGGCGGTCGAGCAGATCTCCGACGCCGCCCATACCCTGCTCGCCTCGCTGGTCTCCAACGGCACGCCGCGCAATCGTGAGGTCGAGGCGGTCAAGGCTCGGGCTCGGGCAGCGCGCCGGTTTGCGGACGACACCGCCCGAGCGACCTAGCTGGGCGAGAGGCCCTGGACGGCGGCCGCGGCGCCGATCGGGCCGATCAGCACACGCAATGCTGGCCGTCGTCGTCGGCGAGATGGCAATCCGTCGCGTCTAATTCTTGCCGCAAACAGTATAGCTTGGATCGGCGCATCTGACCGACGCCAAAATTGGAGGTGCCGGGCAGGTAGGTGTCCGGGACGCCGTCACCGTCGGTGTCGACGAGCAGGAAGCCCTAGACCTTGTTGCCGCTCTGCGCCGGCACGCTCTCCCAACGCTGGTTCGGAAGCGGCGGGAACCGCACGATCTTCCGGACTTCCAGCGGCTCGGTCGCGGGCCGGCCGACCGGTGTGAACGAGATCTTTATGTTGACGGAGATGGGAGCTAGGAACCGGCCGCCGGCGGCGTTCTCGCGGATGATCCGCATGCGGGTGACGGGCTGCTCGCCGTCGAGATTGACCTTGGCGATGAACTGGCCGCAGGCCGTCTGGACCGGTGCGATGCTCTGGAAGTTGAGCGAGCGGACCTGCAGGCGGGTCTGGGCCACCCCGTTCTTGTTGAACACGGCGTCGTCGAGGCGCTGGACGATGGTGTCGGTCTTCTCCAGCTTTCCGGGAACGTTGGTGGCGACGGGAACCCCCTTGAAGCCGATCCGACCGGTGAACGGCTCCGACTTGTTGCAGAAGAATCCGGCGGGAATCGGGGTCTTCGAGAAATCGGCGTAGGTGGCTCCGTTTGCCACCGTACGCCACAGGTCGACCCCGTTGTAGATCACGTGGTCTGCGGCAAACGCCGGGACCGCAAGCAGGGCGGTCAGCACGACCACC
Organism: Thermoanaerobaculum sp.; assembly: GCA_021154885.1. Lineage (GTDB taxonomy): Bacteria > Acidobacteriota > Thermoanaerobaculia > Multivoradales > UBA5704 > DATARR01. Next base: position 108,181 of record JAJKHS010000001.1, read on the forward strand.
AGACACAGTGGGAGCTTCTTCATAGACTTGTCCTCCTCAAAGGGAGTCGCGAAGAGTTTCGGATCTCCTAATACACTGGTGCGCCGCGGCGCCGTTCCCGAGCCGGGCCGGAACCGGACTCCTGTTCCGGAGCCCGGCGGCCCTGGGGTCTCTTTGCCATGATTCAGGTCCGAATACCATGATCTGAAGGCCGCCCACCTCACCGCTCCCAATCCCTGTCGGTGCGATGAAATCCCTGAGGAATCGGGGTTTACCTGGTTTCGCCGTCGCCCGTCTTCGCCTGTTTTGGTGTGGCACCCGGATTGCGCTATGGGTCTGGCATCAAAAAGGAGAATTCCATGAGACGAGAGACTTTGAGAGCAGGGTTAGGATGGCGAGCCGCTGCGATGGGCAGCCTTCTCTGTCTTGTAGCGGCGCCGCAACTCCTCGCTGGAAAGTTGCCTCCGCCCCCACCTCCCGGGTTAGGCGCCAGGATCTTTGGCACGGGAGGTCCAGTGACCCTCTCGTTTGTGCCGGCCGATGCAGAGATCACTTGGAACGTTGACGTTATCTCATGCGGCTCGAAGGGCTGTTTGGTAAAAATTGGCGACAATCGCGTCAGCACCACCGTCACTTTGGGAACGATTGACAAGGGACAGGAAATCCGGGTCTTCATACACTCCAGTCAACCTGGAACTCACGGTTTTGAGAGTGGCCCGGCGTCTCGGAACATCTACGATCAACTGGCCCATGCCATCGTGATCCAGAAGATGGATAAGCTTTCGGTCGCGTTCGAGGACACGGATGGTTGGGGTGACCACGACTTCAACGACGTCGTCCTGGAGCTCGAAGGCGCCAGGATGGAAGCTCCCTTCACAGGAGTGCCGATCAGTCCCTCCGCGGGCTCCAATTTCGCTTTCAACCCGAGCGGGGGAGTCGACGTCACCCCCATCCTCGTAGGAGATCGCAGCGGAGCTTCGATCACGCTCGGTGAAGCGGACGGGTGGCAGGGCACGGTCGATTTCGACGGCCATGCGCCGAGCGCCCAACTCACCTACGCCGTGCAGAGCGCTTCCGGGCTGCCGGACCTCGTCGCTTCGCACACCACCTCCGCCGACGGGTGGACCGATCTCGCGCTGAGCTTTCCCCGCGCCACCGGGAGAGCTACGCTTCAGGTCGATGCCTTCCTTGCCGGCCAGAAAGTGGCCTCCTCGCAGGTGCAGCCCGGGCCGGATCATTCACTGACCTTCGCTCCCCTGCGGTTCCTGGACGCCCGGAAGGCCAAGACGATCACGGTCCGGAAGAGCACGCTCGCCACGACCGCCGGGCCCATCTCTCAGGAGCGGGTCGGGATCGCGACGGGCGCGACGCAGGGAGAGATCACAGGATTCGGCAACGTCTCCTTCGACGCTCTCGAGCTGACGTTCAGCGACGGCGGATTCCCAACCTCCGGCTTCTCTGAGGTGAGCTTCAGCGCATCCCCTGGGGCCTCGCTGACCGTGGAAGACGATCAGAGCCTGTCCGTCTTCCACCAGCTTCATCGCGCGCTCGACGGCGGCGTATTCGAGGCTGGCGGTGGGACTCTGACGTTGCAACACGGCGTGGCCGCGGATGAGGACCCCGGCGTTGCCATCGCCCTCGCCGACGTCGAAGCCTTCGATCTCACCTGGTCGCCTTTCCTTCCGCTCGGCCTCACCGCGAGCGGCTCCTCCGTGGAGGTCAATACCCGCGGCACGGTGAAGGGAGTTACCGATCAGGACCTCGGCACCCTGCGCGTCACGCAGTTGACGATGGCCGACACCGACGCCGAGATCACTGCGGATTACTCCGCGATCGGCTCGCCGACTCAACGCATTCTTCTCTACGATCAGGGGCATCTCGTCGCGGACGTGACCGGTCATACCGGAGCCGCGGCGCGCGCGCTGGCTTGGCCGACCGGCATCGGTAAAGGTAATGTGATCCTCGGCTCACGGGTGCTTTACTACAGCCTTCCCTTTCCCGAAGATACGTGGATCCGCATCCCGGGAGGGCCATGGATGCGCGGCGACCGGTTGCTCGTTCTCGCCGAAAATCCGCAGGCAGACGTCGACTCGCTGTCGCAGCTCTCCCTGCGGACCACGAGCCTGCCGCCCATCACGTTGACCGGCGAGGCTGTCACGCCCGTTACGCCCTGATGGCTTGGCGAGAGCGACAGGAGTAAGATTGAGCGGATATTTCGGAGTATCCGTTCCAGGCCAAGTGGCCCGGAGCATTTATGGAAACCGTTACTGAACATGTCCCACCCGCAGCTTCTGCTACCCCTTCAACGCTCGCTGCGCCTGCCTCCCCTTCTGACGGGACGAGCGACTCCGGCCGGCCCGCGCAGACGGCCGGAGTCGCTCCGCCACGCGTGTGAACACCCCAAGGTAGCACCTCGAGATCCTCCCGCGATCCTTTTTGAATAATCTTGCTGACCTTTGCCATTCGGGAAACTTTCCCCCCCGCGCAACGTTCTCCTCTCCGTGACTGAAAACCTGAGCACTTCGAGCACCAGGACGCGTTTTCCCTGACGGCCGTGGTGGCCGTCGGACGTCAAACCAACGGATCTGAGGAGGTCCACGACATGAAGAAGAAGCTGAACGACAAGCTGGCCCTGCGTAAAGAAACCGTGCGTATGCTCACCGGGCTCGATCTGGCCGGCGCCTACGGTGGTGGCACCACGTCCAACACCAACACGAGCAACGTCACGGACACCTGCCAGACCTGCATCGGGATTAGCTGCCGGCACGCTCCCCCGACCACCGGCGACACGACCTCCGTCTGCTGCTAGTCTTGACCTAGGCCACCCGGCGGAGCTCCTCGCGTTCGAGGAGCTCCGCCGGAGCTCATAGGAGGGCCAAACCTCTGAGCAGCAGGAATTCACAATCCCAGGAAGCGGGCCGCGAGCCGCTGCTGAGCGGTGCCGCCGCAGAGGCGGCGCGCGACGCCGTCGAGGCGATCGTCGCCGATCTCTCCCAATGGATGACGGCGGACCGGCTCCGGGGGGCGGAGGCGCCCGTCGTCTCGCCGCTCGCCGCCGGCCCGGCCGGCATCGCCCTGTTCTTCGCGTACGCACATCTCGCCTTTCCCGACCGCGGCTTGGACGACCTCTGTCTGCAGGGGCTTCAGGAGGCGCTGGCCACGGTCTCTGCGATCACCCTGGGGCCGTCACTGTTTTCCGGCTTCACCGGCGTGGGCTGGCTGCTCCGGCACCTCGAGGACCGGATCTTCGAGGCCGAGGAGGACCTGGGAGCGGAGGTGGAGAGCACTCTCCTGCAAGGCTTGGCCCTGTATGGAAAGGTCTGGCCTGTCGAGCTGGTCGCGGGGCTGGCCGGGTTCGGCCTTTACTTCCTGGAGCGACTCCCCGGCGAGGCGGCCCGCCAGGGGGCCGCGCAGGTGATCGATCTCCTGGCGGCGAAGGCCGAGGAGGAGGACGGCGCGATCACCTGGTTCACGCCGCCCGCGGGCGTGCCGCGATCCCAGCGGGAGATGGCCCCGAATGGTTATTACAATCTGGGGCTTTCGCACGGCATTCCCGGAGTGATCGGTTTTCTCGCTGCGGCTCATCACCGGGGCGTGGCGGCTGCCGAGGCGCGTCGCCTGGCCACGGGCGCGGTGCGCTGGCTTCTCGACCAGCGCCTGCCGGCAGGCTCCTCCGGTGTCTTTCCAGGCTACGCCGGCCCCGGCATCGAGCCGGCTCCGACGCGGCTGGCCTGGTGCTATGGCGACCCGGGCGTCGCGGCGGCGCTGATGCTGGCCGGCCGCAGCTTCGGCCGCGAGGATTGGGAGCGGGAGGCCCTCGTCACGGCCCGCCTGGCGGCCGGGCACAGGGAGGGGGTGACCGGCGTGGACGACGCGGGCCTGTGCCATGGGGCCGCCGGTCTCGGCCACATCTTCCACCGTCTCTTCCGAGCGACCGGCGACGAGTCGTGCCGCGAGGCGGCGGTCTTCTGGCTGGAGCGCACCCTCGCCTTGCGGCAGCCGGGTCTCGGGGTGGGAGGTTTCCGGGGAGCCGAGTACGACGACGCCGGGGAGCGGATCTGGGTGGACGATCCCGGTCTGCTGACCGGCGCCGCCGGCATCGGCCTGGCGCTGCTGGCAGCCCTCTCGCCGGTCGAGCCGGAGTGGGACCGCTTCTTGTTGTTGTCGGCCTGAACCCTCTCGCGAGTGACTCGCCCCGCGAATGAGATGAGCTGATTCGCGAATGAGGTGAGCTGCCCCGCGAATCAGGTGAGCGGCCCGTGAGTGAGGCGAGCTGACTCGCGGATGAAGTGACCCAATTCTCGAATTGGGTGGTTCGCCCCGCGTGAGGTGAGCCAATTCGCGGATGAGGTGAGCCGCTTCGCGAGTGAGGCCAACGGACCCGTGAGTGAGGAGAGCTGCACCGCGAGTGAGGTGAGCTGCTTCGCGAATCAGGTGGGGCGAATCTCAAGAGTCGCCAACTAATCGTAGCGCCGGGTTCAGGCGCAATCTCAAGGAACCACAGGAAATCAACTTCGCCTTCGAGCCGGATCTAAGGAAGTGATGTCGCGGCGGTTCTCGAACGCAACATCAGACAGCCCCGAAGGGGCGGCAGCATAAAGCCTGGGGCGTCAGCCCCAGGTGGGTGGACGAAAGAAATTTCCAGCCCCGAAGGGGCGGCAGCAGACCGGCTCGATGAAAGCTGCTTTCGCCCCTTCGGGGCTGAGGCCTGACGAGCTAGAATCGGCGACGCCATGAAACCAAAGCCCCTCAGCTTCCTCGTCCCTCTGCTCGTCCTCTGCCTACGGACGCCGGTGCGATGATCCCCGTAGTCCTGGGACCGCCGGCGTCCCGCCGGCTTCTAACTCCTGTCTTTAAAAAAAGCGGAGTAAGTAGCCGGCGGGACGCCGGCGGTCCCAGGGGTCGTCCTACGGACAGGTGAAAGCCGACGTATCGGCAAAGGTCCTGGAGAGCTGGCCGAGCGTATTCGAGTAGGTCTGGGTGGCTCCCGTCTGCGTGTCGCGGATGTGGACGGTCCAGCCCTGGTCGGTGAGGCCGCTCAGGAAGACCCAGAACTTGCTGTTGACGGTGCAGGCGTTCAGCACCTTGACGCCCATCTCGAAGTTGGTGGGGCTGAAGAACCACCAGAACACGGACTCGTCGCTCTCGGCCTGCTGGCCGCCGAAGCTCATCACCTGGCCCGCGCCGTTGGTGGTGGTGCTCTGCCAGTCGACCTTGACCTCGAACCGGCCCGCCTGCAGGCAGGCGGTGGTAGCGTCGCCGATGCAGGCGCCGGTGGTCTGCTGGAGGCTCCAGCCGATGTCCTGGAGGAGCTGGGTGGTGACGAGGTCCGCCGGGTGAGGGGTGGCGTTGGGCTCCATGAGCTCGTCCGGAGTCAGCGCGGTGTCCCAGTGGGAGACGGACGACCCCTGTTGCAGGACGGCCGGGGCATACATCTGCACGTGTCCGGAAGGGTGCCTCCCGGCGGCCAGGATCGAGCTCGCCGTGACGACGTGGGGACCGACCCAGTGGAGGTCGCCGGGGTCCTTGGCCGAAACCACTCTTTCGACGTCGCTCATCTGACCCCAGGTCTTGCCGGTACTATGGTCTTCGAGGAAGAGCATGAACGCGTCGTCCTGTCCCAGAGCCCGGGCGCCGGTGGCCGGGTTGACGATGGTGAGGAAGCCGAGGCCATGGGCCAGCTCGTGACGGATGATCTCGTAGAATGGGATGGTATTCGCCGGCTGGGTGACGCCGATGCCGTACCACCAGTTGAGGCCGGTCAGGCAGGTCGAGTTGCCGACGCTGCTGTTGAACTGGGCGTTGATCTCGGGTGTGGACGAATCGAGGTCGAAGCCCGCGAGCTTGTTGGCGAGGGCGGATGCGTACCAGGTGCCGGCCAGGGGGGCGCTGGGGAAGTCGGAGAAGAAGTCCGCGGCGCCGGCGGAACCGATGACGCCGGAGGTCGGCGAGCAGGACAGGGGATTCATCTGGGCGTGGACCGTGATGGCGACGGAGGACGAGAGCCGGTTGGCCCAGTAGGCCGCCGCCGCGGCGAAGGCGTTGAGGCGTTGCTGGCCAACGGTGGTTCCGGTATTGCCGGTGACCGCCGCCACGGGAGTCGGATCGTTGAAGCCCTCGCCCGGTCCGTCGGCGTTGACGATCGTGATGGTGGTGGCGCTGCCAGGGATCGCCGTCAGCAGGAGCACCGCGATGGACAGGCCGAGGAGCGCTGCCCGCCTCATGGCTTCTTCTCCTGGTTCTCGATGACCACCCGGCTGTTGACGACGAAGCTCCCGCCCGGCAGCCGCAAGGTGCCGTCTTTCAGGGTTTGGACTTTGACGTCCTCCTGCCGGTCCATGGACTCGGAGAGGATCACGGAGAGCGCCTTGAGCTGGTCCTGGTTCGGCTGGACCAGGCTTTTCGTCCTGGGATCGACGAAAGCGCGCTGGCCGGCGGCGGTGCCGGCCGGGGCGCCCGGGGCCATGGCGGCCGGCTCGAGGAGCTTCGCGTCGAGGTCCTGGCAGCCGGTGCCGGAGGCGAGCGAGCAGATACGCACGACGTTCTGACTGTGAGCTGGTGAGGGAGTCGTGCTGGCCGGTGACCGGACCAGCATCCACAAGGTGAACAAAACCAGAGAGCTCATTTCTGTCTCCTGCGATAGACGGCGGCGGGTACCATCCTTGAAAGAGGGCCCTCGATTGGGCCACTCGACCGCTCGGTTCGATCCGTGGCCGTAATTATACGCCCCCGCAACGGAGTAGACTCCTCCTCCCATGAAGCTGCTCCTCCTCGGGTTCGGCAACATCGGCCGGCGGCTGGCCGAGATCCTCGCGGACCGGGCGTCGTATCCCGGCCTCGACGGGTTGGGCGTGTCGGTGGTGGGCATCACGACGGGCTCGCGGGGGGCCGCCGTCGATCCTGCCGGCCTCGATCTCGGGCGAGTGCTGGCGGAGCTCGGCGCCAGGGGCCGCTTCGGCGAGGGGTATCCCGCGGCCGCGACGCTGACGAGCGAGGAGGCGCTGCGCGACCTGGACTACGACGTGGCCGTGGAGATGACGCCGCTCGACATCGCGGGCCGGGGCGCGGCGGCCATCGGGCACGTCCGTACGGCGCTGGAGCGGGGGCGGCACGTCGTCACCTGCAACAAGGGGCCCCTGGCCTGGGCGTGGCGGCCACTGCGCGACCTGGCGCGGGAGAAGGGCGTCGCCTTCCTCTACGAGACCACGGTGATGGACGGCGCTCCGGTCTTCAACCTGGCGCAGCGCTGTCTGCGCGGCAACACCCTCCTGCGGATCGAGGGCATCCTCAACTCGACGACCAACTTCGTCCTCTGTGAGATGGAGCGCGGCCTCTCCCTGGCGGCGGCGGTGGCCGGGGCGCAGCGCCTGGGAGTGGCGGAGGCCGATCCGGCGACCGACCTCGACGGCTGGGACGCGGCCGTGAAGGTCTCGGCCCTGGCCAACGTCCTGCTCGACGCCGAGCTGCCGCCCGAGGCCGTGGAGAGGGAGAGCCTGTCGGCGGTGACGCCGCAGCGCATCGAGGACGCCCTCACCCGGGAGCACCGCCTCAAGGTGGTCTGCGAAGCGTTCCGCACCGCCTCCCAGGGGGGAACCCAAGTGATCGGCCGGGTGCGGGTCCGGGAGGTCCCGGTCTCCGATCCGTTCGCCCTGGTGGAGGGGACCGGCTCGATCCTCCGCCTCACCATGGACATCCTGGGGAGCATCGTCCTCACCGAGGAGGACCCCGACCTGTCGACCACGGCCTACGGGGTGGTTTCGGACCTGTTCCGGCTGCAGGAGGAGCTCGATTCACCGGGTCAATGAACGAGGAGAACGAGGAGGAGATTGCGATGTCACCGGTCCTGTTCCCGGAGGGTCCCTGGCCTGCTCTGCCCTATGACGCGTGGCGGGAAACCTGCGAAACGCTCCACCGCTGGTCTCAGATCGTCGGCAAGACGCGCCTTTCCCTCGAGCCGCTGGTGAACCACTGGTGGCAGGTGGCGCTCTATCTGAGCGCCCGCGGCCTCACCACCTCGGCCATGCCCTACGGCGACGCCGGGCTCGTCGAGATCGAATTCGATTTCATCGCTCACCAGCTCGTCTTCCGCACCAGCGAGGGCGCACGCCAGGCCATGCCGCTCGTCGCCCGCAGCGTCGCCGACTTCTACGCGGAGTACCGGCAGGTCCTCAGCACCCTGGGCATCGGCGCCAAGATCTGGCCGGTGCCGAGCGAGTTGCCGGATACGCTGCCCTTCGCAGAGGACCACGTGCACGCGTCGTACGATCCCGAGATGGCGCAGCGGTTCTGGCGGGTGCTGATCCTGGTGGATCGCGTTTTCAAGTCCTTTCGCGGGCGGTACGTCGGCAAGTCGAGCCCGGTGCACCTTTTCTGGGGAGGCCTGGACCTCGCCGTCTCGCGCTTTTCGGGCCGGCCGGCGCCGCCCCACCCGGGGGGAATACCAAACGTCGCCGACTGGGTGATGCGCGAGGGCTACTCGCACGAGGTGTCGAGTGCGGGTTTCTGGCCGGGTAGCGAGGCGCTGCCGGAGCCGGCTTTCTATGCCTATGTCTACCCGACGCCACCGGGCTTCGGGGACGCCCCCGTCCGGCCAGAGGCGGCGTATTTCCACCAGGGGATGGGGGAGTTCCTCCTCCCCTACGAGACGGTACGGGTCGCTCCGAGCCCCGGGGCGGCGATCCTCGACTTCCTGCAGAGCACCTACGAGGCTGCCGCGGGCTCGGCCGGGTGGGATCGGAAGGCGCTGGAGCGAGGTTCAAGATAAACCAGAAACCCCTCTCCCTCTGGGAGAGGGGCAGGGTGAGGGCGTCCTCTACACGCCGCAGATCGGCGGACAGTTCTTGCCGTCCTGGTCAACGTACTGGCAGCAGCCGTTCACGTTGCCGACGTAGGTGCAGGTCCGGTTGCCGTGCATGTAACTGAAGACGCAGAGGCCGGCGGCCTGAGAGGATTTCGCACCCAGCATCGTGGCAGTGGCGATCAGCGCCGCGAATCCAAGCTTGAGGAGGGACTTTCTATTCATGATGGGACTCCTTTCACGGTAAGCCGCGTATAGTACAGCAGCTATATATTGAGGTGCAAGCCTGCGATCCGGTCCTTCCCTGTGCTAACCTTTCAGGGCCAAGCTCGTCCCGAGGAGATCCCAACGCCATGATCCATCGACTCCGTCCTCTCGCGCTCGTCGTCGTCCTGCTCTCGCTGGTGGCCCTGCCGGCCGCCGCTACCTGTGGAGGAGGCGGGGGCGGCGGCACCGGCGGCGTGATGCCGGGCGGGATGGACGACCAGGCCCCGGTCTATCGCGTGTCCTGGAAGGTGCTCGGCCCGGGCGCCGCCGCGCCCAAGGCGCCGGATGCGGCCCTCGTGCTTTACTGGTTCCCGACCTCCCCCCGTGAGGCGCAGGGCTCGCCCCTCCAGACCTCGCGCCCCCTCTCTCTGGCCGGCTCCCGCTGTGTGGCGACGTCGCTGGTGACGCCGGACAACCAGGAGGTCCGGAGCACCTTCAAGGCTCCCGCCGGCGACCAGCTCGCCGTGCTCGCGGGGCCTGACGGCTCGGAGATCGGGCGTGTGGCGGCCAGCAACGGCAAGCTCGACGTGCGCGCTGTCGAGAAGCTCCTGTACGGCGAGCTGGACAAGCGCGAGGAGAGCCTGCAGTCCCTGATCGACGGCGCCGGGAAGAAGGAGTCGGCCGACCGCGACGGCGCCATCGCCGACTACAAGAAGGTCTGGGAGCAGCGCTGCCTCGTCCCCAGCCTCGGCCGCAAGGCGGCCAAGGCGCTCAAGAAGCTGGGGGTGGACGTCGACAAGTCGGCCCTCCTCCGCCTGGGCCCGGACGGTCTCGCCGATCCCGGGCGCGGCTCGCGGGGCGGCTTGGTGAACGAGATGGACGAGGTCGAGAAGACCCTGCGCGCCGGGCTCGACGCCGAGATCGCCGCGCGCTATCGCGACGCCGAGCGGCTCTACGCCAAGGCGGTCGAGCTCGATCCGTCCGATCCCACGGCGCTGCGTTTCCTCGGCGAGCTGTACCGCCACCAGACCGGCGACTGGGACAAGTCGCGCGCCGTCTTCGAGCGCGTCCTCGCCCAGCCCGCCGACCCCATCGCCCGCGCCGTGGCATTGCACGGCCTCGGCAAGATGACCATCCACGCCGGCCGCAACGCCGACGGGCTGGCGTTGTTCGAGAGCTCGCTGGCCGAATATCCGCTGCCCATCACCTACCGCAACCTCGCTGTCTACTGGTTTTCCGAGAAGCAGGCCGAGAAGGCCGCCGGCTTCATGCGGCAGGCCCTCGCCCTGGCGCCGGAGGACGGCTACAACCAGATCTTCGCCGCCGTCTACCTCGCCGCCGCCGGTCACAAGGACGAGGCGTTGAAGGCCGCGAAAGCGAACCACGGCGTGCTCGAGGCCAGCTACAACCTGGCCGCCATCTATGCCCAGGCCGGCGACCGCAAGAAGGCGATGGAGCTGCTGCGCCGGCACTTCTACCAGTACGAGCGCTTCGACGCCGTGCGGGCCATGGAGATGCAGGAGGCCCGCGACGACTACATGTTTGCCAGCCTCCACCAGGACCCCGAGTTCGTGGAGCTGACGAAGCTGGCGCCCGGGCACGGGATGATGATGAGCGGAGCGAAGAAGGACCGGTAGAGGAGGGGTGTAAGCGCTAACCTGGGCTCGGGAACGCCCCCCGCCCGGGCCCTCACCCCCTACCCCCTCTCCCGCCCCCTCGCCACCCCCCTCACCGGGAGAGGGGGACCCGGTTGGAGCGGCCTTGCTGGCCTCTTCTCGTCCTTTTTGTCCTTGCTGTCCTTGTCGTCCTTTCTTGCTTTTCTCCCTCTTCTCCCGGTGAGGGGGGTTGGGAGGGGGCGGGAGAAGAGGGCCGGGGTGATGAGGGTCTTGGGAGGGGGCGCGCTCCCTTCAGAGCTGGCCCGACGTCATCGCCTCCATCTTCGCCAGGTACGCGGGGTCCTGATAACGGCTGAGGGCGAATTCGGGAGCGTAGTCCGGCAGGGCGGCGCCGGCGATATAGGCGGCGAGCAACTCGGCCGCGGCCTGTGAGGCCATGATGCCGTAGCCCGACATGCCGCAGAGGAGGTAGTTGCCCGCGACCGGCGTGGGACCGATCAGCAGCCGGTTCTCCTTCGTCTTGCAGTAGTAGCCGCCGTCGACGTAGGGCCGGCGCATGCGGGGGCCCAGGTACTCGGCCAGCGCCGGCACCATGCGGGCGAGGCCGCGCACCACGACCTCCGGATAGAACGGATCGAATTTCGGCGGGAAGACCGGCTCCATCGGCTCCAGGTGATAGGTCCAGAGCAGCAGGTGCCAGCGGCTGTCCCGGCCCCCCTCGGGGCGGAAGTGGACTCCCGCCGGCAGGGTGCCCAGGAGCCAGCGCAGCTGGGGCTCCTGCGCGAGCTGCTCCCGCTCCTCGTCGCTCCAGGCGAGGGCCACGGGATCGGTCCAGATCATCAGCGGCAGGTCGCGGGGGATCAGCCCCAGGTAGTCCTCGAACATCACCTTGCCGTGCAGCTCGTTGAACAGCGGCAGCTCGACGCCGCTCATGCGGCCCACGGCGGGGGAGAGCGGGCCGGCGGCGTTGACGAAGCGGCGGGTGGCGATCGCGTCCTCGCCGGAGCCGGGCGCCAAGCGGACCCCCTCGATCCGGCCGTCGCGCACGGTCACCTCCTCGATCCGCCCCTTGACGAAGCGCAACCCATGCTCGCGCGCCTTCTCCAGGAGGTACATGCCGAGTTGCTGGGCGGAGAGCCAGCCACAGCGGCGGACGTGGAGGAGGGCCAGGGTGTCCGGCGTGAGGAAGGGGAAGCGGCGAAGGATGCGCTCGCGGTCCAGCACCAGGTCGGCGCCCGTGAGGTCGGGGGCGAGCTCCTCGGCCCGCTCCGCGGGGAATGGCGGATCGTCCGGCCCGCCGCGATGAATGCGCAGCTCGCCGGCCCCCAGCGCCGAGACCTCGCGGGCGCCGCGCTCCAGCGCCGCGGCCTGGACCGGATCCGCCGTGAGGTAGGCGTAGCCCCGGCGGTTCATCACGAAGAGATTGCCGCTCTCCGCCGCCAGCTCCTCCAGCAGGTCGATGCTGCGGTTCATGAACCGGATCATCGTATCCCCCGGCCCCGGCCACCAGTTGCGATAGCACTCGGTGGACTTGTCGCTGGTCACGGAGAGCGGCGGCTGATCGTCCACCAGCACCACGTCCCGCAGGCCGTGGCGCACGGTGAGATGATAGGCGGCGGAGATGCCGGCGATCCCGGCGCCGCAGATGACGACCTCGGCGGTGCGCATGCGGCTAGCTTATCGTCAATCGGTGAGGGGCCGCACCGCCGTGTACTCCGACAACATCCCCATCTCCACCCGCCGCTCCACCGAGGAGAACCCGGCGTCCTGGAGCGCGCCGAGGATGACCTCCGGCGGAACGCCATCCGCCGCCGGTGCTCCGCCTCGTCGGCGTAATAGCGCGTGAGCGGCGGATGCGGGCGGAGGGGATCAGCTTCGACGACCTGGGAGCTCACCTCGGTCATGGCGGGGAAGATATCGCAGGCCACGGGGACCGGGAAAGCGAAGGACACCAAGGGCAACAAGGACATCAGGGACACGAAGAATATCGCCGCGACTAGAGCTTTCCTCGTCCTTGGCGTCCTTGGTGTCCTTGACGTCCTTGTCTTCGGCTTTCTGCCGCGCAGGCTCCTATGAAGACTCGATTTCGCGCTGCTTGTCCAGCACCTCCCGCAACGCACCGACCTCATTCGGAATCTCCCGCCCCAGGAACGGTCTTCCCAGGAGATCCGACAGCGCCGGGGGGATTGCGACCTCGATCCCCAGCCGCTCGTAGACGGGCAGGAACTTGGCGGGGTGGGCGGTGCCCAGGAAGACGCCGGTCTCTCCGGGTTGCAGGCGGGCGCGCAGGACGCCCCAGGCCACGGCGGCGTGCGGGTCCGCCAGGTAGCCGTGGGTGCTCAGCTCGCGGATCGACCTCTCGGTCTCCGCGTCGCTCTGGGAGCCCCAGCGCAGGACGCGGCGCAGGGCCTCCAGATCCCCTTTGAAAAGGTTTTCGATGCGTTCCCAGTTGTTGGGAGCGCCCACGTCCATGGCGTTCGAGAGGGTGGCGACCGACGGCCGCGGCCGATAATCCCCCGTCTCCAGGTAGTCAGGCACCGTGGTGTTGGCGTTGGTGGCGGCGATGAAGGCTTTGACCGGCAGGCCCATGGCGCGGGCCAGCAGGCCGGCGCAGAGATTGCCGAAATTGCCGCTGGGCACGGCGATCACGGGCGGCTCGGAGATCCCCAGCCGGCGCAGCGCGGCGACCGCCTCGGCGTAGTAGAGGGTCTGCGGCAGCAGCCGCGCGACGTTGATCGAGTTGGCCGAGGTCAGACCGTGGCGGGCTGTCAGACCGGCGTCGGCGAAGGCGGTTTTCACCAGCGTCTGGCAGTCGTCGAAGGCGCCGTCCACGGCGAGGGCCGTGACGTTCTCCCCGAGAGTGGCGAACTGCAGCTCCTGGAGGGCCGAGACGCGGCCTTGTGGGTAGAGCACCACGGCCCGCACTCCCGGCCGCCGCCAGAAGGCCCGGGCCACGGCCGCGCCCGTGTCGCCGCTGGTGGCAGTCAGGATGGTCACCGGCCGGCCGGGCTCGCGCGGCTCCCGCACATCGTCCAGCACGGCGGCGAAGAAGCGGGCGCCGAAGTCCTTGAAGGCCAGGGTGGGACCATGGAACAGCTCGAGGGCGAAGACGCCGGGGCGCACCGGCACCAGGGGGACGGGGAAGTCCAGGGCCTCACGCACCGCCTGCGCTACGGGTTCGCGCCCCAGCTCGTCCGCCAGCAGACGGTCGAGGACCACGGCGCAACGCTCGCTCCAGGCGAGGTCCAGCAGCTCGGGCCAATCTGGAAAGACGGGCAGGGGATCGGGCATCCACAGACCGCCGCCCGGGGCGATCCCTGCTAGCACGGCCTGGCGAAAATTCGCGTGGCGCTGCGGGTCGCGCGTGCTCACCAGCCTCATGCGAGCATTCCTGGTGGCAAAACGCGTGCGCCGCGGTGGTCGAGGCGGCAGAGGCGGGCTGCGGAGGCGAGGCCGGCGCTTCCCAGGGCCTGCTGGAGGGCATCCGCCACGGCCACGGCCTGCGCGCGGCTCTCGGCCACGGCGAAGATCGCCGGGCCCGCGCCCGAGAGACTGCAGCCCAGCGCCCCGGCGGCCAGCGCCGCGGCCTGGGCGGCACGGAAGCCCGGCACCAGCGGCGCGCGCCAGGGCTCGGCCAGCACGTCCCGCAGACAGCGGCGGAGGAGGTCGCGGTCGCCAGACTCCAGGGCGTGGACGAACCCCGCCAGATTCTGAGCGAAGGCCAGCGTGGCTGCCAGGGAAAACTCCCGGGGGAGGACCTTGCGGCTGCGCTCGGTGGCCAGCTCCAGGGCGGGAGAGACCACCACCAGCACCAGTTCGTCGAACCACGGCAGGGCCCGGGCCTCGGGCGCGCCGCCGGGGCCGGGGACGAGGAGCTGAAGGCCGCCGGCGAGCGAGGGGACGACGTTGTCCAGGTGCACGGACCCCGAGACCAGGGCCTCGGCGCGGCCGGCCACGGCGAACAGCTCGGACGCCGGGAGCGGCGCGTCCAGCAGGGCCTGGCAGGCGGCGAGGGTGGCGGCCACCGAGCTGGCGCTGGAGCCCAGGCCGCTGCAGCGGGGGAGGCGCTTCTCCAAGTGGAAGGCCAGGGTCGGGCACTCGATCCCCTTCACCCGCAGCGCCTCGCGATAGAGGGCGTAGGTGCGCAGCACCAGGTTCTGCCAGGGGTCCGCCGGGAGGTCCGCGGCGTGGGAGCCTGAGGTGGTGAGGCCCACCTCCGCCGCCGGCTCGGCGGTCACCACGTCCCCCCAGAGGTTGTCGTCCAGGGGAGCGAGGGCGGCGCCCATGAGATCAAAGCCGGCGGCGAAGTTGCCGATGCTGGCGGGGGCGTAGGCGCGGATTCCCATGTCGTCTCTCTCCCCGGACCTTCACGCCACGATCTTGAGCAGGTCCGCGAGCGCGCCCGCGGCCGTCACCTCGCCGCCGGCGCCATAGCCACGGACCACCAGCGGCGTCGGCTGGTAGTGCTCGGTCAGGAAGGAGAAGGCGTTCTCGCCGCCGCGCACGGCGAACAGCGGATGCTCCGGCCCCACCGCCTCCAGGCCCACCCGGCAATGGTAGCCGCCGTCCCCGGCCTCGATGACGCCGGCGTGGCGCAGCACCCGCCCTGCGGCGACGAGGGCGTCGCGGCGGACCGCGAAGATCGGATCGAGCCGCGGCAGGCCGGCCAGGAAATCCTCGACGGAACCCGAGGCGTCGTAGTCCGGCGGCAGCACGCCCAGCACCTGGACGTCGGCGAGCTCGATGCCGGCTCCCAGCTCGCGAGCCAGGATGAGGAGCTTGCGGGCCACGTCGAGCCCGGACAGGTCGTCCCGCGGGTCGGGCTCGGTGAAGCCCCGGTCGCGGGCCGTGCGCACGGCCTGCGAGAAGGGCACCCCCTCCTCCAGGGCGCCGAGCAGGAAGGAGAGGGAGCCCGAGAGCACGGCCTCCAGGCGCAGCACCCGGTCGCCCCCCTCCAGCAGGCTGCGCAGTGTACCGATGACCGGCAGGCCCGCCCCCACGTTGGTCTCGTAGAAGAACCGGCGCTTCAGGCGCGCGCTCGTCTGGTGCAGCCGCCGGTAGTCCGCGAAGGGGGCGCTGTTGGCCTTCTTGTTCACCGTCACCACGTGCAGGCCGGCGGCGAAGAGGCGGCCGTAGGCGGCGGCCACCCCGTCGTCCGAGGTGCAGTCGATGAACACGGGGTTGACCAGCCGGGCGCGGGCGACCTCGGCGAGCAGGGCGTCGAGCGAGGAGGGGAGAGCGGCGGCGGCGAGGCTGGGGACCCACGTCGCCGGGTCCAGCCCTTCAGCCTCGAAGGCGCAGCGCTGCGAGTTGGCCACGGCGCAGAGCCGCAGGTCCACCCGGCGCTCCCGAGACTGATGCTCGGCCACCTTGCGCAGCAGCCTGGCGCCCACGTTGCCCACCCCCCAGACCACGAGTTGCAGCTCGCTCCGGCGCTCGAAGAGCTGGGCGTGGAGGTGGCGCACGGCCCGCGGCGCGTCGGTCGCCGCCACCACCGCCGAGATGTTGCGCTCGCTCGATCCTTGAGCGATGGCGACGACGCTCACGCCCACGTCCGCCAGGGCGCCGAAGAAGGCGCCCGCGACGCCCAGGCGGTGGCGCATGCCGTCGCCCACCAGGGAGAGGATGGAGCCGCCGGGGCGGAGCTGGACGGGGTCGAGCAGCCCCGCGGCGAGCTCGGCGGCGAAGGTCTCGCCCAGCGCCTGAACCGCCCGCGGGCCGTCGGCCTCGGCCACCGCGTACGAGATGGCCATCTCGCTGGAGCCCTGGGTGATGAGGATGACGGAGATCCCGGCCCCCGCCATGGCCTGGAAAACCCGGGCGGCGACGCCGGGCACGCCAGCCATCCCTGAGCCGGTGACGTCCACCAGGGCGATGCCCGGCAGGTAGGTGATCCCCCGGGCGCCGGCCTCCGCGGGGTCGGCCGGGGCGGCGGCGCCATGCACGAGGCTGCCGGGGTGGTCCGGGGCGAAGCTGTTGCGCACCCGCACCGGAATCCCCTTCTCCCGCGCCGGCTGGATGGTCTTGGGATGGAGCACCTTGGCGCCAAAGAAGGAGAGCTCCATGGCCTCCTCGTAGCTCACCTCGGGGAGCACGGCGGCCTGACGCACGAGCCGCGGATCGGCCGTGAAGATGCCGTCGACGTCGGTCCAGATCTCCAGCCGCTCGGCGTCCAGGGCCCAGGCGGCGATGGCGGCCGAGTAGTCCGAGCCGCCGCGGCCGAGGAGGTTGACGCGGCCCGAGGCGTCGCCGCCGAAGAAGCCCGGCAGCAGAGCCACGGCCGGCGGATCCGAGCGCAGGGGCGCGAAGGCCTGGCGGGTGGCCTCCCAGTCGGGCGACGCCGAGAGAGGCGAGCCGCTGGTGCGGATCAGGACCTTGGGATCGAGCAGGCGGACGGCGAGGCCGCGGGCCGCGAGCAGCCGGTGGAGGAGAGCGCAGGCGGCCCGTTCGCCCAGCGAGGAGAGGACGGCGAGGGCCCCGGGCGGGCGCTCCAGGAGCAGGGCGAAGCCGCGCAGCAGGTTCTCCATCTCCCGCTCCAGCGCTCCCAGGTCGGCCTCGGCCGCGGCGGCGGGCTCAGCTCCGAGCTCGCTGCGCAGATCGGCCAGGATCTCCCGGTGCAGCGAGTGGAAGCGGGCCAGGGCCGGCGCCGCCGAGCCGCCTCCCGCCGCCTCCTCCGAGCCGCGCAGCAGGCCGTCGGTGACGCCCCCCACGGCCGAGGCCACCACCAGCAGAGGGGCTTCGCCGGCTTGGCCTGCGACGATCTCCGCCACGCCACGCATCCGCTCCGCGCTGCCCACCGATGTCCCGCCGAACTTCAAGACGCGCATCACCGAATTTCCTTTCCACTGATCTCTGCCGAAATTGAAAAGCCCCGCACCCTCCAAGGTGCGGGGCCTGAGGTTTCCGGGGACTCGGAACCGAGGCGGGAGTATGGCGAAGGCAGGGAGCCCGGGTCAAGGCCCCCTCCTGGGACCGCCGGCGTCCCGCCGGCTACTAACTTCTGTTTTTTAAAAAAGAAGCGGAGTTAGCTGCCGGCGGGACGCCGGCGGTCCCAGGGATTGTTCAGGATGCCCCCTCCCCTTCGAGGATCCGCCGCTTCCGCTCCTCCCCCCACCGATACCCGCCGGTTTCGCCGTTCCCCCGCACCACGCGGTGACAGGGGACGACGAGCGCCACCCGGTTGCTGGCGCAGGCGCGGGCCACGGCGCGGGCGGCTCCGGGTCGGCCGAGGGCTGCGGCGACTTCGCCGTAGGTGCGGGTCTCGCCGCGGGGGATCTCCTGGAGGGCCCGCCAGACCTGCCATTGGAAGGCCGTGGCCTGGAGGTCCAGAGGCAGCTCCGCCGCTCCGGGCCGGCCGTCCACCGCCGGGCGCACGGCGTCCAGCCAGGGCTGCAGGGCCGCGTCGTCGCGCTCGACCTCCGCGTTCGGGTACTCCCGGCGCAGACCGGCCTCCAGGGCGCCGTCGTCATCCCCCAGAGTGACGGCGCAGATCCCCCGCTCGGTGGCGGCCACCAGCAGCCGGCCGAAGGGGGAGGGCGCGGTGGTGTAGCGGATGCGCATCCCCCGGCCGCCTCGGGCGTAGGCGCCGGGCGTCATGCCGAGGCTCGCGTCCGCCGTCTCATAGAGTCGGGAGCTGGAGCCGTAGCCTGCGCCATAGGTGGCGGTGGCGACCGACTCGCCGCGCCGCACCTCGCCCCGGAACCGCTCGGTCTTGAGCAGGGCGGAATATTGGCGGGGAGACATCCCGAGGACGGCCTTGAACGTGCGGTGCAGGTGCCAGGGGCTCCAGCCCACGGCGAGGGCGAGATCGGCGAGCGTCGGGGTCTCCTCGACGTGGGACTCCAGGTACTGGCAGGCCTGGCGCACGGCCTCGGACCGGGAGGACGCCTCCCCCTGGCGTGGCCGGCAGCGCCGGCAGGGTCTGTAGCCCGCTCCCTCGGCCTCTTGCGGGGCGCTGAAGAAGCGGACGTTGGCGCGCCGCGGCCGGCGCGATGGGCAGGTGGGACGGCAGTAGATCCCGGTCGAGTCCACGGCGTAGACGAACTGGCCGTCGAAGCGGGCGTCGCGCTCCAGCACGGCCGTCCAGGCGGTTTCGGGGTCGGGCGTTGCGGACAGGTGAGACATGGCAGCTCTCATGATCGTTCCTCCTCTTGTCCAGTGCAAGATAGCCCTGGAGAGGAGGAGAGCTCCATCCGAATCTTGCGGTTGAAAGCCTTCAGTCTTCCGGCTCAGGCTCCGTCTTGCCCTTGACCTTGTACTCCACCACCAGATCGCCCGGCCACGGAGCGTCCGGCTCCGGGTCCGACGGGCCGTTGGGCAGGAGCTTGAAGCCCGCCTTCCAGTGCGGGTAATCCATCCAGGCGCGGACCGTCGGGTCGAAGGCCGAGGTCGGAATGATGCCGTCGGCGAAGAAGGCGCGGAAGCCGAGCTTGTACCTCTGGATGGTCATGGGATTGGAGAGCATGGGCAGATGGTCCGGCCCGATGTCCTTCGTCTGCGGGAGAGTGTCCAGGTTCTTGGCGACCCAGAAGGGACCGACCAGGTCGGGGTCCTTCGCCGTCCACCACTTGGGGTTCGTGGCCTGGCCGACCTGCGGGATCCCGAATCGCTTTCGATAGATCGCGTCCCGGTGATAGGACATCGTGCCGCCCTTGGCCCTGGCGCCGGGAGAGACGACGGAGCCGACGTTGAGCTGAGCGTTGTCCGTCGCGGGTCCGGCGTTGGCGGGGACGCTCATGACGGAGCACATCGAGAGGTGGTGCTGCCACCACTGGAAGGTGAGGCCCCGGAGGGCCTTCACACCATCCGTCGCAACGTCCAGCCGGTGCCAGGCCAGCTCGTGCAGAGTCCCCATGGCGGCGTACCAGATGAAGGAGTGGGTGTCCGGGATCATGTACTCGTTGAGGCCCACGCCCAGCGACGGCGCCAGGGCCATGTGGCCGTTGTCGAGCTGCTGCTGGAAGATCGCCGTGGCGCCGGTGATCGCGTCTGGAACCTTCGCCTTGTTCTGGAGCGCGATGGCCAGCGTCAGGGCCGCCTTCTGAGCCCTCTGGTTGGCGCTCTTCGCGTCGCCTGGCGGCAGGGTGATGACCTTGCCCTGGGCCCAGGCCTGCAGGGCTTGCCCGTACGCGTGCTCGATGCCTCCGGCCATCTCGTTTCCCTCCGGGAGTTGCTCCTAGCGCCGGCTCCGGGTCGCCCGCGCTGGGCTCCCCGGCATTCCCTGGCTTTTTGGAGATGCTTAGAGCCTGCGCTTCCCGCTGGAGGTTGTCAAGCCGGGGACCGCTCCAGCGTGCGCTTGCGCTTGGCTCCCAACTCGCCGTTCCACCAGCAGAGCGGGCCGAGCAGGGAGTAGATGAAGCCGGGAAGCCCGTACCGGAACCCCACCCCGGCCGCCGCCAGGCCGATCGAGAGCAGACCGACGCCGACGAAGATCAGATAGTGGCGGAACCAGATGCGCGCCTCGATCCGCTCGGCCGCGTCGAGCCCGAGCTCCTCCCGCCGTGCCCAGGCATGCGCATAGAGCAGCGCCAGGCAGGCGAACACGGCCACGAAGCCCAGGCCGTAGACCATCATCAGCGATGGCACGTCATGGGGAGCGATCGTCACGCCGTGACTCTCCGTCGCCGGCCCGACGTGGAGGAACTGGCCGACGAAGACGGTGAAGAGGAACTTGAGCGGATAGACGTAGAAGAGGACGACGAAGAGGAGGGCCGAGTTGAGCACCACCGTGCGGCTGTCCTGGAGGCCATAGCGGCGGAAGAAGCCGTTGTGCGCCGCCCAGATCAGGACGAGCATCGTGAAGCTCAGACCGAAGGCGATGAAGCCCCGCAGGTTGGCCATCAGCTCCGGGTAGGTGTGCGGCACCTCCAGGGAGACCACCAGCAGTGTGGCCGCAAAGGCGAACACGGCATCGCTGAACGCCTCGACGCGCGTCACCTCGTGGCCGCGGGGCCGGCGGGGCTTTTCGGGTGTGGGGCTCGCGAGAGAGCTCATTGTCACATTCCGGAGGAGGACAAGGTCTATCCTATCAGCAGCAGGTGGGAAGACAATCGTTCGAAGCAGATTCCAAACCCAGTGACAGCGGCGACCGAGAGCCGCACGGAGGGACCGCCATGACCACCAACGCGTCATCCCAGACCCCGCCGGCCGGCGCGGCGACGATCACCGAGCACGAAGCGCAGCAGGTCGAGCGTGCGAACGCGACGGGGCGGCAACCCGTCGTGTTCGTCCACGGCCTCTGGCTGCTGCCGAGCAGTTGGGACCGCTGGGCGACGATGTTCGAGGAGGCCGGCTACACCGCACTCACGCCCGGCTGGCCGGACGACCCCGAGACCGTCGACGAGGCGAACGCGCACCCCGAGGTCCTGGCGCACAAGACCGTTGGGCAGGTCGCGGACCACTTTGACAAGATCATCCGCGGGCTGAACAAGAAGCCGGCCATCATCGGCCACTCGTTCGGCGGCCTGCTCGTGCAGATCCTCGCCGGGCGCGCCTTGGCCGCGGCCACGGTGGCCATCGACCCGGCTCCTTTCCGCGGCGTGCTGCCGCTGCCGCTCTCGGCGCTGAAGTCCGCGTGGCCGGTGCTCGGCAACCCGGCCAACCGCAACCGTGCGATCCCGCTCACGTTCGAGCAGTTCCGCTTCGGCTTCGCCAACGCCGTCAGCGAGGAGGAGGCCAGGGAGCTCTACGCGACTTTCGCCGTGCCGGCGTCGGGCGCGCCGCTCTTCCAGGCCGCGACCGCCAACCTCAACCCGTGGACGGAGGCGAAGGTCGACACCGAGAACCCGGAGCGCGGGCCGCTGCTGATCCTCTCCGGCGAGAAGGACAACACGGTCCCGTGGGCGATCGCGAACGCGTCGTTCAAGCAGCAGCAGCACAACGCCGGCGTCACCGAGATCGTCGAGATCCCCAACCGCGGGCACGCGCTCACCATCGACAGCGGCTGGCGAGAGGTCGCCGACAAGGCGCTCGCGTTCGTCAAGCGCTTCGTCTAGTCACGGGCGGGTGCGGGTAGGTTGCCGGCATCGGCTGGACGGCTGCCGCACCCGCTGCCTCCCCCTCATTCCAGCTCCGGTACGGCCAGAGAAGGCCAAGGATCAGAGCCGTGGTCACGAGCAGAGCCATGAAAATCCAGACGCCCGCCTTGGAGATGAGCCACCGGCCTCCCCAGACGAGAAAGATCATCTGCAGCAGGAGGATGACGACGGGAGCGATGATGAAGACGCCCAGAGCCACTCCCGACAGGCCTGTGGCATGGGTCCAGATCAGGGGCTTGAGGAAGAACAGCCCAACGGCCAGCGCAAAGAGCGACAGCGCTCCTGTGCCCAGGAAGACTCCCAGGCCCGCCCTGGGAGCGCGGAGCGACAGCTTGACCAGAGAATAGAACGCCCGCAGGGGAAGATCGATGCAGACGCGGTAGAGGGCGTTGCCGCGGATGCGGCCGGCGTTGTCGCCAAACAGCCCCACGATGCAGGTACGGGCGACCAGCAGGGCCTTGGCCAGGATTTCGAGCAGGACCAGAACGGGAATGTCGCGCGTCAGCTCCTCCGATCCCACGCGATAGCTCTGCTTGAAGAACGTTCCCAGTCTGGTTTCGGCAGGGCGGGCCGGCGACCCGCCGGCTGCGTTGAGCGAGTCCATGGCATCGATCATCCGCGTCGCCGCTCCGGCGGTCGCGACGCACGGGTCGAGCCAGTTTCCGGAAGGCTGGAAGATCCAGGGTGCGACCGCGATGTCCTCCGCGCTCCCGTCCATCGCACCAGCTTTTCTGGGCTTGCGTTTCCGCGTTTTCCTCTCCTGGTCGGCCTGGACCTGGAAACGGTTCCAATCCGCCTGTTCCTCGATGGCGTCGGTGATGACGTTCGTCATGTCCTCCCTGAGGGCTTCGAGCTGCTCCGCCTCGACCAGGAGAGAGGTCATGGAGTCGAACGTCTTCTCGTCGAAGGCCAGCTTCCGAACCTCCGCGTCATCCGAGAGCACCTGGTCCAACCACTCACGAATCGCTCTCTGGGTCTGTTCGCCGGCTCTGGGGAAGAGCTTTTCGGGATCGAGGGCATGGTTGCGGGAGCCGTCCGCCGCGAAGAAACGGCCGCGGAGCCCGGCACGCCATCGATCCGATGCGACGAGCGCCATGATCCTCTCGCGATCGAGCAGCGTTTCCACGAGCTGACAGATGCCATCGAGGCGACCCCAGAGGATATCGTTCGATCGCCAGGACCGCTTGAAGAAACCGCCGAAGTGGAAGACCGCGTCGCCCGAGACCTTCGCCGACAGGCGGCTCTGGCTGAACCCCCGCTCGGCGTCCCGCGGACTGATGCGGATGGTCTCGATGATGTCCTTCTCGTGAAGGTTCCCCACCATCTCCAGCGGGAACAGGTGCGCGTCCAGGAGCTCGAATTCCTCAAAGGCCTTACGGATCGGATGGCTCGCGTCGGGGACACACCGCTTGACGAGGCGCTCCTCGTAGCCATCCAGCCGCTGGAGCATACTGCTGCGCTCCTCTCCGGAGTCGTCCGCCGCCCGGCCACCACGGCGGACGTCCTCGACGATCTCGTCCGCGAGTTTTCCGAGGGCTTCGTTCAGGCTCTGCAACTCCTCCTGCGTCAGCCATTCCTTCCGCTCTCCGCTCTCGAAAGCCGTGAGGTCCTCTTCGCGGATGCAGAGCGCGGGAGCCGCCTTCTCGCTCAGGAGCCGGTAATAGATCGTCTCGACAAGCCCCCAGATCTCCCTCGGCTCCATCTCCTGCCATGGAATGGGCGCCTCATCCACCAAGGCCTCCATGGCGGAGCGCAGGATCTCGTAGAGCTTGACCTGCCGGTTCAGGGCTCGCCACAGGAACCGGCAGACCTCGGCCTCCTCCGCTTTGAGGCCGGCGTCCTCGCCATAAAGGAGATCGTAGATCAGATAGATGATCCGATAGGCGCGGCGCATCCGGAAGGGGACGTCGAAGTCGCGGAACAGGGGGGCCGGATCGACGCTCAAGTCATCGAACTGCCGTGCCAGCTCCGTCGCCCTCTTGCGGTCCTCGGACCGGAGGGGGGTGTTGGAGTCCTGGCGGAAGATCCCCTCGATGACGCGCTCGCTCAGGAACACCATCCGGCTGCGCACGTAGAGGCCCGGAAGCCCGGTGCCGGCGGAGTCCGGCTGGAACTGCTTCACCAACCGCTGGTACTGCCGGAGCTTGCTGTTGCGCTCGGCGAGGAGCTTGAGATCCTCGGCGATGCTCTCGTACCCGGGGATGCCGATGAGGGCTGCCAGGACCGCCTGCACGAAATTGGGGTTCGTCGCACGCTCGGCCTGCTGCAAGACCTCGGGATCCGGTTCGATGTAGAAGAGCTTGCGGTCCACCTCCCGGTCGGCGGTGCGGGAGAAGATCGCCTTGATGGTGTAGGTGAAAGGCTTGTTGTCCAGCACGCCGCCGTCGAGGAAGCAGGTCTCCTTGCCCATCACGCCCCAGAGCTGAAGCTTGGCGTCCGCTGAGTCGTCCCCTGGCGCGACATGGGCCACGTGCACCGGAGCGAACGCGGCCGGAAAACACGACGTGGCACGGGAGAGCTTGGCCAGGGCCACGTGAGTGGTCTTCGGGTCCGGGTTCTTGAGGTAACGGGGCTTCGGATTGAACGGCTCCTTGCGTCCCTTGCGGTGCTTCAGGTAGAAGACGGTGCGGTGGTCCTTGACGTCGATCGCGTGGCCGGCATCGTCGAGCTGAGTGTAGACCCGGCCGTCCACGTCCGTACTGGTGATGAAGAGATCCAGCTCATTGAAGGAGGAGCTGTCTTCGTCCGTCTCGGGAACGTACTCCCTCATGTCATGGAACATCTCTTCGAGCCGAGGCTGGTAGTAGCCTTCGCTGTCCAGGAACGAGGAGGCGTTCGGGATCTCGCCGTCCGGCTCGCGGAGCAGCTTGTTGATGTCCCCATACTTTCGCCACAGATTGGAGGCATCGCAGAAGTTCTTGCCATTGCACAGGGCATAGGAGAGGAAAATGCCGTTGATACCCCCCGCGGAGGTGCCGCTGATGACGTCGACCACGATGTCGGAGTCGGTCAGCGCCTTGATCAGCCGGTAGATGCCGCGCCCATGCACCGCGCGGAAGAACTCCTGAGTTACACCGTTGATGTAGATAGCCAGCGAGACACCACCATACATCACGAGGCCCAGCCGCACCTCCCGTGATTTCTCGTCGCCGCCCACCCTCCACGCCGGGTCCTGCTGAGAGCCCAGAGCACTGGTCATACGAAGCCTCCCGAGGCGGAAAAATTCCTCTCCCTCGATTGGACGGACTCAATCGAGAATTTTACCTCTTATTGAGGAAAAGACAGTACAAGCCTCAGAGCTTGTGAATAAATCGCGGATTAGGGGGGTGAATGGGCGAGGGCGGTGGCAGCAGCGCACGTCGTGAGCCCGAGTTGAGCGTGGGTCGAAGAGG
>JAJKHS010000002.1 GCA_021154885.1 Thermoanaerobaculum sp.
AAACAAGCCCCCCGCCCCCCGTAAGAGGTCTCTACTAACTGGAGGAAGAATCCCGCAATTCTAATTGTCGCCGACCCTCAATTCTAGTTGACGCCGGACAGGGCGTCTTCTACGTCGAGCTCCCGGAACTGGGGCGGCTCCCGGTCCATGGTGCCATCTCCCACCCCTTCGGCTACTACCGGGGGACGGACGCTGGATACGATGGGATGAACGACTCCTTCACCCTGGTGTACATCCCGGCCGGGCGGATCATCGCCACGCTCCGATCCGCGGCGCAGTGCCGCTCTCTCGCCTCTGATCTTGCCCGCCAGTGGGTGCGCTGGGGAGGGCAGGAGCCTGCCGAAGATCCCACGCCCGTCATCGAACGGCACCGCCTGGAAGCGGTGTAGCAGGACCGGGCCGACTCCTCGGGGGGCCGGCCCTACTTTTCTTCTTTCCCTTCCTTGTCCCACCGCGTGCGTGCCGCCCTGCGTGCGATCTCGCGGCGTTGGGCGGGGGTCAGGCTGGCAGCGCGCGCCTTCCCTCCCTTCGATCCCCCGAGCTTCCCCAGGGCAACAGCAGCGGGATTCTTCGGGGGACCGGCATCCTCTGGAGGGAGAGGAGCGAGCGTGCCGGTCAACTCGCCCACGACTTGGAAGGCAAGCTGATTCGAGTCGCGCGGGCGCCTAGGGAGAGGGTCGGGGTGTTCTGGCTTGCTTGGGCGTCTATGCATGGCCATAGTATGCCACAGCCCTAGCGCCCTAGTCTATGCCGCCACCGCTCAGCTCTCCAGTGTGATATAGGTGTAATGTGCTGGCCACCGCCCCATTGACACGGCAGGAAGCTGTGTTAGACTCACCCTCGTTCTCCAAAGATTGACGGCGTATAACAGAGACGACCATATGATAAGCCGGAAAGACATCAAAGCCGAGTTGGTTAGTATCGACAAGAAGATTGCCGATCTACAAGAGGAGCGCAAAAAGCTTCTTGCCTTTGACGAGCTATACGAGGAATTTGATTCGCGACTTTCCGCCACGGCAGTAGAGAGAGAAACAAATCGATTTGGCGATAAAAGCGGAATGACAATTGCTGAATACGCCTTGCATGCCCTAAGAATGAAGGAAGAATGGATGAACACTCGCAGTCTTATCCGTGTCATGCAGGAAATGGGCTTTCAGAGTCAGGCTCACAATTTGTACACAAATGTCTTTGGCACCCTGAATCGAGAAGTAGAGCGAAAAGACGTATTTACCAAGAAAGGCGGTAAATGGGGGTTGCGGGAATGGTTGGATGAAGAGGAAAGCGAGGAGATGTCATGAGGAGGGGCGAAAGCCCTAGCCGAGTGTCTGGCGCGGCGAAGGGCTTTAAGCGGCGGAAGTAAGAGGGGCTGGCTACTCAGGAAGCTATCTAGCTTTTCGAGGGCGGGTAGCGACCTGAGTAGCGCAGCTAGCCGGGCTGGTGCGCCCTAGTAGGCGGTTTCGGGGTCCAATCCCCTGGGCCGTCCATGCTGAGGGGTTTTGTGCGGTTCATACCTCACTACGCCCCTTCTGCGTCCGTCTGGCATTGTACAACTTACACCCAACGGAAGTCAAACTGACCGGAGAGAAGTTCTATTTTCCCTGGCAAAGTGCTTGACTTTCCCTTCTCGCCTAAGCATAATGGTCAGTATGGCAAACGTACTCAGCACCGCGAAGCGCTCCGCCGTCATCTCCGCCCTGGTAGAGGGGAACAGTATTCGCGCTACTGTCAGGATGACCGGCGTGTCGAAAAACACCATCGCCAAGTTGCTGGTAGAGCTGGCGGGTGTCTGCCAAACGTACGCGGATGAGAACCTCCGGAACCTGCCCTGCAAGCGCCTTCAGGTGGACGAAATCTGGGCCTTCTGCTACAGCAAGGCGAAGAACGTCCCCGCCGCGAAGAAGGGCGTTTTTGGCTATGGCGACGTGTGGACCTTCTGCGCGATCGATGCGGATACTAAGCTGGTGCCGTCCTGGCTGGTGGGGAGCCGTGACGTGGGATGCGCGACGGAGCTTATGCAGGACCTCGCGAGCCGACTGTCTAACCGAGTGCAGCTCACCACAGATGGTCACAAGATGTACTTAAGCGCTATGGAAGAGGCATTTGGTGGGGAAGTGGACTATGCGATGTTGCAGAAAATCTACAGTAACGCCCCGAGTGGCCCAGAGACGCGGTACAGCCCGGCGGAGTGTACCGGTGCTGAGAAGCACGCGGTGACCGGGTGCCCCGACGAAAAGCACGTTTCGACCTCCTACGTGGAGCGTCAAAACCTCACCATGCGGATGAGCATCCGCCGGTTTACGAGATTAACGAATGCCTTTAGCAAGAAGGTGGAGAACCATGCCGCGCAGGTTGCCGTCCACTTCTTCCATTACAACTTCTGCCGCCCCCATATGACCCTGAAGGGCCGGACCCCGTGTCAGGCAGCGGGCGTTGACTCCCGGCGGTGGAGCATTGAAGATATGGTGATATTGCTTCCGGACACCAAGGAGTCAAACTGACCCACTACCCACTTGGGCCGCCGTGGCCCTCACCGGGGCCGTCGCTGCCCTCGTCGGGGCCGCGGTGGCCCAAGTGAGGGCCAGCGCCGCCCCATCTTCGGGAGAGGCGGCCAATCACGCGTGTTCAGGAGCTGGGAGGCTGGGCGAGGGCGCGATCCGGCGGGTTCTCCCCGATCACTCCGCCGGCTTCACCCCGATCGCCTGGTACACCTTCGCCGCGTCGAACATCACTCCGCCCCGGAGGGTGAGGACGACGCGCCGGATGTCGGAGATCTTCGCCGCGGGGTCGCCGTCGACCAGGATCAGGTCGGCCAGCTTGCCGGGAGCGATGGTGCCCAGGTCCTGGTCGCGGTGCATGACCTGGGCGGGGACGAGGGTGGCGGCGCGCAGGGCTTCCGGGGCGGAGAGGCCGGCCGCCACGTAGTCTTCGAGCTCGCGGTGAAGGCTGAAGCCGGCGGGAGAGTCGGTGCCCGCCACGATCGGGATGCCCGCGTCGTGGAGGGCGCGGACCAGGGCGAGCGTGGCACGGAAGGAGTCGCGGTAGCGGGTATCCATCTCCGGCGTCCGCTGCGTGTTGCCCACCAGCAGGCCGCGCCGCACCGGGAGAGGCAGGCGGGCGGCCACCGGCGCCAGGCTCGGAGTCACCTCTCCCGGGCGGCCGGCGAACATACCCTCGTAAAGGTTGA
Organism: Thermoanaerobaculum sp.; assembly: GCA_021154885.1. Lineage (GTDB taxonomy): Bacteria > Acidobacteriota > Thermoanaerobaculia > Multivoradales > UBA5704 > DATARR01. Next base: position 3,185 of record JAJKHS010000002.1, read on the forward strand.
CCGTGGGATCGATGACCGTCCCCCTCTCCTTCAGCAGGCGCAGGAAGGCGCGCACGGGCTCGGACTTGAGGTCCAGCTCGCCGGCATGCTCGCCCACCGCCGTGAGGCGCGCCAGGGTGCGGGTGTCCACCCCGTCGAGAAAGTTGAGGAAGAGGAAGTTCGCGTGCTGGATCTCGTCGAAGCCCGCGCGCACGGCCTGCTCGGCCTTCATACCGAAGGGGACGTGCCCCGAGACGCGCAGGCCGAGGGCGTGGGCGCGGGCGACGATCCCCGGCACCAGCTTCGGGTCCAGGGAGCTGTAGATCTTGATCTGGACGCAGCCGGCCGCGGCGTAGCGGTCGACGGCCGCCAGGGCCTCCGCGTCGGTCGCCACCAGCACCTTGGTGGGCGCGGCGTAGGGGCCCGGTCCCTCAACGACGCAGGCCATGAGGAGGCGCGGGCCGATGCTTTCGCCGGAATCCCAGCGGCGGTGCAGCTCCAGCAGGGTATCGAGGTCGTTGCCCATGTCGCGGGCAGTGGTGACGCCGGCCGCGATGTCCAGCGGGCCGTCGGTCGCGGTCAGGTGCTGGTGCATGTCCCAGAGGCCGGGAAGGAGGGCCCTCCCCTGCGCCTCCACGACCTCGGCTCCCGGCGGGATCGGCACCTCGCCATCCGGACCCACGGCGCGGATGCGCTCGCCAGAGACGACGACGGTGGTGCCCGGCCGGCTCTTCCCTGTCTCGGGATCGAAGAGCCGGGCGCCGCGGATGGCGACGCCGTGCTCGGGCCGCCGGCCGAGACGGGCGGCCAGGGTGTGCTCCCACTCGGATGCCACCCTGCCCTGGGCCTGAATGAGGGCCGGGGCCGCGCTCTCCCAGCCTTCGCGGATGGCGGTCACGAAGCCGTCGTAGCGACCGAAAAAGAAGCCGCGGTCGTCCATCCAGACATAGGCCGGGGAGTAGCCGAGGCCGGTGATGGCGTCGAGGTGGACGGTGCGGGACTCCTCCCCCGCCTTCACCTTCACCTCGCCCGCGGGCTCGATGCGGGCCTCGCCCTCGGGCAGCAGGGAGAGGCGCCCGCCCTCGGCGCGCAGCAGGGCCGCGGCCAGGACCCCGATCTCCAGGTCGGTCTCCGGGGTGAGGTAGAAGACGGGGCCCGCCGGCGTGGCCTCGCCGTGCTCGGAGGCGCTGCTCCCACTGCTCCATACCGCCCGGCCGCCCTTGCGCTCGTAGCGGTCGTCCACCGGGTTCTTCCAGTAGTCGACGCCGGTGACGTGCAGGTCGAGCGGCACTCCGGCGTCGTTCAGGGTCATGCGGGCGGTGAGGTTCTGGCCCCGGCCGCGGTCGCTGACCTCGAGGGTCAGCACGTTCGCGCCGTCCGCCTCGGCGCGGAAGACCACGTGGCCGGCCTGGCGAGTGGAGAGGAACAGGGTGTACCGCAGCTCCTCCCCCGGCGCCAGGCGGACGGGGCCGGGCAAGGGCGCGCCGGCGGCCGGCAAGGTACAGGCGAGGGCCAGGAAGATGGAGAGCAGAGCGGTGCGCATGGACATCATCCCCCAAGATTCGAAAAAAAGTTCCTCGCAGCCACCCTGGCCTGGGACCGCCGGCGTCCCGCCGGCTGCTAACTTCTTCTTTTCTTTAAAAGAAGAAACGGAGTTAGCAGCCGGCGGGACGCCGGCGGTCCCAGGGGGGCCCACGGGGGCCCCAGGAGGTCCTACTGAATCGGTTGGACTTCGAGCGCCCGGTAAAGAGCCGCGGGATCGTACACCACTCCGTCCTTGATGGTAAGGACCACCCGCCGGACATCGCCGATGCGGGCCGTGGGGTCGCCGTCCACCAGGATGAGGTCGGCGAGCTTGCCGGGCGCCACGGTGCCGAGGTCCTGGTCGCGCTTCATCACCCGGGCCGGGACGAGGGTGGCGGCGCGCAGGGCGTCGACCGGCGAGAAGCCGGCGTCCACGTAGAGCTCCAGCTCGCGGTGCAGGGAGAAGCCGCACAGCGCGTCGGTGCCGGCCACGATGGTCACCCCCGCCTTGTGGAGGGCGAGCACCAGGTTCTCCATGGCGCGGAAGGAGTCGTGGTAGCGCTGCTCCTTACCCGGCGGCGCGGTGAGGCCGCCGCCCACGAAGGCGCGCCGCACCTGCGGCGGGAAGCGGTCGACCACGCCGGCGTAGGTGGGTCCCACGGCGTTGGCCGGCGCCATGTACAGCGCCTCGAAGGTGGCGAGCGTGGGATCGGAGACCGTGCCGCGCTCCTTGAGCAGGGCGATGAAATCCTTCACCTTGTCCGCATTCAGGTCGAGCTCGGCGGCGTGCTCGCCCACCTCGGTGAAGCGGCCCGTGGAGCGGGTGTCGATCCCACGGTCGAGGAAGTTGAGGACCAGGAAGTTGACGTGCTGGATCTCGTCGTAACCGGCGCGCACCGCCTCCTCGGCCGTCATGCCGTTCGGGATGTGGCCCGAGAGACGCAGGCCCTTCTCATGGGCGCGTTTGGCGATGGCCGGCACCAGCTTGGGGTCGAGCGAGCTGTAGAGCTTGATCTGCACGTAACCCATCGCGGCGTAGCGGTCCACCCAGTCGAGAGCCTCCTTCTCCGTGCTCACCAGCACCTTGGTGGGGCCGGCGAAGGGGCCGGGGCCGTCCATGAAGCCGGCCATGAGCACCCGCGGCCCCACGGCTTCACCGCTCTCCCAGCGCCGCCTCAGGTCCTGGAGCTTGTCGATGTCGTTGGCCATGTCGCGCACGGTGGTGACGCCGGCCGCCAGGTTGAGCAGACCGTCGTCGTCGCCGAGATGGGTGTGCATGTCCCACAGGCCGGGAAGGAGGGTCTTCCCCTTGGCGTCGACGATTTCGGCGCCCGCGGGTGTGGCGACCTCGCCGTCGTGGCCCACGGCCTGGATGCGGTTGCCGGCGACGACGACCGTGGTCTCCGAGACGAGCTTGCCGGACTCGGGGTCGAAGAGCCGGGCGTGCTGGATGACGAGCGGGCCCTTGGGCCGGTGCGGCAGCTTCGCGGCCAGTGTCTTCTGCCGCGCCGCCTCGGCGGCGTCCTGAGCCTTGGTGAGCTCGGGGACCACGCCCTCCCAGCCCTCGGGGACCACCGCCGCCCAGCCGCTGATGCCGGCGAAAAGGTTGTGCTGAGCGTCGAGCCATTCATAAGACGGGCTGAAGCCGAGGCCGTAGACGGCGTAGAGGTCCGCGGTCCGCTCCTTGCCGCCGGCCTGGACTTTCCGGGAATCGAGCTTCGCGATGTGGGCCTCGCCGGCGGGCAGCAGGGGCAGCCGGCCGCCGGGAGCGGCGAGGAGGGCCTGGGTCAACAGCTCGAACTCCTGGGGCGGCGCGTTGAGGCCGAGGTAGAAGGCCGGACCGTTGAGCTGGCGTTCGCCGTTCTCCGCCGCGTTCTTCCAGGAGGCCTTGGCGCCCTTCAGCTCGAACCGCTCGTCCACCGGCGTCTTCCAGTAGTCGGTGCCGGTGATGCGCTCGGACACCGGGATTCCTCCGGGGCCGAGACGGAACCGCGTCTCGGTCTTCGGCCCCCGTCCCCGGTCGTTGAACTCGAAGGTGCAGACCCGCTCGCCGTCCGGCTGGACGCGGGTCACCAGGAGCCCGGCCTTGTTGCCAGAGAACAGGAAGGTGTAGCGCGTCTCCTGCGGAGCCGGAGCACCGGCGGCGGGCGCGAGACCGGCGAGGAGCGCGAGGATGGAGACGAGACAGGGCTTCAACATGGATTTTCTCCCGGGAGGTGAAAAGCTACAAATCCAACCGCACCTTGTCCAGCGGGATCACCCCGCGCCTGCTCACCGGCACGGAGACGGAGCCGAGGACGGGTACGGCGAAGCGGAAGTCGGCGTCGAGGTCGTAGGTCGGCTTGGAGCTGGCCGCGAGGCCACGGAGTATCCGCAGGAGGTCCGCGTAGCCCACCGTCATCGGCAGCTCGACCGTGCTCGTGCCGGCGGCGATCTCGATGCGCTGGTCGTGCCGGCCCTCCAGCATGGGCTCGCCGTTCAAGCGCAGCTTGTAGCCGATGCCGTCCAGCACCATGCCGCGGCGGTTGAGGTTGTCCACCTGGAAGCGGAAGACGAGGTCGGCGCCGGCGAGCGAGGCGCCGGTCAACTGCACGTCGGTCAGAGTCACCTTGGGGGGGTGAGCCAGGTTCTGGTAGGCGGCGCAGGCGGTGAAGAAGAAAAGGACGAAAACGAGGGAGGGGACGGCGCGGCGCATGGGGCTACGTTACCACTCCACCCGCAGCCTCAGCTTCAGGTCCCGCTTCTTGTCGCGATAGAAGAGGAAGCCCTCGCGCCGGCCGTGGAGGTAGAGGTCGCGGAGGATCTCCACGTCCTTGCGGCAGTAGGCCTCCACCAGGTCGAGCCGCCCCTGGCGCACCCATTCCAGGGACTGGAGGCCGTCGGCGGACTTGGCCGTGCCCAGGGTCTCCTGCGCCAGATGGCCCATGCCCACCCGGAAGCCGAGACGGGAGTGGACGTCCTCCAGCAGGTCCAGCGTGGGCAGCAGGCGGGCGAAGTCCTCTCCCGTGTAGCCGGCAAGGACCTGGTAGTCGAAGCGCCGGATGTTGTAGCCGATCACCAGCGTCGCCGCGCGCAGGGCGTCCACCAGGGCACGGACCCCGGTCTCGGGATAGACCTCGAAGCGCCCCTCCTCCAGGTGGCAGAGGACGCCGATGGCGACCCCCATGCGGTGGGCCTTGTCCCAGCCGCCCACGTCCGCCGCCGAGCGCAGGGTCTCGAGGTCGAAAAGGATGGTGCGCGAGCCCTCCTCGCCCGGCGCCGGGAACCGCTGCCGGCGGACCGGAGCGAGCGCGCTCTGGAAGATCGAGGGCTCGGCCACGATGGGGACGTGGTCGGTACGGCGGGGCATGCGCAGGTGGGGGTGGCGGTGGCCGGGACCCTCGGCAGGCTCCAGGGCGGGTCGAGCCCCCGGCCCATCGTCCAGACCCGCCCCTACCCTAAGCAACTCCTCCCCCTCTCCCTCTTTTTCGTCCCTGCTGTCCCTGCCGTCCCTTTCGTCCCTTTCCTCCTTCTCCCCCGCCAACACCACCACCACCGGCTCCCCCCAGGTCACCACCGGCTCCTCGTGCCCCAGCAGCAGCCGCAGCACTCGCGCCGCGCCCCCCTTGTCGAGCGGCCGGTTGCCGTTGCCGCACTTGGGCGACTGCACGCAGGAGGGGCACCCCGTCTCGCAGGGACAGCTCTCCAGCAGCAGCAGGACGCGCCCGAGGAGGTCCGGGAGGTCCTGGAAGCCGCGGGCGGCGATGCCCACGCCGCCGGGATGGCCGTCGTAAATGAAGACGGCGCCCGTGCCGAGCTGCGGATGGAGGGGATAGGAGATGCCGCCGATGTCGCCGCGGTCGCAGAGGGCGAGGATGGGGAAGAGCGAGATGCCGGTGTGCTCGGCGGCGTGGAGCGAGCCCAGGAAGTGCTCCCCCTGCCGGCGCAGCGTCTCCTCGATCGCCTTGGGCGCCGCCCACCAGAGGCCCACCGATTCGAACATCACGGGGGGGAGGTCGAGCGGCGTCTGGTCGAGCGTCTCCTGGCCGTGGATGCGCTTGCGCTCGAAGCCCACCACCCGCTCGGTGACCTTGACGCGGCCGAGCCAGCCCTGGAGGGGACCGTCCGCCCGCTCCTCCAGCACCTCCAGGATCTCCGTCTCCTTCTCGGTCAGCGGCGTCGTGAAGTAGTCGAGGTCCGCCGCCGTGGCGATCACCCGCCGCTCCTCGCGCTCCAGGGCCTCCACCAGGTATTGCCGGCCGGCGTGGAGGTAGACGGCGCCGGGGTGACACTCGTGGAGCACCCGCACGCCGTCCACCGTGCCGATCGTCCGGCCGTCGGCGATGATGGCGAAGGTCTCCCCCGATCCCCGCAGGTTGACGGAGCGCTGGGGCCGGCGGCGCAGCGAGAAGATCTCGTCCCCCTCGGCCGCGGCCAGCAGGTGCCCCTGGCGCAGCAGCGTCTCCACTCGCGCCGCGTGGCGATCGGTGTAGGGACGATCCTCGGCCGAGAGCGGCATCTCCGCAGCGGCGCAGACGAGGTGGGCGCGGGAGACCGGATCGTTCACCGGGTCCACGATCAGCCGCTCGCAGGGCCGCTCCAGGAACTGCTCCGGGTGATCGAGGAAATACTGGTCCAGGGCGTCGGGCATGGCGACCATGGCGGTGAGCGACTCCCGACGATCGCCGCCATCGCTGCCACCGCGCCCGACTCTCCCCGAGCGCTGCCAGGTGGCCATCATGCTGCCGGGATAGCCCACCAGGATGCAGGCGTCGAGGCCGCCGACGTCGATCCCCATCTCCAGGGCCGAGGTGGAGATGACGCCGTCGAGCTTGCCGTCGAACAGGGCGCGCTCGATCCGCCGCCGCTCCTCAGGCAGGAAGCCGGCGCGATAGGAGGCCACCCGCGAGGCGAGATCCGGCTCCTGCCGGCGGAGCCACGAGTAGAGCAGCTCGGTGATGCGCCGCGCCTTGGTGAAGACGATGGTCTTCAGCCCCGCGTTGACCAGGCGGACGAAGAGCTGGAGCGCCGTGGTGTAGGGGCTCGCCTCGGGGCGGAAGAGGAGGAGGTGGCGCCCTTCGCGCGCCGCGCCGGACCGCGAGATCCAGTGGAACTTGCGGCCGGTGAGGGTCTCCGCGAACTCGCCGGCGTTGGCCGCCGTGGCCGAGGAGGCGATGAGCACCGGATCGCTCCCCACCGAGCGGCAGAGGCGCAGGAACCGCTGGAGGACGTGGTGGAAATGGCTGCCGAAGATCCCGCGATAGGTGTGCAGCTCGTCGAGCACAATCCAGCGCAGATCCGCCAGGAACGGCCCCCAGGCCGTCCAGCTCCCGAGCACGCCGAGGTGGAGCATGTCCGGATTGGAGATCACCACCCGCGGAAAATTCTTGCGGATCGCCGTGCGCTTCGCCGCCGGCGTGTCGCCGTCGTAGATCTCGCAGCCGGCGATCTCGGGAGGCAGACCCGCGGCCTCGGCGAGGCGCACGAACTTTCCCCGCTGATCCTGACCCAGGGCCTTCAGGGGGAAGAGGAACAGGGCGTGCCCCGGCCCCCCCCGCGCCGCCTCTTCCAGCGGCGGCACCTGGAAGATCAGCGACTTGCCGGAGGCCGTGGGGGTCGTCACCAGCACGTTCTCGCCCCGGCGCACGGCGGCGATCCCCTCGGCCTGATGGCTCCACAGCCGCGGGACGCCCCCCTGGCCCAGGGCGCGGGCGATGGGCGCCGGCAGCGGCGGGTCGAGCTCGCCCCATGCCGTCTCGCTCCCCGGCAGATAGGCCGTATACAGGAGCTGAGCCCCGAGCTTCGGCTCCGCCCGCAGGTCGTCGACGAGGGGGGCCAGATCGGACGGAGGAGGGAGGACGGCGGCGCCGGGGTTACGGGGCATTACCGCCTGATGGTAGCACGGACCCTCATCAACCCCGGCGTCAGCCGCAAAGCCTCAACAGGGCCGCTCGGTGCAGATGAACTTGTTGCTGGTGCCGATGCGGCAACAGGTCTGGCAGCAGCCGCCGAAGGGGTCGCAGGTCGTGATGCAGTTCGAGTCGGCCGCGGCGGACCGCGCACCCGAGACGAGGGCGGCGACGGTGAGCGCGAGACCGAGTCCGAGATAGGTCAGTTTCTTCCGCATGGTGTTCCTCCTGGCGAGAGGGGCGAACCCGGTCATCGGGTCCCCCATCTCTACGGTGCCGCGGTTGTGGGGAACGGGAGACGTTTACAACTGCGCCAGCAGCTCTTTCCGCTTGGCCTCGAACTCCTCCCTGGAGATCAGGCCGTCGTCGAGGAGCGACTTGAGCTGGCGCAGGCGCTCGGCGCCGGAGGGACCGGCAGCGGCGGCCGGCAGGGCGAAGCCGCCGGCGCGGTACTGCTCGGCGGCGGCCAGGATGGCGCGCTTGAACTCCAGCGGATTGGCGATGTCGGCGAAGCGGCAGACGCCGGTGTCGCTGGCGGTGTCGATCTCCACGTCGCCGTAGCGCAGGAGGCGGCCCCACAGCGACTGCCGCAGCTCGATGTTGTTGATCTTGTCGAGCCGCGAGTCCATGGAGCTCTTGGCCAGGATCCCCGTCTGGTAGATGACCCGGTGGTTGGTCAGCACGAACTCGTAGGAGCGCAGCCGGAACAGCCGCCAGGCGAGGACGACCGCCAGGCACAGGGTCAGCAGACCGGAGACGACGGCCACCCAGGCGTAGCCCGGCCAGACCGTGTACGCGAAGATCGTAAAGGCCAGGACCACCGCCAGCAATGCCACCAGCGGCGCCAGGGTGAGGCGGGTGACGTGGGCCCGGTAGAGGATCTCCTCGCCGGGCTGGAGCTGGTCCTGGGCGCTCATCGGTCTCCTCGCCGCGGCTCAGTGCCCGGGGGCACCCAGCCTGGTCTGCGTGTAGTCCCTCGGCACCTCGAACAGCGACGCCGCGACGTTTTCGTGACTCACGGCGGAGAGGTCCGTGGTGGTCGACGGCTGGCCCTTGACGTAGATGACGGTGCGCACCGGCACGCCCTCGGGCGCTCCGGCCTCCCAGGTGAATCCTGACGGGTGTCCCGGCGGCTGGCGCGCGCCCAGCTTCTCGCCCAGCGAGCGGAACGCGGCGACGTCGGCCGGGTCGATGCCCAGGCTCTGGGGATCGGCCAGCCAGACCTCCCGCACCTTCCTGCCCTCGCGGAGGACCTCGTACTGGTCCGTGGTGTAGCCGTTCACCTTCACCCCGGAGGCGACCTTCCGGTACTCCGCCTTGTACTCCGCGGGGCTCGGGCCGGTGCCGCCGTACAGCCCGTGGCGGTCGGCGTTGTCCTTCATGTTGTCCAGGATCTGCTGCTTCTGAGCGTCGGAGAGGTCCTGGCGCTCCTTCACCATCCTGGCGATGGCCGCCTGCTGCGCGGCCCCCGCCGGCCCGGCCGGGAGCTCGAACCAGGTCTTCTTCGCCGGATCGAGGACCTGGAAGCTGCCGCTGGCGGAGTGATAGAGGATGACGTGGCTCCGCCGGCCGGCCGCCGACTCCACCCGGAGCCTGCCGCCGTCCAGGTAGATCCTGTCGTCGGAGCTCCCCCGTGTGGACTGCTCCTTCAAGGTGATCACGGTGCCCGCCGGCAGGGCGGCGGGGAGAGAAGCGGCCAGCAGCGTCCAGAGCATTGTGCGACGAAATTTCATGATGACGGTCTCTCCTCGATCGCGGAAGGGTTGCGCGTGCCAGAGGAGATGCTACCGCACAAAAGCCGCGACGGGCTGGCTCGGTGATTGCAGGCTCTCTGAAATCCCATGCCGCAACGCCTCTTCGTCGTCTCGAACCGTCTTCCCATCGTTCTGGAGAAGAGGGGCGGCGGCTGGACCCTGAAGCCCGGGTCCGGCGGCCTGGTGAGCGCCATTGCGCCGGTGCTCTCCCACCGCGGCGGGCTCTGGGTGGGCTGGCCGGGCCTGCCGCTGGAGCGGGGCGGGGACTGGGAGCGGGTGCTGGAGGAGGGTTACCGCGAGCGGGGATACGACCTCGTCCCGGTGCTCCTCACCGAGCAGGAGGTCAAGGGCTTCTACGAGGGATTCTCGAATGCCATCCTCTGGCCCCTGTTCCACGACATGCTGGGCCGCTGTCATTTCGAGCCCCCCTTCTGGTACACCTACCTGGACGTCAACGAGAAATTTGCCGAAGCCGTGGCCGGGCAGCGGCGGGAAGGCGACTTCGTCTGGGTGCAGGACTACCAGCTCATCCACGTGGCGGAGTTCCTGCGGCGGCGCGACGAGAGCGTGCGGGTGGGCTTCTTCCTCCACATCCCGTTCCCGCCGCTGGACATCCTGCTCAAGCTCCCCTGGCGGGGACAGATCCTGAAAGCCCTGCTGGCCTACGACCTGATCGGCTTCCAGACTCCGCGGGACAGCCGCAACTTCCTCACCTGTCTGCAGAACCTGGTACCGGAGGTGGAGATGGAGGACGGCGGCGCCGTCACCGAGGTCCGCCTGGGCGCGCGGACGGTGCGCGTGGGGGCCTTCCCCATCGGCATCGACTTCCGCGCCTATGAGGAGACCGCCCGCTCCGACGACGTCAACCGCCGGGTCGGAGAGCTGCGTAGGAAGATCGGCCCCATCCATCTCATTCTCGGGGTGGACCGCCTGGACTACACCAAGGGGCTCGTCGAGCGGCTGGAGGCTTTCCGCAACGCCCTGAAGCGCCACCCCGGGCTGCGCGAGCGGGTGGTGCTCCTCCAGATCGTGGTGCCCAGCCGCGAGGGGGTGGCCGAGTATCAGTCCCTGAAGGCGCACATCGAGCGGCTGGTGGGCGAGATCAACGGCGAATACTCCACCGCCGGCTGGGTGCCCGTCCAGTATCAATACCGGAGCCAGCCCCGGCGCGACCTGGTGGCCCTCTATCGCCTGGCCAGGATCTGCTTCGTCGCCTCCATCAAGGACGGCATGAACCTGGTGGCCAAGGAGTTCTGCGCCTGCCAGGTGGACGACAGCGGCATCCTCGTGCTCTCCGAGTTCGCCGGCGCCGCGGCCCAGCTCCAGCGCGGCGCCCTGCTCGTCAATCCCCACGACATCGAGGGGATGGCCGACGCGCTCAAGGCGGCCTTCGACATGAGCGACGACGAGCGTCGCCGGCGCATGGCGGGGATGCGGGAGATCCTCCGCGAGCAGGACATCTTCTGGTGGGTGGACTACTATCTCCAGGCAGCCCTGGGGACGGTGCCCGACGACTTCCGCGTCCCCAAGGAGTACCTGCCGGCCCTGGATCTCGACGAGCTCCTGGACACCGGCTGATCTGATCCCGTATTTGATCCCGTAAAGGCAATGCGCCCCTCCGCCCTGGAACGCTGGGACGAGATCGCGGCCCGGCTGGAGGGCCGCCGCCCCGCCCTTTTCCTCGACTACGACGGCACCCTCTCCCCCATCGCTCCGCGCCCCGAGCTGGCGACGCTGCCGGCGGCGACCCAGGAGATCCTCGAGCGGCTGGCGCGGCGGGCGCCGGTGGTGATCGTCTCCGGCCGCGGCCGGGAGGACGTGGCCGCCCTGGTGGGCCTGCCCGGCCTCGCCTACGCCGGCAGCCACGGCTTCGACATCGCCGGCCCGCCCCCCGCACCCGGCGCGCCGCCATTGCGCTTGGAGGTGGGCCTGGAGGTGGGCGACGGCGTGCCCGAGCGGATCGGCATCGCGGCTGAACGGCTGCGGCGGGAGCTGGCGGACGTGCCGGGCGTCCTGGTCGAGCCCAAGGGCTTCGCCGTCTCCATCCACTTCCGGCTGGCGGACGCGGGCGATGTGCTCCGCGTCGAGCGAGCCGTGGACGCCGCCGTGGACGCCGTCCCCGGGCTGCGCAAGGCCCATGGCAAGAAGCTCTTCGAGATCCGCCCCGACCTCGACTGGGACAAGGGCCAGGCCCTCCTCTGGCTCCTCGACGCCCTCGGCCTCGACCGCCCGGACGTCCTGCCCTTCTATCTGGGCGATGACCTCACGGACGAGGACGCCTTCCGCGCTTTGGGGGACCGGGGCATCGGCATCCTCGTAACCGACGAGCCCCGGGAGACCGCGGCCGCCTACCAGCTCCACGATCCGGAAGAGGTGCGGCGGTTTTTGGAGCGGGTGGCGGGAGCGGTGCTTCTTTAGATCTGCTTTGCCAGATTACCTTCCCGAACCGTTGGCCCTCATCACCCCGGCCCTCTTCTCCCAGCCTCCCCCCCGGCCGCCGGGAGAAGAGGGAGTGGTTAGTCTGAAGAAAAGAAGAAGCGGAGCGATCTTAGCCCTCTCTCTCCCGGCGGCCGGGGGGGAGGCCGGGAGAGAGAGGGTTGGGAGAGTGAGGGTTGGGAGAGTGAGGGTTCGCCCCGAAGGGGCGCTGACAATCAGGCGGCATAGAGCGCCGGCAGAACTTCTCGACCTCGTCTGGGGGCCAGTCGAAAGGCAGGGCCTGCGGCTTGGCGGCCATGTCCCGGATTATAGAGCACACCCGCCCTGCCGCTCACGGGTTCGATATGCTCCGCCCGTGAGCGAAATCCAAGCCGTGCTGACGGCGCTCGACACCACGCCGCCGGAGCCGGAGCACCCGGCGGTGGAGGCCGGCATCCCCGGCGCGCTCGCCCGGATGAAGCCGGGAGAGGTCAACCTCCTCGGCCCCTTCGCCGTCCCGGGCCTCGCGCCGCGACTGATCCGGGTCTACCTGCCGCGCGGCTACGACCTGGCGCAGCCCCACTACAGCCTCTACCTCTTCGACGGCCAGAACGACTTCGACGACGCTCCGTCCTTCTCCGGCGGCTGGTACGTCCACGAGGCGGTCGAGGGGCTGGCGAAGTCGAAGCGGCCGGTGCCGGTGGTCGTCGGCATCGACCACGGCGGTGTGGAGCGGAACCTCGAGCTCTCCCCCTTCGCCTTCGGCGAAGAGCCCGGGAAGCTGGAGATCCTCCTCGACTGGATCACCGGCCACCTGATGCCGGTCCTTTCGGCGGAGCTGAGCCTGATTCCGGGACCCCTGGGAGCGGTGATCGGCGGCTCGTCGATGGGCGGGCTCGCCGCCTTCTGGAGCCACTTCCGTCATCCGGAGGCCTTCGGCGGCGCGCTGGTGATGTCCCCCTCCTTCTGGGTCGCGAACCAGGCCGTCTTCGCCGACGTCGCCGCCCGGCCGACCCCCGAGGTCTCCCGCCTCTATCTCGACGCCGGAGCCCGGGAGGACCGGGGCAAGGTGGTGGCCGCCGTCAAGGCCATGGCCGAGCACCTCGTGGCCCGCGGCTACGACTCCGACCGCCTGATGTGGCGCGCCGACGCCAGAGGCACCCACAGCGAGGCGAGTTGGCGGAGACGGCTGCCGGGGGCGTTGAGGTTCATGTACCGGCGAGAGTGACACCACGGGTGGTGACGATACGGCTCACCACCCGTTTCGGTTTCGGTGAAGGTGTAAAGCTCATGGATTCGCTACAGGGGGCGGAGGCGGCGTGGGGTTCAGCAGGAACGGGATGCTGGGAGCGAAGAAGAACTCGCCTCCCCGGCAGGTGACGAACCCGCTGAAGTCGAAGTTGTCGTTCTTCTCAGGTGCCTTGCCCCATTCCCGCGACCAGGTTTGAGGGGCGCTTCCGATCTCTTTTTGGCCCGCCACGGGATCCATTCCCGTGAGATTGCCGGACCGGTTCAGCCAGCTCGACTGAATCGCCAAGAACTGGTCGACAAGGTTGCTCTGAAAACAGAGGAACAGGAGCCCTTGCTTCCCCTCGGTCGTCTGATAGGGAGTGCCCCGCCGGACGATGCGCTTCTCACGCTCGCTCCTCGGGTTCGCCTTGCGGATGTGCGAATGCAGGGGACATCTGGTCCCCTGGCGATCAGATGCATAATCAAAATTGTTGAAAGTCCGCATGGAGCAGTCCGAGGGAACACGGTGGCTCAGAATTGGGGTGCCGTTCGCGAAGCGCCCCACCACCATCGCCCTCGCCCACTCCTCGTTCCCGCCGGTGAAGGCCGCCGCCAGTTGCTGGATGCTGGCCTTGAAGCGCTCCACATCCTGCTCCAGTTTGCGGAAAACCAGATAGCTGCCCAGGCAGTCTTCCTGTCCGACATAGGGATCCTTCTCGAGCACGAGGCTGAGAGGGGCCAGCGGGTTCCAGGGGTGGGTCCCGCCGCAACTCTCTTCGCGTTCGAGGTCGTCCTTCAAGAACAGAGGCTGGCTCCGGCCATCGACGTAGCCGAACGGCTCGACGGTCTCGTCGTTGTCATTTCGTAAGATAGATCCCTCTTCCCGAAAAATGGTCGCGCCCGCGAAGTTTTGCTCTACCTCCGAGCTTGCCTGTTCGACGTCCTGGGCCTTCTTCGCTGCCAGGAGGACCATCGCATCAATTGGACTTTTATAGGCGGTCTCATACTTCCCGAGATCGTCCTGAGTCGACCACGTCCAGTTGGCCATACCGCCGACGAAAGGCTGCGACGCTCCGAATCTCTGCTTGAGGTCTGCGCTGTCGAATCCCAGCGCTTGATAGCCCGTAAAGGTCAGGTAGAAGCTGGCAAAGATTGAAGAGTCGTCACCGCCACTCCTATGGCGCTCAACCTGTTGGAGCTGCTCCCATGCCGAGGTGAGGCGTGTGCTCGCAAAGGAACTGATTGCATTACGATTGTTTGTCACATCCGGACCAAACCGAATCAACAGGAGCCGCACATGAGCACGGCCATGCGACTTCAGGATGTTGCCTTGAAGATTGTGCAACATCGGACTGTAGCCATTGCCGGCTTCAATCGGCTCTTCCAGGGTCAGATCGATAGCCATAGTATTCCCTCCCGTAAAGATCTCTCATTACTTGAAACCGGCGGTCGGCGGGCACACGCTGCCACCACTGACGCCTCCCGAGACCGCAGGACCAGTCCGGCGCGGGAAGGGCAACGGTTCATCCAGGGAAACGCCTTCCGCCAGCTCGGCGTAGATTTCAAAGTCCGCCTCGGGCAGCTTCTCGGAATAGGCAGAACCGATCCCGATCAGGGAGTCGATCTCGATGCTCTTGAGTCCGATCTGGAGGTTGCCGTCGGAGGGGACTTTCAGGGCCAGAAGACTCGTTCGCATCCCGTTGTCGTCCCTGCGGGTGATCCTGAGCTCGACTTTCTTCTGGAATTCGACGGCGAAGAGAAAGCGAGTGGCGACGAACTGGTTGAACTGCTTGGAGCCGACCGGATCGAAGCTGCAGCGCTCCGTCGTCGCCGCGGCGGTGCGAAGCGAACCCTGGGCCAGACGGACGCTCGCCAGAATCGGCTGGTTGGCGGCCGGCCCGGCCTGAAGGATCGCCGCTTTGAGCTTGCCCTTCTGAGCCGGGAAGGCGTCTTCCAGGGTCGCCATCCACCAGAGCGAGGCCTTCTCCGCCTCCGAAGCGGTCTGACGGTCCTTGTTTTTCGGCTCCTCCGACGAGAGAATCAGCTCACCGCTCAGAGGCTTGTCGTCCAGCAGGATCTCCACCTGGTCGCCGTGGAGCAGGCAGCAGCCGGTCGTCATCCTTCCTTTGTCGTCCGGCAGACAGTTGAAATCAGGAAAGCGGGTGCTCGCGTCGACGTCCTGGTCCTGGAGTCGAAACTGGAGGAGCGGAAAGTGCTGGTCCAGCGTCTCGTTCTTCTGGTTGACGACGTGTCGGAGCGCGCGAGACTGAGTGAGCTTGGGCATGAGCAGGGTGGCCTCGGTAGGTTCCGAACCGCCGTTTTTGATCTCGGCGTCGAAGGCGAAGACGCAGAGGCCTGAGATGTCGATCTGGAGATTGGGCACGGTGTTCTACTCCTTTCTATCAGTGAACGCTGGCTCCGAACGCCTCGAAAGCGCCCCAGGTCTTGGGAGACCTTTCCGCGGGATCGCCGTGGGCGAGGAGCTCGAGCTGAGCCTCGCGCAGGGCACTAACGGGGTCGCCGTGAGCGAGCAGGTTGCGGTGGAAGACGTAGAACAGATGGGAAGTCGCGCGGTCGTCGACGTTCCAGAGACTCGCCACGACCGTGCGGACTCCGGCGGCCAGGAAGGCGCGGGCGAGGCTCGTGACCCCTTCTCCGCCGGGCACGTAGTCGCGACCGGAGTCACAGGCCGCCAGCACCACCAGCCGGGTCCGCGCCAGATCGAGAGGGTAGATCTCGCGGGCGTAAAGAATTCCTGGATCGCCACTCGGAGAAGGAGCCAGCACGAGCATCGAGAGCAGCGTATTCCGTTCGTCGACCACGGAGTGACCCGCGAAGTGTATCCATTCCGCCTGCCGGGCTCGCGCCAGGAAGGTCTCCTTGTCCGCGGCGGGCCCGGTGAGGGCTTGGATGCCATAGAGGGCGGCGATCTTTCGCGCCTCGTCCGCCGCAGCCGACAGAGATGACAGCAGGGGGAAACGCTTGCGATCGATGGCGGGATCTCCCACGGCGAGCCCTCGGGGCCTCGCCTCCGCCCTGGGCCCTTTCGACTCGTCGTGCGCGAGCGCATTGACATAGAGCGTTGCGCTGGGCGAGACGGCCACCGGATGGTCTTCCAGCAGATACCGGCCCGTCGTCTGGTCCACCAGGCTGGAGAACGGCAACGAGTGGAGGACCTTGTCGGGAATGAAGACCAGGCGCTCGCCGGTACCCATCACTCCGTACCAGGGTCGCACAAGGAGATCGAAAAGCTCCGACGCGGCTTGCCGCCGCAGCTCCTCGCCACCCGGCCGGAAATCGCGCGCGCTGGCGACCAGCCGCTCGAGCTGCTGGCGGGGAATCTTCCGCTCAAAGGAGAGCTCCCGGCCGGGCTCGTTCTCCCGCCGGATCAAGCCGACCAGGACGCGATCGGGAAGAACCGAAAGCTGGACCAGGGTCACCGCTCCCGGCAAGCGGCGGCGGATCTCCGCCAGACCCAACGCCCGCGGTTCCGCCGCGAGGAGCTTCCGCTTCTCCGCCGAGCTGGCGCGGATCCGCGAGGCGCTGTCCGGAAGCACCCGCGTGCGCGCCAGGTCGGCGTAGACGAGAGCCAGGTCGGGCCTCCCCCGCCGGAGCTGGAGGTCGATCATCTCGTCGAAAACCTGACTGGTCTCCTCGAGAAAAGCTAGACGCAGGTCCTCCTGCCGGGGGTCCTCCCCAAGCCTCTCATACGCCCTGAGCGCCGCATCGAGATCCTTCTCCGCCCGGTCGTCCTCGCCCGCCAGTCGATAGGCGCGGGCTCGCGCCAGGAGTGCTCGCAGCGTGTAGACGTGACGACCGGTCCTCTCATAGACGCTCGCGGGGCGAGTCAAGAGGGAGATCGCCGCCCGGGGATCGTCCTTCATCGTCAGGGTGGCGCGGGCCAGCGCGAGGTCTACCCTGCGGTGGCTTCGGACTCCCGTATCCTCGATGCGCTCGACTGCCCTGTCGGCCTCCTGGAGATCGTCCATCGCCTGCGCGTGCCGGCCCAGGCGGTCTTCGACCAGCGCACGCCAGAGGAGGGTTTCCGCATAGAGGACCCGGTTGCTTCGCTTCGCCTGCCGGAGTGTCTCGCTTTGAAAGCCCAGAGCGGCCTCTTCCAGGTTGTCCTGCAGCGCGGAGTCGGCAGCCACGCGAAAGATGAACGCCAGCAGCTTCGGGTCGCGCAGCTCGGGCGTGAGACGGAGGGCCTTGTAGGCATGCCGCCAGGCCTCGCGGTTCCGCCCGAGCAGTTGCAGGCTCTCGGCGAAGAGAGCCTCGACCGTGGCGGTATTCTCCCTTTCTCCAGCTCGCTGAAACCAGGCGATCGACTCCTCGTAGGAGGTGACGGCTTCCATCAGGCGCCCGGTGACGCCCTGGTTGAGGGCTTCCATCCACAGCACATAACCGAGCAATCCCGGGTTTGAGCCGTCCGCGAGGTCCCGCCGGAGGCGCTTCAGACGCGCCAGCGCCGGCGGGTAGCGGTTGCAGAGATGATCGTTGCAGGCGATTACGAACGAGACTCGCGCGGCGAGGGGACTGCCCGCCCTGCGGAGCGCCTTCCAGGCGGACTTCAGCCGCAGACCGGCACGGTGAGCATGGCGGTCGTTGTACAGCTCGTAGCCACGCCGATATTGGAGGTGGCCCTCGACCAGATCACGCAGGCGCCTGGCGTTGCGCGATCGGCTCGCCTCGTCGATGTGCGCCACGGACTGGCGGACGAGACGTTCGCCTCCCGAGTTGATCAGGGCCTCGCCGATCGCCCGCGCCACGGTGAGAGCGCGCTTCGCTGCCGCGGCATCCTTTCGCGCCAGAGCTTCGGCCCAGTCTCCGAGCGCCCGGACCTCGGCGTACTCCCGCGCCGCCTGCCGGTGCGCTTGAACGAGCGTTCGGACCGTGCCGACATCTCTCCGGAGGGCGGCCTGCCGGAGCGTCTCCTGCACGTCTTTCCAAGCGGCCTCCGCTGTCGGCCGCGCCAGTGCGTCGATGCGCTGCCGCGCTTCGCCGGACCAGGGAGAGCCCCCATCGAGGGCGCGGTACGCCTGCCATGCACGCCCGGCGTCGACCGTCAGGAAAAGCCGTTCCAAAGCGATGGCTTGGTTGAATCGCGCCTCGCGCAACGCAGGATCACGCTCGATCGCCCGCTCCACCGCCGCCAGCGCCCTCGCCAGGTCCTGTGGCTCGTCCAGACGCTCGGCTCGCACGAGGTATGCCGCTGCGAGATCGCTCCAGGCGCGGGCGTCTCCAGGCCGAGAGGCGCAGCGGCGTTCCAGCGACTTGACCCCCCGGTCGAGGTCCTCGCGGTCCTGGCTTTGCGCGACCCGGGCGCTCAGATCCCCCGAGGCCTCACGGGCCAGGTCCGGGGAATCGGTTCCGCCACGCTGCTGCGCGCCCGCGGAGGAGAGCGGCGGCCGACGCGACAGGCGCGGCGCTCCGCAGAGGGAGTCGGGGACGAGATCCGAAGCGCTCGGGTCCGTCCGGCAGGGGACGTATTCCTGTGCCGTCGTCAGACGCGGCTCGGCCAGCCGCCAGCTCCGGACCGACGCGATGGCGTCTTCCGGAGTACGACGCGCCCGGCAGGAGGGCAGGAACGCTCCTGCCACTCCCAGAGAGAGCGCTGCCACAACCCAGGGATGCCTCATCGATACGTCGGGATCGGAACCACCGTCGAAACCAGGGAATTGAGCCGCTCTCCTCAGGAGAGCCTGCGCTTTGTCTGAACGGTGGGATCTCGGCATCGCATGATACCAGAGGAAGCCCTCGGCTGAGCGCTGATCTCCCTGCGGGAGGGCTGTGGGGGCGGTCGACGCGGTCATCTCGCTTCTCGCGGTCCTTTGGGAGTCGTCGTCTCGATGGACGGACCCGCCGGGTTTTTTCCGTTTCACCGCGGAAGTGCCGGGAAGAAGCCGGGAACGTCCGTCCAAAATGCCGATCGGGATGACAGAGAGGAACATGGAATCAAGGTCCCCGCCCGTGGGGGGGCTCAGCAGAAAGGAGACGGCGATGTCAGTCAATAGGACGGTGCAAGCCGGAGGCGCCAAACGCTTCAATCCAGAGCCGAGAGACGAGTTCGCGAGCGTCGATCCGCACCTCCAGGAGGTCCTCCTGGCGAGCGAGGCCTACCAGGAGCCGAACCCGGCGATCGTTCGCAACGGCCGATTGGACGTCATCGCCCGGCTCAACGACAAGGCTCGGGCAGAGGACAGACTACCCGAGACCTTCGAGAAGGGTCGGGAGATTGGCGATATCATCACCGGTAACCTGCCGGTCCAGGACATCCTCAAGGCGCGCAAGCACCCCAACATCGCGAGCCTCAAGGCTGCGACGGAGCTGTACGCCAACCTCCATCATTCGGTACCCGACATTGGCTGTGACACCGCCTCTCTGCAGCAGGGGCTCCCCCGATATCCCGGGCTGGACGGCTCCGGCGTCATCATCGGGATCGTGGACACCGGCTGTGACTTCGCCCATCCCAACTTCCTGTTGCCGCGACGGGTGACGCGGCTCCTCTACCTCTGGGATCAAAACGATGGCAAGGCGAACCCGATGAAGGCGGGGCTCCCGAAAGACTTCGGCTACGGTCGCGAGTTCGATGCCACCATGATCAACCAAGCTCTCCTCAAGGACGACCCGTACACGGCCCTGGGCTACACGCCGGAGCCCGCGGCTCACGGCACGCACGTCATGGACATTGCAGCCGGCAACGGCCGGGCTCCCAAGGCAGCGGCCAACCCGGTTTCGACTGCCGTGGGAAACGCGGCTCCCGGAGTCGCACCGAACGCTCGGATCATCTTCGTCAACCTGAAGACGGACGACCCGGCCTCGCTGGGCAACTCCCGCCACCTCCTCGAAGCCGTCGACTACATCTTCAAAAAGGCCGACGACCTCACCACGCACGATGGCAAAACCCCGCCGGCGGTGGTCAACCTGAGCATCTCCACCGCCGGCGGACCGCACGACGGCACGACCCTGATCGAAAAGGGGTTCGAGCGGCTGCTGGAGAAGGCAGGGAGAGCGATCGTGATCTCGGCCGGCAACGCCTTCAGGCAAGAAGGACACGTGACGGGAACCATCCCGAAGGATGGGTACTACACGATGCAATGGCAGACCGATTCAATCGCCAAGAGAAATGAGCTCGAGATCTGGTATGACGGAAAGCCTCATCTGGAAGTGACTCTGATGAGCCCCCAGAAACAGAAGCTTGGACCTTATGGGCCGGGACAGACGGTAGACATCAAGGACGAGAGCGGAGTGAGGCAAGGCCGAATCAGTCACCGTGCGGATGACCCCAACAACCATGCCAATCAGATCGACATCCGCGTGCCGTTTGCGGAGGAGCCCTGGACCATCGAGCTGAAGAACAACGGCGAGGAGGTCTCCTTCCACGCCTGGATTGAGCAGGGTGATCGCGGCCGATCCCGCTTCCTCGCCGACACCTCCTCCGCTAACACCCTGGGTGCCATCAGTTGCGGCGAGAGCACGCTCACGGTGGGCGCTTACGATACCTACGCGAACGCCTGTCTGGCGCCTCTTTACGATGCCACCGCGGCAGGACCGACACGCGACAACCGTAAGAAGCCGGACGTCAGCGCCCCCGGCGTTCGGATCACAGCCGCCAAGTCCTTGGGCGGCGCCATCCAGATGTCCGGCACGAGCATGGCGGCGCCACATGTCACCGGGCTCGTAGCCCTCCTCTTTCAACTCGCCGAGCGCGCCGGCCTGGGACCCCTCGACGCCAAGATGATCCAGGCGCTGGTCCGCGAGGCCGCACGGCGGAATCCGCCCACGACCCGGGAATGGGACCCCCGCTATGGAGCGGGCCGGCTCGCAGGACCCGCGTCTCTGGATTACCTATTGAAGCAACCCTCACGCGCAGCCGTGGCGGATCTCAAACCTGGACCGCCGCCCGGACCACCGGCAGCGACAGCGACCACGGAGACTTTACCCCGCACCGACGGCGAGGCTCACGGCAGCGGAGGCAACGGCTTCCAGGATCTCGACCGAGTCATCCAGTTCCTGCGTGATCAGCTCGCCGGCAATGGCCACAATGGCTCCCACGATCTCAGCACCTTCGTCCAGACCGTGGCCGCAAAAATCCACGCAGAACAGGGCTTCCGATTGCGAGTGGAGCCTTTGAGCTGAGCCCAAACGACGCACAGGCTCCTCTCTCGAGGCTCCGAGAGAGGAGCCTGCTCCCTTGGTTGTACAATTCCCCCATCTTGACTCGCCTCGCCCAAGGAGCCTCGATGATCTCACTGCGCCATACCCTGCCGCCTCTCGCTCTGCTCCTGGCCCTCGCCGCCGCAGCTCAAGGCCAGCTCACCCCCGAGCGGGCCCTCGACCGGCGGGGGATCTCGGACCTTCAGCTCTCTCCGGACGGTTCGCGGCTGGCGTTCACGGTCTCGGAGCCGCCCAAGGGCGACGCCCGCAACTCGGACATCTGGGTGCTGGACCTGCGGACGAAGGAGGTCCGGCGGTTCGCCACCTCTCCCAAGGAGGATCGCTCGCCCCGTTGGTCCCCCGACGGCAAGCGCCTCGCCTTCCTCTCGAATCGCGAGGAGAAGACGCAGGTCTACGTCATGCCCGTCGACGGCGGCGAGGCCGTGGCGCTCACCAAGGGGAAGATGGCTGTCGAGTCTTTCAACTGGTCCCCGGATGGCCGCCAGATCTCCTTCCTCGCCGCCGAGCCGAAGAGCGAGGCCGAGGAGAAGCGGGAGAAGGACAAGGACGACGCCCGCGTGATCGACAAGGACGACAAGCGCACCCGCCTCTGGATCGCCGACGCCGTCTCGGGCGAGGCGCGCCAGGTGACCTCCGCCCCCTGGCAGGTCGTCGAGGCCCACTGGGCTCCTCAGGGAAACCGCCTCTACGTCATCGCCACCGACACTCCGGGCTCGGACCGCTGGACCGACCGTCTCTGCGCGGTGTACCTCGCCGACGGCGCCGTCCATCCCCTCGCCGCCCCCAAGGGACCGATCGGCGAGCTGCGGGTCTCGCCGGACGGCAAGTGGCTCGCCTATGTGGGCTCCTCCCAGGACGGCCCCACTCCGCACGACCTGATCGTGCAGCCCGTCGACGGCTCGGCGCCTCGGAACCTGACCGCTGGCGCGATCGACCGCCCCATTCAGGCCTACGCCTGGCGAGCCGACGGCGCGCTGATCGTCGAAGCGGCCGCGGGCTTCGGCAGCGTCTTTTATACCGTCACCCTGGACGGCAAGGCGGCGCGGCGAGATCCCCTACCGATACACCCTGGAGATTTCTCCCTTTCTCCCTCCGGCGCACTCGCCTTCGTGGGGCAGACGACCACGGCGGCCCCCGAGGTCTGGCTGGCGGCGCCCGGGTCCAAACCGCAGCCGGTGACGACGCTCAACGCGGCCTGGAAGGACGTGCCCCTGATCGCGCCGGAGATCCTCAAGTACCGCTCCTTCGACGGGCTGGAGATCGAGGCGGCCCTGCTCCGGCCTCCGGGGCTCGCGGCCGGCACCCGGGCGCCCCTGATCGTGCTCGTCCACGGCGGTCCCACGGGACGGTGGAGCGACGCCTTCAACCCCTGGAGCCAGCTCCTCGCCAGCCGCGGCTACGCCGTGCTGATGCCCAACGTGCGCGGCTCCACCGGCTACGGGCACAAGCTCGTCGAGAGGAACCGGGCGGACTGGGGAGGCGGGGATTTCAAGGACGTCATGGCCGGAGTCGACCACCTGATCCAGACTGGCGTCGCCGATCCCGACAAGCTGGGCATCGGCGGCTGGTCCTATGGCGGCTACATGTCCGCCTGGGCCATCACCCAGACCGACCGCTTCAAGGCATCCGTCGTTGGCGCCGGCATGTCCGACCTCGCCACCGAGTTCGGCACCGAGATCGACTCCGCCTACGACGAGTGGTTCTACGGCCTCCCCTGGGAGAACCGGGAGAAGTTCCAGGCGAGCTCCCCCATGACCTGGGTGCAGCGGGCGAAGACCCCCGCGCTCATCCTCCAAGGGGAGAACGACGTGGTCGATCCCATCAGCCAGTCCCAGCCGCTCTATCGCGCCTTGAAGCGCCTGGGTGTCGCGAGCGACTTCGTGGTCTACCCACGCGCCGGCCACGGCCTGCGCGAGGAGAAGCAGATCCTGGACTCGTGGCGGCGGATCGTCGCCTGGTTCGACCTTTACGTGCGGGGCATCCGCGAGGAGGCGAAGCCCGCCGCCCCCACCACTCAATCGACCGGCGGGTGATAGGCCAGGCTCGCTCCGATCCAGGTGCGGTCCTTGTTGAAGTCCACCCCCATCATCTTCCCCTTGCTCAGGCGCACGAGGTTGTTGACGAGCCGGGGGCGGTCCTTCCAGACGAACATCATCCGCACCTCGGCCTTGGCCGGGTCGTCCGGAGTTTCGATCACGGGCGCGTAGTCCACCTTGCGCTGGAGAATGAAGTCCTGCGGATTCGCTAGCGACCGCAGGCGCTCCGGCGTCGGCCCGATCTCGACCCCCAGGCCGGCAAAGGAGAACAGCGGCTTCAGAACGTAATTCTCCAGGTCCGCCGGCAGCTCCTCAAGATCGCTCACGAACCAGGTGGGCGGGCAGTAGCGGCTGTGAATGAACGGCAGGGAGAACTTGCTGATCTTGAGATACCAGTTCGGGTGCCCCACCCAGGTGACGTCCAGCTCGCGGCCAAAAATATGCGAGAGGTCGAGCCCCTTCCTCTCCACTTCATCGAAGATCACCCGATTGTAAATCCGCTCGATGGGCACCTCGCGGCCGCCCTGGGGATAAAAGAGACGGCCGCTCCGTTCGATCACCTTCGTGGCGCAGACGGTCCTGATCCCCAGCAGCTTCTCGGTGACATGGAAGTCGATCCGCGTCTTCTGCTTCTCGGGCTCGATCTCCAGCAGGACCACGTTCTCCGGATCGCAGCCGGCCACGATGACGTCGCGCAGGACGTCCGGATAAGTCTCGGGAGTCAGGCCGCCGAAATAGGGCGTCCAATCCGCGGGGATGGCCGGGAAGTTGGCGCGGAAGCTCTGCTCGAGCAGCCACTGGAAGCCGTAGAGCGACGGGAAACCCTGAAGCTCGATGAGTCGCGGCGTCAGCTCGCCGTCCTCCCCGCGCACGATGGCGAAGTCGATCTGGAGGAAGACGGTGTGCCCCTCGTCGCCGGGCACGCAGAGCTGTGGCGGCACCGCCCGGCCGGCCTCCTTCAGGTATGCCTCGGAGGTGACCGCCGCCAGGATCTCCGTCGAAGCCGCCACCAGCTCGCGGGTGAGCGCCTCCGAGAGAAAGATGGGCGTCTCGCTGATGCGGAAATCCGCCGGGCCTCCCCCGCCGGCCTCCAGGTCGCGCAGCAGGCCCGCATAGCGCTCCGGGGTGAGCTCGGCGTTGTAGGCACGGCGGATCTCGGGGACCATGGCGGCGGATTCTATCCCAGGGATTTCTCCGCAGCTTCGCGGCCCGCCATGACTCTTAACAGTGGCAGGGCATGTCGCTGCAGGTGAGACCGCCCGACGGGATGGTGCAGCACCACTCGCAGCACACACACTCCCCACCGGGGTTGGGCGGACAGACCCGCCCGCAGCTGGCGGCCTCGGCCGAGCGAGGCGTGAAGAGCCCTACCTGAGCTGCGGCAATCATCGCCAGAGCGAGCATCAGAAACGTCAGCTTCTTCCGCATTGGCACCTCCTTGAGAGTCGGAGGGGATGCGTTCCCCCCTATCAAGAGAGGTGCGTGCCGCGCCAAAGCCGCTCCTGCTGGCGATCAACACGCTCCGCTTGAGGGCCTCAATCCTTCGGCAACGGCGGCGGCCCGTCGGGGATATAGCCCTTGTAGACCGTGCCCTTCGTGCCGGCCTCGAACTCGCGGCGGATCTCCGCTCGCTTCTCCGGCTGCTCGAAGAGGTCGACCATGGTGGCGGCGAGGACCTTGGAGGCGTAGGTCAGCCCCTTGTGGCCGATCGACATGCCGCCGCTCGCCGCCACCGGCCAGGCATGCCAGGGCGAGCCGAGCGGCGCGGTCACCACCGAGACGTGCAGCACCGGCACGTTCCAGCTCACGTCGGCGACATCGGTCGAGCCGCCCTCCGGCCCGCCCGGATGCTCGTTCAACGGCTTGACGGCGCCGCTCATCCCTTTCTGCGGGATGCCGGTCTCATGCTGGATCGTCTTCGCGAACTCCTCCTCCGCCGCGGTGTACTGGATGGGTCCCACCCAATCCATGTTGGTCTGCAGAAGCCGCTCGCCGGCGCGGTTGACCAGCATCTCGTAATCTCCCGACTGGACCCGCAGCGTCGCCTGGACGTCGGCGGAGAGGGCCGCGCCCTGGACCATCTTGCGCACCCGCTCCATCAGCTCGTCGACCGAGGCGTGCTTCGTGTCCCGCACCCAGACCCAGACCCTGGCATGGTCCGGCACGACGTTCGGCACGTCGCCGCCGTCAGTGATGACGTAATGCATGCGGACGGTGGGCTGCACGTGCTCGCGCATCATGTTCAGCGAGTGGGTGAAGATCTCCAGGCCGTCGAGCGCGCTGCGGCCGTTCCACGGATCGAAGGCGGCGTGGGCCGTCTTGCCGTGGAACTCGACGACGAAGTCCACCATCGCCTGGGTGCTCTGGGTGTCGGCCTTCGTCTCGTCGGACGGATGCCAGGCGAGGACCACGTCCACGTCCTTGAACAGTCCGGCGCGGACCATGTAGAGCTTGCCGCCCACGGCCTCCTCGGCCGGCGTGCCATAGAAGCGCACCGTGCCCTGGAGCTTGCCGGCGGCGATGAGCTCCTTGACGGCCACCGCCGCCCCCAGGCTCGCGGCGCCGAACAGGTTGTGCCCGCACCCATGCCCCGGCGCGCCGGCGGTCACCGGCTCCTTGGTCGGCTGCGCCTTCTGGGAGATCCCGGGCAGCGCGTCGTACTCGCCAAGGATGGCGATGACCGGCCTGCCCTCGCCATAGCTCGCGACGAAAGCCGTGGGCAACCCCGCGACGCCGCGCTCCACCTTGAAGCCCTGGCCCTCGGCATAGTCGGCCAGCAGCCTGGACGACCGCTTCTCCTTGAGCGCCGTCTCCGCAAACCCCCAGACCTGGTTCGCGAGATCGACCAGCTCCGGCCGGTGGCGCTCCACCGAAGCGACCGCCGCCTCCTTGTTCGGTCCCGCCTTGGGAACGGGCGGCGAGGCCGCTCGGAGCAGGCTTGGGACGACCAGGAGACAGACGCAGAGAACGAACGCGGATCGGCGGCGATTCATCGGGCTCCCCCTTGGGACGGACGGTTGAGGTGGGGATCATACAGGAGGGGAGGAGATGCCCTCGAGTCTTTCCCTGGGACCGCCGGCGTGCCGAAGAGCGTGCCGTAGCAGCAAGGCCCCTCGCCCGCCTCTTGCCTGGGAGCGCCGGCGTCCCGCCGGCCCGGCTAACCCCAGCCGCTTCCAGGCAAGCTCGATCCTGTGCGAAGATCGCCGCTCTGCCGGCGGGACGCCGGCGCTCCCAGGCAAGGGGCTACACAACCGTACGGCGCAGCCTCGGCGGCTTTCTTTCCCAGGCTTCGCGGCCGCCGAGCTAAGGGCTATGCGTCGGCCCCCATCACCACCGCATGGAAGAGCGTGCCGTAGCAGCAAAGCCCCTCGCCCGCCACTCGCCTGGGAGCGCCGGCGTCCCGCCGGCCCGGCTAACCTAAAAACAACATAGAGGGAGAACCGCAACCCCCCGCCCACCCCCGCTCAGCAGGTACAGGTCCGCACGATCGTCCGCGGGCACGTATCGGTGCAGCCGACGGCGCTGCAGCCGGCGAAGCAGGAGAGCAGGCACGATTTGTCGTTCGTGGCCGCTACTCCGGCCACTTCTTCCATCTGGCGGTTGGACAGGTTGGCGAGGGTCTCACGGTGGAGGGCGAGCTTGAACGTCTTCTTCTTCATCGGGGGCTCCTTTCAGGATTGCGGCGATGGCGCTTACACGAACAGCGGGCAGTGGCCTCTCACGGGCACGAAGCAGCGGTTGCCACAGTCGGGCTGACCGCAGGCCGGGCAGCAAATCTGGCCCGGCAGGCATTGGGCGCTGCTCGTGCAGCCGGTGGTGAGCCGGGGCGCGGAAGGCGCCCCTGGCAGACGCTGGGCCACGCCCTGGGCCAAGGCGAGCGCTCCGCAGAGAACGGTCAGCAACAGGATGCGGGAGCCACGGCGAGGAGCGGGCGAAGGATGGTCGAGAAGTTGGCGCATGTCGGAATCCTCCATGGTCGTTCACAAAGGGAGGTGCCCGTCCGGTCCGGGCGCGGGACAGGCGGCGCCCAGAGTGCGATTGAAGAACGCCGGCCTCAGGCGCCTAGCAGAGGAACTTGCCAGCTTCCATGACCTGCTCGCCGTCGATCCAGATGTCGAAGTCTCGTCCCACGCAATCGATGTGGGTGGTGGAGACCCAGGTCTGGCCGGTGTGCTCGGCGTAGGGGTGGCCGAAGGCGATGTGGCAGCCAGGGATCTTCTCGTCCTGGAGGATGTTGCCCCGCACGTCCTTGACCGCGAGGTTGGTGCCGATGGCGAACTCGCCCACCCGGTCGCTGTTCTCGTCGGTCGAGGTGTAACGCCGGAACTCGTCCAGCAGATCGGTGTTGGCGCAGGCGAGGTGGGCGATGCGGTTGTCCACGATGTCGATGGTCAGCGGGGTCGATTTCAGGTCGCCGTACTTGCGGCAGAGGTAGTCGCCCACCACGCCGTCCACCACGAAGCGGCCTTCGACGTCGTCGGGAGCGGTGAAGATCTCGCCGCCCGGGAGGTTGCCCCACTTCTCCGGGGTGATGATGCCGCTGGTCTTCAGCCACTTGAGGCGCGGCGAGAAGGTGGCGAGGATGTCCGTGCCGCCTTTCGAGGTCACCCGGATCTCCCGCGCCGGCCGCGCCTTGGCGATCAGCCAGGAGCTCAGGCGGTCCACTTCCAGGAAGTCGGCCAGCATCCCCTCCTGCATGATCTGGCGATCGATGTTCACCATGTGGCCGTGGCGAATCCCTTTCCGATTCACCACCTCGGTCATGGCGATGCGCGAGCCGAGCTCGCCGCGCTGGGCCTGGGCGGCGAAGATGGAGACCTGGGAGCGCTCGAGGTCCTCCAGGATGGGCTGCGGCATGCCGGCGGCGAGCGGCCGGGGAGCGTAGTCCTCGAGGACGAAGACGCTGTGCTCCGCTCCCACAGCTTCGATCTCCCGCTCCAGGGCGGCGGCGATGTCCGCCGTCTCCCGGTCGGTGATCAGGGTGATCCGCTCCTGGGGCTGCAAGCGCAGGCAGGTATGGATGGCGTTATGGGCTCCCGGCAGAAACTCCGGGGTGACGGGGATGTTTTCGAGGATCATGTCGTCCTCCTAAGCAAGATCCAGGCCGTGGTGGGTCTCCCTCACAATGAAGGCCACGACTTCGCGGACGTCCTGCGCCTGCTCCCAGACCTGGAGCTGGCGGTCGGCGCCGGTGCCGGCGTTCAGGATCTGATGGATGTAGTTGATCTCCTCCCGGCTGCCCAGCTCGTCCACCACGTCGTCGATGAAGGCGAGGAGCTCGTGGATCAGGTCGATGCAGGGCACCTCTTCCTGCTTGCCAAAGTCGATCAGCTTGCCCTTGATGCCGTGGCGCGCGGCGCGCCATTTGTTCTCGTTGAGCAGCAGACGGCGGTAGAGGCGAAAACCCAGGTTCTGTTTGATCAGCTTGTGGAGCTTGACGGTGACGGCCTGGATCAGCGCCGCGAGCGCGATCGTCTCGTCGACCCGCATGGGCACGTCGCAGATGCGGAACTCCAGGGTGTCGAAGAAGGGGTGCATGCGGATGTCCCACCAGATGCTCTTGGGATTGTCGATGCACCGCGTCTTGATCAGCAGCTTGACGTAGTTCTCGTACTCGGACAGGCTCTGGAAGTGGTCCGGGATGCCGGTGCGGGGGAAGCGGTCGAAGACCTTGCTGCGGAACGATTTGAGCCCCGTGTTGCGCCCCTGCCAGAACGGCGAGTTGGTGGAGAGGGCGAAGATGTGCGGCAGGAAGTAGCGCACGGAGTTCATGATGTGGATCGCCAGCTCGCGGTCCGGGATGCCGACGTGGACGTGGAGGCCGAAGATCAGGTTCGCCCGCGCCACCTGCTGCAGGTCCTCGACGATCGCCTGGTAGCGCTCGTTGGGGGTGATCTCCTGGTCTTTCCAATGGGCGAAGGGGTGGGTGCCCGCGGCGGCGATGGTCAGGCCGTTGCGGCGCGCCAGCTTGGCGAGGTCGCTGCGCAGCCGCACGACCTCGCGGCGGGCCTCCTTGATGTCGCGGCAGATGTTGGTGCCGACCTCGATGACCGACTGGTGGAGCTCGGGCTTCAACTGGTCCAGCAGCGTGTGCTCGTCGTCGATCAGATGCTGTACATGCGAGCGCAGGTCTCCCGTCGCCGGATCGATGATCTGGAACTCCTCCTCGATGCCGAGCGTGAAGAGCCCTGCCTCGCTCATGCGTTCGACCTCGGCCCCACGGCTTCGGCGGTCGCCCCAGGCGTCGCAGACACCGCTGTCGTCGCAGTCGTCGCGGTGCCGGCAGTATTGGCGGTCTTGGCGGTAGCGGCGGCCTTGGCCGGGGCGGCCTCCACGCCAACGGCGTCGGCCGGCGGCGCCGCGGCGCGCCGCACGTACTCGCCCCAGCGCAGGTTGTCGCCGCCCTCGCGGTGCAGCTCGGCCTTGCGGATGGCCATGCTGGCCGCGGTCTCCACCACCCAGGCGAAGTTCTCCTCGCCGATCGACTTCAGCTCGGCGTCCGGCGCGGGGTTGCAGAAGTCGATGGCATAGGGAACGCCGTCGCGCACCGCCATCTCGACGGTGTTGAAGTCGTAGCCCAGCCAGCGGTTGAGGGCCAGCACGTCGTCATGCACCTTCTGGAGCAACGCGGGATCGACCGGCGGGCCGTCCTTGACGTAGCGCAGGTGGTGCGGCTGCCGCGGGTCGTACTGCATGATGCGAATGTCCTGGCAGTCGAGGCAGTAGCAGCGGAAGTACTCCCGGAAGACGATCTCCTCCTGGAGCATCATCACGAGCTGGCCGGTCTCGTCATAGGCCCTGAAGAATTCGTCGCGGTTGGTCACCCGGTAGACGTTCTTCCAGCCGCCGCCGGCGAAGGGCTTGAAGAAGGCCGGAAAGCCGATGTAGTCGAAGACCCCTTCCCAGTCCAGGGGGTAGGCCAGGTTGCGGAACGACTTCGGCCCGGTGTCCGTGGGGTGCTCCTTCGAGGGGAGGAGCACCGTCTTCGGCACGGCGACGCCGATCTTGGTGGCCAGGGCGTTGTTGAAGAACTTCTCGTCGGCGCTCCACCAGAACGGGTTGTTCACGACCGCCGTGCCGTTCAGGGCAGCGTTCTTCAGGTAGGCGCGGTAGAAGGGGACGTCCTGGGAGATGCGGTCGACGATCACGGCATAGCCGGAGGGCTCGCCCTGGACGAGCTTGTCGATGCGCACGGGCTCGGCGACGATCCCGGCGGTCCCGCCGGCGCGCTGCGAGTTGATGCGGTCGCAGAAGGCGTAGGGGAAGGTGTCCTCCTGGCCGAAAAGGATCCCGACTTTCTTCATAGGGTCAATTCCTCCCGATCTGGCTGGGGTAGCGGCAGTGTCAGACACAGCTCCGGCGAACAGTAGCACAGCGGCCCTTCGGGGCGGACCGTCACTGCCGGCCCCTGCCCAAGACCCTCATCACCCCGGCCCTCTTCTCCCGCCCCCTCGCCACCCCCCTCACCGGGAGAAGAGGGAGAACAGCAAGAAAGGACGACAAGGACAGCAAGGACAAAAAGGAAGAGGGAGATCAGCAAGAGCGCTCCAACCGGGTTCCCCTCTCCCGGGGATGGGGGTGGGGAGGGGGGCGGGAGAGGGGACAGGGGTGAGGGCTTCGGGGCGGAAGGCGAGGGGAGAGGAGAGGGTGCGGTGATGAGGGCCCACTTAAATAGGCCCGGGCATTGACTTTTCCTTCGGGATTCCCAAGAATATCTCCAGTCCAAGGGTCCACGACCTCCTTTCAGGAGCGGCGTGGCGGCTCCGATAGGGCTTGGGCGGCCCAAGGAGCTGGGCGGGCTGGGACCTGCCAATGACGGATTCGCCCAGGAAGGAGGTGGTCCAGTGATCGAAGGTAAACACGGTTCCATGGAGGTGGCGTCCTCGTAAGGGGAATCCTCCACGTGTCCGTGGCACAGGGAGGTTAGCCCGAGAGGGATAACCCAACGCCACCAACAAGGACCCTTGAGACCCCGGCCCCGAATGGGACCGGGGTCTTTCGTTTTCAGGGGTTACCGGTCGCCGGCACGATGCTGTTGAGGGCGTCGATGATGGCGGGGACGTCCTTGCTCTCCGTGTCGCGGATGAGGGCGACGGCCGAGGCCACGAGCCCGACGGGCTGAGCGATCAGCCGGCCCAGGAACTTCACCTTGTCGTCTATGGCTTGAACGGTGAGGGGCCAGGAGGACGGCGGCTGAAGGGAGATGATCTCGGCATGCAACCAGGCGTCGTCGCGGGCGGCGTCCAGGCTGAAGTTGAGGACTTCGACGGCGTCCTGGCCGCCGATCTTCTCCAGGATGTCCAGCAGAGGCGAGAACTCGCCGACGACGGCCTCCACCGGCGGCAGGAGGCTGGAGAGAATGGCGTTGATCTTGTTGAAGTCATCGTGGAAACCCTCGAGGGCGAGCCCCTGGAAGGTTTCGCCGGTCACCACGCCGAGGTCCAGGTTGATGTGGGCGTTGATTCCCACCAGCAGGTCCTGGAGGATGATGAGCCGGCCCGACTGGGTGGAATCGAAGGCCACCCGCCAGCTCTGGCTCGGCTTACCGCCGGAGCGGAAAGCGTCATAGGCCGCGAAGTAGCGATCGGCGAACAGGGCGTCGAAGCGGTCCATGCGGGGGCCGTTGTCGAAGTACCCGGTTTCGATTCCGCCCTTGACGGTGAGAGTGACCTGCCGGTAGAGAGCCGGGAAATAACCTAGCGGATCGCTCTTCGCCTTGCAGTCGGCGATGATGCCGTCGAGGATGTGAAGCACGTCGTCGATGTTCTGGGCCGGCATGGTGTCTCCTTGGTGGAATGCGGGAGAGCTTAACACCGAGAGCTGATAGGCTTCCGTCATGCACCCCAACGCGGAGAGAGTTCAGGCAGCGCTGAGAGCCCACGGCTGCTCCGGACAGGTCATCGAGCTGGCCGCCAGCACCCGCACCGCCGAGGAAGCCGCGGCGGCCATCGGTACCACCGTAGCGCAGATCGCCAAGAGCCTGATCTTCCTGGTGGGCGGAGACCCGGTCCTGGTGATCGCCTCCGGGATCAACCGGGTCTCCCTGTCGAGGTTGACCGACCACGTGGGAACGCTCGCCTTCCGGCCGGACGCCGGCACCGTGAAGCGCCTCACGGGCTTCCCCATCGGCGGCATTCCCCCCGTCGGCCATGCCACCTCTCCCCGGGTGCTGATCGACATCGACCTCATCCACCATCGCGAGATCTGGGCCGCCGCCGGCACGCCGAACGCGGTGTTCCGGACGACGCCAGAGGAGTTGGTGCGGATCACGGGCGGGAAGGTGGTGGAGGTGCGGGAGGAGTAGCGCCGCAAGGCGAGCGAACAGGTTGACTTTCCTCTTTTTGGGAACTAGGGTATCCATTTGTAATCGGAAGGAGGACGAAACCTTGCCCAGGCTACGAGTTCGAGTCACCAGCGAGGATGCCACTCTCGTCGACGAGACGACCCGACTGCTCCAGTCCCCCAGAAATGCCGCCGGCCTCGTCGAGCCCCAGTCGATCGAAGCCCTCCTTCAGAGTCTTGGAGCTCAGGGCTTCGAGCTTGTCTCATGCCGACGCGACAAGAATTGAAAGACTTGGCACGTCTCCGGTTACGGGAAGCGGAGGCACTCTTCGCGGCGGGTTGCTACAATGGGGCGGTCTATCTGTGCGGCTACGCCGTTGAAGTCGCGCTCAAGGCCCGG
Source organism: Thermoanaerobaculum sp. (assembly GCA_021154885.1). Taxonomy (GTDB): domain Bacteria; phylum Acidobacteriota; class Thermoanaerobaculia; order Multivoradales; family UBA5704; genus DATARR01. The sequence goes on from JAJKHS010000002.1 coordinate 35,871, forward strand.
ATCTGCCGTCTGCTTGGAGTGGAGAGCTATCCTGAAGGCGGGCGAATCAAGGGCGCCTACGCCGTCCATGATCTGGACCAACTTCTTCTCCTCGCTGGTTTGAGGGAGAAAATCGGCCTCCAAGAGGAGCCCCTTTTCAAGAACTGGGGCACTACAGTCCCCTGGAATCCCGATCTGAGGTATCGACCTCCAGGCACGATTTCAAGGCCCGAGGCGCTTGTCATTCTCGACGCGATTCGCCATCCAAAACATGGAGTGTTGAGGTGGATCAAAAACTACTGGTAAAAGGCCTACAGGCACTCTCCCATGAGCTGGATCAACGGTACGGACCGGTGTCGCTCCTGATGTTCCTCGCTTTGGTTCCTGGTATCAAGGATTATTGGAATCTCGTCGTCAGTGCCCAGGGCCTCGATCAGGCCGACCGCGCAACCGCTATCGGATTGGTGGTCGACCTGTTGACCGAGACCATGCCCCGGGAGATCTGGCCGAGCATTGGCCGCGTCTCGGTTCTCCGTACCGATGATCCCTTCGTGAAGGGTATTGACAAAATCAAGCGCAAAAACCAAGCGCTCGCGGAGGAAGACTCGGCCCTCTATCTTGAAGCACTGAGCGTCTCAGGCATCGAGATCCCCGAGGCGATCGTCCTGCAGCAGCCGAAGGCTGCCTAGCCGCGCAGCCTCGCCGCCACCCCCCGCAGGTCCTCGACCAGCCGCGCCCGCGCCTCCCGCCGGGAATCGGCGTCCGGCATCCTGAGGATGGCCGAGGGGTGGATCGTGGCGGTGAGCCAGGGGGCCCAGGGGGTCTCGAAGAATTTGCCCCTCTCGACGGTGACCTTGAACTTGGGACCCATCAAAGACTGCGCCGCCGTGGCTCCCAGGCAGACGATGATCCGCGGCTTGACCAAGGCCAACTCGGTCTCCAACCAGGGGCGGCAGGCCTTCACCTCGCCCAGGGTGGGCTTGGCGTGGATGCGCTTCTTGCCCCGCGGCTCCCACTTGAAATGCTTGACGGCATTGGTGACGTAGACCTCCTCCCGCGGAATCCCCGCCTCGATCAGGGCCTCGTCCAGCACCCTTCCGGCGGGACCCACGAACGGCTTGCCGGCCAAGTCCTCCTGGTCCCCCGGCTGCTCGCCGATGAAGAAGACCGCCGCCTCCCGCGGCCCCGCGCCGACGACCGCCTGGGTCGCCTTCTTGTAGAGGTCGCAGGCCGTGCAGTCCTGAGCGGCGCGGGTCAGGCTCGCCAGGGTCGGTCTTTCCGGGATGAAGGTGAAGGCGGAGGGGTGGATCGTGGTCGGCATGGTGTAGCGAGAATACAAGAAATATGCCGGGGATTCCCGCCTCCCCGTGACTCCCGGCCGGCCCCGGGCTCCGAATCCGGGAATCCCCCCGGTCGCGGCGCGGCCCCCTCGCCGTTGACACCTTCCCGCCCTTCGCTTTAGATTAGGTCGTGCACCCCAACGCGTCCCCTGCCCCTCCCACCGTCGCCGGCGGAACGGGTATCGTGGGCGCCATCCCGGCCCGCTACGGGTCGACTCGCCTTCCAGGAAAGCCGTTGCTCACGATCGCCGGCAGGCCGATGATCGAGCACGTCTACACCCGGGTGGCGCGCGCCCGCGGGCTCGATCGGGTGGTGGTGCTGACGGACGACGAACGCATCGCCCGGGCCGTGGAAGCCTTCGGCGGCGAGTGGGAGATGACCCCCGCCGACTGCGCCAGCGGCACCGACCGCATCGCCTGGGCCGCCCGCCGGTGGGGCGCCCGGGCGGTGATCAACGTCCAGGGGGACGAGCCGCTGATCGATCCGGAGGGCATCTCCCAGGTGGCAATGCATCTGGCGGCGATGCCGGGCGACCCGGTGGTGACCCTGGCGACGCCGGCGACACCCGAGGAGATGGAGAACCCGAACGCCGTCAAGGTGGTACTCACCCGCGACGGCTCGGCCCTCTACTTCAGCCGCGCGCCGATCCCCTACCCCCGTCAGGAGGGGGGATTCGCGCCGCTCAAGCACCTGGGGCTCTACGGCTATCAGCGGCAGGCCCTGCTGCGCCTCGCCGCGCTCGCGCCCACGCCGTTGGAGCGCAGCGAGTCGCTGGAGCAGCTCCGGGCCCTGGAGAACGGAATTCCCATCCGGGTGCTGGTCGTTGACAGAGGGTCGTTCGGGGTGGATACGGCGGAGGACCTGGAGCGGGTGGAGAGAATCCTGCAAGCTTCTTTCAAGGCCTGACGGAATTGATCCTGGGAAACGAACAAGGAGACGCGCCATGGCGACCAAGTTCATCTTCATCACGGGCGGAGTCGTTTCCTCCCTGGGCAAGGGGGTGGCCGCCGCCTCCGTCGGGGCCATCCTGGAGGCCCGGGGCTTCTCGGTGACGCTGATGAAGTTCGATCC
>JAJKHS010000003.1 GCA_021154885.1 Thermoanaerobaculum sp.
AACATCACGGTTTGCTCAGTCAGCGGCAGGAAATCAGGTTGGATCACCAGGCGCACGACGCTGCGGTGCTCCACCATCACGCCCTTCGGCTGGCCCGTCGACCCCGAGGTATAGATCACATAGGCGAGCGCGCTCGACCGCCGGTCCTCCCGGCCGGGGTTGGCCGCCGGCGACTCGGCCAGCCGCGCCTGGACCTCGGGGTCGTCCAGCGCTACAGTGCGCCCCCTAGCAAAGCAGCTGCGCCCGGCCAGCCGGCTCTGCGTCAGCACCACCGCCACCCCCGAGTCCTCCAGCATCGCGGCGAGGCGCGCCTCCGGATACTCCGGATCGAGCGGCACGTAGGCGCCGCCCGCCTTGAGGATGCCCAGAATGCCCACCAGCATCTCCAGCGAGCGCTCCATACAGAGCCCCACCAGCGTCTCGCTGACCATGCCCTGAGCCAGCAGGGAGTGCGCCAGGCGGTTGGCCCGCTCGTTGAGCTCCCGGTAGGTCAGTTGCTCCTCTTCGAGCTCCACCGCCACCGCCTCCGGCGACCGCTGCGCCTGCGCTTCGAACAGCTCGTCGATCGAGCGCTCCCGCGGGTACTGCGCCGGCCGCTCTCGCCACGCGCCAAGCAGCCGCCGCCGCTCCGACTCTGCCAGGAGAGGCAGCTCCTCGACCCGTTCCTCCGGATGCTCCAGAACGCCGTCCAGCAGGACTCCGAAGCTCGACGCCAGCCGCTCGATCGTCTCGGGGTGGAACAGCTCCTTCTTGTACCACCAGTTGAGGACCAGACCGTCTTCGAGCTCCATGACGTTGAGCTCGAGATCGAACTTCACGATACCGATGCCGCCGCCGACCGCTTCGAGGCTCGCTCCTCCGAGTCCGACCTCACCCCGTTCCGTGTTCTGAAGCACGATCAGAATCTGGAACAAGGGGCTGTGACGCAGGCTGCGCTCGGGCCTGAGCTCCTCGACCAGCATCTCGAACGGCACGTGCTGGTGCGCGTAGGCGTCCAGGATCATCTGCTTGCTCGATTCCAGGAGCGCCGAGAAACGAGGATTGCCGGACAGATCGCTGCGCAGCACCAGCGTATTGACCAGGAAGCCGATCAGCGGCTCGACGTCGCGATGCACGCGTCCCGCAATCGGCGAGCCCACGACGATGTCCCGCTCATGACTGTAGCGGCTCAGAAGAACCGAAAAGGCCGACTGAAGGAACATGAACAGCGTGACTCCGGACTCCAGGCAACGCGCCTCGATCCGCTCCTTCAGCTCTCCTTCCAGCCTTTGAATGTGGTGGCCGCCCTCAAAGCTCTGCCGCGCGGGGCGCGGCTCGTCCAGCGGCAAACCGTGGACCAGCGGCAAAGCAGCTAGCTGTCGCCGCCAATAGCTCAACTGACCTTCCAGGACCTCCCCCCGCAGCCACTGCCGTTGCCAGACCGCATAGTCCGCATATTGCACACGCAGCGGCGAAAGCGGGTTCGCCTTCCCGCTCCGATACGCCTCGTAGAGCGCCCTGAGCTCCCTCATCAGCACGCCCATCGACCAGCCGTCGGCGGCGATGTGGTGCATGTTGAACAGCACCACGCGCTCTTCAGACGCCAGCTCCAGCAGCTCGACGCTCAGCAGCAAGTCGCGGCTCAGATCGAACGTCTTACGGGCATCCTCCACCGCCAGGCGCCGGACCTCGCTCTCGCGTTCTCTGGCTTCCATCTCCCGCAGATCTCGCACCGTGACACGAAAGCCGACGTCGTCGCGGACGACTTGGTAGACCTCGCCGTCGACTTCCTGAAACACCGTACGAAGAGACTCGTGACGCTCCACGACCGTCCTCAGCGCCGCGGCGAACGCTTCCACATCCAGGTCGCCCCGCACTCTCACCGCCACCGGAATGTTGTAGTGGCTGCTGCCGCCTTCCAGACGATCGATGAACCAGAGGCGCTGCTGCGCGTACGACAGCGCGAGCTTTTCGCGCACTGCAAGGGGTTCGATCGCCGGCAGCACCAGCTCCCCGGCCAGCTCTGCCAGCTGCTGGCAGAAACCATCGATCGTCGGCTGCTCGAATACCGTCCTCAGCGGCACCTCGAGCCCCAAAACCGACCGCACCCGGCTCACCACCTGCGTCGCCAGCAGCGAGTGCCCGCCGAGATCGAAGAAGTTGTCCTCGATCCCCACCCGCTCCAGGCCCAGCAGCTCCTCCCAGATCTCGCACAGCCGGCGCTCCGCCTCCGTGCGTGGCGCCACGTACTCTCCGCGCTGAAAGTCCCCTTCCTCCGGCGCCGGCAAAGCCCGGCGGTCCACCTTTCCGCTCGTCGTCAGGGGCAGCCAGTCCAGCACCACGAAAACGGACGGCACCATGTACTCCGGCAGCTTCGACGCCAGGTATTCCCGCAGCCGGCCGGCCTCCGGCACGCTCTTCGCCTTGCCCACGACGTACGCGACCAGCCGTTTTTCGCCCGGCCGGCCCTCGCGCGCCAGCACCACCGCTTCCTGCACCGACGCCTGCGAGCGCAGGTGGGTCTCGATCTCCCCCAGCTCCACCCGGTATCCGCGAACCTTGACCTGATCGTCCGCCCGGCCCACGTACTCCAGCGACCCGTCGCGACGCCACCGGCACAGGTCGCCTGTGCGGTAGAGCCGCGATCCGGCAACCGCCGAGTAGGGATTCGCGGTAAACCGCTCCGCCGTCAGCTCCGGACGGCCCAGATAACCCCTCGCAATCCCTTCACCTCCGATGTGCAGCTCCCCGATGCTGCCCTGGGGCGCCAAGCCAAAATCCTTGTTCAGCAGGTAGGTTTCGATATTCGGCAACGGCCGGCCGATGTGCGGCTCGACGCCGCCTTCGATCCGTGTGCCGGTGGTGTCCACCGTACACTCCGTCGGGCCATAGACGTTCAACGCCGCTCGCCCGTGCGTTTGGAGGTGTGCGGCAACTTTCGACCAGAGAGGAGCGCTGATCGCTTCGCCGCCGATCAGCAGATGCGGCAGCCGCGCCCGCTCCGGCTCCGCCTCGGCAAGCAGGAGCTCCAACATGGACGGCGTGCAATCCAGCAGATCGATGGCGCGACTCTCGAGGTACGCCAGCAGAGCAGCCGGCGATCGGCGAACATGCTGGGGCAGGACGTGAAGCTCCACTCCGAGGCACAGCTGGGTCAGTCCCTTGACCGAGCCGTCGAACACCACCGGCACGTTCCAGGCCCAGCGGTAGCCCGGCTCCAGCCCGGCCGCCGACAGCAGCTCGCGCAAACCGAAAGTCAGGTTGACGACGCTCGCGTGCTCGACCATCACTCCTTTCGGCTGGCCGGTCGAGCCCGAGGTATAGATCACGTAGGCGAGGCGACCGGGCCCTGAATCGCCCGGCGGCGGATTTCCGGACGCGGACCGGGCCAGCACTGCCTGGACCTCGGGATCGTCCAACGCCACGGTACGCCGCCCGGCGAAGCAACCTTGTGCCGCCAGCCAACTCTGGGTCAGCACCACCTCCACCCCCGAGTCCGCCAGCAGGTATTCGAGCCGCGCCTCCGGATACTCCGGATCGAGCGGCACGTACGCTCCGCCGGCCTTCAGGATGCCGAGGATGCCCACCAGGATCTCCGGCGAGCGCTCGACGCACAGGCCCACCAGCGTCTCCGCCCCCACCCCCTGCGCGATCAGGAAGTGCGCCAGGCCGTTCGCCCTCTCGTTGAGCTCCCCATAGGTCAGCCGCTCCTCTTCGCACACCGCCGCCACCGCATCGGGCGTGCGCTCCACCTGCGCCTCGAACAGCTCGTGAAGCGCACGCTCTTGCGCGTCGGGCGCATGCCGGCCCTGCCACTCGGAAAGCAAGCGCAGGCGCTCTTGCGGGGTGAGCAGCGGCAACCCCTCGACCCGCTCCTCCGGCCGCTCCAGAAGGCCCGCGAGCAGCACTTCAAAGTTTGACGCCATGCGCTCGATCGTCTCGCGATGGAACAGATCCTCTTTGTACAACCAATGCAGGACCAGACCCTCGCCGGCTTCCTGAACGTTCAGCTCGAGATCGAACTTCACGATTCCGCTCCCCTCGCCCACCCAGTCGATCTCGGCTTCTCCGAGCCTGGCGACGCTCCGCTCCATGTTCTGCAGCACGAACAGGATCTGGAACAGGGGACTGTGGCTCATGCTGCGCTCGGGCTTCAGCTCCTCCACCAGCATCTCGAACGGCACGTGCTGGTGAGCGTACGCATCCAGGATCGCCTGCCGGCTCGACTTCAAAAACTCCAGGAACGGCGGATTTGCGGACAGGTCGCTGCGCAGCAACAGGGTGTTGACGAAGAAGCCGATCAGCGGCTCCACGTCCCGGTTCACCCGGCCGGCGATCGGCGAGCCCACCACGACGTCGGTTTGATGGCTGTAACGGCTGAGGAGGACCGCGAACGCCGCCTCCAGGAGCATGAACAGCGTCGTCCCCGACTCCCGGCAACGCACCGTGGCTATCTTCCTCAACTCGCCACCCAGGAGCTGCACGTGCTGGCCGCCCTCGAAGCTCTGGCGCAGTGGCCGCGGCGCGTCGAGCGGCAGGCTGTGGACCTGCGGCAAGCCTTCTAGCTGGCTGCGCCAATAGCTCAGCTGAGCTTCCAGAACCTCGCCCTGCAACCATTGACGCTGCCAGTGCGCAAAGTCCGCATATTGCACGCGCAGCGGCTCGAGCGGGTTGTCGTCGCCGGCGCTGCAGGCTTGATAAAGCGTCCCGAGCTCCTTCATCAACACGCCCGTCGACCAGCCGTCCGACGCAATGTGGTGCATGTTGAACAGCACCACGTGCTCCACCTCCGACAGCTTCAGCAGGCTCACCCGCAACATCAGGTCGCAGCTCAGATCGAACGGCCGCCGCGCATCCGCCAAGGCCAGGCTGAGGACCTCTCGCTCTCTCGCCGTCGCTTCCATCCCGCTCAGATCGGTCTCAGCCAGGCGAAAATCAGTTCCTTCCCTGACGATCTGTCGTGCCTTGCCTTCCACTTCCCGGAACACCGTGCGTAGCGACTCGTGGCGCTCGACGATCGTCCCCAGCGCCCGGGCCAACGATTCGCGGTCCAAGGCGCCCCTCACCCTCATCGCACCCGGAATGTTGTACTGGCTGGTCCCTCCCTCCAGGCGGTCGATGAACCACAGACGCTGCTGCGCGTACGACAGAGCGAGAGAATCCCTCTCCTCCAACACCTCGATCGGCGGCAACAGCCAGCCTCCGGTGAGCTCCGGAAGCCTCTCGCTCAAACCTGCGATCGTCGGATACTCGAACAGTGCCCGCAGCGGCAGCTCCCGGCCCAGAGCCGAGCGCACACGGCTCACCACGCGCGTCGCCAGCAGCGAGTGACCGCCGAGATCGAAGAAGCTGTCCTCGATCCCCACCCTCTCCACTCCCAGCACCTCCTCCCAGATCGTGCACAACAGACGCTCCAGCTCCGTGCGCGGCGCCACGTACCTGCCCCGCGCGTAGTGACCCGCTTCCGGCGCCGGCAAGGCGCCACGGTCGATCTTGCCGTTCGGCGTCAGCGGCAGCGACTCCAGGACCACGATCGCCGAGGGCACCATGTACTCCGGCAAAACCCTTTGCAGCCCCACCTTCAAATCACCGGCGAGCGGTTTATGATCCGCGCCTTCAGCGGCCACCACGTAGCCAACCAGCCGCTTTTCTCCGCCGCGGTCCTCCCGCGCCAGAACCACCGCTTCCCGCACCGATGGCTGCAACATCAGTTGCGCCTCAATCTCTCCCAGCTCGACGCGGAAACCCCGCACCTTGACCTGATCGTCCAGACGGCCCAGGAACTCCAGCGTGCCGTCGACCCGCCAACGGCCCAGGTCCCCCGTCCGGTACAGACGCGCGCCTGCAACCTCCGAATACGTATCCTCGACGAATCGCTCCGCCGTCAAGTCAGGACGGTTCAGGTAGCCTCGCGCCACGCCGTCGCCCACCGCACAGATCTCGCCGATGGCTCCCAGAGCGGCCAGCCCCGAACCCTCCTGCAGCACGTACACCCCCGTCCCCAGGATCGGCCGGCCCAACGGCAGCGACTGGCGCGTGTCCAGTCCGCGTGGAATCGAGTAGCACGTGGTGAAGGTGGTGTTTTCCGTCGGGCCGTAGCCGTTGATCACCTCCACGCCCGCGAGCCCTTCCTGCACCCGCACCACCGCCTGCGGATCCACCACGTCGCCACCGGAGAGCACCCACTGGAGCGCGCTCGCACGGGGGAGCTGATAGCTCCACT
>JAJKHS010000004.1 GCA_021154885.1 Thermoanaerobaculum sp.
AACGGCTCCGCTTCTGAACTACGGCTCGTCGCCTGAAACAGCGAGCCAAGATTAATGAGGCGAGTGGCTACCTTGGGGTGATCCTGTCCGAAGGAGTCCTCGTCGATCTTCAGGGCCCGGCGCATCAACGGCTCGGCTTCCGACAAACGGTTCGTGTCCTGAAGCAACGATGCCAGGTTGCTGAGGCGGATGGCGACGTTGGGGTGATCCTGTCCGAAGGAGTCCTCGTCGATCTTCAGGGCCCGCCGCATCAATGGCTCGGCTTCCGCCAAACGGTTCGTGGCCTTAAGCAACTGAGCCAGGTTGTTGAGGTCGGTGGCGATTTCGGGATGATCTGGTCCGAAGGAGTCCTCGTCGATCTTCAGAACCCGGCGCATCAACGGCTCGGCTTCCGCCAAACGGTTCGTGGCCTGAAGCAACTGAGCCAGGTTGTTGAGAGAGGTGGCCACGTTGGGATGATCGGGTCCGAGGTTCTTCTCAAAAATCTCGACGACTCGCCGCATCAACGGCTCGGCTTCCGCCAAACGGTTCGTGGCCTTAAGCAAAGCAGCCAGGTTGTTGAGGTCGATGGCGACGTTGGGGTGATCCTGTCCGAAGGAGTCCTCGTCGATCTTCAGGGCCCGGCGCATCAACGGCTCGGCTTCCGCCAACCGGTTCGTGGCCTTAAGCAACTGAGCCAGGTTGTTGAGGCAGACGGCGACCTCAGAGTGATTGGACCCATACGTCTTCTCATTGAGTTCCAGAGCTCGGCGAACGAGTGGCTCGGCTTCGAGAAAAAGGCCCCTCGTCTTATAGAGCAACGATAGCATCGCGAGAAGCCGGGCTGTGGGAGTGGCAATTCCGGCCTTATCCGCAACATCAACCGCCAATGCGGCGTGAGGTCTGAGGAGGTTCCACACAGGCCAGGTGCGAACGTCATACACCTCGAAAGGAGCGTAGTCATCCACCAACCGCAGAGTCCGCTCGATCCACTCCCGCCGGCGCTCCTCAGGAATCCGACCCCGAATCACCTCCTGAACCATGCGGTGGACAGTCCCCGTCCCGCCACCCCTAATGATCATCGAGTACGCCGCCAACTCTGCGAGCCCTTCCCGGACCGTCTGAGGAGAGGCTTCCTGTCCGGTTTCCTTCAGCAGGAATCCGACCGCCTCCTCAATGCGGGAAGCCCCCTTCTCGAACATATCTAAAGGAATGGGGTCCGGAGCCAGGTAGGCGGTCAGGCGGAGGAGGGCCGCGGCGGTGGGGTGGAGCTGGTTGAAGGTGGTCTGCCAGGTCACCGCGACCGAGGCTGGGTATCGCATAACGTTCTTGTCGTAGTAGGAGAGGACAGCCGACCGCTGGATCTCCCAGTCCTCTAGGTAGCGCTTGAAGGAGATCTGGTGGTGGACGATGTATGCGGCGGCCTGCTCCAGAGCGAGAGGAAGGCTGCCCAGGATATCCGCCAGACCCTTGGCTTGGTCGGGGTCTGTCGGCGAGCTTGCGCGTTTGCGATCCGTCCGCTGCAGGAGGAACTGGACCGCTTCCTCTCGGCTGAGGATTCCAAGCGACTGCTCCTGGATTCCAGCCGACCACTCCCTTCTACGGGAGGTCACGACGACATGACCATGGGCAAGCCTTGGGAGGAGATCCTCGACTGCGGCGGCCGCCTCCGGGGTATCTACGTTGTCCAGGATCAGCAGCCAGCGATCGTGCTCCCGGAGCCAGGCCAGGATGGCGGCGACCTCTTCTTTCTGGGCGCGGGACGGGGAATGGGACAGGCTGGGGAGATCAAGCTCAGCCAGCTTCGCCAGTCCGGATCGCAGCGCCTCGGGCGAATCGGCCACTACGAACAGGACGGCCTCATATCGGTCTCCCGAGCGCCAGGCGTACTCGACGGCGAGGCGAGTCTTGCCGATGCCGCCAAGGCCGTGGATGGCCTGGGTCTGGGTGATGGCGGTGGCGGCGGTGGAACCTTGGAGGTTGGTTTCCAGGGTGCGGAGCTCTTCGTCGCGGCCTTTGAGGAGGTCTCTGAGGGGGAGGAAGGGGAGGTTGTGGATCTTGGGGCCGCGGGGTGGCCGGACAGGTCCCGTTACCTCGGTTCGTGGAGTAGGGGGCTCGGACGCCGAGCCGCGGATCTCTCGGATCAGGCGCTGGAGACGGTCTCCGCCATGGTCGTTCCGGAGATCGGAACAGGTCCGCTGGCTGAGGAATCCGGGAAGCTCTTCGGGATTCGGGCCCCCTGGAAGAAGGACTGAGATTATCGGAATTTCACGCTTGACGCCTTCGTTCAGGCAGAGCCGAGCCTCTTCTTTCTGCCAGTCTCCAAAGCCGGACGGTCCCAGGAGGATGGCGGCGGAGCGTACAACCTTGAGGGCGTCTTCGACGTGGGGCTGCCACGGCTGGCCGAGAGGGAGATCCTCTTCGTCCATCCAGACCCGCAGACCCTGACGCCGCATCTCGTTGGCGACGCGGCGGACGGCTTCTCGGTCCTGGCTGTTGTAACTGAAGAAGACGTCGAAGGTCTCGGACAGAGGCGGCCTCCTGGTTTGGGGAAAGCGGCTGTAGTTTATCAGGAGATCAGGGCGGCGCTGGGATTCGCGACGCTGGAGGCGAGGGAGGATCGGACCGGCATCGCCGCGCCGGAGACGCCACGCCGTCCCCGTGGCCTGCCGAAGGTCTCGTAACGGGTCTGTGGCGTCTCTACGGACCGGTCTCGCGATGGCAAAGGATGCCGATTCCGGAGGCCTCGCGAAGCGGCGTCTCCCAACCCCTCCGGAATCCCTGTCGCTGGCCGTGTCTCCGAGGTTCCGTAGAGACGACCCGGACCCGATACGATTTCGTTTCGGAGGCCACGGGGACGGCGGGTCGTCTCTGATACGGCGATGCCGGTCCGGTTCACTCGTACCTCCGGCGTTGCGAATCCCCGGACGCGAGATGTGTGTCATGGATCGAAGGTCAACCCTGGGTCTCCCCCTTCCCAGAACCCGATGATCCTCTGTTCCCGGCGGTCCTTCTCCGCACCTCGAACAGCACCAGCGCCGCGGCCACCGTGGCATTGAGAGATTCGACCTGCGGCTCCATGGGGATGGTGAGGCGCAGGCCGGCGCGGGCGAGGAGGGCGGGCGAGAGGCCCGGGCCTTCGGCCCCCACGGCGAGGACGAGGGTGCCGGCGAGGTCGGCGCGGTAGAGGTCCTCGCCGTCGCGGGGGACGAGGGCGGTCCAGCGCGGGTGGGCGGCGGCGAGGTGGCGGGTGAGGGCGTCCGGCTCGGCGTTCACCGCCACGGGGAGACGCAGGAGGCTGCCCGCCGAGGCGCGGAGGGCGCGCGGGTGGTTGGGGTGGACGCAGCCGGGGGAGAGGGCGAGGCCCGCCGCGCCCGCGGCCTCGGCCACCCGGGCGAGGGCTCCGAGGTTGCCCGGGTCCTGGAGGCCGTCCAGATAAAGGTAGGGGTGGCTGGGGACGACGGGAAGGGCCTCGACGCCGCCGCGGGGGAGGTAGGCCACGGCCAGCACGCCGCGGGGGGAGTCGGCGTCGGTCAGCTCCGCCAGCACGCCGGGGTCGACCTCCAGGGGCTCGACGGCCCAGTCTCCGGGAAGGCGGGCCAGGCGCCGCCCCTCGGCTGAGGCGAGGAAGGCCGGAGTGGCCAGGATCTCGTCCAGCCGCAGACCGGCGGCCAGGGCGGCCGCCACCAGGTGGGGACCCTCCAGCAGGGCGTGGTCGCCTTTACTTCGCCGCAGCCGGCGAATATCCTTGGCCCTTTGATTCTGGCGACTGGTGATCACGACTATGGATCTTAAAGACTTCTGGCAGCGGCTCCAAAGGGGCGTCGAGGTGGCGGTGGCGGGGCACACCGCCGACAAGCTCCTCGGCGTGCGCGACGGCTTCCTCCGCTTCTTTCACGACGGGCTGGACAAGACGGTGTCGGTGGCCGTGGTGCCGCAGTCGGTGGAGGAGGAGCCGGTGGGGCTGCTGGTCTCCGACGAGGAGGTGGTGCGCCACGCCCGCAAGCGGGCGGTGGAGCTGGAGGACCGCCTGGGCGGCAACTACCACTTCTACATCGCCACCGAGGGCGGCATCGAGTCGCTGGACGTCGACGGCCGACAGCGGTACTTCATCCGCAACTGGACGGTCCTGCGCGGTCCCCTGGGCGAGGCCTGGGGGTCGAGCGGCGCCGTGCAGCTCCCGGAGCGACTGATGGCCGGGTTCGACAGCGCCCAGATCCCCTTCGCCGTCCCCGGCACCCGGCGCAGCGGCGGCATCACCAGCTCGCTCACCGGCGGCCTCGAGACGCGGCGCAAGACCATCGCCCTGTCCACCTTTCACGCCCTGTCGACACTCTTCTACGGCGTCCTGGAGAGCCGTCCCATCCGTTAAAGTTCACGCTTGAGGTGCGAACGATGAGCGAACGAGACATCCACCTGTTCACGTCGGAGTCCGTGACGGAGGGCCATCCGGACAAGGTGGCCGACCAGATCTCCGATGCCGTCCTGGACGAGGCCCTGCGCCAGGACCCCACCAGCCGCGTGGCCTGCGAGACCCTGGTGACGACCGGCATGGTCCTGCTCGCGGGCGAGATCACGACCCACGCCTTCGTGGACTTCGCGGCCGTGGCCCGCCGGGTGGTCAAGGAGATCGGCTACACGCAGGCCAGCTTCGGCTTCGACAGCCAGACCTGCGCCGTGCTGTCGGCCATCGACCCGCAGTCGCCCGACATCGCCCAGGGGGTGGACACCGGCGGCGCCGGCGACCAGGGGTTGATGTTCGGCTTCGCCTGCCGCGAGACGCCGGAGATGATGCCGCTGCCCATCGCCCTCGCCCACCGGCTGACGCGGCGCCTCGCCGCCGCCCGGCGCTCGGGCGAGATCGCCTGGCTGCGGCCGGACGGCAAGAGCCAGGTGACGGTGGAGTACGAGGGGGACAAGCCGACGCGGGTGCACACGGTGGTCATCTCGACCCAGCACGACGCCGCCGTCTCGCACGAAGAGATCAAGAGGACGGTGATCGAGAAGGTCATCCGGACCGAGATCCCCGCCGAGCTGCTGGACGAGCGGACCGTCTACCACGTCAACCCCACCGGCCGCTTCGTCGTCGGCGGTCCGCAGGGGGACTGCGGGCTGACCGGCCGCAAGATCATCGTCGACACCTACGGCGGCTACGGCCGTCACGGCGGCGGCGCCTTCTCGGGCAAGGACCCGACGAAGGTCGACCGCTCGGCCTGCTACATGGCGCGCCACGTGGCCAAGAACCTGGTGGCCGCCGGCCTTGCCGAGCGCGTCGAGGTGCAGCTCGCCTACGCCATCGGCGTCGCCGACCCGGTCTCGGTGCGGGTGGACAGCTTCGGCACGGGGACGATCAGCGACCGCCTGATGGAGCGCCTGGTGCGCGAGCATTTCCCCCTCGCGCCACGGGCCATCATCGAGGACCTCGACCTGCGGCGGCCGATCTATCAGAAGACGGCGTCGTACGGCCACTTCGGCCGCGACGACCAGGACTTCCGCTGGGAGAGCACCCACCGGGCCGCCGCCCTGCGCGCCGCGGCCGGGCTCGAGGTGCCGGTTCCGGTTTGACCTGACCTGACCCAGATCCCGCCCCTCACCCATACGCGCTAGCTTTGCTTAGGGTAGGGGCGGGTCTGGACGGGCGGGAGGGGGCTCGACCCGCCCTGCAACGACGAGATCGTCCCCACCAGGGCGGGTCGAGCCCCCACCCTGCCGTCCAGACCCGCCCCTACCCTAAGCTTTGTAGGGTGCGCTGTGCGCACCGTCACCGGCTTTGGTGCGCACAGCGCACCCTACAAGCTCCAACCTTTCAGCCAAGTCCCCCTCTTCTCCCGGCGGAAGGGGGGGAGGCTGGGAGAAGAGGGCCGGGGTGATGAGGGTCTTCCGCCGACGGCCCCTGCGTGGGCTCCCACGTCTTCCCGTACTTCAGCACGTCGTGCTTCAGCAGGTCGACCTCGGTCTGCCGGGGTCCCGGCCGGGCATCGCGGTAGACCGTGTCGCATTGATAGCAGACGACGACGTCCTTGAGCCGGCGGTAGAGCCAGAGGTCGATCAGGCCGCAGACGGCGAGGGAGAGGCCGAAGGTCCATGGCACCAGGAGGGCTCCCAGCACGACGAGGCCGCAACCGAGGGCGCGGTTGAAGTCCCGCTGGCGGTAGAGGTGGCGGCAGCCGCAGAGGGGGCAGGTCTCCACCCGGCCGTCCGGGCCGTCGGTCCACCCTTGCCTGGAGACCGGGCGGATCTGGCCGCAGTTGGGGCAGGCGAGCTCGGCCGTCTCTGAGGTCAGGACGGCGGGGAAGGGGAGGCCGCAGCCGCGGCACTGGGTGCGTATCCTCATCCGTCTAGACTGGAACTCCCGTGGTAACACTCAGATACGAGCCCGTGATCTCGCCGATGAAGGCGCCGACCACCAGCACGTAGAGGATGCCCGTCGCCGACTGGTTCGAGCGCTGGCGGGCGCACTGCAGGGCCATGACGGCCAGGGCCAGGGGGATCGCCAGCCCCCAGAGCAGGCGGAACCAGAAGAAGATCCCCTGGCCCCCGAGGCCGGTGAGCACGCGCAGAGGGTGAGGCTCCACCAGCTCGTTCACGCCGGCGGCCACGGCCAGGCTGGCCCCCACCGCGGCCAGGCGGACGAGGACCGTGCCCAGCAGGATCCAGCAGAAGACGGTCAGGTGCCTGAAGGTGAGCCGCGGCGCCACCAGGTACCAATGGCCGAGGAGCATGGCGATCAACGACCAGCCGAGCAGCAGGGCCGAGGCGAGGAGGCTCGCCGCCAGCAGGGCCCCGCGGTGGGGCAGGGGGGTGAGGGGCGGGACCAGGTGGGAACCGGCGAGCAGCAGGGCCGCGGCACAGCCGGCGAGCGCCAGGGTCAGCGGCCAGCGGCAGAGCCGCCATCTTTCCTGCCAGATCGCTGCGTAGTAGAGGAAGGAGCCGGCGAGGGCCGCGGCGAGGGCCGTAACGCCCGCCGCCGGCCGGTCGCCAAAGGGATGGAAGGGGTGGAGCGCCGCGACCGCGGCGGCGAGGGACAGCAGGCCGAGGACGACCAGGGCGTTCATCTGGAAGTAGCCCCGCCCGAGGTCCCCCTCGGGGATCCAGTAGAGGGTCGAGAGCGCACCCAGGCTGGTGGCGAGCAGGAAGAGGAAGAAGACGCTCATCGCGGCGGCATGTTATCAGCGGGCGTCAGCCGGCGGCAGCCCGCCGGCTGTCGCCAAGATGACGCTTCAGAACGGGCGGCGGCTGCGCTATCCTAGACCGCCGGAGCCGCGATGGCGGCGCGCAGCCGCCACGACGACCGACCCGGAGGACATCGCTTCTGGACAGGGCGCTACGGGGGTGCTAGCCTAAGCGACTGTCGACACATTCTGGCTATGGCAACTCTTGACCATCCTGAACTACGGGAATCGCTCAACGTTCTGCTGAAGAGCTCTCGGCCACGGCTGGAGCGCGTCCTCAGGAACTTCGAGATCCCGCCCGAGGACGCCGAGGACATCCTGCAGGATGCCCAGCTCACGCTGCTGTACAAGTGGGACAAGATCCGCAGCCCGGAGAGCTGGCTCATCGGCACGGTCAAGAAGAAGTGCATCATGTACTGGCGCAAACGGCGGGGCAGCCTCTGTGAGGCGGTGGACACGGCGATCCTCGACCTGCTCGCCGTCCCCCAGGCCCCGGACCAGGAGAAGGCCGAGCTGACGTGCGACCTGAACCGCGTCCTCTCCCGCCTCTCGACCCGTTGCCGGTCGCTCCTCAAGCTGCGCTACGGCCTTGGCTACGGGCCCACCGAGGTCGCCGAGCAGATGGGCTACCGGATCTCCAGCATTCGCAAAGTCACCAACCGCTGTCTCGCGGCCCTCACGCGGCAGCTTCTGGCCGTGGGCTTCGAGCGGCAACCGGAAGGCGAGCCCCAAGATGGATAAGCTGGATCAGCAGCACCCGCAGCCGGTCCTCCTCACGGCGTTCCGACGCGGCCGTCTGTCGCGCCGGCGCAGCCGGCAGGTCGTCCGTCACCTCCTCACGAGCTGCACGGCGTGCCGCCAGGCCACGGCGGAGCCGCGCCCATCCTACGGCGATGCCTTCGTCCGCTCGTGGCGGGAGGTCGAGCGCCGGCAGTCGGCGCTGAGCCTGGAGCGCGCGGCGGCCCCCGAGCTGCTGCGCGAGCTGCTGGGACAGGCCACCGAGCGGCAGTGGGAGAGGGTGGCGCAGGAGGCCCGGTTCCAGACCTGGACGCTGTGCGAGCTGTTGCTGGACGCCTCCCGGGACTGGGGGTTCCAGAGCCCCGCCCGCGCTCTGGAGCTGTCGCAGCTCGGGGTCGACATCGCGATGCGTCTGGACCCGGGCGTCTATGGCGAGACGCGGGTGAACGACCTCCTGGCCCGCGCCTGGGTGGCGCTGGGCAACGCGCAGCGGATCCGTTCCAGCTTCCGGGAGGCGGAGGAGAGCTTCGTCCAGGCGCAGGGCCAGCTCAAGCAGGGGACGGGAGATCCGCTGGAGAAGGCGCATCTGCTGCTCCACAAGGCGTCGCTCCTCGGCAATCAGCAGCGCTTCGGCGAGGCCTTCCGGCTGCTCGACCGCGTCTCCGCCATCGCCCGCCGGTGCGAGGACCCGCAGCTCCACGGCCGGGCCCTGATCACCCGCGGCTTCCTGCTCGGCATCGCCCACGATTCGGAGGCGGCCATCCGCTACCTGAGCGAGGGGATCCGCAAGCTCGACCCCGTGTCCGACCTGCGCCTGCTGGTGGCGGCCCATCACAACCTGACCCTCTACCTCACGGAGGGCGGCAGGTACCACGAGGCCCTGCGCCTGCTGGAGAGCGCCCGGCCGCTCTACCACCAGGTCGGAGACCAGATGAGCCTCCTGCGCCTGCGCTGGCTGGAGGGGAAGATCGCGGTCGCCCTGGGCCAGTTCCAGGAGGCCGAGGAGCTCCTGAAGGAGGTCCGCAAGGAGCTGATCGCGCGCGATCTCGGGTTCGATACGGCCCTCCTGTCGCTCGACCTGGCGGACATCTACGCCCGCCAGGGCCGGGGCGCGGAGATGCGCCGGCTGGCCGAGGAGATGATCCCCATCTTCCGCTCTCGCGACGTGCACCGCGAGGCCCTCGCCGCACTCCTCGCCTTCCAGAAGGCGGCCGAGATGGAGTGCGTCACCCTGGGACTGATTCGCGAGGTGAGCGGCTACCTCAAGGAGAACCGGGCTCGAGTGTCACTCAAATAGCTGACTGCCATGAATCCCCTGGCCCATCCCGACTCGGCGGAGCCATCCCTCGAGGAGATCCTCGGCAGGGCGGAGCCGAAGCTGAAGAAGGTCCTCAGCCGGTACAGGATTCCCGCGCAGGACGCCGAGGACATTCTGCAGGACACGTTCCTCATCATGGTCTCCAAGCTCGGGAGCATCCGCAACCCGGAAGCCTGGCTGGTCGGCACGCTGGCCTATCGCTGCATCATCTACTGGCGGCGGCACCGCTCCCGCCTCCTCGACCTGGTCGACTCCACGATCCTCGAGCTGCTGGCCGAAGCCGAGGCGCCGCCGCAGGAGCAGTCGGAGCTGCGCTGCGACCTCGATTCCCTGCTCTCCTGCCTGCCCATCCGCTGCCGGTCCGTGCTGCGGCTGCGCTACGGGTTCGGCTGCACCACGGCCGAGGTCGCCGAGAAGACGGGCTACTGCAAGTCGAGCATCCGCAAGGTCACGCGCCGCTGCCTGGCGGCCCTCACCGAACAGCTCGTCACCACCGGTTCCCGGCCCCAGGCCTGAGCGATTGGCCGGCGCGAGCGCCGGCACCGCCGTGTGGCCCGGTCATCTGGACACCGGGGGGCGATGATGCTACTCTCTCCAGCAGTTGAAGAGGCCCTTTTCAGGGAAGATGAGTGCACTGGACCAGCCGCAAGTCGAGGCGTCGCTTGAGAATTTTCTGAGCCGGGTTCAGCCTCGCCTCAAGGTTCTGTTTGCACGCTACAGGATTCCTCCTCAGGACACGGAGGATATCGTGCAGCAGGCGTTGCTTGCGTTCGTCTACCAGCGCCAGGAGGTCCGCGACCCGGACGCCTGGCTGCTCGGGACCATCCGCAACAAGTGCCTGCTCTACTGGAGGGAGCAGAGGCGCAAGCTGTATGAGGCTGTCGACGCTGCGGTCCTGGAGCTCATGGCGGAGCCGCTGGCCCCCGATCAGGAGGGGAACGATCTGCGCCGCGATCTCGCGAACGCCATCGAGCGCCTGCCGGAGAGATGCCGGACGCTCCTGGCCCTGCGCTATCGCCACGGCTACGAGCCTCCGGAGCTGGCGGAGCGGCTGGGCTACAGCCCGGCCAGCATCAACAAGACCACGACCCGGTGCCTCGCGGCATTGACGCGCGACCTGGTCGCCGGCGGCATCAGCGTGAACGTGAAGAAGACCGACTCATGACCGACCATCCGACTCCGGACACCCTCGGGCAGTTCATCCTCGGTCAGCTCGCCGCGACCGAGATGCGCGACATCGCCTGGCACCTGCTCAACGGCTGTGCCCACTGCCAGCAGACCACCTCGACACTCTGGGAGCCGGCGGACTCGTTCGAAGACCCCGAGATTCTCGCCCTGGCTCCGGGAGAGGGGAACGAGGAGGATAGAGGCGACGGCTATGACGTGGTCCTCGACCGGGTCTTCGAGAAGGTGGTGGTGACGGAGGCGGTCTTCGCCGAACAGCGCGCCCAGGGCCGCAGCCTGTTGGCGGAGCTGCTGCAGGTGCCGGCCGAGCGCCAGCACCTGATGGTGGTCAACTGCCAGCGCTTCCGCACCCGCGTGCTCTGCGACCTGCTGGTCGAGGAGAGTCATGAGACGGGCTTCCAATCCCCCTGGCGCGCGGTCGAGCTGGCGCGGCTGGCCGTCCTGCTGGCGGACCGGCTGACCGCCGGGGAGTGTGGGGGAGGGGACGTCCAGGAGAGCCTCCGCGCCCGCGCCTGGGCCCAGCTCGGCAACGCCCACCGCATCAACTCCAATCTCGCCGAGGCGGAATCCGCCCTGGCCGTGGCCGAGGAGCTGCTGCAGGGGGGCCGCGTCGGCTTCTTCGACCGCGCCCGCGTGCTCGCCCTGCTGGCGTCGCTGCGCCGGGCGCAGGAGCGGTTCGCCGAAGCCCTCCAGCTCTTCGACCGTGTCGTCGTCATCTACAAGAAGCTGGGGCAGTGGAACCTCCTCGGCCGCACCCTGCTCCAGAAGTCGCTGGTCTGCGGCGAGGCCGGCAATGGCGAGACGGAGATGACGCTGCTGCGCCAGGCGCTCGACCTCCTCGATCCGCAGACCGACCCGCGTCTGTTCCTCGCCGCCCGCCACAACCTGATCAACGCCCTGCACGAGAGCGGCCGTTCGCGCGAGGCCTTCGCCCTGCTGTTCCACACCCGGCCGCTGTACCTCAAGATGGGCGACCGCATGAACCTGCTCAAGCTGCGCTGGCTGGAAGGGCGGGTGGCGGCCGGGCTGCAGCGGCTCGAGCAGGCCGAGGCCGCCTTCCGCGAGGTGCGGGAGGCCTACGCCGGCCTGGGGCTCGACTACGACGCCGCGCTGGCCTCGCTCGACCTCGCCAGCCTCTACGCCGTCCAGGGGCGGGCGGCCGACCTGCTGCGCGTCGCCGAGGAGACCCTGGCGGTCTTCCAGGCCCGCAACGTCCACCGGGAGGCGCTGGCAGCGCTCCTGATCCTCTGCCGCGCCGCGCGCAGCGATCAGGCCGGAGCCGGTCTCGTCCGCCAGGTCTCCGAGCTCCTGAAGCGGGCCCGCAACAACCCGGACCTCCAGATCTCCACCGTCTCCTGATCGTCTCCTGGTCGTCTCCTGGTCGGCTCCTGATAGTGTAGGGAGGAGGGGGAGCCCCTCCCAAGACCCTCATCACCCCGGCCCTCTTCTCCCGCCCCCTCCCACCCCCCTCACCGGGAGAAGAGGGAGAAAGAACAAGGACGGAAGGGACAAGCACGGACAGGGGGGGAGATCGGCAAGACCGCTCCAACCGGGTTCCCCTCTCCCGGGGAGGGGGGTGGCGAGGGGGCGGGAGAGGGGACAGGGGTGAGGGCCCTCGGGCGGGGGCGCTCTGAGTTAAGTTTAGGGTAGCGCCTACGGAGAGGGAGGAGCTTTGGCAGGAGAGGGTGCGGATCGTCCTCGGCTGGTCGTCCTGGGCTGCGGCTTCGGTGGCTACTCCCTGCTGTACGACCTGCACCGGGAGCGCTGGGACGCGACGCTGATCACCCCCCGCAACTACTTCCTCTTCACCCCTCTCCTGCCGTCGGCGGTCACCGGCACCGTGGAGGTCCGCAGCATCCTCGAGCCGGCCCGCCGCCGGCTGCGCGGTGTCCGCGTGCTCGAGGGGCTCGCGGAGACGGTCGACTTCGAGCAGCGCCGCGTCACCTGCGCCGGGGCGGTGAGCGGGGAGAGGTTCAGCGTCCCTTTCGACACCCTGGTGATCGCGGTGGGAGCGGCCGTCGCCGACTACGGCGTGCCGGGGGTCGCGGAGCACACCCTCAAGCTGGCCAGCGTCGAGGACGCCCGCGCCATCCGCCGCGGCATCCTGGAGCAGTTCGCTCGCGCCGAGATCCCCGGTCTCGACCCCGAACAGGTCCGGCAGCGCCTCACCTTCGTGGTCTGCGGCGGCGGCCCCACCGGCGTCGAGGCCGCGGCGGAGATCCACGACTTGATCCATGAAGAGATCGCGCAGAGCTATCCGGAGCTCGCGTCCAGCGCCCGGGTCGTCCTCGTCGAAGCCCTCGGCCGCCTGCTGACCAGCTTCGACCAGGCCCTCGCCGAGTACACCCTCCAGCACTTCAAGCGGGGAGGGATCGAGGTCCGCACCTCGGCCAAGGTGACGGCGGTGGAGAAGGACGGCGTCCGGCTGCTGGGCGGCGAGCTCCTCGCCTGCGGCCTGGTGCTGTGGGCGGGCGGCAACGCTGCCGTGCCGCTCCTCGCGTCTCTCGGCCTCCCCCTGACGCCCCGCGGCCGGCTGGCCGTCACCCCCTTCCTGGGCGTTGCGGACCACCCCGGCGTCTACGCGCTCGGGGACTGCGCCGCCGCCGGCGAGCCCCCTCTGCCGGCCACCGCCCAGGTGGCTCAGCAGCAGGGCGAGTACCTGGCCCGGGCCCTCGACCGTGGCCGCGCGGGCAGGACCGTCCAGCCGTTCAAGTTCAAGGCTGCGGGGATGCTGGCCTACATCGGTGGAGGACAGGCCCTGGCGGACCTGCCAAAGGTGAAGTGGAGTGGCCGGGGGGCCTGGCTGTTCTGGCGCTCCGTCTACCTGACCAAGCTGGTCAGCCCCGCCAACAAGGCCAAGGTCCTCTTCGACTGGCTCAAGGCGCGGCTGTTCGGCCGCGATCTGAGCCGGTTCTAGGAGGCTGCGCGGCAGAAAACCGAAGACAGGGACAGCAGGGACACCAGAGACAGCAGGGACGAAAAATCTCCGGTTTCGACTAATTTCATGTCCCTGTTGTCCCTATTGTCCCTGAAGTCCCTGCTGTCCTGCACCAACGCTGCCTACGAGCTTTTCTGCCGCGCAGGCTCCTAGGTCCTGACGCCGAGGAAGAGGTAGACCGAGAGCAGGGCGAAGACCGCGCCCGGGCTCCACACCGCCACCACCGGAGGGAGGGCTCCGGCCGCGCCCATCTTGATGAAAAAGGCGAAGATGGCCATGAACACCATCCCCAGCACGACCGAGATGCCGATGCCGTAGAGCGCCCCCTGGCGCCCGAGGCGGAAGGAGAAGGGAAGGGCGACCAAGGCCATGATCAGCGACACGATCGGGAAGGCGATCTTGTTCTGCAGCTCGACCTGCAACTCGGGCACCGGCTGGCCGCTCTCCTTGAGCTCCGCGATGTAGTCCTTGAGCTCGCCGTAGCGCATCTGGTCGGGGGGGCGGATCTCGGAGTCGAAGTAGTCCGGGGTCTCGAAGTGCTGCTCGACCACGTTCTGGAACGGCTTGTAGTCCTTCAGCTCGACGCCGTTGAAGACGCGGATCCAGCCGTCGGTGAAGAGCCAGCCGCCGCCGATGTAGCGCGCGCTCTCCGTGTACAGCCGGCGGGTCAGCCGGTGCCGCTCGTCGAAGTCGAAGACCTGCAGGCGCTGCAGGCTCGGCTGCTGCGGGTCGTAGTGGAGGTAGTTGTAGATGTAACGCCCCTGGCCGAACAGCCATTGGTGGTCCGCCCGCCGGTAGGTCCGCGCCGCCGCCTTGCCGCGGATGCGGTCCTTGAGCTTCGCCACCTTCTCGTTGGAGGCCGGCAGCACCGACGATTCCAGGTAGCCGCAGAAGGAGGTCACCACGAGCGCCGTGGCGAGGGCCGGCAGCGACAGCCGGTAGAGGCTGAGGCCCAGCGCCTTGAGGGCCGTGATCTCGTTGCTGCGGGCCAGCAGGCTGAAGGTCATCAGCGTGGTCACCAGCACGATGATCGGGGCGATGTCGTAGAACATCTGGAGCGACAGGTACTTGAAGTAGTTGAGGACGATGCCGGCGCCGACCTTGTTCTTCAGGATGTCGTCGATGTTCTCGCTGAGGTCGAAGATGATGAAGAGCGACAGGCCGGACGCCACCACCAGCGCGAAGATCATGGTGAACAGGCGGACGACGTAGCGGTCGAGGATGTTGGGGAAGACGATCCGCGGGCGGGGGAGGAGGAGCACCAGCCGCGGGCTGCGGGCCTGGCGCCGCGTCTTCTCCGCCACTTCGCGCTGGCGGGCCCGCTCCTCGCGCTTCTGCCGCCGCTCCTGGCGCCGCGCCAGGGTGAGGCCGCGCAGGCGCAGGATGCCCCCCCAGAGGTCCGCCCGCACCCAGCGGTCGAGCCGGCTGAGCAGCAGGCTCTTGTCGCGGTTGCGCCGCATCAGCAGGAAGAGGCCGGCGGCCGCCAGCAGGAGGTTCGGCAGCCACATGCCGAGCCAGGGCGGCATGCGGCCGAAGCGCGCGTACTCCTCGCCGTTGTTGAGCAGGATGTAGTAGAGGATCAGCACGCCGATCGAGAGGGCGAACCCCGAGGCCTTGCCGCCGCGCCGGTTGTTGATCCCGAGGGGGAGGGCGAAAAGGCCGAAGACCAGGCAGGCGACGGGGATGGAGAATTTCTTGTGGATCTCCACCTGGGCGAGGTTGCGCTGCTCGGCCGGGTTCGAGGGGTCGTCGCGCAGCTGGGCCAGCTCCTTCAGGGTCATCTCCCGGATCCCCTTGGAGGCCGAGAGCTTGGCCCGCTGCCCGGTGGCGAACTGATCGTCCAGGATCAGGTCGAGCCGCTTGTGACGGGTGAACTCGTAGCGGTCGGGAGCGTTGAGGTCGACCTTGTGGCGGATGGCGTTGTAGAGCCGGAGGACGACCCGCTCGCCGGCCTGGTCGACGAGGACCTCGCCCCAGTCGGCAATGGTGATCTGGTTGTTGGCGCTGGAGGGGGCGGACTCGGCGAGGAACACCCCCTTCCAGCGCTTGCTCCCCTGCGGCACCTCGAAGACGTAGACGACCTTGCCCTCCCACTCCTCGTAGAACACCCGGGGCTCGATCTGCTGCGCCATGCTCTGGGTGGTGATCTCCAGCCGCAGCTCCTGGAGGGCGTGATTGCCCCACGGCAGCACGTAGATCATGAGGAACGTGTTGAGCAGGGTGGCGACGCCGGAGAGCAGGAGGATGGGCCGGTAGAGGGTCAGCAGGCTGATGCCGCAGGCCCGCATGGCGATGAGCTCGCTGTCCGACGACAGCCGGCCCACGGCGATCAGGGTGCCGAAGAGCAGCGACATCGGCAGCGTCAGGACGACGATGTTCGGCAGGGTCAGCAGCAGGAGCTTGCCGACGATCGAGACCGGCAGCCCCCGCCGGATGATCATCTCCGCCGACTGGAACAGGAAGCGGATGAGCAGGATGAAGGTATAGACCAGGAAGCCCAGGCCCAGGGGACCCAGGACCTCGGTGACGATGTAACGGTTCAGCCGGCTCCTCACGGGCGCATTATATGGGTATGAAGATCGTCCTGGAGCGCCGCTACCGTTTCAGCGCCAGCCACCTGTACCGCCGTCCGGAGTGGAGCGAGGAGGAGAACCGCGCCCGCTTCGGCAAGTGCGCCAACCTGCCGGGGCACGGCCACAACTACCGCCTGTGGGTGGGCGTCCAGGGGGAGGTCGACCCCGTGACCGGCTTCGTCGTCGACCTCGGCCGGCTCGACGCCCTGATCCAGGAGCGGGTGATCGAGCGGCTGGACCACCAGCATCTCAACGCCGCGCTGCCGGAGTTCGCGGCGGGCGGAGCGATCCCGTCGAGCGAGAACCTCGTCCGCTGGATCCACGAGCAGCTCGGCCATCTTCCGGAGGGAGCGGAGGGCGCCCGGCTCGTGCGGCTGCGTCTGGCCGAGGACGAAGACCTCGCCGCAGAGTGGACGGCGGAGTAGCGAGGAGAGCCGCGCCCGCCTCGGCGCACCGCGCGGGCGAGCAACATAATACGTCTTACCGGCGAAATCGGACCGATCGGACGGATCCGTCCGATCCGTCCGATCGCCTGGGAGATCCGAGGGGCCTACTTCTCGTTGTCCTGCCGCAGGTCGGCGAGGATCTGCTCCAGGGCCTGAATGAGGTCGTCCTTGTCGACCTCGCTCTGGCGGAACGCCAGTGACAGGCTGAAGCTGCGGTCCGGCGACTTGAAGCGGAAGACGTACGGCTTGCGGCGGCTGGACCGGCCGCCTTTCTCGCTGCGCCGCAGGCGCTGGCGCAGGTCGTCGCGGTTGAGGCCGCGGCGGGCCACCTCTTCGAGGAGCTCGATCATCTCACCTTCCGATCCCGCTTTGAGCACCTCCAGCAGCAGCGACTTGGAGGTGAGGCCCAGCGCCTGCACCGTGTCGCGCACCCGGGGCGGCATCTGCAACAGGGACAGGCTCTCGGTGATCACGGTGCGCGACTTGCCGACCGCTTCGGCGATCTCCTCGTGCGTGTACTGGTGGGACTCGGCCAGCATGCGATAGCCCTCGGCCTCTTCGAACGGCGTCAGGTCCTTGCGCTGGAGGTTCTCGATCAGGGCGATCTCGAGCGCCTCCTGGTCGGTGACGTCCATCTCGATGGCCGGCACCTCGTAGAGGCCCGCCTCCTGGGACGCCCGGTAGCGCCGCTCGCCGGAGATGATCCGGTAGAGGACGCCGGACGGCCCGCCCTCGCTGTTTCCTTCGGCCTCTTCGGCTCCCGGCCGCGGCCGCACGAGGATGGGCTCCAGCACCCCCTTGTCGCGGATCGACTGCACCAGGTCGTCGAGGTCTCCCATGGTCGAGCGCGGCTGCCCGGGATCGGGCTCGATGGCCGACAGCGGGATCATCTTCCCCACCGGCGTCTCATGCCGGGCCGTGAGCTCCTCGACGAAGTGATTGTCGTGGCGCATCTTCACGCGCATCGGCAGGCCACCACGCTTGCGGGCGGGATCAGACACGGCTCAGCACCTCCTCCGAAAGCCGGTAGTACTCGTAGGCTCCGGTCGACCGCGGCGCGAAGGTGAAGATCGACTCCCGATAGGCCGGGCTCTCCTCCAGCCGGACGCTCTTGGTGATGACCGTCTCGAAGACCTTGACCCCGAAGACCCGCTGGATCTGCTCGTAGATGTCCTTGGCGAGCAGGGTCCGCTTGTCGTACATGGTGATCAGGGCGCCCAGGATCTGGAGCTGGGGGTTGGCCCGGACCTTGATCTTGTCGATCGTCTCCAGCAGGTCGTCCGTCCCCTCGAGGGCGAAATAGCTCGCCTGGATGGGGATCAGGACGTGGGTGGCGGCCACCAGGGCATTGACGGTGATGATCCCCAGGGTCGGCGGCGTGTCGATGATGACGTAGGCGTAGTCGTCCTGGATCCGTTGCACCTCGTCCTTGAGCCGGTAATGGCTGTCGAGCTCGCCGATGAGCTTGGCCTCGATCTTCGCCAGGGCGATGGTCGACGGGGCGATGGACAGGTTCTGGATCTTGTCCGCGGGACGGACGACGTCGGGGATGTGGACGTTGTCCTCGGTCAGGGCGTCGTAGATCGAGGTGCCCAGCTCGTGGATGTCGAGGAAGGACATGGAGCTGTTCGCCTGCGGGTCGAGGTCCACCAGCAGGGTCTTCATCCCCTTGCTGGCCAGGGCGGCGGCGAGGTTGATGGCGGTCGTCGTCTTGCCGACCCCACCCTTCTGATTGGCGATGGCGATGATCATAGGAGGCGCGCAGTCTAAGGAAAGGCCCGGCACAGGTCAAGGGAACGGAAGGCGGTGTCGGCGCGCCGACATCGCGGGCAAGTGATTGATCTACAGAGAGTTGCGCGGCATTTTCGGCGATGTCCGGTCACGGATCGGGTCACATCGTCCACTTTCCCAGCTCGTCCGGACTGATCTCCTCCAGCCATTTCTTGAGCTTCTCCTCGTCGCTGGCGTCGGTGGCGAGATCGACCGCCTGTGCCTTGTCGAGGACGGTGCGCAGGACGAAGATCGGCGACTCGGTGCGCAGGGCCAGGGCGATGGCGTCGCTCGGCCGGGCATCGATCGTCAGGGCGGCGTTCTGGTTGCGGACGTGGATGACGGCGAAGAAGGTGCTCTCCCGCAGGTCGGAGATGACGATCTTCTCCACCTTCCCCCCGAGCTGCTCCAGGAAGGAGCGCAGGAGGTCGTGGGTCATGGGGCGCGGCGGCTCGACCCCCTCCAGCCGCAGGGCGATGGCGTTGGCTTCGAAGACGCCGATCCAGATCGGGAGGAACATCTGGCTCCGGACGTCCCGCAGAATCACGATCGGGACGTTGGACGAGGGGTCCAACATCAGGCCCTTGATTTCGACCTGGAGCTCTTCGTCGGAGTGGCTCATGGAAGGTATTGTGGGCGCGCCGGAGACCCAGGTCAAGGAGACAGCAGGGACTTCAGGGACAACAGGGACAGCAGGAACGGAGAAGCCCCGGTCTCAGGGATTATCCTTCTTGTCCTGTTGTCCCTGGAGTCTCTGCTGTCCCTGAAGTCCCTCCCAGCTCGATCCGGCGCCCGAGGAGGCTGTAAGCGAACGCCTCCTCGACCTGGACGCGGGTCACGCCGCCCAGGGTGACCGGCTCGGAGCCGGCCGCGAAATGGATCACGCGATGGCAGGGGGTGCGCCCCGTCTGGGTGCCGGGCTGCTTGCCCCAGCCGGTGACGATGACCTCGAGCGACTTCCCCACCAGGGCCGCGTTGATCTGCCGCTGAATCCCCTCCTGCAAAGCGAAGAGCCGCTGCAGGCGCTCGGACGCCTCCTCGGCGTCCACGGCACCGCCCAGGCGGGGGGCCGCGGTGCCGGGCCGCGGCGAGTACTTGAAGGCGTAGACCCCCGAGAAGCCGACCGCCTCCACCAGCTCCAGGGTGAGCCGGAACTCCTCTTCGGTTTCCCCCGGGAAGCCGACGATGAGGTCGGTCGAGAGGGCGAGGTCGGGACGCGCCCGGCGGAGCTGCGCCACGAGGTCCAGGTACTCGCGCCGCGTGTAGCCCCGCCCCATGCGGCGCAGGACCGAGTCGGCGCCCGATTGCACGGGCAGATGGAGGGAGGGGCAGATGTTGGCGTGCTTGCCCACCTGCTCCACCATGCGGGGGGTGAAGTCCCGCGGGTAGGAGGTGACGAAGCGCAGGCGCTCCAGGCCGGGGAGGGCCGCGACCTCCTCCAGCAGGTCGGCGAAGTCGAGGTCGCCGCCCGGCTCACGCCAGTGGTTCACCGTCTGGCCCAGCAGCTCGACCTCCTGAAAACCGTAGTCCAGGAGGTGCCGGACCTCGCGCACGATCTCCGCCAGCGGGCGGCTGCGCTCGGGTCCCCGGGTCTGGGGAACGATGCAGAAGGTGCAGTTCTTGTTGCACCCCTCGATAATGGTGACCATGCCCTTGTATTCGCCGTGGCGCGAGACCGCGTCGACGTCGTAGGTCCGCTCTGCCGGAAAACCGGTGGCCACCACCCGCTCGCCGGCGCGGCGGCGCGCCAGCACGTCCTGGAGCTCGCCCACGCGCGCCGGACCGAGCACGAAATCGAGGTCCGGCACCCGCGCCAGGGCCCGCTCCCCCTCCTGTTGAGCGACGCAGCCGCAGAGACCGATGAGCAGCTCCCGGCCGTCCCGCTTGAGTCGACGGTACTCCCCCAGCCGCGAGTAGACCTTCTGCTCGGCTTTCTCCCGCACGCTGCAGGAGTTGAGCAGGATGACGTCCGCCTCCCTGGGCTCGCGGGTGGGGAGAATGCCCTGCTGCATGAGCTGGCCGGCCATGCGCTGGCTGTCCAGCTCGTTCATCTGGCAGCCCCAGGTCTCGATGAAGAAACGGCGGGGGCGGCGGCTCACCTCCATGCCGGCGGTCCCCCGTTGTCGTTCGGGTTCTGGTTCAGCACGGGGGGCTCGATCGACTGCGGCGCCGGCATCCCGTTCTTCTTCTTCACCGGTACCGGAGGGGGCTCCTGCTCCTCCCCCTCCCGCAGCCAGCCGGGGAGGGCACCGGCGCGCCGCCCGTCGTCCAGGAAATTCGCGAGCTGCTGCCGGGCCGTCTCGGTCTCGGCGCGGGCCTTCTGCAGGCGGTCGGTCACCCGGTCCCACTCCGGCTTGACCTGGTTGTCGCGCACGAAGGAGTCGTTCTCGGAGTAGAAGCGCTGGCGCAGCTCGGTGGACCTCTGCTCCAGCTTCTTGACCTCGTCGGCCGCGGCGCGCCAGCGCAGACGGATCTCCAGGGCCTGGCTGCGCCAGTACTGCTCGTCGTGAACCGCCGGGTCCGCGGCGCCTGCTGCGGCGGCGGCGGTGGCGGGGGCCGCCTTCTTCTTCTCCTTCGCCTTCGGGTCCGCCACCGTGATCTGCCCCTTGGCGGCGTACTGGTGGAGGTTCTTGTCGGTGATGACGATCGCCGCCGGAGCGCTCGCCTTCGCCCGGCGCTCCTTCTCGGCGCGGGCGGCCTGCACGAGGGTCTGGGGCGCGCTGCTCTCGTCGTCACCCGGGTCCACCACCACGGGCGCGTCGTCCCGGGTGGGATCTTTGGCGGTGGCCGCGGGAGTCGCGGGAGCTGCGGGGGGCGTGGCCGGCGCGGCGACGACGGGAGCGGCAGCGGGAGGAGTCTGCTCCGCCCGGGCGACCGGCTGCGGCGTGCCGCGGCAACTCATGAGGAAGAGGGTCCCGGCCAGCAGCAGCGAGCTCTCTCTAGGCGCGGCCATATCGGTCCTCCAGTCTCACCACGTCCTCCAGCTCGGGGGTGGAGACCTCGATGATGTCGCAGCCATTCGCCCCCGCCACCATGCGGTGGCGGGTACCGGGGGTGATGCGGTAGGAGTCGCCGCCCCGCAGGGTGCGGCTCACCAGGGCGCCGTCCTCCTCGACCACCAGCTCGACCTCGCCCTCGGTCATATAGAGCGTCTCGTCCTTGACCTCGTGATATTGGAGCGAGAGGGCGTGGCCGGCGTCGACGTGCAGGATCTTCCCCACGTAGCGCTCGGTGTGGGCGAAGATCAGCTCGTAACCCCAGGGCTTGTCGACTCGGCGAATGGGAAAGTGCATCCGGATGTCCCCTTCCAAAAAGATCCTACGTCGCCGGCGCCGGCGAGATCGCGCACGCGAAGTGGCGGTCCAGGTGCTCCTGCACCTCGGCGGCGGTGCTGTGGCTCATGCAGCTCGCCGCCAGGTCCGCCAGGTCCGCCGCGGTCGTCTCCCGAAGCCAACTCTTGACCTCCGGGACCTGCCGCGGGCTCATCGAGAGGCGCCGCAGGCCTAAGCCGACCAGGAGCATCGCGTACCGCGGGTCCGCGGCCATCTCGCCGCAGAGCCCGATCTCGATGCCGGCTGCCCGAGCGCTGTCGATGACGAAGCGTAGCATGCGCAGAATCGCGGGATGAAGGGGCTGGTAGAGGCTCGCCACGTGCTCGTTGTTGCGGTCGACCGCCAGGGAGTACTGGATGAGGTCGTTGGTGCCGATCGAGAAGAAGTCCGCCTCGCGCGCCAGCAGGTCGGCGATCATGGCGGCGGCGGGGACCTCGATCATCACCCCCAGCCGCACGTCGCGCCGGAAGGGGATCCCCTCGCGCTCCATGTCCGCCATGACCTCGCCGGCGAAGGCGCGGAAGCGGCGCACCTCCTCCACCGTGCTCACCATCGGCAGCATGATCCACAGGTCGCCGTGGACGCCGGCGCGGTAGAGGGCCCGGATCTGGCTGCGGAAGACCTCGGTGCGGGCGAGGGTCAGGCGGATGCCGCGCAGCCCCAGGACCGGGTTCTCCTCCGCCGTCGCCATCATCTCGCGGGCGAGCTTGCGGCCGCCCAGGTCGTAGGTGCGGATGATGGCCGGGTGGGGCGCGGCCAGCTCGATCAGCCGGCGGTAGATCTGGACGTGCTCCTCCTCCGTCGGCAGGTGCGGGCTCTTCTCGATGTAGAGGAACTCGCTGCGGTAGAGGCCGACGCCGGCGGCGCCGAAGAGGGCCACCTCCTCCACCTCCTCGGGCAGGTCGATGTTCGCCATCAGGGCGATCTCGACGCCGTCGCGGGTCACCGCCGCCAGCTCGCGGGTGGCCAGCAGGTCGCGGTCGCGGCGCTCGAGCTCGGCCTTGCGGGCGCGGTAGCGCTGGAGCGCTTCCGGGGTGGGATGGAGGATGACCGTGCCCGTCTCGCCGTCGACGATGATGGGGGCCTCGTCGCACAGCAGGCCCATCACCCCCACCAGGCCGGCGACCGCCGGGATGTTGAGCGAGCGGGCGATGATGGTGGTGTGCGACGTGCGGCCGCCGCTCTCGATGGCGAAGCCGATGACCCGCTCGCGCCCGAGCCGGATGGCGTCGGAGGGGGTGAGGTCGTCGGCCACGATGACGATGTCGTCCGGCAGCTCGGAAAGGTGGTGGTGGTCGATCCCCTGGAGGCTGCGCAGCAGGTGGCGGCTGACGTCGGTCAGGTCCTCGCTGCGCTCGCGCATGTAGGTGTCGTCCATGTGGGCGAAGCGGTCGTCGAGCTCCTCGGCCGTCTTGTGCACGGCCCACTCGGCGTTGACGTGCTGGGTGCGGATGCGCTCCTCCACCCGGCCCAGGAAGTGGCGGTCGGAGAGGAGCAGGACGTGGGCGTCGAAGATCGCCGCAAGGTCGTTGCCGAGGTCCTCCTCGGCGCGGGCGCGGACCCGCTTGAGCTCGGTCTGGGCGTGGCGCGCACCCTCGCGCACCCGTTCCACCTCGGCCTCCAACTGGTCGTCCGGGACGTGGAAGCGGAAGACGTCCGGGCCGCGGGTCTCGATGCACACGGCGCGGCCGATGGCGATGCCGGAGGACACCCCCATGCCCTGCAGAACCTGCATCTCGGCGGCTGGCATCAAGCTCTCCTCGTCAGCTCTCTTCTTCAGCATTCCTCGTCGAAGCGGTTGGCGATCAGCGTCGTCACCGCGCACAGGGCGGCCTCTTCGTCCTCGCCGTCGCAGCGGATGATCACCTGGCTCCCCTGGCTGGCGGCGAGCAGCAGGATGCCGAGGATGCTCTTGGCGTCGACCTCCTCGCCATCCTTCTCCACCGTCACCCGGCTCTGGAACCCTCCCGCGGTGTGCACGAGCTTGGCCGCGGCGCGCGCGTGCAGGCCCAGACGGTTGACGATCTCCGTCTGGCGCTCGATCATGTCTTCTTCGTCTCCGCCACCACCACGGGGATCGGCCCCGTACAGCACTTTCCCTTCTGCACCAGGTCCCCCGCCAGGCAGACGCTCTTCTGCCCCTTGGCCTGGAGAGCCCGGGCAAGGTCCGCAACAGTCCCCTCCTCGCCCCCGGTCTGGCAGGCCAGGCGCAGGACCATGGGCAGGTTGACGCCGGTCAGCACCTCGACCTTCCCCGCCTGATAGAAGGTCATGGCGATGTTGCAGGGGGTGCCGCCATACATGTCGGTGAGGATCAGGACCCCCTGTCCCGTGTCCAGCCGCGCCAGGGCCGCGGCGACCTTGGCACGGGCGTCGTCGAAGCCGTCGCTCCAGTCGAGCGACAGGGCCTCGAAGCCCGCGAGCTGGCCGGAGATGACGTTGGCCGCCGCCATCAACTCCCGCGCCAGCCCGCCATGCGTCAGTATCAGTCTGCCGATCATCGGTTCAAGAACGCCCCTGCTGAGTTGGTAACATGCCGCTTCGCTCCACGGATTCCTTTCTTCTTAGCGGCGCCGCTTCTAACGGGCCGCCTCTAACGGGCCGCTTCTAACGAGCGATATCCCGGTGGATGACCCGCGCCGGCCAGCCCCTCTCCTCCAGCACGCACTTCAGACGCTCGGCGACCGCCACCGACCGGTGCCGTCCGCCGGTGCAGCCCACGGCCACCGAGAGGTAGCTCCGGTTCTCGCGCCGGTAGAGCGGCAGGAGGTACGCCAAGAGGTCGGTCAACCGTATCACCAGCTCGCGGAAATCCGGCTGCCGCTCCAGGTAGTCGAGCACCTCGGCGTCCTGGCCGGTGCGCTCGCGCAGCCCCGGCACGAAGTGGGGGTTGGGCAGGAAGCGGACGTCGAACAGGAGGTCGGTGCCCTGGGGGATGCCGTGCTTGAAGCCGAAGGAGACCAGCGAGACCACCATCCCCGGCTCCTCGCCGGGGGTGGTCGCGAATTCGCGGTAGACCTGGTTGCGGATCTCGTGGATCGACCACTCGCTGGTATCGAAGACCATGTCCGCCCGCGCCCGCAGCTCGGCCAGCATCTCCCGCTCGCGCTGGATGCCCTCGACCACGTGGCGGTCCGGCGCCAGGGGGTGGGGGCGGCGGGTCTCGGAGAAGCGCCGCACCAGGACCTCGTCCGAGGCCTCGAGGAAGAGCAGGGTGGGCTCGATCCGCTCGCGGTCGATCTCGGCGAAGAGGCGCGGGAACTCCTCGGCGAAGCCGGGGGCGCGGACGTCGGTGACCACGGCGATGCGGTCGTGGCCGCGCACCAGCTCCAGCGGGTTGTCCAGGAACAGGCGCAGCAACGGCAGCGGGAGGTTGTCGACCGTGTAGTAGGAGAGGTCCTCGAAGCACTTGGCGACGATGCTTTTCCCTGAGCCCGAAAGGCCGGTGATGACCGCGAGCCGCGCCAGCCGCGCCGGCGGGACGTTACCGGAGGGGGGTTTTGCGGGTGCGCTCAAGCTGGGCCTCGAGTTTGCGCGCGAACTCCCGGGCCGAGTGGTGGCCCTGGAGCTTGAGGACGTGATTGCGCGCCGCGATCTCCACCAGGATGCTGATGTTGCGCCCCAGAGCCACCGGCATGCGGATGTAGGGGCAGGGGGTGTCCAGGATGTGGTACAGCGATTCGTCGAGCCCCAGGCGGTCGTAGGTCTGGCCGTCGCGCCA
Source organism: Thermoanaerobaculum sp. (assembly GCA_021154885.1). Classification (GTDB taxonomy): domain Bacteria; phylum Acidobacteriota; class Thermoanaerobaculia; order Multivoradales; family UBA5704; genus DATARR01. Next base: position 25,173 of record JAJKHS010000004.1, read on the forward strand.
GTGCTCCAGCTCGATCACCAGGTCGATGGTCGTCCGCTCGCGCACGGAGGCGAGGCCGAAGAGGTCCTGGACGTTGATGATGCCGATCCCCCTCAGCTCCATATGGTGCCGCAGGGGCCCCTCGCTGTAGCCCACCAGCTCGCCGTTGGGGTAGCGCTTGGCCATCACCTTGTCGTCCGCCACCAGGCTGTGGCCGCGGGTGATCAGGTCGAGGGCCGACTCGCTCTTCCCCACTCCGCTCTCGCCGATGAGCAGCACGCCGAGGCCGTAGATCTCCAGCAGCACGCCGTGCAGCGAGGTCGAGGGGACCAGGTGGTCCTCCAGGAAGTAGCTCAACCCCTTGATCACCGTCGAGGAGAGGGCCGTCGAGGAGAGCACCGGCAGCTCGCGGCTCTGACAGAGGGCGAGGAATCCGGGCAGCGGCTCGATCCCCTTGGTGATGACGAACACCGGCACCGGCAGGGCCGTGATCTGCTCCAGCCGCTCCTGGCGCTCCTCATCCCCCAGGGTCTTCAGATACTCCGTCTCGCTCTCGCCGATGATCTGGACGCGGCCGGGCTTGATGTAGGCGTAATAGCCGGCGAAGGCGAGCCCCGGCTTCTGCACCCGCGGATGGGTGATGGGGTTGTCCAGGTGCTTCTCACCCGAGAGCACCTTGAGGCGCAGATAGGCGAGCTCCTCGCCCAAGAGCTCCGCCACTCGCACGGCACCGGTCTGCTCGTCTTCCATCCTTCCCCTCGGCTCCATCAGCCCCCCTCCTCCTGGAGGAAGTCGTAGGCCGCGTCCCCGTCGCGCAGGGCGAGGATCTTCTCCGCATGGCGGTCCGCCTTGACCCAGCGCGAGATCGCCGCCAGCACCTGGAGATGCTCGGCCGGCGAGTCGCTGGGTGAGACGACCAGGAAGAAGACCTTGACCGGCTGGCCGTCGACCGCTCCGAAGTCCACCCCCTGCGGCACCATGCCGATCGCCACCACCCCGGACTTCAGCCCCGGCAGCTTGCAGTGCGGGATGGCGATCCCGGCGCCGATCCCCGTCGAGCCGAGCTGCTCCCGCTCCAGGAGCTTCTGGTACAGGTCGACGGCGTTGGCCACTGCTCCCCGCCCGGCGATGCGCTCCGCCAGAGCGTGCAGCACCCCCGGGCGGTCTGTGGCCGGGAGGTCGGGGAAGATCAGCTCCGGCCGAGTGAGCGACCCGAGGCGCACCCTAGATCCCCATGATCCCGGCTCAGAAGATCTGCTTGCGGTCGGTGGATGAAGGGATGCTCAGCTCGTCGCGGTACTTCGCCACCGTCCGGCGGGCGATCTGGATCCCCTCGCGGTTCAGGATCCGCATCAGCTCGCTGTCCGACAGCGGACGCTTGGGATCCTCGGCCTGGATGAGCTGCTCGATCTTGCGCTTGACGGTCAGCGAGGAGATGTTGTCGCCGTACTCCCGGTCGATGCCGCTATGGAAGAAGAACTTCATCGGGAACAGACCGCGGTGGGTGTGGATGTACTTGTTGGACACCACCCGGCTGACCGTCGACTCGTGCATGCCGATGTCCTCGGCCACGTCCCGCAGCACCATCGGCCGCAGGTTCTCGATGCCCTTGTCCAGGAACTCGCGCTGCTGGCGGACGATCGACGCCGCCACCTTGTAGATCGTGCGCTGGCGCTGGTCGAGGCTCTTGATCAACCAGACCGCCGAGCGAATTTTGTCCTTGATGAATTGCTGCGCTTCATTCTCCTTCCCCGCGCTGCGCATGGTCTGCAGCATCCGGCGGTAGGCGCGGCTGACCCGCAGCCGGGGAAGGCCGTCGTCGTTGAGCTGGATGACGTACTCCTCCCCCACCCGGCGGACAAAGACGTCGGGCTCGATATAGTGGGGGCGGTCGGTGCTGAACCGCCGGCCGGGGTGGGTCTCGAGTGTCCGCACCAGCTCGACGGCCTCCTCCAGCTCGGCGAGCTCGACCCCCAGCTTCTTGGCCACGGCCGGGAACTGCCGGCGCAGGAAGAGATCCCAGGCCTCGGAGACCATGCGCCGGGCGAGGTCGTCCGGCGCCACCTCCCTGACGTCCATCTGCAGCAGCAGGCTCTCCTGGAGGTTGGCGCAGGCGATGCCCGGCGGATCGAGGGCGCGGACGAGGGCCAGCCCCGCCAGCACCTCCTCCAGGGAATAGTCGCCCCCGGTCTGATCGCCCATGGCCCGGATCTCCTCCGGGGTGGCGACCAGGAAGCCGTCGGGGTCGAGGTTGCCGATGATCAGCTCGGCGATCTCCCGCTGGCGGGGCGCGACGTCGGCCATGTGGAGCTGCCAGAGGAGGTGGTCGTAGAGGTCGGGCTCGCGGGTGAGGCTGTTCTCGATCGGGGGCTCGTCGCGCTCCTCCATCATCGACGAGGTGCCCGAGCCCTCCCAGTAGTCGCCGAAGTAGGCGTCGAGGTCGATGTTCTCCATCGACTGGGTGTGGTCGAGGCTCTCGCCGTTGACCGGCGGCTCCGGCGGGGCCTCCTGCGGCGCCTCCTCCTCCGCGCTCTCGGCCTCGGCGGACTCCTCGAGGACCGGGTTCTCCACCAGCTCCTGGGTGAGGAGGGTGTCGAGCTCCATGCGCGTCATCTGCAGCAGCTTGATCGCCTGCTGCAATGAAGGCGTCATCACCAGCTTCTGCGCCAGCCTCAGGGAAAGTTTTTGCTCTAACGCCATTCAGCAACCAGTCCTACAGAGTGAAGTCTTCGCCGAGATAGATTTTTCGAACCTGCGGATCCGTGGAAAGCTCCAGCGGAGTGCCGGAGCGCAGGATTTCGCCGTTGTTGATGATATAGGCCCGGTCGGTTATTTTCAATGTTTCCCGCACGTTATGGTCGGTGATCAAGATCCCGATGCCCATCGACTTGAGGTGCCGGACGATGCCCTGGATGTCGAGCACCGCGATCGGGTCGATCCCCGCGAACGGCTCGTCCAGGAGGATATACCACGGGTTGATGACCAGTGCGCGGGCGATCTCGACCCGCCGGCGCTCGCCGCCGGAGAGCAGCGCGCCGCGGGTCTTGCGCACCTTGACCAGTCCGAGGTCGGCGATGAGCTGGTCGATGCGCCGCTCCTGCTCGGCGTGAGAGAGGTCCAGGGTCTCGAAGATGGCCCGCAGGTTGTCCTCCACCGACAGGCGGCGGAACACCGACGGCTCCTGGGGGAGATAGCTGATCCCCCGCTGCGCCCGCAGGTACATGGGCAGCTCGGTGATGTCCTCCTCGCCCAGCACCACGGTCCCCGAGTCGGGAGGGGTGAGGCCCACCACCATGTAGAACGTGGTCGTCTTGCCGGCGCCGTTGGGCCCCAGCAGGCCCACGATCTCGCCGGGGCCGACCTCGATCGAGACGTCCTGCACCACCGCCCGCCCGCGATACACCTTGCGCAGGTTGTGGGTCGAGAGCTTCTGGGCCTCCTCCACGTCCTCGTCTTTCATCCGCCGCTCCCAGGGTGCGCGGGGGCCGGGGCCGGAGTCTTCGCCGGTATTATTGCGGGGGTCACTGCCGGGGTGATTGCCGGCACCGGCGTCGCGGCCGGCGCGTTCGGGTCCACCCCCTTGACCTCCACCTTGCCCGTGTCCATGGCGTAGACCGCGCGCTTGCCGCGGATCTGGTTGCCGTCCTTGTCCTTCATCGTCACCGGATCGCCGAACACCTCGACCTGCTTGTCCGCCACATGGTAGACCGCCCGCTGGCCCGTGACGGTGCGGCCCACCTGCGGATCGTTGATTTTGGCGTCGCCGGTGCAGACCATGGACTTCGCCTGGCGCTTCTCGTCGAGGTCCACCTGCATCTTCTGGCAGCTCAGGGTCTTGCCCTGCTGGTCCACGCGCACGTTGCCGGTGTAGATCAGCACCCCCGTCTTCTGCTGGTAGGTCATCTCGCTCGCCACCACCTGCACCGGGGTGCGCTGGGCCGGCCCCGCGGTCACCGGCTTCGCCGCCGTCGCCGGTTTGCCCGCGACCTGGGCGGCCTGGTCCTCGCTCGGATACCAGATCGTCTTGACGCCGCCGGTCGCCGTGAGCTGGTCCGCCGCCTTGTCCCCCCGCATCTCGGGCGTCAGGAGGACGTTGTCCCCCCGCCAGGCGCGGACGTCGCCGCGGAAGACGAACGACGACGGCTGTTGCCGCCAGAAGGCCTCCTGGGAGACGACGTTGACCGGCCCCTCGCCCTGCGCCAGCGGGCTGCCGGCGAGCGCCGTCTCCTCCACCTTCTGGAGCTTGGCCTTGACGCCGTCGCGGGCGCTGACGATCTGCGTGTCGGTGTTGTACACCATGCGCGGCGACTCCAGCCGGCCGCGGTCGCTGGCGACCACCACCGGCGAGCCCGTGAACTCGCCTCGCCCCTGGTCCATGTCCAGGGTGCCACGGTTGCCGTTGGCCGTTACGTCGCCATCCTTGTAGACGACGTTGGCGTTCAGCTCCACCGTCGCGAGCTGGCCGTCGGGGCGGAAGGTGGCCCGCGCCGTCTGGCCCGCAGCGTTGCGCTGGGTGGGCGGCTTGCCCGGCAGATGAGCGTTCTCCTGGATCTCGACGCTGCCGAAGGCCTGGGCCTCGTTGAGCACGCCGTTGTCGAGCGTGCCCTCGATGTGCCGCTTGGCCGTCAGCGTGCGCACCATGCCGGGGCCGGACGATTCCAGGCTGGCCCGCCCGTCCGCCGGCGCTTCGAGCGCCACGAAGCGGGGCTGGTTGCCCTGCGGCTGGAGAACGACGGAGAGCTCCTTGCCACCGAACTTGACCCTCGTGCGCTCCGGGGCCGCCTTGCCCGGTTTGCCCGGGTTGGGGGCCTGGAGAGCGGCCCGCGTCTCGCCGCTGACGTCCCACATCGCGTGCACGAAGGTCAGCCCGCTCTCGTCGTCGGCGACGTTGCCGTAGATGCGCTGCGCCTGGAGCCAGTCGCCGCCCCGGTGCAGGCTGGATCCCCCCTCGCAACGGATCCAGTGCTTGGTGCGCTCGTAGATGAAACGCTGGGCATTGAGCTGCAGGGGCGGCTCGATGCCGGCGATGCTGCGCACCTGCGAGCCGCCCATCAGCGAGTACGTCTCCGCCCCCAGGTCGATCTGCATGCGGCCGGCGTTGGCGACGTACTTGCCCAGATAGCGGATCTCCACCGCTCCCGGGCTCGTCACCACGTTCCCCTTCTGCTGCAAATCGAGGTGGTCGGTGCGCAGCTCCATCTCGTCCGGGCCCTTGAGGAAGACCTCGCCCTGGAGCTGCCCCTCATTGGACTCGCGATTGAAGCTCGCGTTCTTGCTCTCGACGTGGAAGACCCGCCCCTGCTTGTCATAGAGCGTCACGGCCACGTTGTCGAGATAGATGATGCCCTGGCGGTCCGCCTTGATGCTGGTGCCGCGGATGCGGAAGATCGGCTTCTCGCGCTCGGTGAAGGTGTAGTCGAAGTCCTCGCCGATGAGGCTCATCCCCTTCTCGTTCTGCGCGCTTTTCGCGTCCATGGCCGGCGGCTTCTCGGGTTTCTGGCCCGCCCGTCCGAAGAGGAAGAGCCCGCCGAGGACAGACACCAGGAGGGCGAGGGCCACCAGCAGCAGTTTGCGCAATCCGCCGACGGACGATTTGGCTTTGCGTGCCATGGCCGCTTGCATTCTACGGGGTTGGAGGCGAATTCTTCACGCGAGCCGGGAATCGACCAGGCGCAGCACCGGCCCACCGCGCCAGGCGTCGCTTTCGACGCAGGCCAGAACCTCGAAGCTGCCGCGGAGATTTCCCAGCCGTTCCTGCCAGCGCCACCCCACCAGGTCGACCGCGGCGCCGTCCTCCCCCCGCGCCCGGGCCGAGAGATGGCCCTTGCCGAACAGCCGTGGCTCGCCCTGGAGACGTAGCGGCCCCGTGCGCACCAGCGGCCGGGCGTTGCCCTGGCCGAAGGGCTCCAGGGCCGCGAGCTGCGCCAGGAGCGCGCCCGAGACCTCCCGCGGCGCGAGATGGAGCTCGTATTCGTAGCGGCGGGCGAGGAGCTCGGCCGGCCAGGCCGCCCCCGCCTCCTCCCAATCCCGCCGCAGCTCCTCCAGGCGCGCCACCTCCGCCGTCATTCCCACGGCCTGCGAATGGCCGCCGAAGCGCGTCATCCGCTCCTTCCAGGGGGAGAGGAAACCGTGGAGCTCGATCCCCGGCAGGCTGCGGCCGGAGCCGGTGGCCGACTCCCCCTCGACGGCCAGCAGCACCACGGGGCGATGAAAGTCCTTGGCCACCCGGCCGGCCGCCACCCCCACCACCCCCTTGTGCCAGTCCGCGCTCCACTCCACGAGGATGGGCGGCAGGGGCGACCGCGCCGCGAACCGCTGCCGCGCCTCCTCCACCACCCGCGTCTCCGTGGTCTGCCGCTCGCGGTTCCAGCCGTCGAGCTCCAGGGCCAGCTCCAAGGCCCGCCCGGGATCGCGGCTCATCAGCAGCTCCAGAGCCCGCTCGGGATCGTGCAGCCGCCCCGCGGCGTTGATCCGCGGGCCGATGCGGAAACCAACATCCGCGGCCGTGAACGGCGGCTTCATCCCCGACTGCTGGATGAGCGCCTTGAGGCCGTGGGACCGGGTGTCCACCATGGCCGCGAGCCCCAGGGCGGCGATCACCCGGTTCTCCCCCTGCAGCGGCACGAGGTCCGCGATGGTGCCGAGGCACGCGATGCGCAGCAGCACCGAGGGATCGACCGCCTTGCCGCAGCGCCCGGCGAGGGCCAGGGAGAGCTTGAGGGCGAGCCCCGCCGCCGCCAGGTCGGGGAACGGATAGCTGCACCGCGCCTGCCGGGGGTTGATGTGCAGCGCGTCCGCCGGCAGCTCGCACCCCGGGAGATGATGGTCCGTGATCACCACTCCGATCCCGGTCGCCAGCGCCGCCTCGACCGCGGCCGCGGACGAGCTGCCGCAGTCCGCCGTCACGATCAGCGCGCAGCCCAGCGCCTTCGCCCGCTCCACATGCACGGGCTGGAAGCCGTACCCCTCGCGCAGCCGGTGCGGCAGGATGGCCGTCGCCTCCACTCCGCAACGGGCGAAGACGGCCAGGAGCTGAGCCGTGGCGCTGATGCCGTCGACATCGTAGTCGCCGACGATGGCCACCCGCTCGCCGCGGTTCCTGGCGTCCACCAGCCGGCAGACGGCCTCCTCCATGCCGGCGAGGAGAAAGGGGTCGTGAAGCTGGTCGAGCGAGGGCTTGAGGAAACGGTCGGCGCCCGCGGCGTCGGTGACCCCCCGCCGGGCCAGCAGGAGGGCCAGCCAGGAGGGCAGTCCCCCCCGTTCCAGGCCGGCGGCGGCCTCCGGCACCGGCGCGGCCACCCACTCCACCGCGGAGGTCAGGGCTTACCCTCGCTACCCTTCGTCATAGGCCCCGAGGGCGCGGAACTTCTGATAGCGGCGGTCGACGAGGTCGCGAGGGCTGAGGCGCTCCAGCTCATTGAGCGCGCCCTCGACGGCGTCGCCCACCCGCTGGCAGGTGACGGCGGGGTCGGTGTGGGCGCCGCCCGGCGGCTCGGGGATGATGGCGTCCACGACCCCAAGTTGCAGCAGGTCGGGAGCGGTGAGCTTCATGGCGTCCGCGGCCTCGGCTTTCTTGTTCTGGTCTTTCCAGAGGATGGCGGCGCACCCCTCGGGCGAGATCACCGAATAGGTGGCATATTCTAGGATGAACACCCGGTCGCCCACGCCCAGGGCCAGGGCGCCGCCGCTCCCCCCCTCGCCCGTGATGGTCACCACGATCGGCACCTCCAGCACGGCCATCTCGATCAGGTTGTGGGCGATGGCTTCGGCCTGCCCCCGCTCCTCGGCGTCAAGGCCTGGATAGGCGCCGGCCGTGTCGATGAAGGTGAGGACGGGCAGGCGGAACCTCTCCGCCATCTTCATCATTCGCAGCGCCTTGCGGTATCCCTCGGGCCGCGGCTGGCCGAAGTTGCGCCAGATCCGCTCCTTGGTGTCGCGCCCCTTCTGATGGCCGATGACGGCGACGCTGCGGCCGCGGAACTCGGCGAGCCCGGAGACGATGGCAGCGTCGTCCGCGAAGGCGCGGTCGCCGTGGATCTCCACCCAGTCGCTCATCAGGGCCTCGACGTAGTCGAGCGTGTAGGGCCGGTCCTGGTGCCGGGCGACGAGGGTCTTCTCCCAGCGGCTGAGATTGCCGAAGATGTCCGACGTATTCTTGCGCAGGGCGGTGCGCAGGCGCTCGAGCTCCTTCTCGTGGCCGCCCCCTGCCGGATAGCCCTCCAGCTCTTCGATACGGCGCCGGAGCTCGATGAGCGGCTCTTCAAAGGACGGGTCGGAGCTTTGCATGACGCCGCCAACCTAGCAAAGCCAGGACCCCAGGTCAACGCACTCTTTTCCCTTCAAGGAATACCTCTGAGGTGATGCTTGAGAGTCTGTCGGCGCGCCGACACCCCCCTGGGACCGCTGGCGTCCCGCCGGCCTTCTAACTCCGACTTACTCCACTCGTCGCCGGAATGCGTTATATTGACCTGAGCCCGGAGACTCTCTATACTCACACCATGGGTGAGCCCGCGCGCAAGCTACCAGCCGACTGGGAGCCGGACACCGCTCCCGAAGCCGCCGATCCCTTCCGCTACGGCTGGCGCTGGCAGACCGTGCGCCTGCCCAACGGCAAAGTCACCGAGCAGCAGATTCCTCTAACGGCAGAGGATCTCTTGGACCCGCAGCTCGGAGACGAAGTGCCACAGAGCATCCCTCATTCCCTGTTCATTCAGAGCTTGGCCAGCCTTCTGCGCCTGCGGTATCGGTCGCGGCCGGACGTGCTGGTGGTGAACGACGTGAAGATGCTCTGGGGGATTCCCGGTCTGAAGGAGCCGTCTCCAGACATCGCCGTGATTCCCGGATTGCGCACCCGGCACGATCTCCACGAGTTGAAGGATCGGCGCAGCTTCGACGTAGTCCGGGAAGGGACCCGCCCTGCTCTCGTCATCGAGCTGGTCTCGCCCCCGGACCCCGCACTCCGCCGCAACGACTACGAAGACAAGGTGAAGATCTATCAGGAGGCGGGGGTCCCGGAGTATCTGATTCTGGATCCTCCCTTCAGCAGACCGGGCTGCCTGGAGTTGACCGCCTATCGTCTGGGTCCTGGCGGCCTCTACCGCCGTATCAAGCCGGACGTCCAGGGCCGGGTGCTCTCTGAGACCACGGGCCTCCTCTTCGGAGTGGACGCGGATGCCGAAACGCTTCTCGTCTTCGATTCCTTGACCGGTGAGCGTCTGTTCATTCCCGACGATCAGCTTGACCGCGAGACCGAAGCCCGCAAGGCCGCCGAGGGACGAGCTGACCGCGAAGCCGAAGCCCGCAAGGCCGCCGACGAGCGAGCCGCCCGCGAAGCCGAAGCCCGGAAAACTGTCGAGGAACGGGCCAACGTCGCCGAAGCCGAAATCGCAAGGCTCCGCGCAGAGTTGGACAAGGCCCGGAACACCGACCGCTGAACCCCCGACTCAAAGCCGGCGGGAGCTCAGGGCAGATTCTCCAGGTCGTCCAGATCCTGATGACGGCCGGTCGCCTTCTTGTTGACCTTGAGATCCTGGAGGCTGATCAGGCTGATCTTGACGCCGTCCATCACACCCTCCACCCTCGCGCTGTAGCAATGCCCGAATTCGACTCCAGGAATCGACGTGAAGATCTCGAGGCGGACGGGCGGCACTCCCATACGTATGATCTGGTCTTCCTTGAGGAAAAGCTCCGCCGAAAGGTTGGGGACGTCGAAGCCGAACTCCTGCAGCACCTCCACCATCTTCGCCGCCGTGGCAGGACCCCGGCCGATCCAGATGTCCATATCCACCGTCGCGCGAGGATAGCCGTGATATCCGACGGCGTAGCCCCCGATCAGGAGGTACTCAACCTGATGTGCGTTGAGTAACTGTAAGAATTCTTTGAAGTCGGGTGGTAGCCGGATCGTAGCCATAGAGGATCTGCCTCATCAGCTCCAGGACCTCAAGACGCTCCTGCGGCGTCTTCTGGGCCCAGTACTGCTTCTCGTCGTCCTCCTCATGGAGCCCGCGAACCGAGAAGGCGCCGCGATCCAGCCTTGGGAAGAAGTCAGGCTCTGCCATGGGGATAGTCTACAGCCGGCTTGGGAAAGCTGGCTGTCTACTCCGGCACCATGAAGTCGAAGAAGTGCACCCTCCCCGACTGGTCCCCAACCACCACGATCCGGCCATCCCGGCTCACCACGACCGCTGTCGGTCGAGCATCCAGGGTCATGATCTCCAGAGCTTCCCCGCTTTCGAGATCCCACATCCTCAGTGTCCTGTCGTTGGAGGCCGAGAGAGCCCACCGGTTGTTCAACACCACCACGGCACGGACCACACCCGTATGTCCTTTCAAGGTTTGAAGAATCCGTCCACCCTCCAGGTCCCACACCCGCAGCGTTCGATCGGCGGAGGCGGAGACGGTTCGCCCGCCGGCCAACACCGCCAAGGCACGGACCCCTCCTTCATGCCCTTCCAAAGTCTGGAGAGTCCGTCCGCTCTCCAGATCCCACATCCGTAGTGTCCCGTCGTCGGAGGCCGAGAGGGCCCGCCGGCCCTCCAGGACCACCACGGCACGGACCCCGCCGGTGTGTCCCTCCAGGATTTGAAGGGTCTGCCCGCTCTCCAGGTCCCACAGGCGCAGTGTCTGGTCGTCGGAGGCGGAGACGGCCCGTCCCCCGTCCAGCAGCGCCACCGCCTGCACCCCACCGGTGTGTCCCTCCAGGATTTGAAGCGTCTGCCCGCTCTCCAAGTCCCAGACGCGCAGCGTCCGGTCGTCGGAGACGGAGACGGCCCGCCGGTCTTCCAGCATCGCCACGGCACGGGCCCTGTCCTTGTGTCCTTCCAGGGTTTGGAGGGTCCGTCCGCTCTCCAGGTCCCACACTCGCAACGTCCGATCATCGGCGCCGGAGACGGCATGCTGGCCGTCCAGCACCGCCACCGCCCGGACCCAATCCATATGTCCTTTCAGAATCTGGAGGGTCTGTCCGCTCGCCAGGTCCCACACTCGCAGCGTCCGGTCATCGGAGCCAGAGACGACGTGTCCCCCGTCCAACACCGCCAGGGCACGAACCTCACGCTTGTGTCCTTCCAGGGTTTGAAGGATCTGTCCACTCTCCAACTCCCATACCCGCAACGTTCCGTCGGCGGAGGCGGAGACGGCCCGATCGCCATCCAGCACCACCACGGCATGGACCCCGTCCGTGTGTCCTGCGAGGATTCGGAGGGATTGTCCGCTCTCCAGATCCCACACCCGCAGCGTCCCGTCTGCGGAGCCGGAGAGGGCGCGACAGCCGTCCAGGACCGCCACCGCATTGACCCTCGCCGTGTGTCCTTCCAGGGTTTGAACGGTCTGTCCGCTCTCAAGGTCCCAGACCCGCAGCGTCCGGTCAGCCGAGGCAGAAATGGCGTGACGGCCATCCAACACTGCCACCGCATGAACCCCAGCCGTATGTCCTTCCAGAGCTCTCAGGGTCCGTCCACTCTCCAGATCCCAGACCCGCAGTGTCCCGTCGATGGAGGCGGAGACGGCGCGACAGTCGTCCAGCACCGCCACGGCATTGATCCTCGCCGAATGTCCTTCGAGGATTTTCAAGGTCCGTCCGCTCTCCAGATCCCAGATGCGGAGCGTCCGGTCAGCCGAAGCTGTGACGGCGCGACGGCCGTCCAGCACCGCCACCGCATTGACCCTGTTCGCGTGTCCTTCCAGGGTGCGGATCAAGGCACCCCCCGGCTGGATCAACGAGGCATTGCGGGGACGCAGCCAGAGGCCTTTGCGGCAGGACATTGCGGCCGTCAAAAGGCGCCTGGTGCCCAGCTCTTTCCGATCGAGGAGGCGTCCAAGGATCTGGCAAGCCAACTCTTCGGGACGGAGGGCGAGAACATTGGCCGACAGCCGAAGGGCGTACTGAATCCGGCGCAGCTCCGGATCCTCTCTGGCGAGTAGCTCGTAATCGGCGAGCAGCGAGTTGACATCCGTGGCTTTCAGCTTCGCTTCCAGATACCGGAACTCAAAAAGCAGTTCCCGAAGCTCGGACTCTCGCCCGGCGCCTCGGAGGTGATCGGCGAGATGACGCCAGAGATAGATTTCCTGAATGGGGAGGTCTGCCCACTGACCATTCGCAGGTTTGAACCTTTCCAGGAGGGTTTGATGAAGAGCGGTTAATTCCGTCTGCGCTCTCTGGACCAGGATCTGGCGGAAAACGTCATGGAGGCGAACCGTCCTCTCTTGTCGATCGAAACGAAGCAGCAGGGAGAGGTCATAAAGGCGGCGACAGAATCTCTGGGTCTCAACATGACCTGATCCCCAGAAGCGCTCCACGACGGAGAGTGGAAAGTCGACGTCCTCAGGAAAGACGGCGAGATGGAGAAACCTCTTCTGTTCATCTGCGGCAAGGCGTCCCAGACTGACGGAGAGGGCTCGATCCGCCGCAGCATGCCGATCGTTGGGATCATCCCGGTTGAAAGCCGCAAAGCCCTCCGAATCCAGCGCCTGCCGTACCTCTCGCAGGGCGTCCGAAATCGCCAAGCCGTCTTCCTTCACCATCTCTCGTAAATGCCGGTTCACCAGCTTCAAAAGAAGGGGCCATTCTCCCAGACAAGCAGCCAGAGACTCGAAATCTCTCTCCTGGCCTGCGGGCAATTCAGATCGCAGAAGCAAGGCTGCCTCGCGGGACGCCATTGCATCCACTTCGATTCGGTCGGAATTCGGAGGGAGAGTCTGGCTGTCCCGAGTCGTAATGAGGACGGCAGAGCCATTCCCAAGTCCCTGAAACGCCGTCACGTCGGCGCGAGACCAGACGTCGTCCACAACGACGAGAACCCGCCGGCCATTCAGGATCTCTCGGAGATTGTCCCCCGCTGCTTCGAGATTCTTGAATCCAGGGGGCTCTTTTTTAGTCCAACCGCGAATCAAATCCAGAATACGGGAAAGCCGGCTATCCGGATCGAGATTATCTCCCATGGTCTTCCAGAGAATACCGTCCGGGTACTGGCTGCGAATCTTCTCGTCAAAGCAGATCGCCTGAGCGAGAGAGGTCTTGCCGAATCCACCGGCTCCACGGAGAGCAGTCGTAATGCCGACCGCCGGAGAGGACTGGACGGTTCCATCCTTGGGGCAGAGCGCTGCGAGGACCTTCTCGTATTCGCTACGGCGGATGAATCCCTCCGGTGGCTGGGCCATGCAGCGATACGGAGAAGCCCCCGCCTTCTCTACTTCTTCTGATCGACCCGAGCCCCGACGCTTTCCCCTGATTCCGCTGACCAGAAAGCGCAAGGCTTCCGGATCGTCCAATCCCGCCCGGAAATCCACCCAGGTCGGGCGCCTGAGAAAACGGGGCAGCTTCCTTTCTTTGGGGTCGGGTGCGCCAGGGAGGAGGACGGGGATGACTCGGATAGACCTATCTCCCACCCACTCATCGATAGCGGAGCGCATCTCCTCGGTTTGCCAGGGACCGAGGACACCTTGTCCGACGAAGACCGCGCAGGTGCGGCTCTCGTCCAGCGCCTTCTCCAGCGCCTCCTGGGAGGGCTCGCCTGGAATCAGCTCCCACTTGTCGAAGAACGGCTTGATTCTCTTCTTGCGGAGCTTCTGGGCAAGCTCCTCCACCGCCGGCTGGTCGGCGCTGTTGTAGCTGAGGAAGACGTCGTAGCGAAGGGGCATGGTAATTGAGGGAAGTCAGCATTCAGTGTATCTCTTCCACCCAGTCGAAGAAGTGCACCCTCCCCGCCTGATCCCCGGCCACCACGGTGCGGCTCTCCGGGCTCACGGTGACCGCCGTCACCGATGCGTCCAGCTTCAGCAGGGCCAGCTCTTGTCCGGTCTCGAGGTCCCAGACCCGTAGCGTCCGATCGTCGGCAGCCGAGACGGCGAGCCGGCCGTCCACCACGGCCACCGAGCGGACCGTCGCCGAGTGCCCTTCCAGGGAACGCAGAATCTCTCCGGTTTCCAGGTCCCACACCCGTAACGTCCGGTCGTCAGACCCGGAGACGATCCGCCGGCCGTCCAGCACGGCCACGGCGTAGATCCCGGCCGAGTGCCCTTCCAGGACGCGGAGCAATTCTCCGGTTTGGAGGTCCCAGACCCGCAGGGTGCGGTCGAAGGAGGCGGAGACTCCACGCCGGCCGTCGACGGCCGCCACCGCTTTGACGCTCTCCGAGTGTCCGGCGAAGGAGCGCAGGGTCTCTCCGGTGTGCAGGTCCCACAGCTCCATCGACCGGAGGGAGGAGGCGGTGAGGATCCGCCGGCCCTCCACCGCGGCCACCCAATTCACTCCGGCCCTGCCTTGGTGGTTCTGGAGAGTCTGCCGGTTGCAGCCGGTCTCCAGATCCCATTCCCGGAGCGTCTTATCCTGGGCGCCTGAGACGGCCTGTTCTCCTGCCATCAGGGCCACTCCATTGACCCCATCCGTGTGTCCCTCGAGGATTCGCAGGCACTGGCCGGATTCGAGGTCCCAGACGCGCAGCGTTTTGTCGAGGGAGGCCGAGATGGCGCGCCGGCCCTCCGCCGCCACGGCGGTCACCCCACGGCTGTGGCCGTCGAAGTCGCTGAGCGCCTCATCGGGATGAAGGTTCCACAGCCGCAGCGTGTGGTCCCAGGAGGCGGAGACGATGCGCTGATCCGGAGTCACGGCCAGGGCGGCGAGCCAGTGCGCATGTCGTCCCAGGGTCTCTGTGGACTGGCCCGTCTCGAGGTCCCAGAGGCGCACCGCTCCGTCGTCGGAACCGGAGAGGACCCACCGCCGGTCCACCAGGGCTACCGCCTGAAACCAGCTCCCGCGTCCATCGTCAAGGGTTTGGAGAGCCTGCCCGGTCTCCAGGTCCCAGACGCGCAGCGTCCCGTCGGCCGAGGCGGAAACGGCGAGGTTGCCGTCCACAGCGACGGCACCGATCCCGGCGTCGTGCCCTTCGAGCACGTGGAGGGCCTCCCCGGTCTCCAGGTCCCACACCGCCAGGAACCCGTCGTTGGCAGCGGAGACGGCCCGCCGGCCATCCACCACCGCTACGGCGGTGACCCCGGCCGAGTGGCCTTCCAGAGTGCGCAGGGTCTCTCCGGTCTCTAGGTCCCACACCCGCAGCGTCTCGTCTCCCGAGGCGGACACGGCCCGCCGCCGCTCCACGATCGCCACCGCATTGACGGCTCCCGTATGCCCTGCGAACGAGCGCAGGGCCGCTCCGGTCTCCAGGTCCCAGACCCGCAGCGTTCCGTCCTCGGAGGCGGAGACGGCCCGGCGGTCGTCCACCATCGCCACCCCCTGGACACCGCCTTCGTGCCCTTCGAAAGTGCGCAGGGCCTCTTCTGTTTCCAGGTCCCACAATCGCAGGGTCCGGTCCGCGGAGGCGGAGAGGATCCGCCGGCCGTCCACCACCGCCACCGCAGTGACCGTGTCCGCGTGACCTTCCAGGGAGCGAATCAGCGGACCGCCCGGCCGGATCAGCGACGCCGTCCGGGGCCGGAGCCAGGGAGCGCCGCGCCAGGACCTGGCGCCGTCGAGGAGACGCCGGGTCTCTGGTTCCTCGCGATCGAGCAGCCGCCCGAGGAGCTGAGGCGCCAGGTCCTTGGGATGCCGGGCAAGAACGTGGGCCGACAGCCGTAGAGCACCCTGGATCCGGTGCAGCTCCGGGCCGTCTCGGGCGAGGGATCCGTAGTCGGCGACCAGCGAGCTCACGTCCGTGGCAGCGAGCTTGGCGGCAAGGAACGAAAAATCGAAAAGCAGGTCCCGAAGCTCGGCGTCCCATCCGGCGCCTCGGAGGTGACCGGCGAGATAACGCCAGAGATAGGATTCCTGGATGGGGAGGTCTGCCCATGTCCCGCTCGCGGGCTTGAACCGCTGCAGGAGCTCTTGGTGAAGAGCGGGCAATTCGGCCTTGCTGCGCTGGATCAGGATCTGGCGGAAGACGTCATGGAGGCGAACCGTCCCCTCCTTCCGATCGAAGCGAAGCAATAGAGAGAGGTCGTGTAAACGGCGACAGAATCTCTGCGTCTCGAAACGCGCCGATCCCCAGAAGCGCTCCAGGACGGCGAGCGGCACGTCGGCGTCTTCAGGAAATACGGCGAGATGGAGGAATCTTTCCTGCTCTTCCGCCGGTAGGCGTCCCAAGCTGACGGAGAGGGCCCGGTCCGCCGCGGCATGGCGATCCTCGTGATCATCCCGATTGAAAGCCGAGAAACCCTCGAGCTCCAAAGCCTGCCAGATCTCCGGCAGAGCGTCCGCCATCGCGAGACCGTCCTCTTGTACCATCTCCCGCAATTGCCGGTTCACCAGCTTCAGGAGGAGAGGCCATTCTCCAAGTCGAACGGCCAGAGATGCAAGCTCTCTCTCCTCGCCCTCCGGCAATCCCGAGCGCAGAAGGGACACCGCCTCGCGGGAGGCCAGAGCATCGACTTCGATCCGCACCGAATCAGCCGGAGGCGTCTGGCTGTCGCGAGTCGTAATGAGGGCGGCGGAGCCATTTCCAAGTCCCTGAAACGGCGTCACGTCGGCGGCAGACCAGACGTCGTCCACGACGAGCAGGATGCGCCGGCCTTTCAGGATCTCGCGCAGCTTGGCTCCTGCCACCAGGAAATCCTTGAATCCCGGCGGCTCCTTATCGGTCCACCAGCGAATCAGATCGAGAATGCGGGAGAGCCGGTTTTCTGAATCGAGATTCTCCCCCATCGTCGTCCAGAGAATGCCGTCCGGGTAATGCCGGCGAACCCGTTCGTCCAAGCAGATCGCCTGAGCGAGGGAGGTCTTGCCGAAGCCGCCGGCTCCTTGGAGGGCCATGGTAAGGCCGGCCGCGGGAGAGGCTTGGGCGATTCCGTCTCCGGGGCAGAGGGCTTCGAGGACCTTCTCGTACTCGCCGCGGTGGATGAATCCCTCCGGCGGCTGGGCCATGCAGCGATAGGGAGAAGCCACAGCCCTGGAGGGGATGAGCTCCCCTGCTGCTGAATCGCCGGGGCCTGGAGGCTTTCCCTGGATGCCGCTGATCAGGGAGCGGAAGGCTTCTCCGTCATTCAATCCCGCCCGGAAGTCCACCCAGGTGGGGCGCCTCAAAAAGCGGGGCATCTTCCTTTCTCTGGGATCGGGGGCTCCAGGGAGAAGGACGGGGATGACCCGGAAGGTCTTGTCGCCGACCCATTCATCGATCGCGGAACGCATCTCCTCGTTCTGCCACGGGCCGAGGCTGGCAGAACCGACGAAGACGGCGCAGGTACGGCTCTCGTCCAGCGCTTTCTCCAGCGACTCCTGAGAGGACTCGCCGGGGATCAGCTCCCATTTGTCGAAGAATGGCTTGATCCCGGCCTCGACGAGCTTCCGGGCGAGCTCCTCCACCGCCGGCTTGTCGGCGGTGCTGTGACTGAGGAAGACGTCGTAGACGGGCGCCATGGTGGTTCAAGACACGGAGGATCGGGTTCAGTGTAGCTCCAAAAAAGAAGCCGGCAGGGAGGCCGGGGCTCCCGGGGCTGCGCTCGTCGCCGGAATACGTTATATCGACCGGGCATAGAGGCTAATCGAGCCCCCTCGCCAAGCTATACTTGATCGCTATTATGCCCACCTGGATTGACGGTGCCCTGTCCGGAACGTTCCCGACGAGCTCCCAACCCTGGGCCCCCCACAGAGAGACGGAGGCGAAGCGGGAGGTCCAGGCGGCGGATGCGGTCAGCGGCGGGTAATCGTGCCGCGGAAATTCAGGGGCATGGGCACGGCAGCCAGAGCCATGCGGACCGTTTCAGGGTCCGAGAGCTGGATGCGGTAGCGGGTGCTCATGAGATGGCACAACAGTATCAATTGCGTGGTGCCCAGGCCGGCTCCGATGCAAGCTTTGGGGGCCCAGCCGAACGGGACGTAGCTGGCGTGGGAGCACGGCCCGTGGGCTGCCTCGGGCAGCCAGCGGTCAGGGTCGAAGGTGTCTGGGGCTTTCCAGTGCCGCGGATCGTGGTGGATGAGGTAGGTACTGAGGAGGTAGCGCTGGCCGACTTTGAGCTGTGCCTGTTCGAGGCTGATGTCGGTGCGCACCGGTCGGGTCATGAGCAGCGGCGGACTCCACATGCGGAGCGTCTCTTTGACGAAACGGTGGGTCACCGGGGCGACGCGGGCGGGCGCGCTGTAGAGCTCGGCCGTCGAGACCGCCTCGAGCTCGCTGGTCAGCCTCGCGGCCCAGTCGGGCCGGTGGGTAAGCTCGTACAGCAGGCACGCGGCGACGGCCCCCGGTGGGCCGGCGATGGCGGTCAGCACGGCGGTGACCGCATCGACGGCCCGATCCAGGCCCAGCTCCGGCAGCAGGCCGACGACCGGGTCGGTCAGGTCGAGCTGGCGCGACCGGCGGCCGGCTGCGCGGCCGCGCAGCTCGCGGCGGATCGCGTTGCCGGCACCGACCTGGATCAGGATTGCGCGGGCCGCCTTCCAGAACGTCTCGCGCGAGGCTTCGGTGGCCAGCAGCCGGGTGAGCTTGAAGGTCTGGTCGCGTAGCACGCGCGCCGCGTCGGCAGGGGGCAGGCCGGCCACCACGATTGGCAGCAGCGCCCGGGTGCACACCTCCTGCGCCACCCAGACTAGGTCGAGGGGGCGGTCGAGCCGCTCGTTGAGCAGGTCTTCCATGCGGGCGGCGAGCTGACCGGTGCCCTCGCCGTCCGACAGGGACCGAAGCTGCGCGATCCAAGCTTCGCGCAACTGTTTCCACGAAAACGGCGTGCTTTTGCGGCCACGCAGCAGGTCGGCGAGCTTGTCGGGCAGGGTCAGGTCGCTGAAGTTGATCGCGTTGACCTTCTGGGCCACGTCGGGGTCGAACACGCCCAGCTCGCCGTCGCCAATCCAGAAGACGCCACCCCCGGCGTAGCTCTTTGCGCGCAGCTCGCGAAGGACGTCCAGCTCTTCGGGTGTCCTGGGCATGCATTCTCCCGCAGAGACGGTGGGGAGCGAAGCCTGTCCGCCCCCCACCGGTGGATCGATCAGATGTCGTGGTACAGGAACCAGAGGTAGCGGTGGTCGCTACTCCGAATGGCCAATGCAGCCATCACGGCACGCTTGATCTTCGCCATGTCACTCACCTCCTTTCATTCGGCATTGCGGCCGAGTGTAGTACCGGGCTCAGCCTGAACCGTGGCGGAGCCAGCGCGGGACCGACGCACGGCCGGTGGTCATTGGATGTCAGGGTCAACCGGCGGCCGTCGAGAAGGGTGCGCAGGATGTCCTCGACCAGTTGCAGTGACAGGGACGCCGCGGCGCATGTGTGCGGGCCCCAGCCGAACGGAATGTAGGCTTGTTGATCATGGCCTGTGGCCCACCGCTCGGGCCGGAAGCTGGTGGGATCATCCCAGTATCGCGGGTGGCGGTGTACCAGATAGGGGCAGACGACCACCAGGTCCTGAGGGGTGACCGCGACGCCGGCCACGTGGTGAGGCCTGGCCGGGCGGCGACCCAGCATCCACGCCACTGGCCACAGGCGCAGCGCCTCCCGCACCACCCAGGCGGGCTCGGCGTCGGTGGGCGGGTTGGTTCCCAGCAGGTAGACCGACCAGCCGAGGGTGAAGCCGACAGAGCCGGCGACGGCAAACACGAAAGACAGGAACACCTCGGCCAAGTCCGCCACCAGCGAGTCTGGGCCTGCCGCGCCAGCCACGACGTCCAGCAGGTCGGCTGGCTGGCCAGCGCCTCGCGCCCGCCGCTGCTTCACCGCCTGCGCCAGCTCGCGCGCCACGCGGAAGCGGAACACCGCGCGACGCAGACGGGATTGACGCTCTCGGGCCCCGGCCAGGACCGCGCGCTCCACGATCTCGTCCACCATCCGGCGCAGCCGGACCGGGCTGTCCGGCGCGACCAGCACGGCCGCGAGGTGCCGGTAGACGAGCCAGTTGCCGGCGTCGGGCCATTCGCTGGCCGGCACCAGGTCTCGCCGCACGGAGGCTGTCAGCTCGTCCGCGTGCGCGGCGAGGTAGGCGTTCAGCAAAGATCGGGCCGAGCGCCCGATCTGCACCTGCACCGAGCGTGGGCCGAACGTGCCCCGCCGCGTATGGAAGAAGTCGGAGTGCTCCTGGTAGAGGCCCTCGTCGTTGGCCAGGACGGCCCTGGCAGCCGCCGGCCCCGCGACGCACAGTTGTCGGCCCGGCAACCAGAGGGTGTCACCTGCGGCCGGGAACGCCTGATCGAGGAACCGCAGCGGATCCCGACGAAACTGAATGATCGATTCCTGCACTGCCATACTACGCCTACCCACCAGCTACGCGCGGACGCATCAATTATAGAAACATCACGTGCGCAAAGATAGGGCCCCGATCTGGGGCGCCCCGAGGCCCGCACGGAGCAAGCTCCCCGCGGGGTTCAGGACTAAGAGATGGGCGACGGTTTAGAGGAGCTGTTTTTCGCGGCTCTTGTCGCGGACGAGGCTCTGCACTATGCTGCTCCCCCTCCCTCCGAACCGATGCCGGGGCTTCCAGGGCTGCGCTCGTCGCCGGAATGCGTTATATTGACCTGAGCCCGGAGACTCTCTATACTCACCCCATGGGTGAGCCCGCGCGCAAGCTGCCGGCCGACTGGGAGACGGAGACCGCTTCCGAAAACGCCGATCCCTTCCGCTACGGATGGCGGTGGCGTAGCGTCCGCCTCCCCAACGGCAAAGTCATTGACGAGCAGATTCCGCTGACCGCGGAAGACCTTCTCGATCCCCAACCCGGAGACGAAGTGGGGCAGAGCCAAGCGCATTGGGAGCTCCTGTTTCTCCTGGCGAGAATTCTCGACCAGTATTACGAGCTCCGAGACGACGTGACGCTGGTCGTGGACCTGAAGATGTTCTGGGGGATTCCCGGTTCTCCCCGCAGTTCTCCCGATCTCTCAGTGGTCCCGGGAGTCCGCGAGAAGTTTGATCAGGAAAGGCGCAGCTTCGACGTCGCCAAGGAGGGGGTCCGGCCCTGTCTCATCGTCGAGGTCGTCTCCTCCGAGGACCCTGAGATCCGCGGCAATGACTACGTGAAAAAGGTGGAGACCTATCAGCAGGCCGGAATCCCGGAATATCTCCTTCTCGATCCTCCAACCAGCTTCACGAGCGGTCGCCTGCTATTGACTGGCTACCGGCTGGGCCCTGACGGGACCTACCAGCAGATCCAGCCGGATTCCCAGGGCCAGCTGCTCTCCGAGACCACGGGTCTGCTCTTCGGGGTTGAAGAGGATGGCCAGGCCCTTCTCGTCTTCGAGGCCTTGACCGGCAGACGCCTGCTGGATCCCAAGGTGGAAAGGGCTCTGGAAACCCAAGCCCGCAAGGCCGCCGAGGAACAGGCCGCTCGCGAGGCGGAGGCCCGGAAGGCCGCCGAGGCCGAGATCGTGAAGCTCCGCGCCGAGTTGGAAAAGCCCCGGAAGCACGACCGCTAGCCCAATGGCTCAATCCCCCGGCCGGCGGCATGGCGCCGGCGGAGCAGGAACCCGTGCACCAGGGTGTGCAGCCGGAGGGTGCCGGCCCAGGGATCGAGGCTCACCAGCGCGAGGTCGCGCAGCCGCTTGGCGAGCGCCCGCGCCTCCGTCGGGCCCAGGCCCCAGAGGCTCCGCACGACGGTGAGGGGAACGTCCTCCTCGGGCGGGAAGGCGGCGAGGTCGATGAGACGGTCGCGATCCTGGCTGGGCACGCTGCGCAGAGCGACCGCCACGGCCCGCCAGACGGCGGCGCGCCGGGCCTGCGGGTCCCGGCGGTCGAACCTGGCGGCCAGACCCACGACCTCGAGAGCGCGGACCACCTCCTGGAGCGCTCCGTCCAGGGCTGGCCGGCTCTTCCCCGCCCGCTCCCGGATCTGCCGGTTGACGATGCCGAGGAGCAACGGCCAGTTGGCGAGCCGCTTGGCCAGGGCCCCAAACGACCCTTCGCAGGCCCGCGGCAGGCCCGCGCGCAGCAGCGCCACCGCCTCGGGTGTGGCCAGGGGACCGACCTCGATGCGCTGAGCACCGGCCGGGAGGCAAGCGCCGTCGCAGGTGGTGATGAGGACCGCGACGCCGGCCGGGAGGCTCGCGAAGAACGTCCGGTCGGCGGCGGAGGCACCGTCGATCACCAGCAACGCGCGGCAGCCGGCCAGGAGCGCGCCGAGATGAGCGCCGGCCGCGGCCAGGGTGTCGAAGGCCGGCGGCTCCACCCGCGTCCGCCCACGGACGATCTCCCGGAGCTTCTCCAAGCGGCCGTGGGCGTCGAGCCCCTCCGTCAGGCTCGTCCACAGGATGCCGTCCGGAAACGCGGCGCGCACCCGCTGATCCCAGCAGGCCGCCTGGGCCAGGGCCGTCTTGCCGAACCCCTCGGCTCCCATGAGGCCGACGGGGGCACCGCTGAGCCCACTGGCTTGCAGAGTCGCGATCAGACGGGCCAGCTCACTCCGCCGCACGAAGCCGTCGAGGAACGGAGCCATGCAGCGGTACGCAGGCGCAGGCGGCGGAGGGGCGACCGCGGTGTATCGCTCGGAGGTCGGGCTGTCCTGTCGCGAGTACAGGTGGAGATGGTCCATGTCGACGCTTCCTTCCTCTCGTCCTCACCCCGATACAGCAGGCGATCTTCGGTACGTCTATGCTATCGCACCATAGCAGATCCGTGCAGCCCTCGATATCTTGCGGAGGCCTTTCTGCAAGGGCTGGACCGGGGGCTGCTTCTTCTTCTATAGGGGTAATGCGTTTTTCAGGGACTCCAAGGACACCAGGGACCACCAAGGACTCCCCGGGGCCGGCACTGTTCTCGTCCTTGCTGTCCCTGAAGTCCTTGCAGTCCCTGTCTTTCAGCCCGCCTACAGAAGCTGCTGCGGATCCACGTCCACCACCAGGTCGTACCCCGGATTCTTCGGCAATACCTCCTTCAGCAGGCGGTGGAGGTCGCGGAAGTTGGCGGTGCGGGCGAGGAGCTGGAAGCGCCACTGGCCGCGGAGGCGTTCGAGGGGGGCGGGCGCGGGGCCGGAGAGGCGGACGCCGCGGCCGAGCGGGTGGGCGGCGAGCTCGGCGGCGAGACCGGCGATGATCCCCTGGGCCTTGTCGCGGCTCTTGTCGCGGACGAGGATCTGCACCATGCGCGTGTAGGGCGGATAGTGGAAAACGCGGCGGAAGCGCATCTCCTCGCGGGCGAAACCCTCGTCGTCCTGGCGCAGGGCGGCCTGGATGGCGTAGTGGTCGGGGTGATAGGTCTGGATGACGACCCGGCCCGGCCGCTCTCCCCTCCCCGCCCGGCCCGCCACCTGGGTGAGGAGGTTGTAGGTGCGCTCGACGGCGCGGAAGTCGGGGAAGCCGAGGTAGGCGTCGGCGGCGAGCACGGCGGTCAGCGCCACGTTCGGGAAGTGGTGCCCCTTGGAGACCATCTGGGTGCCGATGAGCACCTGGATCTCGCCGCGGCCGAAGCGCTCCAGCAGGGCGGCGAGGCCGCCCGGCCGGCGCGCCGTGTCGCGGTCGAGGACGTCGACCGTCACCCCCGGGAAGAGCTCCTTGAAATCCTCCTCCACCCGCTCGGTGCCGGCGCCGATGGCCTCCAGGGCCTCCTCGGAGCAGACGGGGCAGCGGGCGGGCGCGGGGATCATGTTGCCGCAGTAGTGGCAGACAAGGCGCCGGTCCCGCCGGTGGAAGGTGCGCGGCAGGCCGCAGTCCGGGCAGCGGAAGTCCTCGCCGCAGGCCCGGCAGAGGAGCATGGGGGCGTAGCCGCGGCGGTTGCGCAGCAGGATGACCTGGTCGCCATCGGCGATCGCCTGGCGAATCTCGAGTTGCAATCGCTCGGAGAAGTGGACCTCCCCGGGCCGGCGGGACACCCCTTCTTCTCGCAGGTCGACGAGGATCCCCTCGGGCAGCGTCCCCGGGCCTGCCCGCTCGGTGAGCCGCAGCAGCTCCAGCTTGCCGCGCTCGGCGTTGAAGCGGCTCTCCAGGCTCGGCGTGGCCGAAACGAGGAGGGTGACGGCGCCCGCGTCCCGGCCGCGCACGAGGGCCAGGTCGCGGGCGTTGTAGCGGGGGTCGATCTCCTGCTTGTACGAGCTGTCCTGCTCCTCGTCCACCACCACCAGGCCGAGGTCCGCGACCGGCGCGAAGAGGGCCGAGCGGGGGCCGAGCACCAGCCGCGCCTCGCCGCGCCGCACCCGCTCCCACTCCTGGTGGCGCTCGCCCGTGCCGAGCCCCGAGTGGAGGATGGCGAGCTCGCCGCCGAATCGGCGCTCGACCGTCCGAGCCAGGGCCGGCACCAGGGCGATCTCCGGCACCAGCAGGATCGCTGACCGGCCGCGGGCGAGCGTCTCCTCCGCCGCCCGCAGGTAGACCTCGGTCTTGCCCGAGCCCGTCATTCCCTGGAGGAGGAGCGGCGCGAATTCGCGGCGGTCCAGGATCTCCGTGATCCGCCGCAGGGCGTGGGCCTGGTCGTCTCGCAGGACGATCTCCTGATCCTTCTCCGGTAATCCCAGGATGTGGCGGCCCAGCGACAGCCTCTCCACCTGGGTGAACTGGCGGAGCACCCCCTTCCCCACCAGCCGGCGGAGGACGGCCGGCGTGCACCCCACGGCCGCGGCCACCTCGGCCACGGTGGCCGGCCGGCCCACGGCGGCGAGGTAGTCGACCACACCGCGCCCCGCGGCCGAGCGACCGGCCGCGGCGAGGTGAGCGGAGAGATCGCCCGGCGCCAGCTCGACGGCGTTGACGTAGCGGGCGGAGCGCGAACGATGGGCCTCGCTGCCAATCCGTCCCCCCTCGGCGAGGAGAGCGAGGACCTCGTCCAGGTCCGGCAGTCCGGAGCGCGCCTGAAGCTCGGCGACGCTCATCCGCCCGCCCTCGCGCAGGGCGTCGACGACCGCGGTCTCGGCCGGGCTGCGCGGGAGGGCCATGGCGCCGGCGTCGGTGAGCCAGACCTTGCGGTCTCCCCACGGCGGCAGGTCGGACGGCAGCATGGAGCGGACCACCTCGCCCAGGGGCGCCATGTAGTAGTCGGCGACGAACCGCGCCAGCTCCAGGAGGTCGGCGGTGAGCACCGGCGCGCGGTCGAGGACCTCCTCGATGGGACGGATCGCCACTCCCTCGGGCCGGCGCTGGTGGACCCCCACGATCACTCCCGTCAGCCGGCGCCGGCCCATCGTCACCCGGGTGCGCACCCCCGTCACCGCTTGCGAGGCCCAGGCGGGCGGGATCTCGTAGGTCAGCGGGTCCGGCAGGGGGATGGGGAGGGCGACGTCGGCGAAGAGTTCCATGGATTGGACTGCATCACGGATCGGGTCGGCGAGAGCGGCACTCCTCCGAGCAGAACACCTCCGTCCCGCCGCCCGGCAAGGCCCGGGAGGCGGGGACGTAGGTGCCGCAGGCGGCGCAGGCGAGGAGGATCTCGGGGGACGGCGTCGAGGGCGCGGCGGCGGAGCGCGCGATCGGAGCTTGCGGCCGCAAGGTGCCGGAGCCGGTGGCGGCTCTCAGCTTCTGCATGAAGTTCTGGACCGCCAGCCAGAGGATGTACAGCAGCAGGAGCAGGACGAGGAGACGGCCCATCGTTCACGCCGCGTTGCGCTGTCTCGCCACCTCGGCCGCGAGCTTGGCGACGTCGGGATTGCCCGGCTGCATCTGCTGGAGCTTGGCCAGGATCTGGGTGGCCTGGTCGAACTTCTTGAGATCGAAGGCCAGCACCACGATCTCGTTGTAGTAGGCCTGCCAGTGTCCCGGCTCCGCCTTCTGCGCCTGCTGGAACTGCTGCAGGGACTTGTCGAAATCCCGCGTCTCGCGGTAGGCGATGCCGAGATCGGTCATGACATCCGGATCGTTGGGCTTCAGCTCCAGGTAATGCTGATACAGCTCCTGGGCCCGCTTCCAGTTGCGGATGTCATAGTTGAGGTTCGCGAGCTGCAGCACGGCCTTGGTGTCGTTGGGATTCTTCTCGACGTAAGCCCTCAGCTCCTGGATGGCCTGCATGCCCGGAGCACCGCCGCCGGCGGCCGGAGCGGCACCGGCATCGCCCTCGGGGGCGGCGACGGGTCCCTGCTCCCCGCCGGGGACGACGATCTGTGCCCGCATCTCGGGCGTCAGGCGCGGCGGCTGGCGGGTGGCCATCACTTCATGCATCAGGTATCCCGAGATGAAACCCACGAGGATGCCGATGGTGGCGAAGAGGAAATTGTCTCGGTTCACTTCAGGGCTCGCTTTCACGCACCGCGGTCCAGCCCCCACGGTTGGGGCTGCCGGTGACCAGTTCATTGGACGTCCAGGTGCCCACGATCCGTCCGTCGGCCACCGTGCCTTCCCACACGCTGTCGAAGCCGCCGCTGGCGTCGATGCGCTCCAGATGCAGGCGTCCCGACGCGAAGGTGCCGCGGAAGGAGCCGCCGGTCGAGCCTCCGACCTGGTAGGCGCCGCTCACCACCGTGCCGTTGAGGCGCAGGTCGAAGACCGCGCTCAGGTTCTGGGGCGAGATGGTGACCCGCCAGCGCCCGGTGACGGCGTCGGACTGCCGGCCAGCGGCGGTCTCGCCCTCCAGCAGGCCGATGCGCCGCAGGCGTTCCTGCAGCCGCTCGAGCTGCGCGGCCACCCGGTCCTCGGCCACGCGGGAGGCGGCGCGGGCGGTGTCCAGCTCGGTCTGCAGACCCTCCAGAGTGCCGAGGGCCACGGAGTCGCCGGCGAGGGCCTTGTCGAGCCGGCCGAGGACCTCCTCCAGCCGCTGCCGCACCCGCCGGTGCTGCTCCCGCGCCTCGCCGTAGGTCACCAGGTCGATCGACAGGAGCTTGCGCTCGACGCGCAGCTCAGCCTGCACCGGGCCCTGAGCCGGGGTGAGCACCGTGGAGCTCTGGGCGACGGCCGCCGTACCGGCCGCCAGGAGCGCAGCCAGGAGCACGACACAGAGCGATACGACGGATCGGAGCATGCGGGCCGGATTGTAGCAGGGTCTCGGGGACCGCTGGCACAGGGCGCCTGCGGCCCATGTAGTTGTAGACTCCCCTTACAGCACGCACTTCGCTCCACGGAGGCTTCATGGCCCAGGGGAAGGGTACGCAGAAGGGCAAGCAGTCCCTCGTCCGCCGTTTCTTCGCGACCCTCGGCCCCGGAGTCATCACCGGCGCGGCCGACGACGATCCGTCGGGCATTGCCACCTACTCCATCGCCGGCGCGCAGTTCGGCACCCTCTTTCTGTGGACGGCGCTGCTGACTTGGCCGCTGATGGCCGCCGTGCAGATGATGTGCGCGCGCATCGGCATGGTCACCGGCAAGGGGCTCGCGGGGGTGCTGCGCGACCGCTTTCCACGGCCGGTGCTGATCGTCGTCTGCCTCGCCCTGCTCGCCGCCAACACCCTCAACATCGCCGCCGACCTGGCCGGCATGGCCGACGCCGCCGCGATGCTCACCGGCCTCAATTCCCACTACTTCGTCGTCGTCTTCGGAGCCATCATCGCGGCGGCCACCCTCTGGCTGCGCTACCAGCAGTTCGCTTCCATCCTCAAGTGGCTTTCGCTGTCGCTCGGCGCCTACATCGTGACCGCGCTGCTCCTGCACCCCGACTGGTCCTCCGTCCTGCGCGACACCCTCAGCGTCTCGCTGCCGAAGACGTCCAAAGGGTGGTCGACGCTGGTCGCCATCCTGGGGACGACGATCAGCCCCTACCTCTTCTTCTGGCAGGCCTCTCAGGAGGTCGAAGAGGAGCGGGCCATGGGGCGACTGATGCTCATCCGCCGCCAGGGCGCCACCCGGCGGGAGCTGCTCGACCGCCGGCTCGACGTGGGGACCGGCACGTTCTTCTCGAACCTGGTGATGTTCTTCATCATCCTTGCCACGGCCCTCACGCTGCACGCGCATGGCAAGACCCACATCGAGACCTCCCGCCAGGCCGCCGAGGCCCTCGCCCCGGTCGCCGGCCGGTGGGCCTCCTCCCTCTACACCGTGGGGATCTTCGGCGTCGGCTTCCTGGCCATCCCGACGCTCTCGGGCTCGGCGGCCTACGCCTTCGCCGAGACCTTCAATTGGCGCGAGGGGCTCGACCGCAAGCCCCGGCGGGCGTGGGAGTTCTACTCGATCGTGGTCCTCTCGACGGCGCTGGGGGTCCTGCTCGACTTCCTCCACGTCAACGCCATCAAGATCCTCTTCGGGTCCGCCGTCATCAACGGCCTCCTGGCGCCCTTCCTGCTCGTCGCCATCCTCATCCTGGCCTCGGACGCGAAGACCATGCAACAGCAGCCGAGCTCACGGCTCAACCAGATCGTGGTCGGCCTGACGACGCTCCTGATGTTCGCCGCGGCGGTGGGGATGTTCGTGTTTTGATTGAAGAGCCCGTCTTCCAGGTAGAATCCCCGGACCAAGCCGCGGACTTGACAGGAGGATCACCGTGAAGAGCGACGATCGGGCAGCGAGAGCCCTGACCCGCAGAGATCTGATGAAGGCCGGTGCCATTGGGGGAGCGCTGGCCGCCGCCGGCCCGCTCCTCCCCCACGCCGCGGCAGCCGCCCAGCCGGCCGCGCCGGCCCCGGGAGCGGTGTCCTCGGGGGCGGCGCCGTTCGAGCTGGAGGAGACGACCATCTCCAAGCTGCAGGAAGGGATGAGGTCCGGCCGCTACACGGCGCACTCGATCACCGAGGCCTACCTTGGCCGTATCGAGGAGCTGAACCGCAAGGGCCCTGAGCTGCGGGCGGTGATCGAGACCAATCCAGAAGCGCTGGCCATCGCCGACGCCCTGGACGCCGAGCGCAAGACCAAGGGCCCCCGCGGCCCCCTCCATGGCGTCCCCGTCCTGCTCAAGGACAACATCGGTACGCACGATCGCATGACCACCACGGCCGGCTCGCTCGCCCTGGAGGGATCGATCCCGGCGCGCGACGCCTTCCTCGCCGCCCGGCTGCGAGAGGCCGGCGCCGTGCTGCTGGGCAAGGCCAACCTCTCGGAATGGGCCAATTTTCGCTCCACCCACTCCTCCAGCGGCTGGAGCAGCCGCGGCGGGCAGTGCCGCAACCCCTATGTCCTGGACCGTTGTCCCTCGGGCTCCAGCTCGGGCTCGGCGTCGGCCGCCGCCGCCAACCTCGCCGCCGTTACCGTGGGCTCGGAGACGGACGGCTCCATCGTCTCTCCCTCCACGCACTGCGGCATCGTCGGCATCAAGCCCACGGTGGGACTGATCAGCCGCGCCGGCGTGATCCCCATCTCCCACACCCAGGACACGGCCGGTCCCATGTGCCGCACGGTGGCCGACGCCGCCACCCTCCTGGGCGCGATGACCGGCGTGGACGAGCGCGACGAGGCGACCCAAGCCAGCCGCGACAAGGCCCTGACCGACTACACACAGTTCCTCGATCCGGCTGGATTGAAGGGCGCGAAGATCGGCGTCTTCCATCCGCGATCACTGGAAGACCACCCGCACACGGACCGCGTCCTCGCCGAGTCGCTGAGCGTGCTGAAGTCCGCGGGTGCCACGGTCGTCGATCCCGTCAAGCTGCCGAATGCAGGCAAGTTCGAGAACGACGAGTTCGAGGTCCTCCTCTTCGAGTTCAAGGCGGACCTGAACAGCTACCTGGCCGGCCTCGGAGCCGCCGCGCCGGTTCACAGCCTGAAGGAGGCCATCGACTTCAACACCAAGAACCGCGACCGGGTGTTGCCCTACTTCGGCCAGGAGATCTTCGAGATGTCGGAAGCCAGGGGGCCGCTCACCGATCCCAAGTACAAGAAGGCGCTCGCGAACTGCCAGCGCTACTCCCGCAAGGAGGGGTTGGACGCCGTCTTCGCGGCGCACAAGCTGGACGCCCTGGTGGCCATCACGGGCGGACCGGCGTGGCTGATCGACCTCGTCAACGGCGACACCGATGGAGGCGGCAGCTCGTCGCTGGCGGCGGTTTCGGGCTACCCGAGCATCACCGTGCCGGCCGGCTACGTCTTCGGCCTGCCGGTGGGGATCTCCTTCTTCGGGCCGGCCTGGAGCGAGCCGACGCTCATCAAGCTGGCCTACGCCTTCGAGCAGGCGACGAAGGTGCGCCAGGTGCCGCGGTTTTTGGCGACGGCTGTGTAGAAAGTCAAGGACACAAAGGACATCAAGGACTTCAAGGACTTCAGGGACATCAAGGGTGCCGACGAGGCTGGGTTTTCCTTGTCCTTGGTGTCCTTGGTGTCCTTGGAGCGCCCCTTATGAAGAAGCTGCTTGCCGGCCTCGGCCTCGCCCTCCTCGTCCTGATCGCCCCTCTAGAACTTGAACAGCGCGTCGAACGCCGAGCGCGCATCCCCCGGCGACGGCTTGTCGGAGTCCTTGGCGAACTCCTGGACGAGCTTGGGGGTAAAGAGGGGGCACTCGTTGCGGTCTCGCTTCTTGGCGACGCGGGCGGGGATCTCCGCGTTCTTGCGGCACTCCCAGCGCACCGAGGTGTCGAAGTGGATGCAGTTCGAGCAGGTGTGGAGGTCGGCGCCGCATTTCGCGCAGGTGGCGTCCGGGGGCAGCACGTCGCCGAGCATGATGAGCCGCTTCTCGCCGCAGGCGTTGCAGCGGAACACCGCCTCGGATGGCGCGCCGAGCCCGCGGCCCCGGGGACCGTCCTTCTTCTCGCGCGGCCCCTGGAGGCCCGGCCGCGGTTTCTCGTCGCGGCGCTCTGAATCCTGATATCCCCGCTGTCTGTATTTCGGTCCGTCGGACATGGCCTGCATTGTACAGCCGCGGGCGTCTTTTCTCCCTCTTCTCCCGGGGAGGGGGGTTGGGAGGGGGCGGGAGAAGAGGGCCGGGGTGATGAGGGGTCTTACACCGGCGCGATCAGGTCCATCTCCTCCGCGGTGGGCTGGAACACCGCCGCGCCCACCGTCCCGGGCCCGGCGTTGGCCACCACGACGGGGCCCATCTCGGCGATGATCACCTCTTCGACGCTGAGGCTCTTCTCGATCAGGCTCCGCAGGCGGTCCGCCCAGACGGGGGCCTTGGCGTGGGCGACCGTCACCACCACGGGGCGCTTGGGGTCCACCCGCTCGCGGAAGAGGTCGACCAGCTTCGGATGGGCCGCGCGGCCGCCGCGGACGCGATCGACCGCCACGATCTCGCCGTCCACCACGCCGAGGATGGGCTTGATGCCGAGGATGTTCCCCACCAGAGCCCGCGCCTTGCCGATGCGTCCGCTGCGCGCCAGGTACTCCAGCGTGTCCACCACGAAGAGGACGTGGATGCGCTCGCGCATCGCCTCCAGGCGTTCGACGATGGCGTCCGGCTCCACGCCCCGCCGCGCCATGCGGGCGGCGAAGAGGGCCAGCATGCCGAGGCCGAGGCTGGCGCTGCGGCTGTCCACCACCTTGATGGCGACCTTCTCGGCCTGGCCGCGCAGCTCCTGGTAGAGGGGCAATCCCTCCTCCGCCGCCTTGCGGGCGTGGACCACCGTCTGCGACAGCCGCTCCGAAATGTGGACGGAGATGAGGTCCTTCTTCGGCGCCAGCGCCCGGTAGGCCTCCTGGAAATCCGCCTCCGGCACGGGGTTCGTCCGCGGCACGAGCGGACCCTTCTCCAGCAGCTCGTAGAACTCCTTGGCCTTGAGGTCCACGCCGTCGTGATACACCCGGTCGCCAAAGAGCACCAGCACCGGCACCACGTGGATGCCGTGGGCGCGGGCCACCTCGGGCGGCAGGTCCGACGTCGAGTCGGTGACCACGCCCACCAGCTCCTCCGGCTCCTCCAGGGTGATGATCCCCATCTCCCGCAGGCCCAGCAGGTCGCGCAGGATCACGTTGTCGGTCGCCGGCAGGGCGTCCAGCAGCCGGCCCACGGTGACGCAGTTGGGCAGCACGGCCAGCAGCTCCTGCTGGCTGGGGGTGAAGCGGGTCTCGAAAAAGGCGGGCCCGAGCTCCACCCGCGCCCGGACGCGGGCGTCCGGCGCGTCGAAAACCCGGTCCTCCAGGGCCTGGAAGATGAGGGACGTCAGGTCCTGCCGGATCTCCCGCTCGACGTCCGCCACTCCGACGGACGGCCGGAGCTGCACCCAGAAGGGACCGGCGGACAGCGTGCTCAAGCGCAGGAACGCCTTGACGCCCCGCGCCCGCCCCGCCGTGGCCGCGATCACCTCGCCGTCTGCGAGCACCAACTCGCCCTCGCCGCAGAGGATGCGGCCCGTGAGCTGCACACGGTTCGCCGCCCGCAGCAGCTCGAGGATCGGCAGCAGCGCCAGGTCGCCCACCAGCGACTCGAGGTCCGTGTCCGGCTCGACGCCGATCTCCCGTCCCAGGAGGACGAGATGGATGCGTCGCACCAGGTCCGCCGATGCCAGGCCGTCGATCTTGAGGAAAAGGACCTCCTCGGGCAGCTCGCTCCCGTCCTCCTCGCCGTTACCAAGGAGCAGGAGAGTCCGCTGCTGGGCAGGGTCTGGCGAGGGGAAGAGGTCGACGACGGCGCCAGCAGGATTGCGGGCGAGCCCGGTGGGAAGCACCACGATCCCCGGCCCGAGGCCCGCGGCGAACCGCCGGCCCTCCGCCGCGCCCACCGCGGGGATCACCTCATAGCCGAAGGCGGTCAAGCCATGGGCAATCTCCCGGCGGCGGGAGGTCTCTGGATCCACTACCAGGACCGTAGGGCGGGCCATGCTCGTTTCCCCTCTTCATACAAACCGATAGCAACCAGAAGTCTGCCGGAGCTTCGCCAAGCATAAACCTGTTGCGGTCGGGGGTAGCAGATCACCTGCAGCGTCTCCTACGAGAAGGTCTACCAGCCGGCGGAGTCGGGGATGTGCGTGGCCGACGAATTCACCCGCAAGGGGTACCGGTGCGATCCCGACACCCCTGCCTCCAGATGGCAAGGGAGGTCCAGCTCTGCCGAGTCTCCGAGATCGTCCCCGCGGCCGGCTGACGGCCGCTCTGCCGGACCCGAACCGGCCGCTGCCCCCTCGAGGAGCGTCCGGGTTGGTTCTCACCGGAATTCTTGGTATGATAAGTAAGGGAATCATCCCTAGGCTTCTTAATAAGGATAGTACATGAATAAAAAGCGGGCAAAAAAGTCAATGTTTCTGATGAAAGAGACACTCGTTGATCTTACCCCGCACCTGCTGGGTCGGGCTCAAGGCGCCGATTTGTGCGGTACGGTTACTAATTGGCAACTGACCCAGGGTTGCCCGACCGCGGGGATATGCATCCCCCAAGGTACTACTGTTCCTCCTCCTGACCCCAACGATAAATATCGCATCCCCACTACGGTGCGGTAAAGGGTTCACGGACCGGAGGAATACCTCCCATGGACCCTGGAACCGGCCGGCGGCTGGCTCTTGGGTCCACAGACCAATTCCCCAAGAATGGCCGGAACTGTCGGAGCAGTGACCGGGGACCTGTACTACTGCCTATATACCCCATCACCGGGAGAAGAGGGGGCCCCCAACCCCCTCTTTCTGCCCCTTTCTCCACTCTCTCGGTGAGGAGGGTTGGGAGGGCGGGAGAAGAGGGCCGGGGTGATGAGGGCCAACGGCATGACAATCGTCACCCCTCCCTCGTGACGCTCATGACTATCCGGCTCCTCCGGATCAGGCGATACTGTGCTCGTCGCTGGACATCCTTGAGAGGAAGAGAGAATCCCATGATCCGATTCAAGATGCTTCCCACCCTGCTCCTGGCCTTGATAATGACCGGGAGCCTGACCTGCAAAGCCCGCGGCGAAGCGGCCGAAGCCGCGAGGCCCATCGCCATCACCCACGTCCGCATCTTCGACGGCTCCAAGGTAATCCCTGACGGCACGGTCGTCGTCGAGGGCCGGACCCTCCGCGCCGTGGGCCCCAAGGTTGCCGTGCCCGCTGGAGCCGAGATGATCGACGGCTCCGGGGACACGTTGCTGCCCGGCTTCATCGACGGCCACACGCACACCTGGGGCGACGCCCTGATCCGCGCCGCCGTCTTCGGCGTCACCACCGAGCTCGACATGTTCACCGATCCGCAATTCGCCCGCTCCCAGCGCGAGGAGCAGGCGAAGACCGGCGCACCCGGCCGGGCCGACCTGCTGAGCGCGGGCTTCCTCGCCACCGCTCCGGGCGGCCACGGCACCGAGTACGGCCTGCCCGTGCCCACCCTCACCAAGCCCGAAGAGGCGCAAGCCTGGGTGGACGCCCGCATCGCCGAGGGCTCGGACTACATCAAGATCATCTCCGAGGACGCCAAGCTCTACGGCCGCACGATCCCCACGCTCGACAAGGCCACCATCGCCGCCGTCGTCCAGGCCGCCCACAAGCGGGGCAAGCTGGCGGTCGTCCACATCAGCACCGAGACGGCGGCCACGGAAGCGCTGGAAGCGGGCGCGGACGGCCTCGTCCACATCTTCACGGACCGCGCGCCGGAGGCGGATTTCATCGCCCTGGCCGTGAAGCGCAAGGCGTTCGTCACGCCGACGCTCACCGTGGTGGAGAGCACCACCGGCACCGCCAGCGGCCAGGCCCTGCCGGACGATCCGCGCCTGTCGCCGTATCTCACGGCCGAAGAGGTCCAGGGCCTCCGCCGCGGCTTCCCCAAGCGCGGCGAGCCGCGGTTCCAGAACGCTCTGGACGCCATCCGCCAGCTCAAGGCCGCGGGCGTGCCAATCCTCGCCGGCACCGACGCGCCGAACCCGGGCACGACCCACGGCGCCAGCATTCACCGCGAGCTCGAGCTGCTCGTGCAGGCCGGCCTCTCCCCCGCCGAAGCGCTGGCCGCCGCCACCTCGGTGCCGGCGAAGATCTTCGGCTTGAAGGACCGCGGGCGCATCGCTCCCGGTCTGCGGGCCGACCTGGTGCTGGTCAAGGGGGATCCGACGACCGACGTCACGGCCAGCCGCGACATCCTGAAGGTCTGGAAAATCGGCCAGGAGGTACCGCGAGCGAAGGCGGCGTCCCAGGCCGCCGCGGCCCCGGCGACCGCTCCCGCGGCGCAGCCCCCCGCCTCGGGCGAGATCAGCGATTTCGAGGACGGCACCCTGAAGACCGCTTTCGGCTCCGGCTGGCAGGAGTCCACGGACAAGCTCGCGGGCGGCAATTCGGTCGTGCAGAAAGAGGTGGTTGCCGGCGGCGCCGGGGGCTCGGGCAAGTCGCTCGCCATCTCGGGCGAGGTGAAGGCGGGCTTCGGCTTCCCCTGGTCCGGAATGATCTTCTTCCCCGGCGCTCAAGCCCTGGCCGCGGCGGACCTGTCCAAGTTCTCCGGCGTCTCCTTCTTGACCAAGGGGGACGGCCGCAGCTATCAGCTCATGCTCTTCGCCACCCACCTGGGACGGATGCCCGCCCAGAAGACCTTCACCGCCGGCCCGGACTGGCAGCAGGTAACCGTCCCCTTCGCCGAGCTGGGCCTGGACGGCACCGACATCATCGGTATCTTCGCCGGCGGCGGCCCGGCGCTGGGGACCTTCCGATTCCAGGTGGACAACGTGAAGCTGGTGCCGAAGTAACCCTGTCCCCTCTTTTTTGTCCCTGCTGTCCCTGTTGTCCTTGTCGTCCTTCCCCCTCCTCCCCTTGGAGGAGGGCCGGAGTGATGAGGCCCTACTTCCACATCCGAGGATCGAACGAGAACGGCTCCGCCTCGTGCAAAGCCAGCGGCCTACAACGCCGTCCGGATCGCCCACAGATCGGGGAAGAGAGGCTCGAAGAGGGTTTTCTTCAGGTACTCGAACCCGGCCGAGCCGCCGGTGCCGGTCTTCATGCCGATGGTGCGCTGGACCATCTTCACATGGCGGTAACGCCACTCCTGAAGCCCCTCGTCGAGATCCACCAGCCGCTCGCAGACCTCGCGGTTGCCGGGGTCCGTGCGGTAGATACGGACGAGGATCTCCCGCACTCGTTCGTCCTCCACCACCGGCAGGGTGGAGTCGCGGCCCAGCACGTCCTTTGGGATCGGGTAGTCGTTGAGGGACAGGAAGCGCAGGAACGAATCGTAGACGCTCGGCCGGGCCAGCCGCTCCTCCACCCGCCGTCGCTCGGGGCTCCCCTCGGGCAGCCGGGCGGCGAGGCCGGGCGCCCGATGACCGAGGGCGACCTCGATCTCGCGGAACTGGAACGACTGGAAACCGCTGGCGCTGTCCAGCCGGTCGCGGAAGGAGAGAAAGGACACGGGGGTCATGGTCTCCAGGATGTCCACCTGGGAGACGAGCGTCTTGAAGATCGTGAGGACGCGCTTGAGCGTGGCCAGGGCCGCGGGCCGGTCGTTCTCCTCGAAGGCCTCGCGCAGCAGGTCCGTCTCATGCAGCACCTGCTTGAACCACAGCTCATAGACCTGATGGATGACGATGAACAGCATCTCGTCATGCTCCTCGCCCCCGGACGCCGGCGTCTGGAGGTCGAGGAGCTCGTCGAGGCGAAGATAGCTGGTGTAGGTGTAGGGCACCGGGGCTGATCCTACTCCCGCCCCCCACCCTCCGGAGCCCGGCCGAAGTCACCCGGCATCTCGGCCGCCACGTAGGCCACGGCGGCCCAGGAGGCGACGTTCTGGTCGAGATCCTTGGGGTCGATCTTGTCCAGGGTGTCGTTCGACGTGTGGTGGTAGTCGAAGTAGGCGGTGGCGTCCTGCGAGAGGGCGAGGACGGGCACGTGGGCGGGGGCCAGGAAGCCGATGTCGGCGCCTCCCCCGGCTTCGTTGTTCCCCTGCTCCACTTCCAGCAGGCGGGCGAGGTCGGCCACCAGGGGCAGGGTCGCGGGATCCACTCTCGAGGCAATGCGCCAGACGCGGCCGGCGCCGAGGTCGGCCTCGGTCGCCATCACGTGGCGGGCGAGCTCGTCCTTGTGCGCTTCGGCGTAGGCCCGGGCTCCCGAGGTGCCGAACTCCTCGTTCGCGTAGAGGACCACCCGGATCGTCCGCCGCGGCTTCTGCGGCAGTTGGCCGATCAGCCTCGCGGCCTCGGTCACGATGGCCACTCCGGCGCCATCGTCGATGGCGCCTGTGCCCAGGTCCCAGGAGTCGAGGTGGGCGCCCAGGAGCACGATCTCGTCCGGCTTCTCGCGGCCGGGGATTTCCCCCACCACGCTCGCCGTCTCCACGTCGGGGAGCACGTGCGCCCCCAGCTTCAGGCGGAAGGTCACCGGCTTGCCGCTCGCGAGCTCGGCGGCCAGCAGCTCGGCGTCGGGAACCGAGAGGGCCGCGGCCGGGATCTTCGCCACACCGTCCTGGTAACGCATGGCGCCGGTGTGGGGCGTGCGGTTGTGGTCCGTGCCGACGGAGCGGATGAGCACGGCCACGGCGCCCAGCTTCGCCGCCCGGGAAGCTCCAGCACCACGTGCGGGCACGGCCTTGCCATAGCCTGAGGCGTCGCGAGTGCGTTCCATGTGGACGTCGTAGAAGACGATCTTGCCCTTGACCTGGGCCGGGCCCAGCTTGTCCACGGCTTCCAGCGACGGGACGGCGATCACCGGCGCTTCAATCCCCGCTTCCGGGGTGCCGACGCTGCCGCCCAGGGCCGCGAGGTGAACCGGCTGCGGATAGGGCGCCACGATCTCCCCCGACTCCTCCCCCCTGACCCAATGCGGCACGGTGGCCTTCTCGGCGTGGACGTTGCTGAAGCCCAGGTCCTTGAGGGTGCGCAGCCCCCAGACCACGGCCGCGTCATAGGCCTTGGAGCCGGCGGGCCGCGGCCCCACTTCGACGGTGAGGGAGCGGACGATGTCGAACGCTTTCGTTCCCTGGAGCGCCTGGCTGCGCAGGGTGGCGGCGGTGGTCCTGACGGCCGTGGGGATGGTCGACGGTCCCTGGGCCACCACCGGCGAGCCCAGGGTCAGGACGGACAGGAGCGAAGCGGCAAGAAGACAACGGGGATAAACGGGACCGCTCACGTACATAGACGTTGACCTTGTCTTCGAGGCCTAGGGTAGGGGCGGGTCTGGTCGGCAGGTTGGGGGCTCGACCCGCCCTGGGGAGGACGCTCTCGCCGCTGCAAGGCGGGTCGCGCCCCCTCCCGACCGTCCAGACCCGCCCCTACCCTAAGCAAAGTTAGCTCGTATGCCCTCCGGCCTTCTCCAAGACCGACCCGAATTCACCATGAACCCTCGAGACACGCCTCACGCGGTCGCGGCCATGGGCAGCCGGTTCATCTGCCGCAGGGTCTGCTTCCACTCCCGGAGGGCCTCCTCCAGGGCATGGTAGGTCAGGCCGATGCGGGTCTCGAGCGGCAGATGCTCCTGGCCGGCCGGGACCGGCCGGGCCTTCCCCCGCCGCTGCAGCGAGAGGAGCTCATGGAGCGTCGTCTGCAGCCGGGTGTAGGCCTCGTGGAGCTGGGCCTCGTGATGCTCGCGGAAGTCGTGCACCACCTCCTGCAGCCGCTCCTTGGCGCGCTCGAACTGCACCTCGATCTTGGCCTTGAGCACCGCGGCGTCGGGAGCGCGCCGGAGGTCCCGGGCGAGCCCCACGCGAGAGAGGGTCCAGATCAGCCACTTGGCGGGGTCGAACTGCCAGACCTTGACGCCGTTGCGGTAGTCGAAGGGGAAGCTGTGGTGATAGTTGTGGTAGCCCTCGCCGAAGGCCAGGACGGCCATGATCGGGCTGTCCCGGGCGCTGTGCTCGGTGCTGTAGGGCTGCCGGCCCACCATGTGGCAAAGGCTGTTGATGAAGAACGTGCCGTGGTGGCTCACCACCACCCGCAGCAGGGAGCCGATGATCAGGCAACCGAGGACGTGGCCGGTGAGCAGGCCGACGATCAGCGGGATGCCGAAGGCGACGCCGATGCCGATCAACGCGTAGTACTTGTCCTGCCAGACGACGAGGGGATCTTCCGTCAGGTCGCGGACGACGCTGGGGTTCGGCGTCTCGTTCTCGAAGAAGATCCAGCCCATGTGCGCCCACCAGAACCCCTTCTGGATGTTATAGGGGTCGCGCTCCTCGTCGACGTGGGAGTGGTGGACCCGGTGGTCCGCGGCCCAGTTGAGAACCGAGTTCTCCAGGGCGCCGGCGCCGAAGATCAGGAGGAAGAGGCGCACCGGCCATGCGGCCTGGTAGGTTTTGTGGGAGAAGAGCCGGTGGTAGCCGGCGGTCACCGAGAGGCCGACGAACAGCCAGATGACGAGGAAGGTCACCGCCTCCGGCCATCCCAGGCCATACTTGATAAGATACCAGGGAGTGCTGACGAGGGCGGCGAGGAAGGTGCCGAGGAGGAAGACGAGGTTGAGCCAGTTGATACCAGGTCTCGTTGAGGTCGCGTCAGTCACATGTTCTCCGTGTGCAGTCCGTCCGCAGTCCGGGCCCGCGAGCCCTGTTATCCTGACCGTCCCGCCAGCGGCGGCGGGTCCTGGCGCTCGGGAAGGAGCACTTGAGGATACCAGTGAAATGGCGATTTGTCGCCCCACCGGTGGAACCGGCACTCTACCCAACATTTCGAGGAGACCCAAAATGCCCAGAACGAAGCTCTTCCTCCTGTCCCTGACCCTCTGCGTTGCCGCGCTGCTGGTGGCCGGCCTGGCCGTGGCCGCGGAGACCTCCCCGGCCCCGGGGCTCAAGAAGGTCGAGGCCAAGAAGGTCTGCATGGTCAACAATCAGGCCTCGGACAAGGACATGATCCCCGTCCAGGTGGGCGACAAGACCTACTACGGCTGCTGTGCGATGTGCAAGGAGCGCCTCACCAAGGACCCGGCCTCGCGCTCCGCCGTCGATCCGGTGACCGGCAAATCGGTGGACAAGGCCACGGCAATCATCGCCGCCCAGCCCGACGGCAAAGTGCTCTACTTCGAGAGCGAGAAGACGCTCACCCAGTACCGGCAGAAGAAGAAGTAGCGCCTCAGGCCGCCACGCCGAGGGCTTGGCGGACGAACCCCTCGATGGCCGCGGCCGGGCGGGCGCCCATCTCCCGGGCCACCTCCCGGCCGCCCTGGAAGAGGGCCATGGTGGGGATGGACTGGATGCGGTGCGCCTGGCCCACGGCCGGGTCGACGTCGGTGTTGACCTTGACCACCAGGATGCGGCCGGCGTTGCGCTCCGCCACCTTGGCGATCTCCGGCGCCACCATGCGGCAGGGGCCGCACCAGGGGGCCCAGAAGTCCACGAGCACGGGCAGGCTCGACTCGCGCAGCACGCCAGCGAGCTCGCTGCCCTGGTCCACGGCCACGGGCTCGGACGGGGGCGGCAACGGCGTGCCGCAGGAGCCGCACTTGGCGGTCGCCTCCAGGCGGGAGAAGCGAAGCCGGTTCTTCTTCCCGCACGAGGGGCAGGTGCGAATGATTCCTTCACTCATCGGGAAATTCCCTCCTTCCAACTCAACGGCAACAACAGGGGGAGAGCAGAGGGGATTCCGGGTCGGCGCCACCCCGCGGCACGCCCGCCCCGGGGTGGCACCGGCCCGGCGGGCTCAGCAGAGGGCCTGCGTGCGTATCGCCTGCGAGCAGACGACGCCGGTGCAGGACCCGTTGCAGGCCGCCGAGGAGCTGTAGCACTCCTTGCAGTTGTAGTAGCGGTCGTGGTCGCCCGCGAAGCAACACCCCCAGGTCCAGCAGCAGGCGCCGGAGCAGCCCGTCGAGCTCTTGCAGAGGGTGCAGCAGGCGATCGACACCAGCGCTTCCGCCTTCTGGGGCAGTCCCACGAGGGCCGCCGCCAGTCCCATGGCGCCCAGGGTCAGCTTGCGGATGAAGCTGCGCCGCCCGAGCCTCTCGGCGACGGAGAGCACCGTCGTCTCCTCCGGCGCTTCTTTTTCGTCAAACTCGTCGTGTTCGCTCATCAAACCTCCTTTCTAGTCAATCGGACGTTCAGGCCGTCCGTACATTGAGACGCGCGCCTCCTCGTCGAGCATCACGGCGCCCGGCGTGGAGGAGACCATGAACCGGTGGCGGATCTCTCCTCTCTCGTCGAGGAGGACGGGGACGTCGGGCCCGGCCTGCCCCGCCAGGGCCGAGCACGCCTCCGCGTCGCCGTCGCAGAGGACGTAGAGGCGGCCCTCGCTCTTGCTCTTGAGACCCAGGAAGGTGTCGAGCAGCCACTCGGGCAGCCCCTGCCCGGGAGGCTCCGGGGTGAGGAACAGCAAGGCCGCCGGCGCGCCGCGCAGGTCGTCGGTGCGCACCACGCCGCCGCGGGTGAGGTCGCGGGCCGCGAGCTCCACCCGGGTGCCGCCGGCCAGGCGCTCCTCCTTGATCTCGGCCGGAGTGCTCTCGTCGATCTCGCGCTTGAGGCGGACCGTCCGCCGCAGCACCTCGAGGAGCACTGTGGTCTGGACCGCCACCAGGACCCAGAGCATCGCGTAGCTGCCATAGAAGATCGGTTGCATGGCGTCGTCATCCTCTCCCTGCCGTCAGCCAGACGGCGAGGACCGTGGCCGTCGCGACGAGGCCGAGCCCCTGGAAGCGGGCGTAGACCGAGGTGCGGCCCTCCCAGATCCGCATCAGATCGCCGGCCTCGTTGGGGTCCCGATAGGCCAGAGGGGCCACCCAGACCGGAAGCGTCTTGCCCAGCCAGTGGCCGCCCACCAGCAGGGCGCCATAGGCGGGGTCGCCGAGCCCGAAGGCGAGCAGGACGAGCAGCCAGAAGCCGCCATAGTTGACGCGGGTGAAGAAGCCGAGGCTCAGGTGCAGGCCCCAGAGGGTCGCGGCCCCCAGGGGGCCGAACTGGTGCATCCAGATTTTTTCCGTCTGCAGGGGCCTCTCCGGGAGGCGGAAACGCACCAGTCCCCACTCCCGCGCCGCGAGCACCAGGGCGAGCACGACCCCGGTCAGCAGCACTCCGTCGTGGGCCGGAGCCACGCCTGCGAGTCGACCGAGCCAGCCGAGCGCCGCGCCGACTCCGGCGCCTACCCCAAGGCCGCTCAGCGTGTAAAGCAGGACCGCCGAGAACCAGGTTTTCCAGTCGCGTGCCACCTTCCCGAGGGGCGTCAGCGCTCCGACGAGCGACACCCCTCAGACGCTGCTCAGGTGGCACCACCCCATGAGGCCGGCCAGCGGCAGCAGAGCGAGGGGGACGTCGATCCATGCCGCGGCGAGCGCTGCCGCGAGGCCGGTGCCGGCCACCACCCAGGTCGCCAGCTCGAAGCCATCGGGGCGGGAAAGGCTCTCGGCGATCGTCTTCATCGAGATCTCCTCCTTGGATTCGGTCTCAGGCGCGGGCGGGCGCCCGCTCCTCCTCAGGGATCACGGACTCCCGGGCCTGCCGGATCAGCTCCGCGAGCTCGCCGGCGTGTCGCGGGCTGCCAGAGGCGCGGACCCGGCCCTCCGGGTCCAGGACGAAGGCCACCGGCGTGCTGCGGACGCCGTAGCGCGCGCTCATCGCGCCGGACGGGTCGAGAAGGACCGGAACGTCGCCGGCCAGGGTCTCGACGAACGCGGCGCACTCGCCGGCGCTGCCGTGGCAGACGGCGATGCGGGAGAGGGATGGCTCCGCCGGCAGCTTGCGGGTGCCGTCGGCCAGCCGCCAGCAGAGCCTGCAGCCGGGGGACAGGAAGAGCACCACCAGCTCCCGCCCGCTGAGCAGCGAGGTATCGAACGTCGTCCCGGTGCGCAGGTCGGAGCCGCGGAGGCTGGCAGCCTGGGCCCCCAGCGGCAGCCGTTGCGGCAGACGGCCGTCCTCGGCGAGACGCCGGATCTCCGCCAGCTCGCGCAGCAGCCCGATGATGATCAGGGTCTGGAACAGAACCAGGGCCCAGAGGGCGAAGTACGTGGGGAGGAAGCTGAAGCTCATGGCATCGAACCTCAGGAGACCGGCCGTGGTGCCGGCGCCTCCGAGCAGGTCTTGCAGCGATGGCGATGGAAGAGCTGGACCACCTCGTCGGCCCGCAGCAGCCAGAGACCGGCCAGCAGGCTGAAGATCGCCCAGAGGACCGCCAGGGCCAGGTCGCCGAGGCTGGCCACCCGCTGCGGATACACCAGGCGGTGAGTCAGGGGGGCCGCTCCCCCCAGCAGGAACAGCTCCGCCCCGAGGAGGAGCACGAGTTGGACGACGGAGCGCGCCGACACGCGCTCGCCGCCCAGGCTGTCGAAACAGTGACAGAGCAGGTCGCGATTGCGCCGCAGGTTGACGGCCACGGCCGTGGTGAACGCCAGGAGGACGGCGATGCCGAAGGGCACGGCAAGGCCCAGGCCCCAGCCGGTCAGGTGAGCGGCGGCGAGGAAGGCTTCGACGGGAATCAGAAGAGCGCCGAAGGCGTAGGCCAGAGGGACCGGCAGGACCTCGTATTCGGCCACCCCGCGCAGGAAGGCGGCCGGGTGGCGCAGCTTGCCGAGAGCGGAGAGAAGGAAGACGAGACCCAGGGCGAGCTGGGCGACGAGCCGGGCGCTCTCCACGCTCATCGCGTCTCCACCTCTTGAAGCGCCGCTTCCGCGCCGCCGGCGACAAGCGAGGTGATCAGCGAGCGCAGGTCCACCCCTTCCCAGTTGAGATTGTTGCTGGCCGCCGTCAGCTTCCACTGGGTGGAGCAGATCTCGGGCCGCTGGAGATCCTTGCGGAAGGTGGCGCGGAAGGCGTGCCGGGCCGCCCGTACGTGGGACTCGATGAACGTCCCGAACTCCAGGATGGCGCCTTCGTCAGCCCACAGGGAGAAGGAGTAGCAGGTGCGCGGCCCCTCGACGAGAAAGCCGGCATGCAGCAGGCCCCGGATGCTGCGCGCGTCGCGCCGGACGCGCCGGAAGACGCGATAGAAGCGGAGGAGGTCCCAGACCGAGCGGACGTGGAAGCGGGTGAGGACACAGGTGACTTGGCTTTCCACCCTCTCGAAGCCGGCGGCGCTGACCGGAGCGTCAGCCGACCATTTGAAACGAGATCCCACTCCCGGTTCCACGGAGAGAGCACCTCCGAAGAGAGCGATACGCCCCTGCTACGCAAGCGATGGTACGCTCCAAGCCCGAGGAATTCAAGCTTTTTTCAAGTGCGATTCTTGACGGAGTGAGCGGGCGCCTCCGAGAGCCCACCCATGATAGGTTGGTCTTCCTTCCTGGAGGACTCATGAAGAGATACCGCGTGAAGCCGGACAGCAAAGTCGATCTCGGGAAGATCGATCCCGGGTCGACCAAAGGCTTCAAGGGTGGCAAGGAGGATGCGGAGCAGCTCTTCCATCCTCTCAACCAGCGGCTGCTGGCGATCCAGGAGTCCCTGTGGGCCGAGCACAAGCGCAAGGTGCTCGTCGTCCTCCAGGGCATGGACACCAGCGGCAAGGACGGCACCATCAGCCACGTCTTCCAGGGCGTCAACCCCCTGGGCGTGCGCGCTCTGGCCTTCAAGGCTCCCAGCCCCGAGGAGCTGAGCCACGATTTCCTCTGGCGGATTCACGCCAAAGTGCCCGGCGCCGGCGAGATGGTGATCTTCAACCGCAGCCACTACGAGGACGTCCTCCCCGTAAGGGTGCTCGAGCTCGCCCCGCCCGAGATCTGGCGCCCCCGCTTCGACCAGATCAACGACTTCGAGCGCCTGCTCGCCGAGACCGGCACCACCGTCCTCAAGTTCTTCCTCCACATCTCCAAGGACGAGCAGAAGAAGCGTCTTCAGGATCGCCTCGACGACCCCGCCAAGCGGTGGAAGTTTCGCACGGGTGACCTGAAGGACCGCGCCCACTGGGACGACTACATGGAGGCCTACGAGGACCTCCTTCAACGCACCAGCCAGAAGCACGCGCCCTGGTACGTCGTGCCCGCCAACAAGAAATGGTTCCGCAACCTGCTGGTGGCCACGGTCCTGGTCGAGACGCTGGAGAGCCTGGGGATCGAGCGTCCCGAGCCCGAGGAGGACCTGAAGGGGATCGAAATCGAGTAGTCGGTCCTCAGGCGTCCAGCCCCGCCCGGCGCGCCGCGGCGATGTAGCCGAAGACGTACTCGAAGAGCTCGACGTGATGAAGGGCCGCCTCGGCATCCCGGCCCCAGGTGGTAAGGCCGTGGTCGCGGATGAGGAAACCGGGGACGCGCGGCGGAGCCGCCGTGAAACGGGCGAGGAGCTCCTGGGCGATGCGCGGCACGTGGAGGTGGTTGGGGAAGACGGCGAGCGAGATGTCCGGGTCCTGGTCCCAGACGCCCAGGCCCTTGAGCATCTCGAGCGGCGGCAGGCGCAGGTCATCCCCTGTGGTCAGGCGGGCGGCGACGTTGCCCGGAATCGAGTGGACGTGGAAGCAGGCCCCGGCCTGGGGAAACTGTC
Source organism: Thermoanaerobaculum sp. (assembly GCA_021154885.1). GTDB lineage: Bacteria > Acidobacteriota > Thermoanaerobaculia > Multivoradales > UBA5704 > DATARR01. The sequence goes on from JAJKHS010000004.1 coordinate 70,009, forward strand.
GATAGACGGCGTCATGCAGGCTGGTCTCGGCCGACGGCCGGTCGTCCGCCCGCCCGCGCTCCACCACCTCGCCGCCGGGGGCGATGCGCAGGAAGTCGGCAGCGGTGAGCCGGCCCTTCGCCTTGCCGCTGGCGGTGATCCAGAAGGTGCCGTCGGCCAGGAGCAGCGAGAGGTTGCCCGCCGTGCCCCACATCCAGCCGCGGTCGTAGAACAGCCGGGCGGCGGCGGCCAATACGTCGCGGGGATCACCGGGATCGGCCATGGCGCAAGAGACTCTAGCATGTCACCTTTCTGCTAAGATGAAGATAGAGCGCGCCGCGAGCGCAAGGAGGTACGGGCATGGCAACTCTGACGTTCCCCCAGGAAGGGCGGGTGGTGGAAGATCCCCAGGAGATCTCCCGCTTCCTCGCCGGAGTCGGCATCTGGTACGGCAAGTTCGCAGGGACGGACTCGCTGCCCGAGGACGCGGGCGACCAGGAGATCCTGGACGCCTACCAGGGCCCCATCCAGCAACTGATGCGTGAGGGCGGTTACGTGACGGCGGACGTGATCAACGTCAAGTCCACGACCCCTGGCGTGGAGGCGATGCTCGCCCGGTTCAACAAGGAGCACTGGCACGACGAGGACGAGGTCCGCTTCATCGTCGATGGCCGCGGCCTGTTCCACATCCATCCCACGGAGGGACCGACGTTCAGCCTGGAGGTGGTCAAGGGCGACATGATCCGCGTGCCGCGCGGCACCCACCACTGGTTCGACCTCTGCGCGGACAAGACCATCCGGGCGATCCGCCTCTTCCAGGACAAGTCGGGCTGGACGCCTCACTACACGGAGTCCGGCGAGGACACGAAGTTCCAGCCCCTCTGCTTCGGGCCGTCCTACATCCCCTTCCAGCGGACGCTGTAAGAGGGTGGCTCCGCCTGGGCCGTCCGAGACGATCGGGGCCGTCCTGACCGACGTCGAAGGCACGACGACCTCGATCTCATTCGTCTACGACGTCCTCTTCCCCTACGCCGCCGCCCGGCTGGACCGCTACTGCTCGCAGCCCGATCCGGGACCTGAGCTGGCGGCGGCGCTCTCCCAACTGCGCCGGGAGCATGACGAGGAGACCGCGAAGGGGATGGCCCTGCCTCCTTTCGGCGCCGACTACGCGCGCCGCCTGATGGCCGAAGACCGGAAATCGACCGGCCTCAAGCTCCTCCAAGGGTTGATCTGGGAGGAGGGGTACCTGAGCGGCGCACTGCAAGGGCACGTCTTTCCCGACGTGCCGGAGGCGCTCGCAGCCTGGCGCGTCGCGGGATTGCGCCTGCGGGTCTTCTCCTCCGGCAGCGTGCGAGCCCAGCAGCTCCTCTTCGGCCACACGGGCTACGGTGACCTGACCCCTCTCTTCGAGGGCTACCACGACACCACGACAGGCCCCAAGCGGGAGGCGGCCTCCTACGCCGCCATCGCCGCGGCGTACGGCCTGGCCCCCGGGGAGATCCTCTACCTGAGCGACGTGCGCGAAGAGCTGGACGCCGCCGCCGCGGCCGGCTTGCGCACCGGCCTGCTGGTGCGCCCGGGGAACCAGCCGTCGGAGCCGGGGGGGCATGCGGTGTATGGGGATTTCAGCGTGATATAAGACAACGTGCTCTTCATCTCTCACGCCTCCGCCGATGACGCCTTCGTCACCGAGTTGCGCCGGGCTTTGGAGGCGCTCAACCTCACCGTCTGGGTGGACTACCGCAACTTGCGAGGGGGCAGCAAGCTGGCGCCGGAGATCGCGGCGGCCATCGAGCAGGCGCGGCGGTTCCTGGTCGTGCTCAGCCCGAGCACGGTCAATTCGCCGTGGGTGCGCCGCGAGATCCAAAAGGCTCTCGCCGTCGAGCAGAGCCGCAAGGCAGAGGGTTACCGCGTCATTCCCCTGCTTTTGCCTGGCATCACACCCGGGGCGCTGGGAACCTGGTTCGAGGAAGAGCCGGTCGCCGTGCCCATCGAGGTCGGTCCCACCGGCTTGAGCGCTGCCATGCCCGCCCTCCTTGCCGCTTTGGGGGAGCGGCTGTCCACCGATCCATCCTCGGTCAAGCAGCCCAGCTCCAGACCCATCGAAGAGCTGATCCTCGCGCTTGCCGACCCCAAGATCGAAACCCACGAGGGGAAGCGCCGGGCCACGGCCACCGCCACGCTCATTTACGAGCCGGCCCAATCCGGTGCGCGACGGGTCGAGAGCCGGCGCTTTGCGTTCACCGCGCCGCTCGGTCCCATCGAGACCGCCGATCTGCGTTGGTATCTGGAAACCTATTCCATCTGGCCGGACAAGCTGGCGCAGGAACGCGCCGAGGGGATCGCGAACAGGCTGCCGCGGTGGGGTCAGGAGCTTTACCAGGCCGCGCTGAGCGCAGAATCCGCCGATGAGGCCCTGAACGCTTGGAAGAACGCAGCCGCGAACGTTGCTGACCGGCGCTTCTCCGTGCAGGTGGACCGCGAGCTTCCCGAGGGCTCCGCCAAAGAAACCCAAGCCGCTGCGGGCGAGGCCGCCACCGAGCTGCTGGCGTTGCCGTGGGAGCTCCTCCACGACGGCTACTCCTGGCTGTTCCAGGGAAAGCACGCCGTGCGCGTAACGCGGCGCCTGCCCAACCGGCGTCCCCAGCCCGCTTGGTCCACCTCGTTGCCCGTACGCATCCTGCTCGTCAGCGCGCGGCCGGAGAAGGACAAAGGGAAGCGTATCGGCTACATCGATCACCGGGTCAGCGCCCGGCCGTTAATTGAGGCGGTTGAGAATCTGGGCTCCCTCGCCCGTCTCTCCCTTCTCCAGCCGCCTACCTACGCCGCGCTGAAAAAGGCTCTAGAAGCTGGCGATGAAGGTCAACCGTTCGACGTCGTCCACTTCGACGGCCACGGCGTGTATGACCCGCAGATCGGCCTCGGCGGGCTGTGCTTCGAAGATCCGAACGATGAAGCCAAGCTGGAGGAGCGGAGGCTGGATTTCGTGGACGCCGCCCGGCTCGCCGGCCTGGTCCGGGAGCATCGTATCCCGCTGGTGTTCCTCGAAGCCTGCCAGACCGCAGTGGCCGAGGTGGACCCCACCGCCTCGGTCGCTGGGCGGCTGCTCGAAGAGGGCGTCACCTCCGTGGTCGCCATGAGCTACAGCGTGCTGGTGGAGACGGCCCGGCGTTTCGTGCAGGCGTTCTACAGCGAGCTGGCCACGGGCGCGCGGGTAGGCCGGGCGATGCTTGCCGGCCAGCAGGCGCTGTTCGCCGACACCTGGCGGGGAAAGGACTTTGGCGCCGGCGAGCTGCGGCTTCAGGACTGGTTCGTGCCGGTGCTCTATCAGGAAGAGCAGGACCCGCAGCTCATCACCAGGATTTCGCCGCAGGAGGTCCAACAGCTCGAGGCGAAGAAACGCCGGTTGAGCCTCGGCGACCTGCCCGCGCCGCCGCCGCATAGCTTTCAGGGGCGAAGCCGCGAGCTGCTGGCGCTGGAGCGCCTGCTGCATCGCGAGCGGTGGGCGGTGGTGCGCGGCACCGGCGGTCAGGGCAAGACCACTCTGGCCATCGAGCTGGCCCGCTGGCTCACCCGTACCGGACGCTTCGCCCGGGCGGCCTTCGTGAATCTGGAGCACCATCGGGACGCCCGCGCGGTGCTGGACACCCTGGGCCATCAGCTCCTGCCCGACGGTGACAAGACGTTCTCCGTCGCCCAGTTCCGCGACTTCGACGAGGCGGTCCAGCACGTCGAGCGCGCTCTGCACGATCAGCCCAGCATCCTGGTGCTCGACAACTGCGAGAGCGTGCTGCCCGAGCGGGGAGAGCCGGCCGCGCCAGGCTCCGAAGACGCCGCCTCGGCGATCTTCGCCCTCTGCCAGCGCCTCCTGGACGCCGCCCCGCGCACCCGCCTGGTCTTCACCACCCGCGAGCCTTTGCCGCCGCCGTTCGCTGCCGGCAAGTGCGAGCGGGAGCTGGGCGCTTTGGATCGAAACGACGCCATCGAGCTGGTCAGCGAGGTGATGAAGCAGAACGGCTGGACGCCTCCTGACGATACGGGCAGCACGCCGCAGGAGATCACCGACTTGGTGGACGCGGTGAACCGTCACGCCCGCGCCCTGGTGCTCCTGGCGCGCGAGGTGGCCCGCCACGGAGTCCAAGGAACCACTGGGGACCTGAGGTCCCTGATGGCCGGCCTGGAGAAGAAGCACCCTGGCGACCGCGAGAACTCGCTCTACGCCAGCGTCGCTCTCTCTCTGCGCCGGCTCTCCGCGGACTCGCGCGTGCACGTCCGGGTTCTGGCGGTCTGCCAGGGCGGCGTATACCTCGGGGCCCTTGCGATGCTTACGGGTCTGGAGCCGGACGCCGCCCGCCCGTTGGCAATCGAGCTGATCGAAGTCAGCTTGGGGGAAGACATGGGCTACGGCCACCTGCGCCTGGACCCCGGCCTGTCCCCTTACCTGTTGGGCGAGCTGGCTGCCGGCGAAGCGGATGCCCTCCGCTCTCGCTGGGCCGAGGCGATGGCCCAACTGACGGGGTATCTCTACGACGAATGGTTTAAAAACGCCCGCCTCGCCGCGCAACTGACGCTGCTGGAGCTCCCCAACCTCCTCGCCATGCTGGACTGGCTCCAGGCCCGCTGGCCGCCGGAGGAAGTAGTGGGCCTGGCGGGTCGCGTAGAAGGATTGGTGACCAACCTGGGCCGGCCGCAGGCCCTGGCGCGGGCCACCCGGGTGCGCGAACAGGCCGCGCAGAAGCTGGGCGACTGGAGCCACGCCCACTACCAATCAGAAGATGCAAACATCGACCGCCTGCTGGAACGCGGCGACCTCCCCACCGCGCACGCCACCGGCCAACAGCTCCTCGCGAAATGCCTTGCCGCTGGCGAGGCGGCTTACCCTGAGGCGCCCTACGACATCGCAATGGCGCATTTCAAAATCGGCCGGGTGCTAAAAAGGGGGGGCGCGGCCGAAGATGCCCTGGCGCCGTTGGCGGAAGCGCAGCGCCGGTTTCAGAAGCTGGCCGATGCGGGCGATACCAGAGCCCAGCGCATGGCTGCTGTCGCCATCACGGAGACCGGCGATTGCCTGAGCGATCTCGGGCGCTTGGATGAGGCTGCGGAGGCGTATGAGGAGGGCATCGACCTCGACCAGCAAGAGAATCGATTGAGAGATGTAGCCGCCGGCAAATTCCAGCTCGGCACCGTGCGGCTCTTACAGAAACGCTATGAGGAGGCGCTGGAGATCTACGCGGATGCCCGCGACGCCTTCGATTCTCTGGGCGAGCCACGTATGGTCGCCACGGCCTTGCATCAGATCGGTAGGGTTCATGAAGACGCCGGTCAGTTCGAGCCCGCCGAGCGGGCCTACCGCCAATCCCTGAGGATCAAGGTGCGGGAGAACGACCTTGCCGGCCAGGCCGCCACCCTGAACCAACTGGGCAACCTCTACGACAGGATGGACAGGCTTGAGGAGGCAGCGGCGTTTTCCAGGCAAGCGGCTGATGCCTATGTACGGCTCGCGAATCTCGCAAATGAAGGAAAGGTACGAAACAACCTGGCCTACACACTGATCAAGCTCCACCGCTACGACGAAGCCCGGCAGGAGCTCCAGCGGGCGATTGAGTGCAAGAGGCCTTATGGCCACGCCGCGACACCCTGGAACGCCTGGTCATTTCTGGAAGACCTCGAACGCGCCACCGGCCACGCCGAAGCCGCACAGGCCGCCCGGCAGCAGGCGATCGAGACCTATCTGGCCTACCGCCGGGCTGGGGGGTTCAGCCAGAGCAACCAGGCCCAGCTCTTCGCTCAGGTAGCCCAAGCGATCCAGCAGAGCGCCGTGTTGGAGATGCAGAAGCGGTTGAACGCTCTGCTAGAGCCCGACGATCCGCCGACCTTCATTGCGCTCATCCGGCAACTCCAAGCCATTCTCGCCGGCGACCGCGATCCCGCCCTTGCCGCCGATCCTGAGTTGTACTACAGGGACGCTGCCGAGCTGCAGCTCCTGCTCGAAGCTCTCTCGCCCTGAAGGCGGACCGCTGGCCTGCCGATGCATCAGGGTGTTTCGAAAGTGCTGATCTCCACCTGCCGCCTGGGTCTGAAGACCCTGGCTACCCTCGGTAGTCCCTGCGGGACCCATGGAGCGAAACTGTGGTCCCGCAGGGACTACCGAGGGTAGCCCAGGATTTCAATCCCGGGCGCCATCGGAGTCGCTGGCGATCTTTCGAGACACCCTCCCAGGGTGTTTCAGGGGACGTCCTGCCAGAGAGGCTACCAGAGGAAAGCGGCCGACCAGGGAGTCCAGACGGTCCGCTTCGGGCGTGGCCCTGCCCGTGAAGTAGTCGAGCGAGACGGACGTGTCAACGAGAACCTGGAGACTACAAAAATTCATATGCTTTGGAGCAGAGGATGGGAGTCCGGGGCTTGCGTTCGTTGGAGGGAATGTCCCGCCTGTGGGTTTTGGAGCCTGGTCCGAGATCGCCGCCGTTCTCCAAGTGGACTATCATTCAGGCTATGAGCGGGCAGGTCAAGGATTTCTGGAGCAGGGAGCGGCGCTCCTCAAGGCTGCAGGGGCGAGGGAGGTGTATGTCTTCGGTTCGGTGGCTGCGGCGTGTGGCCTGATCTGGAGAGGGGGGGCCGAGAAAAAACGGAGTTAGCTGGCCGGCGGGACGCCGGCGGTCCCAGGGGGCCCGGCTGGAGCGTTCTTGCTTTTCTCCCTCTTCTCCCGGTCGGGGGGAGGGCGATGGGAGAAGAGGGCCGGGGTGATGAGGGGTCTTCTCCCGGTCGAGGGAATTGAGCCCTCCCCTACACCGCCTTCGCCCGCGCCTCGGCCTTGTCCACCACCATCTCGGTCAGCTTGGCGGTTCTCGAGACGGTGCGCCCGATCGCCTGCAGCAGGGCGAGGCGATTGCTGCGCACGGCTTCGTCCTCGGCCATCACCAGCACCTCGACGAAGAAGCGGTCGAGCACCGGAGCGAGATCGGCCACGCGGCGCAGGCAGCGCTCGTAGTCGCCCGCGGCGGCGGCCTCCTCGATGTCGGAGCGCAGCTCGTTGAAGGCGGCGGCCAGGTCCTTCTCCGCCGGCTCCACGAGACGCGCCTCGTCGAGGGTTCGCTCGGCAGCATCTTTGACGATGTTGGCGATGCGCTTGGCGGCCAGCACGACGGTGAGGAAACCGGGGGTCTCCCGCACTTTGTGCAGGGCGTCCACTCTTGCGCGGAGATCCGGCAGGTTGCTGCTGCCCACGGCCAGGGCGGCTTCGATCTCGTCGTAGGCATAGCCCGCGAGGCCCAGCAGGTAGCGGATGCGGTCGTTCAGGAAGTGACGCAGGTCCTCGAGGATCTGCTCCGGTTTGCGGGTCAGCCGGTCGCCGAATAGATTCGCGGCCTCGACGGCGGCTTTCTCCAGGTCCAGGGCGAGGCCGCCTTCGAGGCAAATCCGCACCACGCCCTGCGCGGCGCGACGCAGGCCGAAGGGGTCTTTGCTGCCGGTGGGGATCAGTCCCAGGCCGAAGATGCCCACCAGGGTGTCGAGACGGTCGGCGAGGGCGGTGACCTGGCCCACACGACCGCGGGGAAGCGGGTCCTCCGTCGAGGCCGGCAGGTATTGATCGTAGACCGCCTGCCAGACCGCTTCCGGCTGCCCCTCCTCGCGGGCGTAGATGCCGCCCATGATCCCCTGGAGGGAGGTGAACTCCTTGACCATCTCGGTCGCGAGGTCGACTTTGAGGAGACGCGCGGCTTCGACGGCGGGCACCTTCTCCGCCGTCCAGCCGAGCTGGTCGCAGATCGTCGCGGCCAGCGATTCCAGGCGCAGGGTCTTGACGGCGTAGCTCCCCAGCCGCTCGTGGAAGTTGAGCGACTGGAGCTGCTCGGCCCGCCGGGCGAGACCCGCCTTGAGGTCCTCACCGTAGAAGAAGCGGGCATCGGCGAGGCGGGCGGCCACCACCCACTCGTTGCCGGAGCGGACGCGGCCCGCCGGATCGTCCGGCCGGTCCATGACGGTGAGGAAGTAGGGCAGGAGCTTGCCGTGCTTGCCGGGAGAGGCCACGGTGAGAGCGCTCTGGTGGTCCCGCAGGCTGGTGGCGAGCACCTCGGCGGGAAGCTCCAGGAAGGCGTCGCCGAAGCTCCCCTCCATGACGCCGGGGATCTCGCAGATGGCCGCCAGCTTGTCGAGCAGGGAGGGATCGTCCACCAGCGTGCCGCCCAGGGCCTCGGCCTGGCTGCGCATGGTGTCGTGGAGCGCGCGCCGGCGCTCGGCCGGCCGCACCTCGAGATGGCGGTCGGCGAGCTGGCGCTTGTAGTCTTCGCCGTCCGCGATCCGAAACGCGGCAGGAGACAATGTGGGATGCCCCTCCGTGGTGTCGCCCGCGGTGATGCCGAAGAGCTCGAAGGGCACCACCTCGCCGTCCAGCAGCGAGACGACGCCGTGCACCGGCCGCACCCACGGCCCCGTGCCGCTCCCCCACCGCATGGTCTTGGCCCAGGAGATGCCGGCGAGGATGCGGGGCACGATCTCCGCCAGCACCTCGCGGGTGGACCGGCCGGAGATCTTCTTCGTCGCCGCCAGGTACTCGCCCTTCTCCGTCTGCACCCGCGAGAGCTGATCGGGCGGGAGGCCCGTGCGCTTGGCGAAGCCCAGCAGGGCCGGCGTGGGTTTGCCGTCGGCGGTGAAGGCGGCGCGCACGGGCGGTCCCATCACCTGCTCCTCGCGGTCCGGCTCGCCCTCCGGCAGACCGGAGAGGATGAGCACCAGCCGCCGTGGGGTGTAGCCGGTCTCCACCTCGCGAGGGCCGATACCGCGGGCCATCAGCTCCTCGAAGACACGGGTCGCCAGCTCCTTCACCCCGGGCTCCAGCATGCGGGCCGGAATCTCCTCGCTCCTGACTTCCAGAAGAAACTCACCGCGCGGCATCCGCCACCTCCGCTCCAATCCCATAGGCCTCGCGGTCCGCCCCGCGCAGCATGGGAAAGCCCTGCCTCTCCCGGCTCTCGACGTACGCCTTGGCACAGGCGACGGCGAGGTCGCGCACCCGCTTCATCAGTCCCACCCGCTCGGTCACCGAGACGGCGCCGCGGGCGTCGAGGACGTTGAAGGTGTGGGAGCACTTGAGGGCGTTCTCATAGGCCGGCAGCACCAGGCCGGCTTCCAGGCACCGCTGCGCCTCCTTCTCCAAGCCCGTGAACTGGCTTTGCAGGAAGGCCACGTCCGCCAGCTCGAAGTAGTAGCGGGAGAGCTCGTACTCCTCCTGCTTGCGCACCTGGCCGTAGGCGAGCCCTTCGACCCAGTCAATCTCGTAGATGCTCTGCGAGAGGGAGAGGAACATGGTGAGGCGTTCCAGGCCGTAGGTGATCTCGGCGCTGATGGGTTTCAGCTCCATGCCGCCGGCCTGCTGGAAGTAGGTGAACTGGGTGATCTCCATTCCGTCGAGCATCACCTGCCAGCCGACCCCCCAGGCGCCGAGGGTGGGCGCTTCCCAGTTGTCCTCCTCGAAGCGGAGGTCGTGGCGGGTGAGGTCGAGGCCGATGGCCTCCAGGCTGCGGATGTAGAGCCGCTGCACGTCGAGCGGCGAGGGCTTGAGGATGACCTGGAACTGGTGGTGCTTGCCGAGCCGGAACGGGTTGTCGCCGTAGCGGCCGTCGGCGGGCCGGCGCGACGGCTGGACGTAGGCCACCCGCCACGGCTCGGGCCCGAGGACGCGCAGGAAGGTGTCCGGGTGCATGGTGCCGGCCCCGACCTCCAGGTCGAGGGGCTGCTGCAGGACGCAGCCCTCGCGCGCCCAGAACTCCGAAAGTTTGAGGATGAGCTCCTGGAACGTTGGCATGGGGCGGAGATTATCAGCTACCGCCGCCCCTACAACCGCGCGAGCGTCGTGTGGATGACGTCGTAGCTGCGCAGCTCGCGCTGGAGGAAGGCCCGCCGCACCTGTGTGCAGACGGCTTCGACCTGCCGCAGCACCCCGGGCGCCGGCGGCCTCCCCGCCATCACCGGCAGGCTCTCGCGGCCCATGCGGCACAGCAGCTCAAGGGTCTCCGGCGCCACCGCGAAGCCGGAAGGTCCCCCGCAGTCGAGGCACAGCATCGTCTCCCCCGAGCGCGGCAGCACCGCCCCTTCCGGCGGGAACGACCGGCCGCACGACGGGCAGACGTGGGGCGCCGGGAAGACCCCCGCGATGCGCAGCACCCAGGTCTCGAAATAGCGTGTGGCCAGGTCCCGTTCCACCCCCGCCGCCAGCGCCTGGAGCGTCGAGTCGAGGAGCCGGTACAGATGGTCCGAGGCCTCCTCCTCCTGGGCGAACTCCAGCAGGTGATCGGCGAGATAGCTGCCGAGGAGAAGCCCTTCGAGGTCCGACTGCAGGAGATGGGCGGTGCTGACCAGCTCCACCGACGAGATGCGGACGAGGTCCCGCCCCTCGCGCTCGTACCACGTCACCTGCACCTTGGCCAGCGGCTGGAGCTGGCCGCCGAAGCGGCTGTGCTTCACCCGCGCGCCTTTGGCGACGCCGCTCTTCTTGCCGTGCTCGCGGGTGAGGAAGGTGACGATCCGGTCGCGGTCGTGCAAGTCCCTGACGTCGAGGATCAACGCCTCGGCGGTCTGCAGGCCCATCTCCCGCATCCTAGCACTGCGCTACACTCCCGCCGCATGGCCCTCATCGAAGCCAAAACTCCCAACGCCACTCCGAACAGCGCCGAGGATCCGAACGGGGACCTGGGGTTCGGCGTCGTCGTCGCCCGCGAGAGCCGCAAGCGCCTGCTCAACCGGGACGGCAGCTTCAACGTCTTGCGCGAGGGCCTGAGCTTCATCCAGACGCTCAGCCCCTACCAATACCTCCTCACCACCTCGTGGCCCCGCTTCCTCGGGCTGATCGTCCTCTTCTACCTGGCGACCAACTGCGTCTTCGCGGTGGCCTTCGTGGCCTGCGGGCCGGGGCAGATCGCGGGCGCCACCGCCGCGACCCTGGGCAGCCGGCTGCTGGAGATGTTCTTCTTCAGCGTCCAGACCTTCGCCACCATCGGCTACGGCGGCATGCACCCGGTAGGGCTCGCGGCCAACCTGCTGGTCACCCTGGAGTCGCTGGTGGGATTGCTGGGCTTCGCGCTCGCCACCGGCATCCTCTTCTCCCGGTTCTCGCAGCCGACGGCGAAGATCCTGTTCAGCCGCAACGCCATCATCGCCCCCTACCGGGGGATCACGGCTTTCGAGTTCCGCATCGCCAACGCCCGCAGCAACGAGCTCATCCAAGTGGAGGCCCGGGTGATGCTCACCCGCCTCAAACCGGATGGCAACCGGGAGTTCCTCCTCTTGAAGCTGGAGCGCGAGAAGGTCGTGTTCTTCCCTCTCGCCTGGACCATCGTCCACCCCATCGACGAGGAGAGCCCATTCTGGGGCCTCACCCAGGAGGACCTCGCCACGTCCAATGCGGAGGTCCTCGTCCTCCTCTCCGGAATCGACGAGACCTTCTCTCAGACCGTGCACGCCCGCTCTTCCTACAAGGCGGACGAGATCGTCTGTGGGGCCCGCTTCGCCAATCTTTTCAATCCGCCGACACCGGACGGCGCACTGTCCATCGACGTCAGCCGGCTCGACCAGATCGAGAAGACGGTGCTGCCGGCGCCGCAGGGCTAGGAGCCTGCGCGGCAGAAAACCGAAGACAGGGACAGCAGGGACACCAGAGACAGCAGGGACGAAATCTCCGGTCTTGACTAAGTTTTACGTCCCTGTTGTCCCTGAAGTCCCTGCTGTCCCTTCTGTCCTGCACCAACGCTGCCTACGAGCTTTTCTGCCGCGCAGGCTTAAGCCAGCACCACCCGCAGCCAGGCCAGAAGGTCGCGGTCCACGTCATCCCGGCACTCGTCGAGGCCATGCCGGCACTTGGGATAGAGGCGGATGTCCTTGGGTTGCTTGGCGCGGCTGTAGAGATCCCGGGAGCAGTCGTCGGGCAGGACCTCGTCTTCCATGCCGTGGAGCACGAGGAGGGGACGAGGGCTGAGATAGGAAACGGCCCCGGTGCCGAAGGTCTGGCTGCTGAGGGCCGCCACGGCTACCACCTCGGAGGTCTCCACGCCGGCGGTGATGGCGACGGCGCCGCCGAAGGAGTGCCCCACGAGAGCCACCCGGGTCCGCCCCAGGGACTCCAGGTAGACGACGCCGGTGAGGACGTCCAGGGCACAGGCGTCGAGGTCGTTGGGCTCGCGATAGTCGAGGCGCAGCGAGGCGATGCGGTCCGCGACGAGCTTCGAGGCCAGACGCGGATACAGCCCGCGGGCCGGTCCGTCCAGGCCGCCCCCCGCGCCGCCCACCCAGACCACGGCGGCCCGCCCCTCGGGCGCCTCGTGAAAACGGCCGTCGAAAGTTCCGCCGTCGGTATGGAAGCGCAGCGTGGCAACTCCTTGAACGACCGGTCCCTGCTCGACGGCACGCAACTCCTGGCTCAGAGTCTGGCTCATGATGGTGTGACCTCGCTGGTAAGACCTCGGTGCGGCTCCTAAAGTTCACCCCACGGAGGTCTGGAGGCACGACTCGTGCCAGGGCTGTTGCTAGGTCAGCGAGGGCGGGTGCGAGACCTAGGATCGGCCGATCCGGCGACCCTACTCTCCCGAACGCAACCTCGTACACACATTCCTTGCCCTTCGATGGGACCTGCCCTCCGAAGCCTCACCCCCGGCCCCTCTCCTAAAGGAGAGGGGGGGCGACGCCGAACCGGAAGAGCGTTGTTGGTGCATGGGTCGCACCCTCACCGGTCACGGAGCGCAGAGCGCACTCTTCGGCAACACCCACCGCAGGAGTCCCCCCTCTCCCTCCGGGAGAGGGGCCGGGGGTGAGGCTTCGGAGGGCAGACCCCATCGACGGGCAAGGAATGTGTGGAAGGGTATACCCTTTACTCCAACCCCAGATCCACATCCCGGTCCAAACTCGCCAGCACCGCCTTGTCCTCCCGCCAGCCCGGCTCGAGCCGGACGTTCAGGTCCAGGTAGACGCGGCGGCCGAGGAACTCTTCGAGATCGTGGCGGGCGGCGGTGCCAATCGCCTTGACCATCTGTCCCTGGCTGCCGACGACGATCTTTTTCTGGCCCGGACGGTCGACGAGGATCGAAGCGTAGATGACGACCAGGTCCTTCTCCGGATCGTCCTCCCAGCGCTCGATGGCCACGGCGGTCGAGAAGGGCAGCTCCTCGGTGGTCAGCTCCAGCACCTTCTCCCGGATGCGCTCGGCCACCAGGAAGCGCTCCGGATGGATGGTGAGCAGCTCCGGGTCGAACAGGGGCTCGCCCTCGGGGAGGAGCTGCCACAGCACCTCCAGCAGGCGGTCGCAGTTGTCCCCCTTGGCGGCGCTGACGGGCACGATCTCCTGGAACAGGCCGGTCGCCGCGTAGCGCTCGATCACCGGCAGGATCGCCGGTTTCTTCACCCGGTCCACCTTGTTGAGGAGGAGCACCCGGGGACCCTCGGCCTTCGCGGCCAGGTCGAGCAGGTAGGCGTCGCCGGCGCCGAATTTCTGCGACACGTCGATCAGCAGGCAGACGACGTCGGCATCGGTCATGGCGTCGAGGGCGTAGCGCACCATCTGGCGATTGAGGCGGTGGAGAGGCTTGTGAATGCCCGGCGTGTCGTAGAACACCATCTGTCCCCGCTCGCCGGAGAGGATGCCCACGATGCGGTGGCGGGTGGTCTGCGGCTTGTCGGAGACGATGGCCACCTTCTCCCCCAGCAGACGGTTCATCAGGGTCGACTTGCCGGCGTTGGGCCGGCCGACCAGGGCGACGGTTCCGGATTTGGGCATCAGGCCTCGGCCTCCTTGCTTCTGCTCTCCTCGGCGGCGGCGTCGATCCGCTCGACGCGCACGGTCTGGATGCGGCGGTCGTCCACCGCTTCGACGGTGAAACGCAGGCCGTGGGTCTCCACCTGCTCGCCCACCTGGGGCACGTAGCCGAGCTCGCTGAAGATCAGGCCGGCCACGGTCTCGTACTCGGGGTCTTCGATCTCCACCTGGAAGAGCTCGTCCAGCAGCTCGATACGGGCGCGGCCGTCCAGCCGGTAAGAGCCGTCGCCCAGCGGCTCGAGCTCCGCGGCCAGAGCCTCGTGCTCGTCCATGATCTCGCCCACGATCTCCTCCAGCAGGTCCTCCACCGTCACCAGGCCGGCCGTGCCGCCGTACTCGTCGACCACGATGGCCACCTGCTGGAAGCGTGCCTGGAGCTCGCGCAGCAGCTCGCCCAGGGGCTTGGTCTCGGGGATGAACAGCGGGGCTTTCAGCAGCTCGCGCAGGGGCGGCGGCTCAGGGCTGCGCAGGGCACGGAGCACGTCGCGAATGTGCAGGATGCCCACGATATGGTCGATCGAATCCTCGAACACGGGGATGCGCGAGTGGCCGGATTCGACGAAGCGGTCGGCCAGCATGTCCAGGGAGGCGTCGAGGGGCGCGCAGACCATGTCGATGCGCGGCGTCATGACGCTGCGCGCCTGGGTGTCGCCGAAGCCGACGATGCCCCACAGCCACTCCCCCTCTTCGGGCTCCAGGATCCCCTCGCGGGTGCCGACGTCGATGAAGGCCTCGATCTCCTCGTCCGAGGCCTCGGAGTCCTCCCCCTCCTCGTGCCCCTGGCGCTCGAAGGCGCCGGAGGGGACGAGGGGCGCGAAGAGGGTCACCAGCGGCGAGAGGAGCCACAGCGTCACCCGGTAAACTCGGGTCAGCGCGCGCAGCGCCCGCTCCGGGTCCTTCCCCACCAGAGTCCGGTTGAGGACCTCGGTGGCGGCCACCAGCAGCAGCACCAGCAACAGGGCCCAGAGCCCGGGCCAGGCCCGGTTCCAGCGGGCGAGGAGCGCCGCCAGCAGGGCGTAGAGGACGATGGGAGCGGCGCGGGAGAAGAGCGACAGCAGGTAGCGGAAGACGCCGAAGCGGACGGGTGTCTCGGAGAGCTTGCGCAGCGAGCCGCCGGCCTCCTCGGACCAGTGGCGGAGGCGGATGGGCCCGCTGCGCTCCAGCAGGGCGGAGAGCGTGGCCGCGACCACCGCCAGAGGGATGAGCAGCCCCACCCCCCAGAGCAGCAGGCTCGGCGGCACGCCGTGGACACCGTCAGCCATCGTTGCCCTCGCGCAGCCAAATCCGGCGCAGCCGGCGCTCCAGGCGGTCCATCTGCCCCTCGTCGGTCTCGTGGTCGTAGCCCAGGCAGTGGAGAACGCCGTGAAGCAGCAGGGTCCTGATCTCGCGCTCAGGACCATGATCGCCGGCCGCGGCGGCCTGGCGGCGAGCCACGGGCACGGAGATCAGGACGTCCCCCAGGTGGTTGGCCTCCGGAGAGGCGGCCTCCCCGGGGAAGGAGAGGACGTCGGTCGTCTTGTCCTGGCCTCGGAACTCGCGGTTGACCCGCCGCATCTCGCGGTCGCTGCAGAAGCGCACGCCGAAGCTCTCCGCCTGGGGAGCCAGCGCCGCCAGCAGGCGGACGAGCCAGGGGCGCAGCCGGCGGGCGCCGGCCTCCGGATAGTGGTTGGGGTTCTGCAGGACGATGTCGAGCGCTTCACTCACGGTCACGAAGCCCGCCGGACGGCCTTCTTCTCCCGCTTCGGCCCGGCGTTGAAGTCGAAGCCCGGATAGTCGATCCGCTGGTGGAAGATGTTGGCGAGCACCCGGTGGAAGGCCTCCGCGACCTTGCGCAGGTCGGAGAGGGTGAGATCGGTCTCGTCGAGCTGGCCGTCCTGCAGGACGTCTTCGGCGATGGTGCGGATCAGACCGCGGATCTTGGCCGTCGTCGGCTCGACCAGCGTGCGGCTCGCGGCCTCCACGGCGTCGGCGAGCATCAGCACGCCCATGCACTTGTTCTGCGGCCGGGGACCTGGATAGCGGTACTTCTCCTCGGTGACGTCGGTGGAGTCCGGGTCCTTCTGCTCCAGCGCCCGGCTGTAGAAGAACTTGATCAGCCGCGTCCCGTGGTGCTGGCGGATAGCATCGTTCAGCACCCGCGGCAGCGCGTGCTCGCGGGCCAGCTCCACCCCCTCCTTGACATGGTTGATGAGGATCAGCGCGCTCATCGACGGCAGCAGCTTGTCGTGCCGGTTGTGTCCCGGGCGCTGGTTCTCCACGAAGTAGTCGGGGCGCAGCACCTTGCCGATGTCGTGATAGAGGCCGGAGGTATAGGCCAGCACCGGGTCGGCGCCGATGGCCTCACAGCCCTCCTTGGCCAGGTTGGCCACCATCAGCGAGTGCTGGAAGGTGCCGGGAGCCTCGAAGGCCAGCCGGCGCAGCAGCGGCAGGTTGGTGTTGGACAGCTCCAGCAGCTTGATGTCGGTGGTGATGCCCATCAGCCACTCCAGGATGGGCAGGATGAAGCTGGTGGCCGCCGTGACCAGCAGGCCGCCGGCGAGAGCGCAGAGAAGGTCGAAGCCCACCTGCGCCACACCCCGCTCCGCCGGCTCCATGGCGGCGAGGACGAGGACCATGACGAGGTTGACAGCCCCCACCACCAGGCCGACGCGGGCGATCACCAGCCGGTAGCCGAACTGGTAGCGATCGACGGCGAGGATGGCGGCGAGCGAGCCGGCCAGGCTGTAGAACACCACCCACAGAGCGTCGCCGTCCACCCCCAGACGCGAGGCGAGGACGGAGAACAGCACCGACAGCACCAGCGCCGCGTGCCGGCCGAGCAGCAGGGTCGCGACCAGGGCCAGAGCGGCGAACGGGATGGCGTAGGCGTAGCTGCGGGCCGAGGTCAGAGGCGCGGACTCCAAGGCGCCGGAGAGGGCGCTGGCGATCACGAACATGAGCTTCGCGCCGACCAGGGAGAGCAGCAGCAGGAGGAGGCTCTCGCTGAACAGCCGTCCCCGGCTGTGGTCCGCCACCCGCTCGCCGCGCTCGGCGAGCCAGACGACGAGCGCCGCGAAGCCCAGCAGCACGAGCGTGGCGGCGATCGGCGGCAGGCGTTGCGGGAGCTGCCGGTCTCCCCTCATCTGAGAGATGACGCGGGCGTCGTTGGGGCGGATGACGTCGCCTTTACGGACGATCATCTGGCCTTTGCGGATCTGACTGAAGACCTGGCCCACGGCGGCGGCCGCATTCGCCTGCCGCAGCAGCGTCTCGCTGCGGTTCGGGAGCAGGTTCGGGGGGAGGTTCTCGACCAGAAATTCCACCAGCAGCCGGCGCTCCTCGCTCTTGTAGCCGCTCCAGCCCCGCACCTCGGACTCGAAAAAGTCCCGCGCCTCCCCGGGGTAGCCGACGTTGTCGAACAGGTCGAGCTTGACGCTCTCGGTGCCCGTCGCCAGGTTGCGCAGGGCGATGCCGTGCATGCGGTTCTCGAGGAGCTGGTCCTTGTTGGCCACCACCCCCCGTCGCAGGGCCTGGCCCAGGGCGCCGCGGACGTGGTCCTCTAGGTCGGAGGAGAAGCCGCGGGCGACCAGCAGCCGGGCCTGCTCCGGGGTCACCTTGATACCGTCGGGTGCCGGCGGGCTCGCGGTCAGCTCCCGCACCACCTCCGCCCGCACCGCGGCCTCCTTGCCCTGACCCTCGGCCAGCAGCCGCCGGCCGTTGTCGAAGAACTGCGCCACGGCGGCTTCGCGCTCGCCGCGGACGCCGGGGTCGAGGTCGTAGACCCGGAGCACGGCGTCGCGGGCCTCCCGCTGCCTGGCCAGGGTGGCCTCGTCGTCCTTGAGCAGGAGGTCGCGGGAGGCCACATAGTCGCGGTCCGCGATGGCTCCGGCCACGGCGCGGTTGGGAAAGAGGAAGGCCCCCGGCGTCAGCGTCCAGGTGGCGAGCAGAAGGAACAGCCCCAGCCAGAGCCACGGCATCTCCAGCGCCTGCTCCCACGCGTCGCGCAACCGCAGCCGCCGGCGCAGCAGCATGGCGCGGGTGGCGGGGCGGATGTCGATGACGCCGGTGGAAGTTGAGTCCTTGTCGCGCGCCATGATCGGTCAGCGGCCCTCGCCCCGGGTCGGTGAAAGGAGGCCGGAGGACCGGGCTCCGGGGCTCATGAGGCCGGATAGCTCCCCTGGCGCGCGGCGCGCGCCTCGGCCTCGCGTTCGCTCTTCTTCTTCTCGAAAGAATCGTAGGCGGTGACGATCTTCTGCACCAGGACGTGGCGCACGACGTCGCGCTGGTCGAAGTAGAAGAACTTGATCCCCTCCACGCCGGACAGCACCTCCTGCGCCTCTTTGAGGCCCGACGTCCGGCCCTGGGGGAGGTCCACCTGGGTGACGTCGCCGTTGATCACGGCCTTGGAGTTGAAGCCGATGCGGGTGAGGAACATCTTCATCTGCTCGCTGGTGGTGTTCTGCGCCTCGTCGAGGATGATGAAGCTGTCGTTGAGCGTGCGGCCGCGCATGAAGGCGATGGGGGCGATCTCGATGATCCCCCGCTCCAGCATCCGTCCCACCTTCTCGTAGCCGATGATGTCGTGCAGGGCGTCGTGCAGGGGGCGCAGGTAGGGATTGACCTTCTCCACCAGGTCGCCGGGGAGGAAGCCCAGCTTCTCCCCCGCCTCCACCGCCGGCCGCGCCAGGATGATGCGCCGCACCCGCTTCTCCAGCAGGGCGGCGGCGGCCATCGCCACCGCCAGGTAGGTCTTGCCGGTGCCGGCCGGGCCGATGGAGATGACGATGTCGTGGTCGATCATCGATTGAATGTAGAGCTGTTGCTTGAGGCTGCGGGGTGCCACCAGCCGGCGCACGGAGGCGAGCATCCCCTCGGGAAAGAAGAACTCCATGAGCGAGGTCTCCGGTGCTTCGGAGATGACGCGGATGGCCGTCTGCACGTCGCCGGGCCGGAAGCGGTAGCCCTTCTCGGTGACGGCACCCAGCTCCGCGAGCAGGTGCCGCACCCGCTCCACCGGCTCCGGCTCGCCATGGATGTGGAGCTCGTTGCCGCGGGCGGTCAGGGAGACGTCGAAGGTGCGCTCGATGCGCCGGAGGTTCTCGTCCTGGGTGCCGAAGAGGGTGTCGAGCCCCTCCTCGGCGAGAGTGACTTGTGTCATCGCTGTGGGTGTCTCACTGGGGCATCGGTGATTCAGGGCCGCGGCCCTCGTGGCCGGCTCCTCTGGAGGGGAAGTGTATCAGAGGCGGCCCCTCTCTCGGCGGACGGGGGGTTGCGAGCCCGCTGGAGGCAACCTCCTGTATACTCGGTGCAAGGAAAAAAGGGACGCCGAGGGACAACAGGGACGCCACGGGTGAGAGCCTCGGTTCCCTTGCGCCTCAAGGAACGCCATGCGCCCAGGGTTCATCCCGCCCCACGGCGGCTACAAGAAGCTTCTCTCCTACCAGAGGGCGGAGACCGTCTACGATGCCACGGTCTACTTCTGCGACCACTTCATCGACCGGCGCAGCCGCACCCATGACCAGATGATCCAGGCGGCGCGGTCCGGCAAGCAGAACATCATCGAAGCCAGCATGGCCTCGGCGACCTCCAAGGAGACGGAGATCAAGCTGACCAACGTGGCGCGCGCCAGTCTCGAAGAGCTGCTGGCCGATTACCGCGATTTCCTGCGCGTGCGCGGTCAACAGGAGTGGCCCGTGGAGCACGCCTACGTGAGCCGCCTTCGCGAGCTCATCCGCACCCCCGGCTCGTGCTACGCAACTTTCAGGAAAGGGATTGAGCACCGCGACCCGGCGATCGCCGCGAACGTGATCATCGGCCTGATCCGCGTGACCACCACCCTGCTCGACCGGCAGCTCCGGAACCTGGAAGAAGCCTTCGTCAAAGAAGGCGGTCTGCGCGAGCGGATGACGAGGGCTCGCCTCGAAGAACGGAAAAGAAATCCGCGATAACGAAGCAAGGCAAAAAGGGACCCAAGGGACAGCAGGGACGCCAGGGTGAGTAAAAACCGGATCTCTGTTCCTGGCTTCTCATGTCCCTGGAGTCCCTGCTGTCCCTTGGGTCCCTCAGCCGAAGAAGCCACCCGCCTCAATCCGTGACCACATGCAAGGCGACGATCGCCAAGACGCCTCCGGCCACCAGAGTTGCCCCGGCGATGAGCAGCGTCGCCAGATGTGCGCGGACAGCGGCGAGCGTCTTCAAGGCGGCCTCACGAAGCTCCTCATCGCTGCGCCAGCTCCGCAGCACCGTAGCGCAGCCGATGACGAACGCTGCCAACGGCAGGGCAATGAGGAAGACGTCGAGACCCAGGAGCGGCCGGGTACTGAACCACTCGACCAGACGCCGGGCGGTTTGGGCCGGTTCATAGGGCGCCGGCTGAAGGTTCCGCACGAAGAGCGCGGCCATGAACAGTCCAGCCGGGAGGACGAGGAGGAGCTCGGTAGCGGCGAGGGTGCGCTTGATCGCGTTCATGGCTACTTTGTAGCGCAAAGTTCTTGGCCTGTCAATAGAGAGGGCCAGGAGGGACTGTCCCCCTCCTGGTATTGACGACTGGTTATACCGAGCGCGATACTGGCTGGGAGGAGGAAAGGCACGATGCCTACGGTCAAGACCGCGATTTCGCTCCCGGAGCCCCTTTTCCATCGGGCGGAGAATGTGGCACACGAGCTCCAGATCTCTCGCAGCCAGCTTGTCGCCACGGCGATCGACGAGTTCGTCAAGCGTTACGAGAGACGGGCATTGATCGAGGCCATCAACCGGGCCTATGAGGAAGACCCGCCGACCACCGAGGAGAAGGAATTGCTCCAAGGCATTCGCGAGAAGCAGCGGAAGCTGCTGGAGTCGGAGAGTTGATCCGGCAGGGCGACGTGTACTAGTTCGATTTCGGGAAGCCCTCGGGATCCGGCCCAGGTTTTCTTCGTCCTTGCGTGGTAATGCAGAACGATGCCTTCAACGAGAGCGCTATCAACACTGTGGTCGTTTGCGCCCTGACGACCAATCTCCGCCGAGCTCGAATTCCTGGGAATGTTCTCCTCGATGAGGGCGAGGCGGACTTGCCGGAGCAGAGCGTCGTCGTGGTCTCTCAGCTTTCACCGTGGACAAGGAAGATCTGCTGGACAAAATCGGCTCCCTCTCCAAGGAGCGCGTTGAACAGGCCTTCGAAGGCATCTGCGGTCTCTTGACGCCGGAGGGCGCCTGAAGCGAGACGAGAGACTCATCTCTCTCCTGTCTCGGAATCGGATACCGACTACTACGGCAGGCTTCCAAACGACCCTGGCTCCTGTTCCGGGGAGTAGGTGAAGAGTTTCGCTACGCCGTGAGAGTTGAACCGGGCCAGATCCCTCATGGCCATCAGCGTGATCGTATATACTGACCACTCGGCTCTACGAGAACTCGCGTGCAAGGAAAGGGCTGATGTCTCCATCGTTGATACCGCTGGTCGGCGTTCTCTTTGAAGGGCCGACGCTTGCTCATGAACAGCTCTCCGCGGCGGGTCAGGTGGGGCGTCCGGTCTGGGATATGCGGACTTTTCTCGACGATCTCGAAACCCGCGTCGGCCTCGGAGCGCGGTCTTCCTCCGTGCCGATGCGCGTGCAGCTCTTGGCGAAGCGCATGCGCGAGTTGGAGAGCGCGAAATCTGGCCACTTCTATGCGCGCTCCTTTGAGCTCGACCAGCTCGGGACGGCAAAAGCCCTTCTCAGGTGGCGGGACGAACTTGTCATGGCGGGGTGGAACGGTGAGGAAATTCCCGACGGCGGCGAGCGACTCGCGACCTTGCGAGAGCTCTGGGCGGACGCAGATTTGCCCCCTGGCGTTCCAGACCGCCTTCGTCGCATCGAAGAGGAGCTCCCCTCCTCACGCACGCGTCTTTACGACGCTCTCCAACTCGCCGAATCGCGCGAGCTGTTGCCAGGTCGATGGCAACGCGTGTTGGGGCTGCTCGAGGAGAGCGGCACAGAGATCCGCGAAGAACAAATCTCGCTTCCGGGCCGTCAGGACGATTCGGATCTTGGCCGCCTCCAGATGCTCCTGCGCGGCGATAAAAGGCAACCGGGCCCGTTGCGGAGAGATGGAACGCTCATCTTCTTGCGCGCAGAGAGCTCATGGGAGCTCGGCGACGCGGTCGCAGCGCTCCTGCGTGGGTGGTCGGAGTCCTCTACAGCGATCGTACGGGGAGGGGACCTTCGCGCATTGGATGTCGCCCTCACGAAGCAGGGGCTCGCGAGCCAAGGTGTGAAAGCTACGAGCTCTTGGCGCCCGGCGCTGCAGGTGTTGCCACTCGCGGTGGAGCTGGCGTTCGAGCCACGTGATCCGGCTCGAGTCCTCGAGCTCCTGACGCTCCCTCATGGACCATTTGGCTTCGATGGTGCCATTCTTGCGGGCGCGCTCGCGGAGGCTCCCGGTATCGGCGGTCCACGATGGCGGAGGGCGAAAGAACAGATCACGATGAGAACGCGTGCACAGGCGCTCGCCCGTGCGGAACGCGAAGGGCTTGCACGCGAAGATGCTGCGCGAGCCGCGGATACTCTCGTTGAGAAGCGGCTTGCCAGAATCGCTGAGTGGCTGGAAACATCCATACCGCTTGGGATTCAGGGGGCGCCACGCGCGATGCTCCGTAGTATTGGAGAGCGGGTTCGGACGTGGCTTCAACGGCACCTCATAGCGGCGAGTGAAGCCGCGGGACTTACGCCCTCCGACCGGCAACTCGCCGCGCGCGCCACTATCCTTGCAACGGCATTCGCGCGCGCCGAAGCGTTCCACGAGGCACTGAGCTACGAAACACGGGAGACCCTCGATCTCGTCGAGGCGAGA
Organism: Thermoanaerobaculum sp.; assembly: GCA_021154885.1. Taxonomy (GTDB): domain Bacteria; phylum Acidobacteriota; class Thermoanaerobaculia; order Multivoradales; family UBA5704; genus DATARR01. The sequence goes on from JAJKHS010000004.1 coordinate 92,573, forward strand.
CTGCTCGTCGAGGAGGTCTCGGGCGGAGGGCATGCGCTGTCGCTGGCGGAGGAGGAGGCTGGGCGGATCGATCATGCCGCGTCACCCGCGAGTGTTCGCTGCTCGCGCGACGTGGTCGTATGGTGGCATTGCGTGAGCAGCACCGCATGGCGACCACCGGTCCAGCGGTGGAGGCGGGCTGAGCTCGCGGCCCTGCGAAGCGCCGGCATCGTCCTGTCCGACCCGTCGCAGCGACTCGCGGCCGAGTCACGAACTTGGCAACACGTCGTGAACGCTGCGCGAAGGCGACTCGTCCTTGCCATACCGCGCTGGGAGCGCGGCAATCTAGCGGAGCCGCATCCGATCTGCCAGGAGATTGCCGCACGGTTCGGCGCAGATCCCCTGGCCTTGGTCGGCGTTACGCTCGACGCGCGCGACTTGGTCGCGGGGCCTGTCGGCCCGTTGGTCTCGCAGACTTTGCCGGCAATGGTGGAACTGGCCCCTCTTCATCTACCAAGCGCTTGTGTTGAGTGGCGCCTCGATCCCGCCCTGCTTCGCGCGCCTGCAGTGCACACTGCGACGAGTCTGGACGAGCTCCTTGGCTGCCCGCTCCGGTGGCTGCTGAAGAATGGTGCCAACCTTCGCGCGGGCACGCTCGCGTCGATTCCCAGCGGTCCGCAGTTGAACGGCATCGTTGGGCACCGCCTCGTCGAAGAGTTGCATCGGGCTGGTGCGATGGATAAGCTCGACGCGCTCGAAGATGTGATCGCCACGCGCTTCGACTCGATCGTCCGCGAGGAGGCAGCCGTCTTACTGCGGCCGGGGATGACGTTCGAGCTTACGCAGCTCAAGCGGCAGCTAGAGCAATCTATCGTGCGCTTGGCCGAAGTGCTCGCGCATTCGAACCTCACAGTGGCCGATGTCGAAAAGGACGTAGAGACGGAGTGGCGTGCCGGAAAGTTGTCCGGCCGGCTCGATGTGTTGCTGTACGCGGAGGATGGGCGCAAGATCGTGCTGGATCTGAAATGGGGGCGAAAGGCATACAAAGGTCGCCTTGAACAGGGATTGGCCACGCAACTCGCCGTCTACGTGGCTGCACTGAGAGGGGCCACTGCGGGCGTGTTGCCACACGCTGCATTCTTCTCGCTCAGCCGCGGCGAGATCCTTGCCACTCGCGAAGTGCAGTTTTCGGGAGTCGCGGCAACGGCCGGCCCCGCGATCCAGGAAACGCTCGCGAGGCTCGAGAGAACGGTCGAGCGCATTGAGGCCATCCTCATGGCGGGTAGGGTCCCGGTGACCGGCGTGAAGGGTGCCCTGCCTCTCCTCCGCATGTTAGGCGTCGATGAGGCGGAAGATTCGGCATACTTGCGGCGCACTCCGGGCGACGCGTGCGAGGATTGCTCGTACGGGTCGCTCTGCGGCCGGAGCTGGGAGACGTTGCCGTGAACGCGCGGTCCGAGTCCGCCCTGCGTATCACCCTCGTTAGCGCGAGCGCTGGGAGCGGCAAGACTACGCACCTCACGACCGAAGTCACGAGCGCGCTCCGCTCCGATACGGAACTCGACGGCCTAGTCGCGGTGACTTACACGCGCAAGGCTGCCGCCGAGCTCACTGCACGCATCCGGCATTCGCTGATAAAGGAAGGAGAGCACGAAGCCGCTCAACGGCTTCCGCTCGCATACGTGGGCACGGTTCACTCGGTGTGCCTCCGACTGCTTCAGGAATTCGCGATCGACGCCGGCTTGCCGCCCGACGTTAGTGTGGTACCGGGAGCAGAGGCGCGGCTTCTGCGCGAAGCGCTAGAGTCTGCGCTGCAGCCAGACTTGAGGCGCAGGATCGAGGAACTCGCCGCCAAGTTCCAGATCCGCTGGGATGCCAAGATACAGAGAGTCGACTGGATCACGCCTGTCCAAGACATCATGACGCTCGCGCGCAGCAACCGGATTCCCCCAGAAGCGCTCGAGCAAATGGGGCAACGATCCGCCGACGGCCTCCTTTCCCTATTCGAAGAGACCGCGACGACCGAAGAGGAGCTCGATCGTGATTGCCAGGACGCGCTCGCACGTGCCATGAAGGCGCTCGCCGACGTGGATGATGGCCAAGCGAACACAAAATCGGTGCGTGAGACAATCGACGAGATCCTCCGGTCCGCGCAGAAAGGACCCCTGCGCTGGGTAGACTGGGTGAGGCTCACCAATCTCGCGCCCGGCAAAGCCGCAAAGTACGCCGTCGACCCGCTGCAGCGCGCGGCCTCGCGCGTCTTGCAGCACCCACGGCTCCGGGCAGAGCTTCACGAGTACACGTTGGCCATCTACACCGCCGCAGCAAGCGGGTTGGTCGCATACAGCCAGTGGAAAAAGCGCCGCAGGCTCGTCGACTTCGTGGACATGGTCGACGGCGCACTGACACTCCTAGAAGACCCAACTATTGCCAGCGAAATCCGAGTGCGCCTATCGCTGCTCGTAGTCGACGAGTTCCAGGACACCAGCCCAGTTCAGCTCGCCCTGTTTGTTCAACTGCACGGCTTGGCGGGTCGTTCGATCTGGGTCGGCGATAGAAAGCAGTGCATCTTCGAATTCGCTGGCGCCGATCCATTGCTCATGGAGGCGCTTGTCACGTGGGTAGACGAAGGAGGGGGCGACACTTTGCACCTCCCTGTGAACTGGCGCGCACGGCCGGAACTCGTCACCATGTGCTCCCAACTCTTCGCTGAAGCGTTGGCGCGGCACGGGTACAGCGCTGAGGAAGTAATGGTCACAGCGAAGCGAAGCACGCCTGAGCGGCTCGCAAAGCTTGCCCCGCTCGGCGTGTGGTTGCTCGAGACAAAGAGCCAGACGGGCGACGCTGACGCGATCACTGAGGGTATACGGCGACTCTTGGAAGATCCGGCACGGACTCCCGTCCTCGATCGGGCAACCGATGATGTGCGGGACGTCATCCCCGGCGACATCGCGATCCTCGTAGCCACTAACGCAGAGGCGGAGCGACTCGCAACAGCCCTCGGGCGACGGGGAGTTCGTGCGAACGTGGCACGTACCGGGCTCCTCGCCACACCCGAAGGGACGCTGGTGACTGCCGCCCTCCGCACTCTCCTGGATAAGCGGGACTCGCTCTCGCGCGCAGTAATTGACGCACTCACAGGTTACGGCGGGAAAGAACCCGAGGAGTGGCTTACTGATCGGCTCAGGGAAGAGCAGATCCGGCACGACGGAAATGGCTGGGATGCGCCCTCATATGACACTCATTCGGCGACGGTGAAGGTTGTCGAGGCGCTCGTACCAGAACTCGAAGGTGCTTCGCCGGCGGAGGCCCTCGACATCGTGCTCGCCGCGCTGGACATGATTGCCGTCGCGAGTCGCTGGCCTGACCCCGCACAGCGCGTGGCCAACCTCGACTCCCTCCGCGCGATGGCAAAGGACTATGAGGAACGCTGTGCTTACGAACGCGAGGCGGCGACGATTGCCGGCCTGCTCCGATATTTCGACGAGGCCGCGCGGAAGGTGCTCATGCGCGAGGAAATGCGCGCCTCAGATGAGCAGCACGCGGCCGCAGATGGCGGCGCCGTCACCGTGTTCACATACCACCACGCGAAGGGGCTCGAATGGCCGATTGTCGTCCTCGCCAGCCTGGGACGTGCCGAGCGGCGGCATGCGTTCGAGGTGTGGCCCGAAACAGACCGTGCGTCGTTCAATCCGGAGGATCCCCTTGGCGACCGATGGATTCGGTACTGGCCGTGGCCGTTCGGCCAGAGCACGAAGACTCTCCTGAGGCAGCGCGCTGAGGATTCCGAGGTTGGGCGGGCCGTTGCCGATCGCGAGGAACGCGAGCGGGTACGGTTGCTTTACGTCGGCTTCACACGCGCGCGCGACCACCTTATCCTCGCGGCGCGGCTCGGCAAGAAAGGCGTGAGTACGGACTGGCTCGATGAGCTCCGGCACGCGAGCGGTGAGAAGCTGCTGGAACTCCCGTGTGATGGATCCGAAGAAGGGACTGTCTTCTTAGGGGGGACGGGAGACCGGACTCGCCTCGCCGCGCGCGTCTGGAAGCTCGACTCGGGGGACGAGCCGCCACTGCGCTTGGACACCGACTCCCGAGCGCTCGTTTTCGCGCGGCCCGACGCGCCTAGACGCACTCTTCAGCCCTACTGGATACAGCCGTCACGGGCGGCCGTAGACTGGCCGGAAACGGTAAAGCCGTGCGAGGTGATTGAGTGCCGCTCAATTGGCGAGCGGTTGACGCTGGGCGACACACGTGGCGTCGACTGGAGCATTGTGGGCGACGCGATTCACGCATTCCTTCTGGCCGATGCGCACGATCTGACCGCGGGCACCCGGCGTGCGCGGGCTGAGCGTATACTGGCGGCGTCAGATCTGCTTTCCATGCTCGGCCCGGATAGCCTGCTTCGGGCTGGTAATCAGCTTCGCAGTTGGGTTGAAGCCTCTTGGCCTGGTGCGACGTGGCACCGCGAAATGCCGGTGACAGCCTCGATCGCGACACCCGACGGGGAGAGGCGACTCTCCGGAGTGATGGACTTGCTTCTCGTAACAACCAACGGGGCAGTGATCATCGACCACAAGAGCCATCCGGGCGGTGAGGCGACGTGGGAAGAAAAGGCGCGCGAGCACGCGCCCCAGCTCAATGCGTACGCGCACGCGCTTAAGGCTTCTGGCCTGAACGTCGTCGCCAAGTGGCTCCACTTCCCAGTCGGTGCGGGTGTCGCGAGGCTAGTTTGAGCTCGCGCGGGAAAGGAGCCTGGCACTCTGGGGTGGCGATGTCTTCCAGACTCGCGGACAGGGTCGGATCGTTCGTCAAGTCCGTCGGAGACACAAAAGATATCCGAATGCCCTAGTGGAGCATCACAGCAGATTTGACGGGGTGCCCCCATGGGACGCCGCTCATTAGCCCAGTGTGAGTGGCCGGTGGATAGATCGACAGATGAGGTGCCTTTTTTCCAGGAGCCTGCCGGGAGCTCACTCGTCATTTCTGGAGTGACGAGGTACTAGTCCCCGCGCCGACGGGCTTCCGGCTGAGATAGGAGCCTGGCACTTCTCGGCTGCAGCCAAGTTTGGATCTGAGATAGGAGCCTGGCAACTCTGGGCTGGCAGTTCGGGATGGACCGGAAGCCTCATCTGCCACACCCGAGGTCTCGCCTGCCGCGCCCGACGATTCGCCACGCACGCCTGGAGTCTCAACCGGCACGTCAGCCGTTTTGTCGGACACACCAGGCGGCTCACCTGCCATGCCCTGCGCCTCGCCGGACACGACTGGCGCTTCACCAGCCACACCCGACGCTTCACCAGCCACACCCGGCGTTTCACCGGACACGACCGGCGTCTTGCCGGCCACGTCCGAAGCTTCGTCGGCCGCGCCTCGCTCATCCTCGGGCACGTCCGATGAGTCGCCAGCCGCGTCCGACGCCTCATCGGTCATGCCCTCCGTGATCTCGGTCATGCCCAGCGTGACGTCGGCCACGCCGTGCGAACCGTCGGTCACGCCCGGCAAAGGGCGGGGCAGGGCTGGCAAAGCACCGGGCGGGCCCGCCGTGACGTCGGTCGCGTCCGGTGAAGCGTCGGCCACGCCCGGCGAAGCACCGGGCAGGTCAGGCAAGACGTCGGGCACGTCCGGCAAGACGCCGGGCAGGACCGCCAAGTCGTCGGACAGGGCCGGCGAAGCGTCGGAGGGGGCCGGCGAGACGCCGTTCAGGACCGGCGAAGCGTGGAACGAGTCCGGCGAGCCGCCCGGCAGGGCCGATGAAGCGATGGGAATGACGAGAAAGGGGGCGTGCACCTGGCACGCCCCCCGAGGCAGGTCCTACTTGCTGCCGGGCAGGGTGGGAACCGGGGTCGTGGCCGGGGTGGGGGCCGGCGTTCCGGGCTCGGGAGCCGGGATCGCGGGCGGCACCACCGTAGCCTTGGGGCGGACGCGGAGCGGCAGAATGCCGAACTCCACCAGCTTGTCGTTGCCATTGCCAAAGTGCTGCTTGACGATCACCTTCAGCACGGTGGTCAGCTTGTCCCCCTGCTCGAACAGAAGCTGAAGGCGCTGCGAGGTCAGTTGCTTGCTCGCCCGGAAGGCGGCTTGCTCGACGAAGATCTGATCCACTTCGTCGATGATCTTGTTCAGGCCCGCCAACGGGACTGCAGCCTGCGGCAGCTCGGTGGCGTTGGCGGCCACCGAGCCCGATACCGTCCTCCAGACATTGAGCCGGACCCCCTGCCGCGCCGATCTCTGCCGGGTCTTCGAGGTCCCATCCGGGTTCTTCTTCTTGGCCATGGTCCTCCTCCTTTCCTGAGCCCTTCGGGGTTCGTTCAGCCGAAGCCTTCAGAGCTCCGGTGTTTACTGCGGCAAACTGACGGAATATTCGTCTATCGGTCTGGAAATGTCAATAGGGGTCCGTAAACTAATTTTTGGAACGTTGGGAAAGGACCTAAGCAGTCTCTGGTTGGGGGCCAGGGCGGGCCGGCCGGGAGAGGAGGGAGCCAGACGAAAAGCGGAGTTAGATGCCGGCGGGACGCCGGCGGTCCCAGGGGGCCCGTCCGCAGCGTTCTTGGTGTTCTCCCTCTTCTCCCGGTCGGGGGAGAGGGCGATGGGAGAAAAGGGCCGGGGTGATGAGGGGTCTTCGCCCGGTGAGGCGGCCTGCCGCCGCCGCAGCCAGGGATTTCAATCCCCAGGGGGTCAGGGTTTTGGAGGGTCCGATTGACCTCGGCCAGGAATGCGGCCATGGCCACGGCGAGATAGGTCCCGCCCGGGCCCGGGACTCGAGTCGCCTCAAGCCCCGGGCTACCGACGGTAGTTCTTGCGGCGAAGCCCCTCACCTGGGCTCAGCAGGGTTCGCAGTCGCAGTACGCGGTCCCCGTTCGCGTCCCCCAGTGCTCGATGTGGCCGTTGCAATAGACGTCCCGCTCCCCGACTTTCCAGCGAGGGTGAGGCCGCGGGGCATGCGTCGCAGGGCTTTTCTAGACGACCATCGGGCAGCGGCCCTTGTACGTCGTCACGCAGGCCAGGCAAATATCAGGGTCGTCCGCGGGCGGGTTGCCACAGAGGAAGCAGCAGAGCTGCCCTGACTCGCACGGAGGATTGTAGCCGCAGTTGGTCATGAACGTTGGAGCGGGCACCAATCCACTCGGAGCCTGGGGCGCCTGCCCGCCCGCCAATGTCGCCAGGAACCGCGCCGTATCGGGCGCCGGGGCCACGGAATGCGCGGCAGGCCCAGCCACTGGCGGCGTCTGGGCCAGGAGCTGCGCGAACGGAAGGAGGGCGAGGAGCGCCAGGAGGGTGAGAACGGGCTTCTTCATGCGCGTTATCTCCTTGTTGACGGACCGGCAGGAGACCGGAACGCCTCCAAAGGAACAGGTGCCTCGAAGGCTGAAATCGGCGTCAGTGGCGCTTCGTTCAGCCAGATGGGCTGCTGCCCCCTACGGCTTCTTCCCATGCTCATAGAACCCCCGCCCGCTCTTCCTCCCCAGCCTTCCGGCGAGGACCATCTGCTTCAGCAGCGGCGGCGGCGCGAAGCGCTTTTCGCGATACTCCTCGAACATGATGTTGGCGATGTAGTAGGTGGTATCCAGGCCCACGAAGTCGAGCAGGGTGAACGGCCCCATGGGATAGCCGCAGCCGAGCTGCATCCCCTTGTCGATGTCCTCGACGGTCCCCACCCCCTCCTCCAGGGCGCGGATGGCGTCCAGCAGGTAGGGCACCAGCAGACGGTTGACGACGAACCCGGAGTTGTCGCGGCAGGCGATGGGCTCCTTGCCCAGCGAGCGGGCGAACTCGAAGGCGCGGTCGAAGGTCTCACCCGAGGTGAGGATGGTGCGCACCACCTCGACGAGCTTCATCACCGGCACCGGATTGAAGAAATGGAGCCCCACGAACTGGTCCGGCCGCTTGGTGAACATGGCGAGCTGGGTGATGGTCAGCGACGAGGTGTTGCTGGCGAAGATGGCCTCCGCCTTTACCGCTTCGTCCAGGGCGGCGAACGTCTTCTTCTTCTCGTCCAGGTTCTCGACGATCGCCTCCACCACCAGGTCGCAGTCGGCCATCGCCGACAGGTCGGTGACGGTGCCCGAGAGGCGGGAGACCGCCTGATCGCGCGCCGCGGCTTCGAGCTTGCCCTTCTCCACCGCCTTGTCCAGCGAGCCGCGGATGCGGGCCAGCCCCTTGTCCAGCAATTCGCTGGTGACCTCGCGCACCACTGTGTCGTAGCCGGCGCGGGCCGCCACCTCGGCGATCCCGGAGCCCATGAGGCCGGAGCCCAGGACCCCCACCTTCTTGATCTTCTTCATTCGTCCCTCCTATCTGGAACCTCGGATCTTATTCTCTCTTCCAGGATCTCGCGCTCCTCCCCACCCCGGCTGCCTGAGTCCTCCAGGCGCCGCAGCCGCAGCCGGCGCGCTCCTGGCACGGCGAAGGGGAGCCGCTCGGCCCATTCCACCACCTTGACCCCCGGTCCGGCCAGCAGCTCTTCGAGCCCCAGGGCCGCGGTCTCCTCCGGATCGAGCCGGTAGAGGTCGACGTGGACCAGCCGGCCGCCGCTCCCCCGGTGCTCGCGGATGAGGGTGAAGGTGGGCGATTGCACCTCGCGGGGATCGATCCCCAGCCCCTCGCCGATCCCCTGGGCCAGCACGGTCTTGCCGCTCCCCAGCTCGCCCGAGAGGAGGAGGATACCGTCCGGCGCCAGCTCCCGGGCCAAAGCGCGCCCCAGCTCCCGGGTCTCCGCCTCGCTACGGGTGACGATGGGCGTGATCGGTCGCCTCCTCGTCCTCGCCCTTCAACACCTTGAAGGCCCCTGGGAGAATGCGCACCAGATCGTCCGCGGCCAGGTTCCCCACCCGCAGCCGGTCGGCGGCGAGATCGCCGGCCAGGCCGTGGAGATAGACGGCGAGGAGCGTGGCGTCCAGAACGTCGAGCCCCTGGGCGATGAGGCCGGCGAGAAGGCCGGTGAGCACGTCGCCCACGCCGCCCGTCGCCATGCCGGGGTTGCCCGTGGGATTGACGAACACCGCCGTTCCCGAGGCCACCAGGGTCATGTGACCCTTGAGGACCACGATGGCCCCCGTCTCCTCGGCGGCACCGCGGGCGGCGGCGATGCGGTCCTCCTGGATCTGGGCCGTCGAGCACCCCAGCAGGCGCCCGAGCTCGCCGGGGTGGGGCGTCAGGATGGTCTCCGCCCGCCGGCCGGCCAGCTCGCCCGCCTTGCCGGCGAAGGCGTTGATGCCGTCCGCGTCGAGAATCAGGGGGAGCGGGCACTCCTGGACGATCCGCCGGATGGCGTTGACCGTGGCCGGGTCCTGCCCCAGGCCGGGACCGAGGGCGAGCACCGCCTTCCCCTCCGCCGACTCCAACACGACGTCGGCAGCGCGCTCGGCGATCTGGCCCGAGGCGGCGGCCGGCAGTCCCAGGGTCATGGATTCGATCGAGCCCAGGTCCACCGTCTGCAGGATGGGCTCCGGCACCGCCACGGTGACCAGCCCGGCGCCGGCGCGCACGGCGGCGCGGGCAGCCAGGATGGCGGCTCCAGCCTTGCCCGGCGAGCCGGCCAGGAGCAGGGCGTGGCCGTAGTCCCCCTTGTGGCTGTCCGGATCGCGGTCGGGGAGCAGCTCCGCCAGCTCCTCCCCCATCAGCAGGTGGAGATCGCCGGCCTCCTCCTCCAGGTCGTCCACCAGCCGCGGCGGGATCCCCAGGTCGGTGACCACCATCTCGCCCACGGCGTCGGCCGCCGGCGGAAAGACGTGGGCCACCTTGGGCGCCGCGAAGGTCACCGTCAGGTCCGCCACGACGTGCGGCCCGATGGGTTGCGCCTGGCTCGCCGCGAGGCCGCTGGGCAGGTCGACCGCCACCACCGGCACCGCCAGGTCGTTGATCACCTGCACCGCCTCGGCGAACAGCCCCTCGAGGGGCCGGGACAGGCCGGTGCCGAAGAGGGCGTCCACGATCACCTCGCACTCCGCCACGGCCTCGGTGGCCGAAGGGAGAGCTTCGCGGGAGGCGATCTCCAGAATGGGCAGCTCGGCCTTGCGGCAGATGCCGAGCTGCACCTCGGCGTCGCCCGAGAGCGGCCGGCCGCCGGTGACCAGGAAGATGCGCACCTCGAAGCCCCGCACCGCGAGATGCCGCGCCACCGCCAGGCCGTCGCCGCCGTTGTTGCCCGGTCCGCAGAAGATCGCCACCGAGTCGGCCTCGCCATAGGCCTGGCAGAGCGCTTCGACGACGCCGATGGCGGCGTTCTCCATCAGCACCAGGCTGGGGATGCCCAGCTCCTCGATAGCGGTGCGGTCCACCTCGCGCATCGACTCGGCGGTCAGGATTCTCATGGGGCAGGCTCTCCGGTGGGGGCGATTTTGGATTTTGGATTTTCGATTTTGGATTGGGGGAGGAGGCCGAGGGAGAGGAGGAGGTCGCGAGTGCGCGGGCAGCCGAGGTCCGAGGTGGCCATGCGGGCGGCCAGACGGCGCAGGTCGTCCGGCGTGTCCACGTCGGCGGCTGCGGGCAGCAGCTCCACTCGCAGGCCCAGCTCCCGGCAGCGCTCCAGGGTCGCCGCGAGGACCCGGTCGGTGCTCCAGGCGACGTCCGCGAACAGGCGGGGCGACACGGCGCCGGCGCGCAGGGCGATCAGATAATAACCGCCGTCCTCGGCCGGCCCCAGCACCACGTCGGCGCCGGCCTCGCCTGTCTCGCCGCCCTCGAGAATCGCGAAAGCGCGGTGCACCAGCTCCAACGGCAGCGTCGGATGATCGCTGCCCACCGCCGCGACGACCCCGGCCTCTGCGCCGGCGGAGAGAGCATGGTACAGCCGCTCGCCCAGGTCGCTCCCCCGCTGCCGCACCCCGGGCACGGGGCCGGCCGGCACCTCCTCGTCCCCGTCGAGCGCCCAGGCGAGCCGCAGCTCGAAGTCGCCCTCCCGCAGCCGGGCCAGCAGATCCTCCAGGAACGCGGCATGGAGCCGCGCCGCCTCGTCCGCCGTCAGCTCGCCGATCAGGCGCGTCTTCACCCGCCCGGGACGAGGGGGCTTGGTGAACAGCAGGAGGTGGCGCGAGGATCTGTCGGACACGGTCGGGGATTGTACCCTGGGAGCGCCGGGGTCCCGGTGTAATATCGTGCCGTGATGCAACTGCTCACCCTCCTCACCGACTTCGGCACCGCCGACTACTACGTGGCCGCCGTCAAGGGCACCGTCCTCCGCCTGGCTCCCGGCACGACGCTGGTGGACATTTCCCACCAGGTGCCGCCGGGCGACGTCGAGACCGCCGCCTTCCTCCTCGCCGCCGCGGCGCCTTCGTTTCCGGCGGGGACCGTGCATCTGGCGGTGGTGGACCCCGGCGTGGGGAGCGGCCGGCGCATCCTGGCGGTGCGCACGCCCACGGCCTGGTTCGTGGCGCCGGACAACGGCCTGCTCACGCCGGTGCTGGACGCGGCTGTCTCCGTCCGCTCCGTGGAACGCACCGACCTGTTCCTGGCCGGCCCGGGGCAGACCTTCCACGGCCGCGACCGTTTCGCGCCGGTGGCGGCGTGGTTGCTGCGCGGCGGCGGCGAAGCCGGCCTCGGACCCGAGATCGCGGACCCGCGGCGCCTTTCCGCCCCGCCGCCCCGCCGCGAGCCGGGGAGGATCTCCGGCCGGGTGGTCCACGTCGATCGCTACGGCAACCTGGTGACAAACGTCCCCACCGGCTGGCTCCCCGCCGCCCGGTGCCGCGCGAAAGTGAGCGGACAAGCGGGCGAGCAATTTGCATTCCACCGGGTCAGCCACTACGCCGAGATCCCGGCGGGCGAGGCCGCACTGCTCACCGGCTCCCTCGGCACGCTGGAATTGTCCTTGAATGGCGATGACCTGGCCCGCCGCTGGAGAATCTCCTCCGGCGCCGCCGTGGAAATCACCTGGGAGGAGGAGCCGGCTCTCGGTCGCAGCGAGGTGACGACAGGGTGACGGAACCGCCTGAGACCGGAGCTACAATGGAACCCGTCGAGGCCTTGCGCGCCCGATGACCTTGGGAAGGAGCGAGTGGAATGAGCAAGTGGGAGTACAAGATCATCAACATCCGTAGCGAGAACTACCGCCTCGATCCGAACTCGGCGACGCAGTTGAACCAACTCGGCGAAGATGGCTGGGAGCTGGTCTCCATCACCTCCGTCAACTTCAAGACCGGTGCCACGGACAACATTGCCATGGTCTTCAAGCGGCCTGTCGCTTCGGCTTGATCCGCCCGGAGCTCGCGCGGCCTCCACGGGGGGCCGCCCCTTCCTCCCCAGAGCAACCCGAGCCTTGGCCAGGAGCGCCTCTTCGGTACGTACGTCCTCAGCTTGACACTCGTACGGCCAAGCTGTACCTTGAGAGTGGGCCTTTGGGGGTGCCCCGCATGCCGCTTCGAGCCTCTGCCTTACGCGAGAACATCTACCGGATACTGGACGAGATCCTGGAGACCGGCGTGCCCGTCGACATCGAGCGCAAGGGGAAGCTCCTCCGCATCGCGGCGGTCGAGCCCAAGAGCAAGCTGGCGAACCTGAAACCGCGAGACCTCATCGTCGGCGATCCGGAGGATCTTGTCCACATCGACTGGTCCGAAGAATGGCGCCCCTGATCTATCTCGACACCCATGTCGCTGCATGGCTCTTCTCGGATCGTGTGGACCTGCTGCCGGCAGGCGTGCGGATCCGACTCGAGGAGAGCGACCTTCTGATCTCCCCTGCAGTCAAGCTAGAGCTTCAATATCTCTACGAGATTCGCCGCATCACGTCCTCTGGAGAGCATGTCGTCAACACCTTGGAAAAGGAAGTCGCGCTCAAGATCTGCGATCTTCCTTTTCTCAAGGTGGTTGACGTCGCCCTCGCCGCCTCGTGGACAAGGGACCCCTTCGATCGCCTGATCGCCAGCCAGGCCACGCTGCGCGGAGCGACTCTGCTGACCAAAGACCGTGACCTCCTGACCCACTGTGAGTGGGCCGAATGGCCGGGCTGACGCTACTCGGAGGGAGGCCGGCCCGCGCCTTCTGAACCCCGTGTCAGGAGCGGCCGTGCCGTCGCAGCCAGTACTCGCGGAACGACCGCAGCCGCGGTAGAGACTCGAGATCCTTCGCACGGCCGCTCGCTTCCTTGCTGGCGATGATGTCGTCGAGGTGGCAGACGGAGAAGCCTTCGACCTCGACGCGCCGCCGCCAGGCGTCTGCGAAGCGCTCGATACCGTCCGGCGCGAAGACCAGGTCGAGGTCGAAAGGCCCGTTCTTAAGCTGCACGAAGTCCTTGCCGCGCTCGATTTGTGCTGCCTGCTCGTCGTCGAGGGCAAAGCTCAGCTCGCGCAAAGCGGTGACGATGGCCCGGCCGTTGCCGGGACTCTTCTCCACGAAGAGGTCGGCGTCCTGAGTGGTGTCGGGGAAGCCGAGCAGAATCGCGCCGGACTTGCCGATGAAGAGATAGCGCACGCCATGGCGGGCGAAAGCGTCGCGGATCTCCTCGGCCTGCCGGTACTCAAACGCGCCCATATCCCAGCCAGTCCGGCAGGTTCTCCTCGCACCAGCGGCGGTAGTCAGCGGTCGTATCGAAGGCGCGAAACGGCTCGTCGTCGAGCACTGGCTTGTAGGTGCGGATGAAGGCGTAGCGAAAGCGGGCCGGCAGCGGCCGGCGGGCAGCGGCCTCGAACTCGGCCAGCCACTCCGCCGGAATGTCGCCGGCTCGTGGCGTGGCCTCCCTCGGCCGAGACGTCTCAGAATCCATGACCGACGATTATAGGACCCATGTTGCCGCTCTGGGAGGTCGGCCCGCACGGCGAGCGTCCGCACGAGCTGCGGGTGGCCGGGGGCGAGGGTCGTAGGGCCGCGATAGCATAGGGCGACGCCTTCCTTCCCGTCTCGTCGTAGACGAAGCGGAGACCCGGCAGCAGCTCGGGCGGGAGCTTGCGGGCCTGGGGAGCGCGGAACAGGACGGCACTCCCCAGGTTTCGCCGATACCAGTCGCGCAGCTCTTCCGGGGTGGTCAGCGGCTGGACCCGGCGCCCCAGCTCGAAGCCGATCATTCCGAAGACGACCTCGTTGGACTGACCCGGCGGCAGGTACGCCGGAACCGGCCCTGGACCCGGGATCTGGCGCGCGACCGCGGCGGTCATCTCGTCCATCCGCTTGACGGGATCGATCAGCGCCTGCACTTCGGTCTCCAGGGCGAGGAAGAGCAGCACCAGCGAAACCGCCACCCAGGCGACCGGCGGCCCCGTCCGCCGCCTCCGAACGAGCAGCACGACGAGGGCGATGCCGGCCGCCACTGCGATCAATCCGAACGCCGCGAGATGCCACTGCGGCACGGCGGCACGGACCGGCGCGACTGTGGCCGGCAAACGCGGCGCCCAGGCGATCCCCAGCGACAGCGCGCCGAGCAGGACGAGGATGCCCGCGGCGAAGCCGAGCAGGGCGAGCAGGGTCCTTCGATCCCAGGCGCGTTCCCCTGCTCCGGCCAGCCACCAGGCCACGCAGGCCGACCAGGCCGGCAGGAGCGGCATCAGATACATCTCCCGCTTGCTGGAGGCGGCCGACAGCAGCAGCACGCCAAGGCCGACCGTGGCGAGCAGCAGCCGGCGGGCCTCGCTGCCGCGGAAGACGCCCGCCCGCAGCATGGCCGGCAAGGCGAGCGTCCACGGTAGCAGCAGGAGCGGACCGAGACCCAGGTAGTAATAGAAGGGCTGCGTATGGCCGAAGCGGGCGCTCTGCGCGGTGTGGACGAAGCGGCTCGCCGTATTGGCCACCAGACACTCCTTGAGCCCGGGCCAGCCCGCGGCCCGATAAAGCGCCAGGGCCCAAGGCGCCACCAGCAAAGCGAAGATCGGCACGCCGAACGCAGCGAGCAGCGCGAGCTCGCGCACCGCCCTTCCCCGCCGCGTCGCCAACAGGTAGAGCACCGGCGGTCCCGCGCCCAGGCCGATCGCCACCACTCCCTTGCTGAGAAAGCCGAGGGAGATGGCGACGGCGACGAGCAGCCGCGACCCCCACGCCTCGGCCGGCGAGCGCGGCTCGGCGAGTCTCGCGAATCCGAGATGGGCCACGGCCACGAAGAAGGCCAGGGCCGGGTCCACCACCACTCGCCCCAGGTTCTGAACGAAGACCAGGGTCGTGCCCAGCACCACGAGCGCCAGCAATCCCTGGCGCGGCCCTCCCAGCCGGCGTCCGATCGCAAAGGCGGCGAGCAGCGTCAGTGCCGAGAACAGGGCCGACGGCACCCGCGCCACGGTATCCGACACGCCGAAGACGCGAAGGGCCGCGACCTGCACCCACCAGTAAAGAGGCGGCTTCTCCAGGAACGGCTCGCCATTGAGGCGCGGCACGATGAGATCGCCGCTGTCCAGCATGCCCCGCCCCACCGCCGCGCCGGTCGGCTCGTCGGGGCTCCACAACGAATGGGAGCCAATGCCCGCAAAGGCGATGAGGACCGCGAGGAGAACGGCGGCGGCCGACCAAGCTCTTTCCTGCACGGCTGGGGACCATAGCATGCAGCAGAAATCCGGCGGTTGGCTCAGGGTTTAGCTTCTTCGTCCCTGAAGTCCCTGCCGTCCTTGCTCGGACTTCGGCGGCCGGGCGCCTATTACCTCATTTCAATATAGAAAATCAACTTGCGCCGGCCCGGCTCGCCCGCTACAGTGGCTCATGCTCGGCCCCGCCGCGGTGGCGGGTCGACAACTGGAAAGGAGTCACCCATGATCCGAGCCAACCTCATTCCCAAGCTCGCCTTCGCCCTGGTCCTCACCGGCGCCATCGCCGGATCGGCCTCTCACGCTCAGGCCGCCAGGTGCGTGCCGAACCCCAACCCGATCTGTTTCCAGATCTTTGCGCCGGTCACGTGCAGCAACGGCGTGACCTATACCAACCAGTGCTACGCCGACGCCGCCTGCGCCAGGGGCTGCCACCCCGCCTGAGGTGACCTGCTCCTGGCGAGCCCGGTCCCGCACACAGGGGATCGGGCTCTTCTGCGGGCCGCCGGCCTACGGGCGAGCAGGGGTTCGTGGTACGATTTTAGGGAGCCGGTTGCTCTCTGGCGGGTTCTTGTGATCTGATCCAGGAATCCGGCGGGAAAGGATGGCACGGATGAACGCGATCCCTCTCCAGGACGAAATCTACTATCCCGAGTCTGACGGCGAGCCGATGGCGGAAACCGAGCTCCATCTGGAAGAGATGGTCTACGTCTGGCAAGCGCTGAAGGATCGGTTTGCCGGCGAGCCTGACGTCTTCGTGGGCGCCAACCTCTTCCTGTACTACCGGCGAGGGGATCCCAGAGCCGTCGTGGCGCCGGACGGCTTTGTCGTCAAGGGGGTCCCGAAGCTGCTGGCCGGCAACCGCCGGCGCCGGAAGTACCTGCTGTGGGAAGAGGGTCAGGCGCCCTGCTTCGTGTTGGAGACGACCTCGGAGAGCACGCGCGGAGAGGATCTGAAGAAGAAGGACGTTTACGAGAAGCTCGGCGTCGACGAATATTTCCAGTTCGATCCTCTGGGCGACTACCTGAGCCCCAGGCTGCAGGGTTTCCGCCTCGCGGGAGGCCGGTATCGCCCGCTTCGTCCGAAGCCGGATGGCTCTCTCCTCAGCCAGGCCACCGATACCATCTTTCGTCCCGATGGCTCCCAGCTTCGTCTGTCGGATGCGGTCACCGGCGCTCCTCTGCTCCGCCAGGAAGAGGAGGCGAAGGCGCGCCATCAGGCCGAGGAGCAAGCCGCCGCCGAGGCGGAGGCACGACTCCGGGCTGAGGCGGAGCGTGATCAGGCCCGGGGCCAAGCCGCGGCCGAGGCGAAGGCACGCCATCAGGCTGAGGAGAGGATTCGAGCCCTTGAAGAAGAGCTTGCACGCGGGAAAGGATGGCACGTATGACCGTCCTCCCCGCGGCGTAGGCGGAGTACCATGCCTCTCCCATGAGGCGAACCCGGACGCTTGCCGCAATCGCACTTCTCGCCCTTCTCACCGGCTCCACGATGACGGGAGCCGGGCCGGCCGGGCGCCCCCTCCTGATCTCCGTCGACGACCTGCCGGTCGCCGGCGGCGGCATCCACACCGATCCGGCAGAGCGGGAGCGGATCACCCAGGGCCTGCTCGCGGTGCTCGCGAAGCACCACGTCCCCGCCGTGGGCCTGGTGATCTGGGGCAACGTGAAGACCGACGCCGACCGGGCCATCCTGCGCCGCTGGCTCGCCGCCGGTCACGAGCTCGGCAACCACTCGGCCAGCCATTTCGACCTGACGACGACCGCTGCCGACGCCTACGTCATCGACGTCGAAGCCGGACGGGCCGGGCTCGCCAGCTTCCTCGCCAGAGAGGAAAATCGCAAGCTCCGCTTCTTCCGCTTCCCCTTCCTCGACGAGGGGGATACGCCGGCCAAGCTCGACGCCGTCCGCGCCTATCTCGCGCGCTCCGGCCAGCGGAACCTGCCGGTGACGATCGACGATCAGGACTGGATGTTCGAGAAACCCTGGGTCGAGGCACGGCGGAAGGATGACAGGAAAGAGATGGACAGGGTGGGAGACGAGTATCAGGAGTCGCTCCACGTCGAGGTGCGCGACCAGGAAGCGCGGGGAGACCGTCTCTTCGGCCGCCCGGTGCCGCAGATCCTCCTCCTCCATGCCAACGAGGTCGGCGCCGCCCAGTGGGACCGGCTGTTCACCTGGCTCGAAAAGCGCGGCTACCGCTTCGCCAGGGCTGACGAGGTGCTCGCCGACGCGGTTTTCAAGGACGATCCCCGCTACGTGGGCGACGCCAGCTTCGGGCTCTGGGACCGGTTCATCGCCCTCCGCCGCGCCCGGGACGCCCAGAGCGGCGTCGAGGCGCTGCTCCAGACGCAGTCGGAGGCCTGGAACCGCGGCGACCTCGACGCCTTCACCGCCGTCTACGCCGAGGACGCCTCCTTCCTCTCCCCCACCGGCCTCACCCGGGGCCGCCAGCAGGTGCTGGAGCGCTACCGGCGCCGCTATCCGGACCGCAAGGCCATGGGCACGCTGAGCCTCGAGGTGATCGAAGCCCGCCCGGCTCAGGGGATCGAGGTCACGCCGCTCGACGACGCCCGCCCGAGCCGCGTCCACGCCGTCTCGGTCGCCGCCCGCTGGAAGCTCACCTACCCCGATCAGCCCGAAAAGAAGACCGCCGAGGGCCTGACCCTCCTCGTCCTGCGGCGGCACGGCGGCTCCTGGGAGATCGTGCAGGACGCTTCGATGTAGCCACGAGTCGTTATCATGAGCTTCTTTCCACTTCCCTCCCGCCAAGGCCGACCAGGCGAGATCGAGACCACTCCCGCGGTGCGCTCCCGCCGAGGGATGAGCGTGGGCTGTTCGACGGCCCTCGGACCAAGGAGCCGCGCGGTAATGCCAAGCCTGCCCGGCGGAGTAAGGCCCCCTCGCCTACTCGCCTAAGATCCTATTGACAGGATAGATATGAAGATACTATACTGCGACTGGACTTCACTTCGTAAAGGAGCTAACATGCGTAAGGTAGCCACTCTTCTAGTCGTCTTCTTAGTAACTACTGCCGTCGCTTCTAGAGCGAATCCCGGTAAGACGCAGCATCAGTACATGACCATGCTCAAGAACATTTGTTTCGTTACGGTCTGTAATAACGCTGGCACGGTCTGCCTCACCCAACAAGTCAGGTGCCCTAGTCAATAGGCACTTCCTCCGTTCCACAGGATTAAAGGAGCGCACTTTCCCGGGGCAACCTCTTCGGATGCCCCGGGAAAGCCTTGATTTCCTGCTAGCTCCCGCTGTTCCTGCCACCCCGGGCGTGACCCCCGAGTCCTCGGACGCCGCTCCCGGATGACCATCCGCGGCACCGTTTGGCTCGCCGGTCCCCCTTCGAACTCTCACCGCTCGCTGTTCGTCTCGGCCTCTCCGTGGGGCTCGTCCTGCACCGGTACGAGGACTCCCGGGGAGATCGTCCAGGACACCTCGATGTAGATCGACGGAAGGAATAAGTCAGCCAATCCGCAGTCTAGGACGGCGAACGCAACCCGCGGTGAATGGCCGCCGCGGGTTTGGAAAGGCCAAGGAGCCCCCATGAAGATTCGCCGCCTCGCCCTTGTCTCATCCCTCCTCCTCGTCGTCCTCGCCGTGAGTGCCTTCGCCGCCGCCTCCCCCGCAAAAAATCCCAGCATTCAGATCCTCAAGCCCACTGACCACGCCGATCTCGACTCCGACGAATCCTACCCTCTCGACTACCAGGTCACGCTGGGGCCGGGCGACGACCACTTCCACGTCTGGGTGGATGCCGAGCGCAGCCCCGGGATCCACGACCTCAAGGGAACCTACATGTTGCCCAAGATGTCCCCGGGCCAGCACGTGATCACCCTCAAGCTGGTGGACAAGGGGCACGTCCCCACGGGCCCGCAGAAGTCGATCACGGTCAACGTGGTGAGCTTGAAGTAGGCCGGACCATGACCGAGCTCGTCTACACGCTCGTTCAGGCCGTGCACAACTATGGAACCCTGGCCGTGGTGGCGAGCCCCGCCGTGGCCCTGGGATTCCGAGATCGCGGCGCGGATCTCGAGCGGCGTCTCGCCTGGACGCTCCTCCTCGCCTGGGGTCTCCAGGCCGCGAGCGGTGCCGGCTTCGCCGCCGCGAGCTACGGCCTCAAGGGGCAGTTCCCGGAAGTCACGGGCGTCGCGCTCTACTCGCTGGTGGTGAAGCTGGTTGCGACGGTCGCCGGTTGCGCTCTCGCGGCCCTGCTGCTCTGCGCGCGCCGTCTGTCGAGCCCGCGCTCCCGGACCGTCGCCTGGGCCGCCTGTCTGGGATTGGCGGTGGTCGCGCTCACGGCGGCGGCGCCCCTGCGCTGGTATCTCTGACTCTGCCGAGGATTACGATGGCATCGTACGCTATCATCACCGAGACGGAGCCGCCCGCCTGCGCTGCGATGCTGAGCAAGATCCGAGATCGCCTCTTCCGGCAGGACAGCCGGCGCGCCCGCTTCGAGCAGGCCGTCCTGCCTCATCTCGACGCGGCCTGGGACCTCGCCCGCTGGCTCACCCGCAACGATCAGGACGCCGAGGACGTGGTGCAGACCGCCTCCCTGCGGGCGCTGCAGTTCTTCGACGGCTTCCAGGGCGGCAACGCCCGCGCCTGGCTGCTCACCATCGTCCGCAACGCGTTCTACAGTTGGTTGCAGCAACGCCACCGCGGCCACGAGATCGCCGATCCCTTCGACGAGGAAATCCACTCGAGGGCGGAGAGCGGCCTCGCCGATCCCGAGGCCGAGCTGCTGCGCCAGGCGGACAGCCGGTTGCTGCGTCAGGGTTTCGAATCGCTCCCACTGCCCTACCGGGAGGTGATGGTGCTGCGCGAGCTCGAAGGACTGTCCTATAAAGAGATCGCGGCCATCGCCGGTATTCCCATCGGCACGGTGATGTCGCGCCTGGCGCGCGCCCGCCGCCATTTGCAGGATTTTCTGATCGCCCACGGCGTCAAGGAGGGACGGCGATGAGCTGTCCGCACACCGAGCAGGAGCTGACGGCCTATCTCGACGGCGAGCTCGAACTGACGAGCGCCCTGACCTTCGAGCGCCATCTGGAGGAGTGCACGGATTGCGCTCGCGCCCTCGCCGCCCAACGGGCACTGCGCGAAGCGATTGGAGCCGCGGGCCTGCGCTACCGGCCCACTCCCGCGCAGACCCGGCGCCTTCGTCGAGCCGCAACCGCCGAGCCGGCCGCTCCCGGCTGGCCGTCGTGGCGAGGGCTCCAGGCCATCGCGGCCATTGCCGGCTTGCTGCTGGTGGCCGTGGCCTCCTGGAGCCTGGGCCGCGTCTGGCCGCCGCGGTCCGCGCCCGATCTTGCGGAACAGGTCGTGTCGAGCCACGTCCGCTCCCTCCTCGCCGGCCACCCGGCCGACGTGGCCTCGACCGATCAGCACACGGTGAAGCCCTGGTTCACGGGCAAGCTCGACTACTCCCCCACCGTTGTCGACCTCGCCGAGAAAGGCTTTCCCCTCGCCGGCGGCCGCCTCGACTACCTCGGCAACCATCCCGTGGCCGCCCTGATCTATCGTGCCGACCGCCACGTGATCAATCTCTTTACCTGGCCCGCCGCCTATACGCCGGACGGCTCCGGACCCGAGCCGGCCGCCAGCACGCGCCAAGGCTTCCATATCCTCCACTGGACACAGGGAGGGATGACGTGGTGGGCGGTTTCCGACGCCAGCGAGGATCGGCTCCGGGAGCTCGCCCGGCGGCTCGGCGCTGCGAATTGATCTGACGCCCTTGACAGTGGAGCCCGCGTGTGACAGATTTCTGTCATGCAGACGACGCTACGGCTGGATGACGAGCTCTACCGGCAGGCCAAGGCCCGAGCTGCGGCGCTCGGCATGAGTCTGACGAAGTTTCTGGAAGAGGCTCTCCGAGAGCGCCTCCACACGCCTGTGCCCGCGCCGCGTCGCCAGCGGCTTCGCCTCCCCGTATCCTCGGCGGCTGGCGGATTGGCATCAGGATTCTCGACGCTCCAGGAGGCCGTTGCCGCCGCCGATCTGGCCGATGACAGGCTCAAAGCGCGCTGAGCCATGGTCTTCTTTCTGGATGCCAACATCCTCGTCGGGATCTTCCGGACGGACGATCCGAACCACACGATGCTGAAAGCCTGGTTGGAGGAGGCCCTCAATGAAGGGCTTGCCGTGACCTTTCCCGCGCTCGTCGAAGCAGCCTTTCTTCGCATCGTCACGCATCCGCGCATTTTCCAGACTCCCTCGGCTCTCGAAGAGGCTTTGGATTTCCTCCAAACGATCCAGGAAAGTGGCCAGTTCCGCGAGACGCAGTGG
Source organism: Thermoanaerobaculum sp. (assembly GCA_021154885.1). GTDB lineage: Bacteria > Acidobacteriota > Thermoanaerobaculia > Multivoradales > UBA5704 > DATARR01. The sequence continues at coordinate 114,288 of JAJKHS010000004.1, forward strand.
ACCCTGAGAATGCGTGGGCGCTGGTGGCAGTGGTGCCGAGAGCTGCACCTGAAGGGAAACGACGTCAACGACGCCTACCTTGCTGCGGCGGCCGCCGAATCTCGTTGCCGCCTGGTCAGCCGTGACGGGGGCTTCTCCAGATTTCGCGGCCTCGATTGGTGGAATCCGGCGCTTTGATGGCTTCGGAAAGCGCCAGTAACCAACCTCCTTCGGTGGCGGCGTAGAGCGTCATGGGGAGGACCGGGTCCAGGGCCAGGTCGTTGATTCCTCTCTCCGGGCCGAGCGAGGCTGCCCCCCGGCCGACACCCGCGCGGCCGGGGGATCTCGGAAGAACGGGCCTCAGCAGTACGACTGACCGTCGCTGCAGCCTCCGCCCCGATACTCGGTGCCGTCCGGGCAGAGGCTCGGCAGCGCGTCACAGCAGCTCTGGAGGCTGAGATAGCAGGTGCCAGTGTACCCGGTGTTGCTGCACTGGAAACTGCAGTGCACGACCCCAGCCCGCGCCGTCCCCGTCATTCCGCTACAGACGGCGGCCAGGATTCCCAGCAGGCCTACGATCCGGAAAACTTTCATCCACGACTCCTTTTCTGGGATCTCACGATCCCGAAGATGGGCCTGAAACATCTCGCCCCACCTCAGTCTACGGATCATGAAAAAAATTTCTTGAACAAAATTGCGGACTTGACGACTGGTGGCGTTGCACAGTCAGGGGCTGGCGGAGGCGGTTCGCCGGGTTGCTGCCCCGAGACATTGATCCTCTTGCATAAAGCTATGCCAGGGAGTACCCTCGGCAGGGATGGGGAGCGAAAACAAGCGAAGTCTCAACCTTGAAAGGAGATGCCATGAAAAACCATCGCATCCTGGTCCTCGCCGTCGTTCTTCTCGCGATTCCCGCCCTCGCGTCCGCCGCGACGCCAATCCCCCAGGAACCGGCCGCCGGGGTGACGCCGGTCGTGGCCCAGGCGGCCGTCCCCTCGCTCGACGCCTTCCTCTCAGCGCTCAACAACCCTGCGGGCGCGCCGGTCAACAAAGCGGCGAACAGTTGCGGGCCGAACTTCTGCACCCAGGCCCAACGCACCGCCTGTGCGCAGCAGTGCGCCGGGCACCATGGCGGAGGTTCCGTCGGCTTGCAGTGTTGCAGCGACTGCACCACGCTCTGTATCTGCGGCAGCGTACCGGTCGGCTGCTGAGCCGTCGCGCTCCCCCGTCTCTGACGCCTCTTTCCCGCTAGCTTTGGAGGCCGGCCGGGGAGACGTGCATCAACATCCCGTATTTGGGCCGGATCGTCATGGAGGTATGAATCTCGACGGGATGATCCGGCACGGGCTTCAGCCGGTACTGCTGCAGGATTGTCACCAGGCTCAATTGCAGGACCATTCTGGCCTGTCGCTCGCCAATGCAGACCCGCGGCCCGGCTCCGAACGGAAAATAAGCGAATCGATGGCGGCCCGCCGACCGCTCTGGATTGAAACGGTCGGGATCGAAATGGTCCGGCTCCTCCCAGAACCCGGGATGCTTGTGCGTGACGAAAGGGCTCACGACGATCAAGGACCTGGCCGGGATGGAATAACCGCCGATCTCATCGTCGGCGATCGTCTGGCGAGTCATGGCCCAGAAAGCCGGGTAACAGCGCATCGACTCGGAGATGACCTGGTTGAGGTATTCCAGAGACGGCAGATCCGCCAACGTTGGAGCACGGTCCCCCAGCACCGTCCCGATCTCCTGGCGCAGCCGTTGCTCGACTCCAGGATCTTGGGACAGGAGATAGAACATCCAGGTCAGGGTGACGGCCGTCGATTCGTAGCCGGCGACCAGAAGCGACGTGACTTCGTCGCGGAGCTGTTGCTCGCTCAGGCTCGCCGCCTCGTCGTGCGCCTCGAGCAACAGGGACAGCAGATCCTGGCGCTGTTCCTCGCCCGAGGTGTGCCGGCGCTGCTCGATCAGGCCGAGAACGACCTGGGTCAGATCCTTGAGCGCCCGCTTCACCCGCAGGTTTTCAGGCGTCGGAACGAAAGGCGGTATTTCGAGGAACATCCCGCGGCCGGCGACGCGCAGGACGAGCGCCACGGCGTCCGTGATGCGGCGCGTTTCGGAGTTGCTGATGCCGGAGCCGAAAAGCGCGGCGAGCATCGCGTTGAGCGACAGTTGCTCCATCTCGGAGGCGAGCTCGATGGGGCCGGCAGCTCCCCAGTGGCGGATCCGCTCCGCGACCTGGCTGACGGTGGAGGCCATTGTCGCTTCGATCTTCTGCCGATGAAAGGCAGGCTGCATCAGGCGGCGCTGTTGCACCCAGAGCTCGCCATTGCTCAGGGTCAGCCCATTGCCCATCATGGCCTCGAGGTGCATGGAGGGACGTTTGACGAGGAAGTTGCGGTGGTTCTTCCTCAGCACGTATTCGACGTCGTCGGGGTGGCTGATCAAGAACATGCGCATCGAGCCGAGCAGCCTCAGCTCGACCACGTCGCCGTATTGCCGGAAGGCGGACAAGAGGTACTCGGCGCCCTGCTTGATCATGAACGGCACCACGCCAACCAGTGGATAGCCTTGCGGACCCGGCGCCGGCTTCTTCATGTGGTCTGCCTCCTGTGCCTCTCGGCTGTATGCAGCGGTGCTTTGAGCTACCATCATACATTGAGGAGAGCCTCGGGCTCGCCAGGCAGCCCCGCGGCCCGAGCCAGCGATTTTTGCAAGTGCGTCTTCGTCAATGTTTGAGGTAGAGCTTGACAGGCGCGTTCTTTGGCGCATAGTCTTCGCACCGTGAGATAACGTTCAAGCCTGTGAAATAGAGAATCGGTTTGTGTTGCCCACCTACTGGCAACAGGTGACGCACGTCCACTTTGCCAAACGTTTAGCCTGCGGAGGAATGCTCGAATGAGCGTATTTTCTGTGCCGGTCCGTGGTTTGGGCTTTATCCTTCTTCTACTGAGTGCCTTGCCGGCGGGTGCCGAGACCACAGCCAAAACATGTGTGACCCCAAAGTTTGTGGTTGAGGGTTGGGAAGATCCGAACACGTTGGTCCTCAGCTCCACATCGGATCCTGACCGCGAGTTCAAAATCCAGATTGGCCTCAACAAGCTCGGCTCTGAGAATCTGGACGGCGATGCTGACCACCCTTGCCAAGCAGCAGACCTCTCGGAGCTTATTCAAGGAGGATACAAATTTTCCTATCTTGCTTGCTACTCCAGGACGCTTGGGAAAGATCCTTCGACGATACATCTCCATTTTTCAAGAGCTAACTTCCAACGCTTGCTTGACGAAGATGGAAAACTTCACCTTCATATTCGAAGCGTCGTCGACGGCGACTGCAAAATTGATCATTGGCAGGATGACCTGCGTGTCTACAACCGCAGCTTGTTCAGAATCGAAGCCGGTGCGGGATACGGGCTCAATGGGTCCGGCAACTGGGACTCCCGGGGCGAGGCTGCGGTAAGGTTCACCACGCGCTGGCGTACCGATTACTCGGGAGCCGTCGATCTTCGCTACTCTGGCGTAACCAAGACGCAGAGCCAAGCGGCCACTGCGGCGACGAACACCGACGACAGCAGCCAGAATTTCAATCCTTTCAAAGCCGGCGATGGCGTCCTGCGCGGAGATTTTTACATTGGCTACCACCTCTCAACCCCGCAAATGAGACAACAGAAGATACTGCCGACTCTCAGCGACAGCGTAATCCTGGGTTTTGGCCTTTCGACTATCAAGGGTTTGAGCAGCGGGCGACAAGATCTAACCAGCAGCAAACGAAGGCTGTTCCTTGGGTATCGATTGACAGTGCCGAGGTTCAAAACTGATACCGGAGTCGAGGGCCCAGGGGAGGCTGACGTCAAGAGCCTCAAAGAAATTACTGCCCCACGTGGCTATTTTCAGCTTTCCTACGCGCGCGACGAGATCTGGAAATTCACGGTACCACCAGCCGACGCTGCTACCGGATCACCCATTCAGGTAGACAAACGAAACCGGATGGTGCTCGATGGAATTTTCGAATTCTTCGAGATTCCGACATCCGGGGACTCCATTCCGATTTCGGTGCGGCTGCGGTGGGATACGCCCTTCAACTTGAACGGGGCCTCGGATTTACGGATCTCGATTCTGGGGGCCTTTAACTTCTTCAAGCTCTAGCGCCCCAAGAAAAAAGGCCCGCTGATTCCGGCGGCCCGAGCGGCGCATTGACGAGCACAAGGAATCGGCGTAGGGTCCAGCTCACCCAGGATCGACTCGAGCACCGTGGAGGAGGAGCTCCCGTTCGCCGGTCACCCGAAAGTATCCGGCTACTCGAGAAGATCGAGGCCTTCTGCACGAGGTGCTACGCCCCCTAGCGCGGCCCTTCAGGCCGCAGGATGAAGCCTCCCCGCAACCCAGGGCGTTGCCCTGGGCTCAGGGAGGACGACCCGTTGGGCCTCAAAATCCCCTCCTCCACAACCTAGATCAATCACCGGCAGGCCGTACGGTCAGTTCCCCCGACAGCCGGCCGAGTCTGGCGTCTAGCCACCCACGCCCAAACGACTCCCCTTGCTCCAAGCTCCCTGAAAGAAGAGACTTCCCGCCTCTTCTCCGTCTCGCCCTCCCCACCGGGATCCGGAGCCGGATGCCGCGTAGCTTGCCGCCCCTGCCTGCCGCCACTACAATCAAGCCGGGGACTCGAGATGGACGCGACCAAGCTGAGGCAGATTTTCGAGAAGCTCGATCAGGCTCTCGAGCATCCGACGGAGCTCCTCATTCGAGGAGGGGCCGCCGTGCTCGCCCACGGGTTGGAGCAGCGAGCGACTCTCGACATCGACGTGCTCCCGGCCTCCCGCTTCGTCGAGGCCGATCTGCGCCGGGCCTGTGCCGCTGCGGACCTTGGTTTCAATCCGTCGGACAAGGACTTCACGGAACACGACTACCTTGAGATCGTCCCTGAGGAGACGCTGATCCTCCCCCGTCCGGCTCCGGACCGAGGCTATAACACGGTTTTCCGTGGCCTGCGTCTTACGGTCAAGACGCCTCCCGCCGCCGACCTTGTCATCGGCAAGCTGAAGCGGCTCGATCCTGAGGACCTTTCGGACGTCGGTTTCCTGATCGACCGTTTTCGGCTGACGGAGGCCGACCTGACCGAGGCCTTCGAACGGCTGCCGGCACGATTCAAAACTGACCCCGTCGTGCAGGATAATCTTCGCTACCTCTTCGAGGGCTGGCTGTGAACGAAGAACCGACATGGCCGGCGCGCTGGGGGCCGGTGCTCGACCTCATGTTCGAGGAGCTGCGTTCCGGGTCTCCGCGGTCCCAGGCGTATTGGGCACAGCAGCTTGCATTCGGGCCGGTGTTCTTCAATGCCGTTGCCCTCGCGGTCCGCGATGGCATCATCTCGCCCAACGACCTGGAGCTCGTCCGGTCGGTGCTGCCTCTCGCCCAATCGATGCTCGGAGCCCTGCCCGACGGCTCTGATGGGGACCCGGCCAGTCTGTTCCTGCTGGCCCACCGGCAGGCGCAGGCGTTGTCGTTGGGCCGCCGCCGGCACCTTGCCAAGCTTGCCACACGTCTCGGCCTGGAGACCTCGGGCCCGCCGTACGATCCCGTTCCGAGACGTTTCCAACGGCCTTATGAGCTCATCGGCTGGACTCCTCCGCTCGCCGAGAGAACCTCTTCCAGCATCGAGCAAGCCCGGAGAGAGCTCGCTCAGGGAGAGGCTCAGCGCGGCACGGCCGATAACCTGATGGAAGAGGCCGCCGAATGAGAACGATCCTCTGGGTGATATCTTTCGCCGTGCCTTCCGGACCGAAGCATTAGTTCCAGAGCTGCCTGTTTACTCACCAACCAGGGCCAGGGCCTGTTGAATGACCCTCTCGGAGAGGTACATCCCCACTGCAAGCAGCTCCTGGGATCGTGAGTTCCGCGGCGTTGAATCTCTTTGGCAACAGCGCCAGGCACACAGACGCTCGTGCCCTCTATCCGAAGAAGATCGATACGACCGGCGTGAGAGAGAAAGATGAGCGGGGATGCGTTGACGACAGGAGCGCTACTCACGCGAGATTTCCCGAGCCAGTTGTTCGAGATCTACGTGGAACACGTCCACCTTCTCGCGGGCGAGAGCCATCAGGAAATCCGTCCGGTCAAGACCGGCAGTCGCCGCCGCCCTCTCCTGGGAGATCACACCCTGCGAGTACCAGCGGATCGCCGCTGCCAGGCGCACCTCTTTCTGAACCTCTCTCGGGGATCGCTGCAGAGTCTCGTAAACCTCGTCGGGTAGCTCGATGGTCAGCGTGGTCATGCGTCCCTATCTTACACATTCGGAGACCGCCGCTACTGGGTGCTCGATGCGAAGTCGAATCGGAGTTGCCGCGGCACCATGGCTGGCCTTCTGGGCTGCTGGCCAACCGCCACCGGGAGAAGACTCTGACCCTGTGCCGTGAGGTTCTCCCCGGTCCTCCGGCACGGCCGAAGCCGCCCAGACCGATTGGCGCGATCGACTCCAGAGTCTCACCGGTATCGATCCCCTGCGGTGTGAGGTCTGCGGTCAGAAGGCCCTGCGTCGGGTTGGTGAAGTGGCACCGGCCCAAGCTCCGAGGCTCCGCCGCGATGATCCTACCCTTCATAGCTCGATGTCAATATTTATCTGCTCAGCCGTGGCGGCAGGGAGTTGTGTATCCCACCCGGGTCCTGCAGTACAATCCTCGACGTGAAATCGCGGTTGCGGAGCCTGGGCATGCGGCAGATCAAGCGGCGGCGTTCCTCCGAGGGTGCTTCTAACGCGGCCGATTTCGACATGAACACGATATGGCCTCCCCCAGGAGTTGATCCCTGCTTGCTCTTCTTATCGGTGCACTTTCACACCACTGCCCGTCTCGACCCGACTTTGGCGAGCCTATTGCTCCGTGATCACCCATGATTAAATATTCGCGAACAGTCTGGAAAGACAAACGACCAACACGGGAGCATGGTTGTGATACAGGAAATAGATTACCAGGCAGTTACGGCTTGGGGTGGTTTGCTGGCAGCAGTCGCAGCGGTCGTCGCGCTCATCTTCGAAAGCCGGCGCTGGCGTTTTTCTCTTGGTATCGATACGCTGATGAAGCTGCGGACTCAGTTTCATTCTGAGGACATGCACAAGGCTCGTTCTGCCGCTGCCAAATCGATAGGCGCAAAGACCTACTCAGACACAGCCGAGGTTTTAAACTTCTTCGAGACCGTTGGCCTGCTGACTCGGTTGGGAGCGCTCGACGAGCACATGGTCTGGCATGCTTTCTTCTACTGGATCGACGGTTATTGTCAGGCCGCCAAAGACGACATCGAGGAGTGCAGAAGGGACGATCCCACGTCCTGGGCTGATCTCATGTTCATTCATCGACAGGTGACGCGCATTGAGGACCGCGAACGCCGGCGCGCAGGGGCTCCGGCGAAGCGAACCCCCAACCTGGAGAGGTTCCTGGATGATGAAGCGAGACCGCATGGCTAATACCCGGCCAGCGCGGCTTCCAGGCTGCTTCAACGCGCACGAGAGTTGACGAGGATTATGAATCGGCGTAGGATACAAGTCGAATGGGCTGAAGAGGTTGGAGGCTTACTTCTTCGTAACCGCGTGCGGAACGACAATAGTCTTGCTCACGACAATCCGGTGTTGAGCTATGAAGAGAGCAGCGCCCTGAGCAAAGGAGACGCCATGGAAGGAATCGCAAATATCAGAGTCCTGTTCATCGCCGGCTTTGGTCCGATCGTCCGCGAAGCCGCGGCAAGCCGCAAGTTGTACGGTCAGATCTTGGGTATCCCTTTCAAGGAGGAAAAGGGTGGTTACCTTCATACGGAGGCTCTCAAAGGCGCAAAGAGTTTCGCCCTCTGGCCCCTCCCGGAGGCAGCTAAGTCCTGTTACGGCAAAAATTCGTGGCCGGACGACGTTCCTGTCCCGCAAGCCTGGATTGAGTTTGACGTTGACAATGTCGAAACGGCCACGGCGGAGCTTGAATCACGAGGTTACCAAATGCTGGTCAAGAACAAAAAAGAACAGTGGGGCCAGACGGTCAGTCGTTTCATCGGGCCGGAAGGATTATTGGTAGGGATCACCTTGACCCCATCGATGCGAGACGAGAAATAGGCAGCGGCAAAATCCAAGTCCGTCGCGACACATTCCAGAGGCTGCTCGTAAGCGGGGAAGTTTAGCCTGTCACCCATGGCTTGCTCGACCTGAATGCGATGCAGGCAGGATCGTGAACGGCTTCCCGCGCTGCTGCTTCTTCCGCTTCAGTGGGCGCGCCGGCGCTTGAGGACGGCGAACATACCGATGTAGAACGCCATGCCCACGGCGGTGACGACCGGGAGCAGCCAGGCCTTCAGGGTGGCGGCGAAGAGGGCCATGCCGAGGAAGATGAGCCAGAAGAAGATCTCGCCCACGAAGGCCTGGCCCCAGCGGGGCGCACGCCCGCTCGCGGGCAGGCGTGGCCGCAACGCGGGCCAAAGGCGGGGGACGGCTGCGAGGTAGGCCCGGTACGTCTCGCCCTGGGACGCCAGGAGCTCGGCCTCTTCCTGCCCGATCAGGCGGCTGAGGTACACGACGTGGCCCACCACGAGCAGAGCCATCCCCAGGCGGCTCGCCGCCAGCCCCACTCCGACGGCGATCAGGAGGTTGGCGAAGTAGAGAGGGTTGCGGACGTAGCGGTAGGGGCCGTCCGCCACCACGCTTTCGGTCCGCAGGTTCGCGTCGTGGACCCGGTCGCTGTCGAGGTAGGCGGTCGCCCACGTCCGCAGGAGCGCCGCGAGCCCGACGAGCAGAGCCCCGGCCCAGAAGACCCCGTGCAGGACCCGCTGCCCCGCCGCCGTGTGGAAGTCGGTGTCCCGGGTCAACAGGCGGGCGAGGGCCTCCCCGGCGTTCTGGTGATCGATGGCGTAGGCCCAGAACGAGGCCCCGAAAAGCAGGCCGAACAACCAGAAGCGATGGCGGAACTCGAAGTCGGTGGCGCGCATGGGAGGTGGTGGAAACAGCCTACCACACCCCTGGGAGCACCGGCGTCACGGCACCTTCCCGCTCCACTTGGCGAGCCCGCCCAGCTCGAAGCCGTCGTAGAACAGGGGCGTGGTGCGCGCGCAGTTGCCAGCGTAGTTGAAGCGACCGCCGCCGTCGACCATCTGAAAGTCGGTGACCTGGAGGGCCCGCAGATCGAGGGGGCCGAGCAGCCCGCTCCACCGGGCGGTGGTGAACTGGTCGCTCTGGGCGGTCAGGGCGATGGTGCCGCCGTCCGACAGCAGGATGCCGTACTTTTGCATCGCCCGCGCCACCACTCGCGCGGCGTCGTTGGGCAGGGTCTGGAGGGGATAATCGGCCCGCAGGCGGAGGCGGGAGCCGTAGGGCGGGGCCGTCGCGGGGCCGCTCGTCGAGTTGGTCGAGTGCGTGGCGGGATGGACGTACACCTTGCGCCGCATGCGGCTGTTCGGCAGGATGAAACGGATGGCGTGGTCGATGTGGCCGGCCGCCACCTCGTCGGCGTTGAACAGCAGGGGCGCGATGGGAAAGCCGGCAGCGTCGGCGCTGCTGCAGTCGTTGCCACGGCCGGCCGTCGGATAGGTGAGGGTCATGTCCCACACCGCGAGGCAGCCGCCGTCGAACTGAGTCCCCACGATGTTCGCCCGCCACATCTCGTAGAGCCGGTTGCTGGGCCGGTGGACGACGAGCAGATGGCAGTCGCCGTCGCTGACGCACTGATAGCCGGCCTCCCCTTCGAGCGCGCCGCCGGCCGGCAGCGGCACGGGCGCGAGGTCGCAGTCGCCGGGGAAGAAGTCGGCCGTGGGGGTGAAGCTCTTGAAAGGCGTCGAGGCGTCGGCCTCCAGCACCTCGATCGAGAAGTCGATCTGCATCCGCCCGCCGCCCCAGCCACCCACGCTGGCCAGCCAGTTGATCACCGCCGTGGATTCGGGATCGACGGGCGCCGCGGAGACGTCCTGATACCAAGGGGCATCGGCGGGAAAGTACGGCCCGTGCCCCGCCGCAGGCTGGGCACCCGCCGCCGTGGCAAGGGCCAGCCCGCCGAGCCCGCAGACAATGAGACTCAGCAACTTCGCTGATCGCGGAATAGCCATGCGGGCATTCTACTACCGGAGCCGCCTGCTGCCGGCGCTCACTTCACCGTAGCCAGCGCCGGGATCATCCAGGGGAAGACGTAGGCCTGCAGGACGACGAGGACGCCCACCAGGGAGGCGAGCGCGATGCTGTGCCAGAAGACGTAGCGCAGGATCTCGCCCTCGTTGCCCTGCTGGCCGGTGGCGACCCCTGCCACGACGATGCTCTGGGCATCGATCATCTTGCCCATGACACCGCCGCTGCTGTTGGCGCCGCAGGCCAGGATGGGACTCAATCCCAGCCGCTCGGCGCTGATCCGCTGGAGCCCGCCGAAGAGGACGTTCGACGACGTGTCGCTGCCGGTGAGCGCCACCCCGAGCCAGCCCAGGAGCGGCGAGAAGAAGGGAAAGAGCACCCCGGTCGACGCAAAGGCGAGCCCCATCGTCGCGTCCAGACCGGCGTAGCGGCTCGTGAAACCCAGGGCCAGCATGGCGGCGATGGTCAGCAGCGACCACTTCACCCGCCAGAGCGTCCCGCCCAGGATCCTCCCCAGCTCGACGAACGAGAAACCGAGGAGGAGGCCGCTCACGATTCCGGTCAGCAGGAGGGCCGTGCCCGAGGCGGAGAGCCAGTTGAAGGTGTAGACCGCGGCTTCCGGCGTCGCTTTCCTGACCACCGGCGGCGTCCGCACCACCGCCTTGTCGAGCCCGGGGACGGGGACGTTGACGACCGAGATCCCATGGAGGAAGTTCTCGTGCCCCTCGGCGCCGCCGTTCAGGAAATCCTTGGACGCCGGGTAGCCCCAGACGAAGACGAAAACGCAGAGCAGGAGCCAGGGCACGAGGGCCTTGAACGCCGTCCTCGGAGTGTGCTCGGGCCGGACCGCCGCCTCGGCCGCGCGCTCCTCTTGCGATTCGTGCTCGAAGCTCCAGATCGTCTTCGGCTGCCAGAAGCGGAGGAGGACGAGCAGCGAAAGGATCGAGACGATCGAGCCCGCGATGTCGACCAGCGAGGGGCCGAAATGGTTGCTGACGAAGAACTGGGTGACGCCGAAGGAGAGGCCGGCAGTGAGGCAGGCGGGCCACACCTCGCGCATCGCCTTGCGCCCGGCCATCGCCCAGATCAGCCAGAAGGGGACGAGGACCGAGAAGAAGGGCAACTGCCGCCCGACCATGGCGGAGAGCGCCGCTTCCGGGAGGCCGGTGACCTTGGCGAGGGTGATGATCGGGGTGCCCAGCGCGCCGAAGGCGACCGGCGCGGTGTTGCCGAGGAGGGCGAGGCCCGCCGCCTGGAGCGGCCGGAAGCCGAGCCCGATGAGCATCGCGCCGCAGATGGCGACCGGCGTGCCGAAGCCGGCCCCGCCCTCAATGAAGGCGCCGAAGCTGAAGCCGATCAGGAGCAGTTGGATGCGCCGGTCGCTCGCGAGCCCCGCGATCGTGTGTTTCAGCACCTCGAAATCGCCCGACTTGACGGTGACGTCGTAGACGAAGATCGCCCCGACGACGATCCAGCCAATGGGCAGCAGGCCGAAGGCGGCGCCATCGGCGGCGGCGGCGAGCGCCATCCTCGCCGGCATGCCATAGGCCAGGATGGCGATCGCGAGCGCCGTGGCGAGCCCCAGGAGCGCGGCCCAGTGCGCCCGCACGTGGAAGAAGGCGAGGAGCCCGAGGAGGACGACGACAGGGACGGCGGCGACGAGCGCCGACCCGAGAAGGCTGCCGCTGACGGGAGAGTACACCTGCGTCCAGGTCATCGCCCTATCCTCCTGTCGCCATCCAGTTCGTCGCCGAGAGGATACCCCACTTCGATCCGGCCGCTTCAATCCGACGTCGGACGAGATGAGGAGATCTCTGCTTTTCAGGGTTGCGGAAGGCCGCAGGCCATGAAATTCTATGGCCGGGCGAGGATATGCATGTTCGCGCATGGCTCGCCCTGCTCCCCGGGACGGCTCGGGGCAGCCACGTCAACCGTCTGAGCTCTCGAAAGGAGTTCCGCCATGATTCGACCGCTCCGAGCCCTGTTCTTCGCCGTCGCCCTTCTCCTGACCGGCCTGGCCGTGGAGTCGCAGGCCGCCTCGGGTTGGACCTTTGAGGGCTGCTGGTCTCTCTTTCCCACCTGCGCAGGAGCCAGGGACGTCTACAGAGATTCGGCCGGTAACTTCTGGGAGTGCGGCGCCTGCGGCACGACCCGGAACCCCAGCCCGAAAACCTGCAATCAGGCAGGCAACCTGAACAGCTTCGGCTACTGGTGCTCGTAGCCGCCGGCCAACACCCTTGAACAGGAGGCGTTCCCACGCCGCAGGGACGCCGTTCTTAACGCCGACTCCAGGAGGTCCGTCATGCGCAAGAAGCTCATCGCCCTCGCCTTCACTCTCGGGGCCGCCGCAGCCGCCCTGGGCCTGTTCACGCCGAAGCCCTCCGAAGCCGCGAAATGCAACGGATTCCTCGTCTGCTGCTCGCCGACAGGCCCTTGCTATTGTTGCTCGCACCCCTGCCCGATCCAGTGTCCGTAGTGATAGGCTGCGCTCCCTCTACCACTACCGACCCCTGAGGTCAGAGGAGCGTGCCCATGGCGAGACGAGGCGGATTCAGGCCGCAGGCGCCGAAGAAGGTGACTCTCATCATCGCGGTCATCCTCTGGCTGATCGGCACCCTGGCTGGGCTGGGGGTGCTTCACCTGCCCAGCGGCACGGGCAACCTCGGGTTCTGGTCGCTGGTGGCCGCCGGGCTGCTGCTGATCCTCGGCTCGCTGCTCGACGGCATCTGAAGCTCAGCGGCCCCGCTGGCCGCCAGCGCTGGAGACGACCGTAATCTGGTCGGCAAGCAGCCGCCCGCCATGGTCGCGGCGCACGTGGACCTCCACGACGTCCCCCTGCTCGAGGTTCTCGGGCCGGTAGCTGCGACCCTGGTACTCGACGGCCGTCTGCGCATCGTAGTGAACGACGACCACGTCGGACTGTCCGGCCGAAGAATCGCGGGGATCGTCGCCTGACGGCTCGATCTCCAGAGAACGGTCGCGGGAGTCGACGCGGCGGACCGTGCCGCGCAGGTCCGTCATGCTCCGGTCGTTCCGGTCGGCCCGATCGTCTCGGTCAGCCCGGTCGTCCGGGTCCCTCCGGTCACCCCGATAGCCGGAATCATCCCGGGCACCGCCGCCAGCGCTGACGTCATAGAGGACCTGGATGTCCTCGGCGACCAGGCGGTCGTCTCCCGTCCGGGCGACGGTGGCCTGGATGCGGTCTCCGCGTTCCAGGTCCTCCGGCCGGTAGGCGCGCCCCTGATACTCCACGTTCGTGTTGTCGTCGTAGAAGAGAGCGACCTCGTCGCCGCCGTTGCGCCGGTAGTCACCCCGCCGGTCGTAGCGGTCGCCGGCGTCGCCGCGGGCCAGGACGATGACGTGGTCACGGCGCCCCACCCGCACCACCGTGCCCTGGATGTCGCCGGAGCGGTTGTCGTAGCCGTCCCTGGGACCGGGATAGCCGGGGCGGTCGGGGTAGCCGTCGTACTCCGGACCACAGCCGGCGACGAGGGCAGCGGTGGCGAATGCGATCAGGACGCTGGTCAAGCGGAAAATTCTCATCTGTTACCTCCTGGAGGCGCAGTCTTTCCCCCTCCACTGCATTGAAAGTGTGCAGGACCCGTGCCCGGAGCCCACCCCAGCAACTTGCGCTGCTCCACTACGACCACGAAGTCAACTGCTCGCTGGCGGGATGGGTCGGAACCGGCGACTGACCGAGCGGACACGGCGTACGCAGAAGTAGACGGGCTACGCTTCAGACCTGCGTGACCAATCCTTCAGCCGGAGCAGTTTGCCCAGCCTCCGAGCCTTCCGCGCGTAGTGATAGTCCGCGGTCAGGAGGATGTAGTCATACTCCAAGGCGACCGCATGATAGAAAGTGTCAAACAGGTGGTGGTTCAGCTCCTTGGCCAGACGGCACGCCCGCTTCAAAGGGCCCACATCCTTCACCACCGGGAACTCCATCAGATCGAACAGCTCGATGCTCTCTTCCGCGACCTCGGGCCGGAGGCGGGTCAGGACGGCTGCCACCTCGCCAGCCAGTGAGGGGGCTGGAGAACCCTTGCCTCGCCGAGTTGGATCGCCGCCAGCACCGCCAGCGCCTCCTCCTTGTTCTCTTCCGCCGCCGAGTCCGGCAGAGCCCATTTGACGACGACGCTGGCGTCGACGACCAGGTTCACGGCCTGCCCGCCTGCCGTGCCTGCCGGATCTCTTCGTCGGATACGGGCCGTTGTCCCTGCCGAAGCCTCAGCAATGCCTCGATCGCTGCAGCACGGGTCTGCTCGCGCTTGCGCTCCTCGATGGCCTGCTTCATCAGGCGGGTAATCACGGCACTCTTGTTCTCGTGGGCAAAAGTTTCCTGGAACTCCCTCTTGACCTCCTCCGGAACGCTGAAATTGAGTGTCGCCATGAGACCTCCCTTGGTGAAATCTTCAACAACCATCCTACCAGATCTCTCGGCCTTCCAGGTAGCCCTGTAGATATCTGCCCTGGCGAGTACCGGCCGCCATCGCGTTCCCATTCCCGATCTCGTCATCGCGGTGGCCCGGATTCCGCAGCGTAGCGAAAGGAGCTCGCCATGGTATCTCTCCCGTCCGTCTCGACCTCGCCTCCGGTCAAAGCTCAACTCAGACTGCGTTGGGTCTTACTCCTGATCCTTCTCTGGGTCCATCCATTGGACGCGCAGTGCCCGGCTGGCATCTATGCCCCTCCTGGTTCGAGCCTTACCTCCAAGAGTTACTCGTGGGAGAATGAGTTCGTCGCCCTCCACAGGATCGGCAACTACTACATGCCCCTCTTCGGTGGAGGTCACTCCATGAGCGAGACGTTCTGGTCTGGAGTCGACGACAATTACCACCCCTACGGCTCGGACGGCTTTCAGGAGACGTGGTACATCCCGCGGGATGCCCTGTCAGGCACGTCAGCCTTCTCCAGGGCGTTCAACCCGAGCAATTCCGACCATATCGATCTACCTGGGACGGCCGGCGGGAGCGGTTACTCCTTTGAGTTTCAGCATGGCAATCCCTGGACGACGCAGAAGCCTGGAACCCTGCCAATCACCCGCTATATCCGGTTCAGCCCCAACTTCGACCACCGCACCTCTCTCTTCGCGTCGCCGGCACCGGGCTACTCGCCGACGCCAGCCGGCTACCAGGTGGACGCCATCTTCTCCACGAGCACCGGAACACCGCTCTACGGTTTCCAGCGCTTCAATAATTGCCTGGCCAGAAATGCCGTCTCGCTGTACCCGAATCCGATCACTTATCAAAACTCTCTGAACAATGGAACCCTGCAGATTGATTTCAATCGGGTCTGGGGAAACGCCATCGGCCGGATTACCTATCTTCCCAGGGGGCAGCAGGTCGTCAACAGCGATGACATCGGCTCGCTCGTGCAGGCGGCGCTGTTTCGAGGGACGTCTCTCGACGATGCCGGAACCTGCTGTCGTGACAATCCGACGGAAGCTGGCGGCGTCGACGTCGCCTGGTATGCGAACACGCTGCGCTGGACCGGCAGCCCGGTCCTCTCGGTGAGCTCCAGCAGTGGACCGGGCAGTTCGGCGCTGACGACGGTCCTGAAGCCCCTGAACTTCACCACCGATCTACGCGCCACGTCTCCGTCCGGCGGTGGATCCACAGACCCCTTCAGCCCTCTTCTCTGGCGAGGGACCTTTCAGAAGACTACCACTCTCGGTTATCGAGTGGGCTCTCAGACCCTGCCGAACGTAGTCAGGATTCAGTCCGATGCAATGCTGGATACCGACGCGCCGAGCGCCATGGATGGAGCCTACAACATGCACAACGCGTTCTTCTTCCTGGGTGTGTCCGTCTCTTTCTTCGACGTCGTGAACCTCCAGAACGGCTCGAAAACCACGGTCTCAAACCGGACCGGCACGATCCTGGCTGGTACGCTCCATGACACGAACAGCGCGACGGTGGCATCGACGGCGGACAGAGCTCTGGCCATCGGCGTCTTCCGGCTCGATCAAGCGGCTTCGCTGATCGAGCTCGATTTCAATCACGACTCGACCAGCAACTCGCTGACCTTCGGCTCATTTTCAAATCACGTTCTCAATCGCTCCGCCTACGAGACGGAGAACATGGTCATAGCCGTCGGGCCGACCGACGCCGTGGAGACTCAGCTCAGAGCCGTGTATTGTCAGCAGACCGGCCGCTGCACGGCGCCTGTCGTCAACGTCGTATCCGCCACTTATGGCGGGAACTGTGGCGCGGCCGCAGGGAACGTCACCTCTCAACTCGCCACGGCCTGTAACGGGCGCTCGAGCTGCAACTACACCGTCGATTACCGCCTCCTTGGAGACCCAGCACCCGGTTGCGCCAAGAACTATGTCGCCCGGTGGCAATGCGGAACCAACACTACGACCTTCATCGCCACTGCTGCAGCGGAGGCTGGATTCGGCTCCGTGGTGACTCTGACTTGTAATTAAACCCACCGCATCGCGCGAGCGCGGCCGGTCACGCTCGCGTGCGTTCTTTCTTCTGCGAGTAATTGCCGAACTGAGACACCCACCGCATTCGCGCGGCTCCGCTTTTTCCGTCCATGGTATAGTCCCGTTCTTCGGAACCGGTAACCTGGTGAGTCTGCGGAGGGTGTTCGCGTGACGACGAGCTCGATCTCCGAAAAGGTCGCGGAGCGGCTGACGCCTTACATCGGCCCGTTCAACGCGCGGATGTGGGTCAAGGCGGTGGCCCGTCGCGAGCTCGGGCTGGCCCCCGAGGAGCTGAAGCCCGCACACCTCGCCACCCTGGTGGACGGGTTGCGCCCATATCTCGGGGCGCTGATGGGCCGCGTCGCGGCGGACGACCTTCTATTGCAGATCGGACGAGAGGTTCACTGAAATGCGCTTTCGCTGGCTGGCGGTGTTTCCCCTGCTCTACGCTGCGGTCTTCATCGCCATCGTCTGGTGGCTCGGCGGCGGCGAGGCCCTCGGTCCATTCATCATCGGTCAGCGGCTCCTGGTGCGCCTCCTCGCCATCGCAGGCTGCTTCCTGGCGGTCTCCGTCTTTGCGCGGGGCGACCACCTGCGGACCGCCTGGCTCTGGCTCGGCTCGGGGGCGGTGGCGATCCTGAGCCGCGACCTGCTGCGGCTCCTGCCGCTGTTTCAGCCGGCGAATGCGGGCCCGGGCGCGCTGGTGATTCTCAGCGGGCTGGGAATCCTGAGCAACGTCGCTCTCCTGGCCGGCGTCTGGATGCTCGCACGGTCCTGGAAGATGGCCGCGATCTCGCTGCCCGGCGGCCGGTATGGCGCCCTCGCCGTGGCGCTGATCACCGCGGTGCTTGCGCTCGCCGTGGCAGGTCCGGGCGCGCTCAAGGGCGCCCGGGCGGTCGCCGGCGGCGACTGGAGCTCGCTGATCCTCTGCGTTTCGGCGGTGGTTGACATCCTTTCTCTCTGCCTGATCACCCCTCTGCTGCTGACCGCCGTCTCCCTGCGTGGCGGGCTCTTCTCCTGGCCCTGGGGCCTGATCACCGCGAGCCAGCTCTCCTGGCTGCTCTACGACGCGGCGGCGGCCCTCGCGCCCTCGTTGACGCCCGGCGGATTCCCCCTGGCCGAGGTCTTCCGCGGCTTGGCTCAGAATTACCTGTTCGTGGCCGGGCTGGCCCAGCTCTTCGCCATCCGGCAGGTCCGCCGGTCGGCGGGGTGAGTGTCAGCGCCGCGCGTCTCCCGCACCTGGAGCGCGAAGTGGACGAGGCAGAGCGCCGGGACGAGCGCCAGGACGAGCCAGAGCCAGAAGGGGTTGGCAGCCGTCAGGCCGTAGCGGTCGACGTAGAGGCCGACTCCGGCCACGTGGGTCCAGGTCAGGCCGGCGGCCAGCGCCGCCAGACCCAGGAGCCGCAGCAGCCAACGCGGCCGGGGTGCCGGGCGGTAGGCCCAGCGCCGGGCCAGCAGGGTGAGGCCGGGCAACTGCAAGAGCTGGTAGTGATACCAGGAGATCGGCGACGCGAGCAGCGCCAGGGAGACCGCCGCGGCCAGCGCGTGCAGATCCGCTTCTCCGCCTTCTCCGCCGGGACCGGCCCGCAGCGCCGCCCACAGCAACACGGCGCACCCCAAGGCGAGGACGAGGCCGGCCACGCTGGCGGAGAGGGCCGCTTGGCGCGCCGGCAGCTCGAAGGTCAGCGGATCGTTGCCGCCGCGCCAGCTCACGGGCAGGACCTGCCCGGACGCCGGAGGGTCGGCCAGTCGCAACGCCAGCGCCGGCAGGGAGAAGTTGAGCAGGGAGGGAGTGCCGAGCCAGTAGTGCGCCTTCACCGGCGAGTGAGGCGGCGGCAGCCAGAGCATGGGCAGCCAGGAGAGAGCGAGGACGGCCAGCGCCACCGCCGCGGCCGCCGCGGCCCGCCGCCGGTGGAACGGGGCCAGCGCGATCAACAGCACTCCCGGCCAGAGCTTGAGAGCCGTGGCGGCGCCGATCGCCACCGCCACCACGCCGCCGCGACCGCGGCTCAGGCCCCACCACGCCAGCACCAGGAGCAACAGCAGGAGCGGATGGACCTGACCTAGGACGAGGTTCTCCGCCACGGTTCCACACAGCGCCCAGCAGGCGGCGACCGTCACCCAGGCCGCGCGGTCGCCGCCCAGGGTGCGCCCGAGAAGCAGGCCGGCGACGACGAGGCACAACCAGTTGAAGAAAAGCCAGGCGATCCGCGCCTGCGGATAGGGCAGCCAGGCGACGGGCAGGACGATCAAAGCCGTCAGCGGCGGATAGTCGAACCCACCGATCTCGTAGGGCGAGAGACCGGCCAGGATGCGGGTCGCGGCGTCGTAGTAGTGGCGGAAGTCGGCCTCGAAGCGATCGAGCACGCTCCACGGCAGCCACAGGCTGCGATAGAGGAAGAAGGCGACGAGCCCGGCGACGAGGGCATCGAGGGCGAGCCCACGGCCGGCGGGACGACCTGGTGAATCCGGCACCTCGCGCGCGCCGCCGCCCCCCGGCCATTTCGGATCCAAACCCACAGAGTCGTGGACCTCCCGCCGGCCTTCCGGCGATGAGCAGGTGAAGCAAGAGGGGCGATGATAGCAGAGCCTCAAACGTTTGCGCCCTGGCCCAACTCTGCGCCCAGGGTGGCGCACGTGATTCGCAACGTGTCTGACATATCAGTGACATGTCAGATCTGAATTGAGCAGTCCTCAAAGCTCTTCGGAATGTCCCTCTCCTTTCGGACGCGAGATCCTCGATGCAAATTTATTGGATCAATTATTTCTGGCATCTCACATGCATTAGACCTTCCGCGAGGCTATACGTTCGTGCCGGCGCGGTCGGTACTCGCGCGGTTGCTCCAGCGGCCGGCCCAAGACTTATCGAGGATTCTACGTTATATTAGTCTTCAAGAGCCGGGCATCGTACGGCTCCAGCCGAGAAGGCCACGGGAATGACCCCTGGCAGCCCTGGGAATGCCTCAAAAAGGAGGAAAAATCGATGAACAAGAACCGACTTCTGAAGCTGACTTCCCTGATCCTGCTCACAGCGGCAGTCCTGTCGGGGGCGCTGCAGGGAGGACCGGCCCCTGCACTGGCCTTGGACTGCCCGGACTCGTATCCCTCAGGCAGTCGGATCTGCTACCGGGTGTCCGTGGTGTGTGATGGAGGGGAATGCTGCTGCGAGTACGCTCCCGACCAGGGCTTTGACGCCTGCAAGACCTACTGCTATTAGAAAAACGATCCGGGACCGGGTACAGCCGCCTCCTTACCGGCCGGACACGGACACGCTATCCTCACCAGATGCCCGGCCTGGATCTCGACCTTGCAGCAATTCCCCAACGCGTCCCCGCCCCCAGGGAGACGCCGTCATGACCACCGCACCCGAGCCTTCCCTCCCCGGCGTCCGCCGGCTGGAGGCACCGGTGATGGTGGACCGCCGGGGGACAAACTGGGCGCTGGGGCTGATCGACGTCACGGTGCGATATCAGGATCGCACGGTGCTCGCCGAGGCCCCGCCGCCCGGGCTGACGGCGGAGCTGGCTCGCTCGTTGCGCGAAGCGGCCATCCGCTTCGCCGGGGCCAAAGGCAAGGCGGGCGCTTTCACCGTCTCCTTCCGGGTCGACACGGCGAAGGGCGAGCACCGCTTCGCGGGCACGGCCGTTGGCCTGCCGGAGAGCGTGGCCGTGCTGGAGTCGCTGAACGAGCTGGACCTCCCCGCTCTGGAATCCCACCTCTCCCGCGGCGGCACGCTGGACGGCGAGCTCCCCGAGCCGCGCGGCCACGCCCTGCAGGCTGCGCTCTCGGCTCTCGATCCGGAGGACGGCTTCGCGCCCCGGGCCGGCGTCGTGGAGTCGCTCCGCCTGCCGGCCGGAGCCGGGCTGCGCGCCGATCCGGCGGTGGAAGAAGGGAGCGTCCCCGCGGCTCCGGGCTACCTGATCGCCCGCGTCACCGCCCACGGGCGCACCCGGGCGGAGGCCCTCGCCCGCTTGCAGCGCGGCATGGCCTTCACCGCGGCCGCGGTGAGCGGCGGCACCACCGACAAGGCCTTCCTGGCCGAGGTGCTCGACCGTCCCGAGCTGACGGGGCTGGCCGCCCCGCCCGGGTGGCTGGATCGCCTGGTGGCCGCCGGCGAGCACCTCCCCCGCCGGGGCGCCGAGGTGGCCCTGCTGGCCGCCGCCGTCGCCGGCTACGAGGCGGATTCGGACGCGGCTCGGGCCCGCTTCTACGAGTCGGCGGCCCGCGGCCGGCCTGAGGTGCCGCGGGAGACCGGCCGTCCGGTCGAGCTGCGACACCGCGGCCACGCCTATCTCTTCCGCGTCGCCCGCGTCGCCCACGACCTCTTCCGGATCGAGGTGGACGGCCGCCGGCTGGAGGTGCGCGCCGGGCTGCCCGGACGCACCGGCCGCACGCTCGCCTGTGGCGAGAAGAGCTGGCGCGTCTCTCTGGCCTCTCAAAGCGGCCGGCAGCTCGTGGAGGTGGACGGCATCCCCCATCGCATCGAGCGCATCGAGGAAAACGAGGGAGAGGCCGGGCGCGCTGGCGCCGGCACGGCGGAGCGCCGGGTGCGCTTCGACGCCCTGGAGGCCGCGCCCGAGGCGTCCCCCCTGGAGGAGGTCCGCCGGCTGATGCTCGGCCATGACGTCGAGCCCCGGACCGTGCAGCGCCTGCTGGCCGGCGCGTCCGGGTCCCAAGGCGATCCGACCCTGGAAGAGGAGGTCCTCCGCGCCTTCGTGGACATCTCCGCCCTCTTCCGCCGCCACCCGGCCTCCGACCCCGGGGACGACGGCCGCCACAGCGCCGAGGAGTACCTCTTCACCTATCTGCGGGACCTCGACGGCCGGGGGGCCAGCTTGCCGGCGACGTTCCTCGACCGGCTCCGTCACGCCCTGGCCCACTACGGGGTGGGCAGCCTCGAACGTGCGCCGGACCTGGAGGAGAGCCTGTTCCGCATCGCTATCTCTCACCACGGTTTGCCGCAGCAGGTGCCGCTCGTGCTGGCCCTCCTGGAGCGCTGGCTGGAACGCGGGGACCGCCCCGGCGGCCCCGGCTTCCGCGACCTGCTGGAGCGGATGATCTCCGAGACGCAGGGGAGCGAGCCGGCGGTGCACGACCTCGCGCGGGAGGTGCGCTACCGGCTCTTCGACCGGCCCGTCCTGCTCGCCACCCGGGAGCGGGTCTACGCCGCTGCCGAAGCCGACCTGTCCAGTCTGGCGGCAGACCCCGGCCCCGAGGAGCGGGCCGGGCGCATCCGCGCTCTGGTGGACTGCACGCAGCCCCTTCACCGCACCCTCTCCCAGCGCTTCACGAGCGCGGCTCCCGCCTTGCGGCAGTCCCTGCTGGAGGTCATGGTGCGGCGTTTCTATCGCATCCGCGAGCTGCGAAGCGTCTCGTTCACGATCGTGGACGGCCAAGCCTTCGCCATCGCCGACTACGACTATCAGGGCTCTCACGTCCACCTCATCGCCACCCATGCCGGGCCCGAGGGGTTGGCTCCCGGCCTGGCGGCCGTGCGCGGCCTCGCCTCCCAGGCGGCACCGGGCTCGGAGATCGTGGCCGATCTCTACTTCTGGACCGCCGGTCCGCCCGCGGACGAGGACGCCGCCGCGGCGCAGATCGCTGCGCTGCTGGCGGACGGGGACTACCCGCAGGACCTCCGCCGCGTGGCTGTGACCGCCTCGTTCCGCGACGGAATGCGGAACTTCACCTTCCGCCGCTGCGACGAGACGGACGGCGACTTCCGTGAGGAGCGGGTCTACCGCGGCATCCATCCCATGATGGCCCTGCGGCTCCAGCTCTGGCGTCTTCAGAACTTCCGGCTCGAACGCCTCCCCTCTCCCGAAGAGGTCTACTTCTTCCACGGCGTGGCCCACGAGAACCCGCGCGACGAGCGCCTCTTCGCCATCGCCGAAGTGCGGGACCTGACGCCGGTGCGGGACGCCGCCGGCCGCGTCGTCCAGCTCCCCCAGCTCGAGCACATGCTGATGGAGGCCCTGGCCGGCATCCGCCGCTTCCAGTCTCGCCGCGCCCCGGACGAGCGGCTGCAGTGGAACCGCGTCCTGCTCTACGCCTGGCCGCCGGTGGACCTGCAGCCGGACGAGCTCGACGCCCTCGTCCACCGGCTGGCTCCCCTCGCCGAGGGGCTGGGGCTGGAGAAGGTCGCGGTGCGCTGCCGCATCCCCGATCCCCAGGGGGGCGAGCTGCGAGACTGGGTGCTGGAGATCTCCAATCCCAGCGAAGGCGGCGTGCTGCGCTTCCGCAAGCCCAAGGAGGCGCCGCTCAAGCCGTTGCGGGAGTATGCCCAGAAGGTGGTGGACCTGCGGCGCCGGGGCCTCCCCTACCCCTACGAGGTGGTGAAGCTGCTGGCGCCGCCGCGGCGCGACGCCCGGGCTGAGTCGCCGGCCGGCGAGTTCGTGGAGCTCGACCTCGATGGAGCTCCGAGCGTGGGCGTGGACCGCCTGGTGCCGGTCGACCGCCCGTATGGCGGCAACACGGCCGGCGTGGTGGTGGGCGTGGTGCGCAATTTCACCAGTCGCTACCCCGAGGGGATGGCGCGGCTGATCGTGCTGGGCGATCCCAGCCATGGCCTGGGAGCCCTGGGCGAGCCCGAGTGCCGGCGGATCGTCGCCGCCCTCGACCTCGCTCGGGAGATGGGCGTACCGTTCGAATGGTTCGCCCTCTCGGCCGGCGACCGGATCGCCGTGGACGGCAGCCCCGAGGCCGCGGACTGGATCGCCAGGGTCCTGCGCCGGCTGGTGGAGCTCACAGCGGACGGCCTCGCGGTCAACGTCGTGGTGATGGGGATCCCTGCCGGCCCCCAGCCCTGCTGGATCGCCGCGGCCACGATGCTGATGCACGCCCGCGGAATCGTCATCACGACCCCTGACGGCGGAGCCAACGGTCAGGCGCAATACAGCGCCCGCGATCTCGCCGAGGCCTGCCGCACCCTGCTGCGCTACCACGAGCACGCCTACGTCGCACCCGGCGAGCGCTTTCCCCGCGCTGCCCCCACCAGCGATCCGAATGGCCGGGACGTCTGCAATTTTTCCGAGGTCCGCCGCCTGATGGCCGCGGTCGTCGACCAGGACCACGACCCCCTGGAGCGCCGGTACGGCCTGCGCGACGCCGAGGTCGCCGT
Source organism: Thermoanaerobaculum sp. (assembly GCA_021154885.1). GTDB lineage: Bacteria > Acidobacteriota > Thermoanaerobaculia > Multivoradales > UBA5704 > DATARR01. The sequence goes on from JAJKHS010000004.1 coordinate 137,892, forward strand.
GGTCTGGGATGCTCATCTGGGCGGCCAGCCGGTGTGCCTGCTCGGCTTCGAGCCCAAACCCCTGCCCCATCTGGGCCGGGTGCCGGCCTACGGCCCGGACCCCTGGACGGCCGGCGCGGCACAGGCGATCCATGGCGCCAGCGGCAACCGGCCGCTGGTGGTGCTCGCCAACCTCTCGGGCTTCGACGGTTCGCCGGAGCCCGCGCACCAATGGCAGCTCGAGTACGGCGCCGAGATCAGCCGCGCGGTGGTGAGCTTCCAGGGGCCGATCGTCCTCTGTTTCGTCGCACCCTCTCAGAGCGAGGCCTTCCTGGTCCTCTCCCGCGCTTTACAGGACGACCTGGAGGTGGCGGTCCTCGAAGGGGCGAACGCCCCGGCGGGCTCCGTCCACCACCTCGTCGCGCCCGGGCGGCTGCGTCCCTACCTCGTCGACGCGGTCGAACGGGGGATGGCGAAGGAACCCTCATCACCCCAGCCCTCTTCTCCCAGCCTCTCCTCCGGCCGCCGGGAGCCCGACCCCGGTGCCCCAGTGCCGGACCCCATCTAGGAGCAGGCGAAGGTCTGGCAGATGAACTGATGGCAGCCGAACTGCTGACAGATGAAGATTTGACAAGTGCCGCCTATGCAATTCGCGTCCGTCTGACAAACCGCCCCAGCGGAAAGTCCACCACTACATGTTTTCAAGCAATTTGTGTTCGAGCTGCATACCGCCCCCGCCGAGGGTCCGCCATTGCAGGTCTTCAAACAATTTGCGTTCGAGCTGCAAACCGCCCCTGCGGAAGGTCCACCATCGCATGTCTTCAAGCAATCCGCGCTCGAGTTGCAGGCCCCCCCCGCCGAGGGTCCACCCTGGCACACCTTAGCGAATACCGGCGACGCGGGTGCGACTAAAAGACCTACCAGGACGACAGGATAGAACAAGCGGTTCATAGAGCTAACCTCCTTCCTTTCCCCTTAAAGTAAACGAAACGGAGCTAAAAAGCAAGCAGGAGACTTGCCCTCCGATCGGTTCGGGACGAGATCTCGTCTGCGCGCCCCTTTGGGACCTAGATTAAATTTTTTATTAGGGTGGTAGAATCCTGTAATCTACAGGCATCGAAACCGCCTGAAGAACTTTAAGGAGATCCAGTCCATGGTAACCAGAAGAATCCTGTTTCTCTCCGTCCTCCTCTTCTCCCTTGGAGTGCTCCCGGTCCACGCCAACTGCTTCTGTGCCCCGGAAGTCCGTTACGCTACGATGGGAGGCGGCGGTCAAACCTGCTCGCAGGTATCCACGAACCTACAGAACGATGTAGTCCCTTCCGCCGACAGACTCTGCTCCATATTAGTAGTAGACTCCCCCGGGTCATGTAATATACAAAACGTTCAGTTCGGACCCTGCACGCCGAACCCCCTTACGCCCGGGACCGTCACAATAAATGGCAGCTTCAACTTCCACTGCGTCGTCTGCTTCACCAAACCTGACCCTCCACCCCACCAACAGTGAGGCCCTGGCTCTAGCACGGCGCATTGGTGGCTCGTGCTGGGCACCGCAGGTCAGCCCCTCGATCCGGCTGCCCGCGCCTCCTCGAGCCCCGCTTCGGCCGTAGGCGGATGAACAACAGCCGGGGCTCCCTGATAAGATTTCAGCCCACTCCGGCCTGCTCGCCGGAGCCTTGGACCGGAGCCACGATGGCGCAACCCTTAAGCCCCGCCGGCCACGCCCACGCCGGGCACGTCCATCACCATGGGCACGTCCACGCTCCGGCGAGCTTCGGCCGCGCCTTCGCCATCGGCATCGGACTCAACTTGGCCTTCGTCGTCGTGGAGGCGACGTGGGGCGTCTTTTCCCATTCCCTGTCGCTGCTGGCGGACGCCGGCCACAACCTGAGCGACGTGCTGGGGCTGGGGCTGGCCTGGGGCGCGGCCGTCCTCGCCCGGCGGGTGCCGACCGAGCGCCGGACGTACGGCCTGCGCCGCTCGACCATGCTCGCCGCGCTGTTCAACGCCGTCCTGCTCCTCGTCGGCGTGGGAGCCATCGCGTGGGAGGCCCTCGGCCGCTTCCGCGATCCGGCGCCCGTCGCCGCCGGCACGATGGTCTGGGTGGCGGCGGTGGGCATCGCCGTCAACACCGCCACGGCCCTGCTGTTCATGCGGGGGCGCAAGAGCGACCTCAACCTCCGCGGCGCCTTCCTGCACATGGCCGCCGACGCCGCCGTGTCGCTGGGCGTGGTGCTGGCGGGAGCCGTCATCCTCGCCACCGGCTGGCGCTGGCTCGATCCCGCGGTGAGCCTGCTGATCTCGGTGGTCATCCTGGTGGGGACCTCGGCGCTGCTGCGCGACTCCTTCAACCTCGCCCTCGACGCCGTCCCGCCGGGGATCCGGGTCGCCGACGTGCGACGGTACCTGGAAGAGCTGCCCCAGGTGTGTGAGGTCCACGACCTCCACATCTGGGGGATGAGCACGACGGAGACCGCGATGACCGCTCACCTGGTGATGCCGAACCGCCAGCCCGACGACTGCTTCTTCCGCGACGCCGCCCGCGAGATGCACATCCGCTTCGGCATCGAGCACGTCACCCTGCAGGTCGAGAACGGCGATCCGGACAACCCCTGTCGACAGGCCCCTGATCACGTGGTGTAGATCAGATCAGAAAGCCGCGTCGGCCAGGCTTCCCGGCGCGCCTGCCGGGTGGTCGTACGTCCCGGTTGTGCTGAGGGTCTATTGCGTGCCGGGCAGGCAGGCGATCCGCGCCGAGCAGACGGGCGGGCGGCTGGGGCAGTTCTGCACGGTGCACTGCCCGCTGCACTGCGCGCTGACGCAAAGCCTGGTTGTGGTGGCACCGGCTGCCACCCCTTGCATCGCTGATTCCGCGAGGCTCATGTTACGCAGGGTTTCGCGGCACAGGACCAGTTTCTTCGTCGTCTTTCTCATGACGGTGTCTCCTCGGTCCACGGACCACCAGCCCGGAGATCGCGAGCCGCAGCCGTGGGTCTTCTACAGTTTCATGTGCTCGAAACCTCGCGGGAGGGACAGAGGTAAGCAAAATGCACCAAAAATGCATCACGCCGAAAGATCAAAGTGGTGGGCCGTCAGAGACTCGAACTCTGGACCCGCGGATTAAAAGTCCCAGGTTCCCCCACACTTCCCAACACCTCCCAACATGTAAACTACTATCCAGCAATGATTTAGACGGGAAGCCTGTTCTTGGTCTTGTTGCCTCTTGATGGCAGTAATTGGGCGGTAGTGTCCCGCCAGTGTCCCGCCGCCACCTCCTTCTCGAACCCGTCGATGCCGGCCTAGCGAGCTTCGAGATCGCTCTTCTCCTGCGTCTCGGGCGCGAGCGCTTCCCCTTCCTCACCGGCCCACCGCGGCGTGAGAGTCCGCCCAGGTACGGCGGAGCGGCGGTCCGCGACGCCCTGTTAGTAGACGCCTCGACCTTGCGCGACGCGGCCATCTGGACTTGAACCGGGATCATCCATTGAAACGAATTTCCGGTAATCTTCTTCCTCTTACCGGATGTGGACACCAATGGGGCCATCCTGCTGGTGTTTTCCAGCTCCCGCCCAGTCTCATCACAGCTTCACCCACACTCGGTCGGAATCATCGCTCCGGAACATCGGGGCCAACTCCTGGGTCATCAAGGGCGGCCGATAACGGACTCGGTCTACCCTCCACCATCACGGGCCCGACTTATTCCCGCGCCGCGGCTTTGGTCGAAGACCACATTCGCGGTCTACTCGGAGATTGCCGATCGGCCGTTCTTTCATCTCTTAACGGGACCCGAAAAGCAACAACCCGCCGCCTGCCCCACGAGTTGACCTTGTCGGGCTGGCGGCGGGGGTGGCACAAACCGGTCGCGAGATCCTAGACCGAACGCAGAAGGGATGATTCGTAATCAGCAGGTCGTCGGTTCAAATCCGACCGTCGGCTCCACCCGCAAACCCAATTAATAGAACCCCTTGCGACGGTAGGGCGATACCGAACCGGGCACCGATTCGACGCCGCGCGCTAACACCGCGCTAACACCGAGCCGGGCTGAGACTTGGGCGCTGGCATCAAAAAAGGGTGGGGCTCTGCGTTGTTGTAGGCCCAAAACTCATCTTGGATCAACACCGAGGAGATCCTCGGCGCCTGCCCTCGACGACCTCGCTCAGAGCCACCCAGCAAGCCGGCGCTGAACGCCAACTCGACAATTGGCGATGCCTCCTCGCCCTGGCGAAGCCACTCTCACGTTCGGCTCGGGGTTCTGCAAGGCTCCGCAAACGCCTCGAAAGTCCGGCTCGCCCGCGGCGATGGCCTTCTCCCCTCTCGCTACGAACACCTCTTTGCCCTTCGGGTCGCCATCTACACCGGCGTCCGCCACCGCTCGGAACTCCTCTGGACCCGGCTCGAATGCCGCCTCGCCGACAGCGTCCCCCGCATCGGCATCCCACGGGCCAAGGGCGACCGCGCCAAGAAGGGAGGCCGCCGTTGGATCTTCCTCTCGACCCGGATCAGGATGGGAACCCGTCTCGGCCCAGCCGCCGGCCGACCTCCACCGGAGTCACGCCGCCCGGTGTCTGGTCGGGCTATCTCTCAGACAATCAGGGCCAAGCGACCGCGCTTCGAGCTGCCAATCGCGGATCAGGTGCCGCAGGGCATCGCGGAGCTCCGCGGGGAGATCTTCCTCGGCCAGCTCGCGCTCGGACGCCACCCCGAAGGCGCCTCCTTCCGAGCGGAGCAGCAACTCCTTGAGGAGGCGCGCGCCGACACGCAGCGCCAGCGGAGCCCCCCAGCGAAGGAGACGCAACGATGAAGAGGAGGCGCGAGCCCAGGGCCCACGAGCGCCTCGGCGGCGCGGGAGTAGGAGTGGATCACGGGACCGAAGACGTCTTCCGGGTCGAAGGGTGAAGGCCGCGCTGTCTCCCCGGAGATTCGGGTGCCGCCGTCTTGAACGGCAACCAAGTGGCAGGCATCGTCTTCGGCCAGTCCGGCCGGATCGGTTTGATGACTCCCATCAGCCAGATCATCGCGGCCTTCCCCAAGCTGGGCCTCAACCTCGCGCCGGCGGGCGGAGAGGTGCCGAAGGAGCTGCACGCCGCTCCCGCAGCGGCGATGGCCGGCGTCGCGCCGCTGGGGCCGGCCTTCACCTCGCCCACGTCTTTCCTCGGCCAGCGTCTGGCGCAGGTGGAGAAAGAGGTCGCGGCCACGCCCATGGGGTCCGAGGTGGCGGACGCGGTGAGGCGCCACTTTGCCGAGACCCACCAACTCGTGACCTCCAACCGCCGGGCGGCCGCGGTCTGGCGGCGCAGCGGCGGTCCGCAGATCGTGCAGGCCGTGCTGGACCTTGTACACCACCGCGACGACCGCCTGTCCGAGGAGATCGACGGCAGGCCGTTTGCCGAGTGCCTGGAACGGATCCGGAGCGCGCTCGCCCGCTACGCGAGCCCGGCGCTGGCCCGCCGATCTCACGCGGTTTTTACCGCGCCTGGAAGGCTTCTCGGGTCTCACCTACGCGCAGATGCTCTCTGCGTTGCAGGGCGGGAGCGAGGAGTGATTCCAAAGATCCTGAACTTAGACGTAACGAATCAGCCGGGCGCCTGAACTCGGTGGAGATAGAACTGCTGCGGCTCCGAGAGGGAGATGTTATGGCAGAGTTCGGTTCGGCCCGGCGGCTGGCGCAGTCGAGGTTTTGGGCTTGAGGGACTTCGCTTCTCCTTTCCTGTACAATCCCCGCCAGAACGCAACCGTTGGAAATTCGTTGCCGTGGAGGAACCCCGCGCATGAGCACAGCGCCTGCCCCTGCTCCGGAGACAACCGTGAAGACCGCGTCAGCGGCAGTCCCCAGTGCGCCACCCGCACCGCGACATCCTCTCACTTTGCCTCATTTTCGTAACTTGTGGGTCGGTTCCACGATCTCTTTGCTTGGGGATCAATTCTTTCTCGTCGCGCTGCCGTGGCTGGTCTTGCAACTGACGGGTTCCAGCCTTGTCCTGGGGACGATGATGATGGCGGCGGCGATTCCACGCACGGTGCTGATGCTGGTAGGAGGCGCCGTGACGGACCGCGTGTCGCCGCGACGCGTGCTGATGACGACCGCGGCGACTCGCGCCGTTCTCGTCGGTATCGTTGCGGCTCTGGTCTGGTTCAAAGTCGTCGAGCTCTGGCACATCTTCGTGCTGACACTGGCGTTCGGCATCGCCGACGCGTTCGGAATCCCCGCCGGCGCGGCGCTGATTCCAACGCTCGTGGCACCGCAGCAGCTTCGACCGGCGAACGCTCTGTTCCAGAGCTCCACTGTGCTGACGCAGATGGCCGGGCCGGCGCCGGCGGGCCTAATCATCAAGCGCTGGGGCATCGCGCCGGCGCTCCTGTTCGACGCGCTGAGCTTTCTCGCCGTCATCGGCGCGCTCTTCAGAGTCCCCAATCCGCCAAGTCCGCCGGCGCCGGTTGCCGGCGCGGCGCCCCGGCCCAGCATGGTGCATTCCATCGCCGAGGGTCTGCGGGCAGTGCGAAACGATCCGGCTCTCCTGTCTCTGATGGTGGTGTTCGCCTCGATCAACGTCTGCGTGGCCGGGCCGGTCGGCGTCGGTCTGGCCGCCATGACGAAATTTCAGTTCCAATCTGCAGCGGCTTTCGGCACCCTTCTATCGTGCTTCAGCGGCGGTACCCTGGCGGGAATCCTGCTCGGCGGCATGGTGAAGCATCCTCGCCGGCGCGGTCTCCAGTTCATCGTAGCGAGCTCTCTGGCCGGCTTTGAGCTGATCGGCATCGGGCTGTTCCCCAAGCTCGCCGTGATCGGGACCATGCTGGCGCTGATGGGCTTCGGGATCGGATTCGTCAACGTACAGTTCAGCGCCTGGATCCAGATGCGGGTCGAACGCGCGCTGCTGGGCCGCGTCGCCAGCGTGCTGATGGTGTGCGCCGTGGGCCTGGTTCCGGTATCGTATGCGGTCTCTGGCGCGCTGGCGCAGTGGAGCTTCAAAGGGTTGTTCATCGGGGCAGGAACACTCCTCGCCACCATCAGTATCGCCATGGCATTGAGCAGCCGGGCCGCTCGTGAGATCGATTGAAACTTGCTCACTCAACTTTTTTTAAGGAAGGAGTCGAAAAACTTATGCGGCGTAAGATCTCGATTTTAATGGTAACGCTGGCCTTGATGGCCTGCAGGCGTTCGAACACGCAGCTATTCTCGCATGAGGCGCCTACCCTGCCGCCAGACCCGGCCCCCCAGGCTTCTGATCTCACAGCCGATCAGTTGTTCGCCAAATACGCTGCCGCGCGCGGCGAGCAGAAGCTCAAGGGCCTGACGTCGTTGAAGATGACGGGAACCTGGACGTCGAAAGGCAACTCGGCCCCGATCATCGCCCTGGTGAGCTCCGGACGCTTCCTGCGGCGGATCGGGCAGGGCTCGGACGTGATCATGGCCAACGCCGTGGACGGCTCGACGAGTTGGGAAATGAACCCGAAAAACGGCCTTACGAAGCCAACGCCGATGTCCGCCAAGGACGCGGCCCGCTTCCGCCGCCTCGGCGATCCGCAGGGACCGCTGGTCGACTCCAAGGCGAAGGGCCACAAGATCGAGGTGGTGGGCAAGCTGCCCTGGAACGGCTCGACGGTCTACAAGCTCAAGGTGGAATTCAAAGACGGGGAAACGAGCTACTTCTATCTCGACGGGCGCACGTTCCTCCTGACCCGGGTGGTGGGCAGCCAGTACGTCCCCCAGTTGAGCAAGAACATCGGCGTCGAGGTGGTCTATCAGGACTTCCGTGACGTCGACGGCCTGAAGTGCGCCTTCAGCGAGAAGGCGAGCGCGCCGGAAGTCAACTTCTCCCAATCGATCGCCTGGTCCAAGATCGAGCTCAATCAGCCCCTGGACCCGGCGGCGTTCAAAGCGCCGAACATCTGACTGGCGCGCAGCAGTGGGCCGGCGGGGAGACGCGCCGGCCCGCGCCTTTCAGTCAGGCTCCCCGACCGCGGCGAGCTCGTGCAGCCGCCGGTTCAGCACCGCGGCTGCGCCGTCCATGATCTCGTCGGCGATGACGTCGACGTGCCGGTCGCGCCACGACTCCAGCCGCGTCCCCTTCACCCACTGATTGAAAGCGCCCAGAGCGGGACCGCAACGCACCTGGTAGTTCGCCTTCTGGCCCTTCGTCCCGGCCAGCGCCAGATCCATCGTGTGCGTGAAATACCAGCGAAAAACGAGCGCCATCCGGTGGTGCTTGTCGCGCTCCGCCCGGGCGAGCTCCTCCGGCAATCGCTCCAGAGGACCCGTCCTGAGCTCTTCGTAGACCTGCTCGAAGCTGCGACCGAAGTATTCCCGTTCGATCCTGGCGCGGAACGCCGCGTCGACCTCCTCCCACGCGCCATGGCGCCGCCAGAGGTCGTAGAGCCTGCCGGCGCGCACGGGGAAGCGCACCCCCTTCTTCAACACCTGAGCTCTCGCCCCGAGCTCGAAGAGGTCGCCCGCGGGCGCGGACTCGGTATCCTGCACGCTCACGGTCTGCAGCAGGTCCTTCACCTCATCGCTGGTGCCGGCTTCCACCGTGCACTGATTGACCGTGTCGGTGACGATGAAATCGGCGCCGAGCAGGAACGCGGAGGCTGCCGCCTCCGGTGTGCCGATCCCTCCGCTGCCGATGCGGACCGCGACCTCATAGCCATGGCGCAGAAAGGCCTGGTCGCGCTGGCGGATCAGCGACGGCAGCAGCACGGGGGCGCCTCCCAGGTCGGAGGAGGCGCCGGAGTCGGCCTCCACGGAAAGGTCGTCGGCCATGGGCACCCGCCTCGCCCACCGCGCCTCGTCCCAGGAAACCAGGCCGGCCCGCAACAGCTCCGCCACCAGGTGCTCGGGGGGCGGCTCGAGGAACGCTGCCGCCACGTCCGGCCGGGTGACCTTCGCCATCAGCTTGTGGGAGCGCTCTCGCGCCAGGCTTTTCAGCCGGTAACGGATCAGGGCGGGGCTCGGGGTGACGTAACCGTCGGCCTCGACGAACCGTACGCCGTGCCGCAAGCAGAGCTCGACGACCGCCATCTCGGATTCGGGATCGTCCGGTCTGCACAGCAGGCTCACTCCGAACGGCTCGCCCGAGCGCAACGACTGCCTGATGGCTCGCAGGCTCTCTTCGATCTCGCCCACCGCGAGGCCGCCGGCGCCGAAAAACCCCATGTAGCCGGCCTTGCCCAGCCGGACCACCTGCGCCTTCGAGGCGATCCCCTTGTCTAGCGCGCCTGCCGCATAGGCCCTGCGGACCTGATAGTCACGCCGGAACGACGCGGCGCCGAGGCGCTCGGCCGTGATGGCGGCAGGCGCCGCTCCTGCCTTCAGCGCCCCCGGCGAGCGCGGCGCGGCTCCCCCGGCGGCGGTCTTGCGAATGGCCTTGATCAGCTTGGTCAGGACGCCGCCGGGCCCCACTTCCTCGAATTCTTCGACGCCCAGGCTCAGGAGGTAGAGGATGCTGTCCAGCCAGCGCACGGGCTCGCGGATCTGCCGTTTGAGGAGCTCCCTCAGCTCGCCGACCGCGTAGGGCCGGGCCGAGACGTTCGAGATCACCGGGATTTGCGGCGGCAAAAATCTCACATTGGAAAGCGCCTCGCCCAGAGGCTCCTCCAGACCCTTCATATATCTCGAATGGAACGCCGCGCTGACGTTCTTGAGCGGGAGATAGGTCGCACCGAGGCCGGAGAAAACATCTTCCGCGCGAGCGATCTCCTCGTCGGGTCCCGACAGCACCACCTGCGAGGGGGTGTTGTAGTTGGCCACATCGATACCCGTGAGGCCGTGGCTGCGCAAGATCTCTTCGACCTTCTCGCCAGGGCAGCCGATCAGGGCCGCCATGCTGCCGCCGGAGACCCGGCTCATCAGCTCTCCCCGTCTCTTGACGAGCCTCAGGCCGGCCTCGAAATCGAAGACCTCCGCGGCCAGCAGCGCGTTGAGCTCCCCGAGGCTGTGGCCGGCGACGAAATCCGGCGGCGGCAAGCCGCTGTCGCACCGGCTCCGGTAGGCAAGCGCGTTCACGACGTACAAAGCCGGTTGCGTGTACTGCGTCTGGTGAAGGCGGCCCTGCGGATCCTTCAGGCAGAGCTGCGCCACGTCGTAGCCGAGCACCTCGCCGGCCCGGGCCGTGACCTCGGGGTAGCGCGCGAACAGATCCTCGCCCATGCCGACCGTCTGCGCCCCCTGTCCGGGAAAGACGCAGGCCTTCACCGGTCCTCCGCCAGCAACCTCGCCGCCAACCGCGGGGCGTTTCGTTCGGACAGCATCGAAAGGTGCCCCCCCGGCACCGCGAAGTGGCGCACCGGCCGCTCCGCCACCCGCGCGTAGAGCTCCAGCACCGCCGCCAGCCGGGAGCCGGCCATCGCGCCTTCCTCGGCGTAGAGGAGCGTGACGGGAGCCTCGACCCTGCCGGACGGCCGGAATCGACGCTGCATCTCCAACTGGCTCACGAACACTTCGATGAACCCGCGCAGGATGCCCTCGTGCCCGCTCGCGGGGAGAGCTCCGGAGGCCTGCAGGGCGCACTCCATCCAGTCGAAGATCGCGCGATCGTCCGCCAAGTCGGGCACCTCGCTCTCGCCGATGCCGATCAGCGCGGCGAGCGCCACCGCCGTCTCCTTCGCCGACAGCGGTGCGAGGTCGCCCGTGGCGAAGAAGTCCAGGAAGCTGTCCAGCAGGACGATGGAGGAGACTTCGTCGCCCCGCGCTTCGAGCCACCGCGCCAGCTCGAGGGCGACACAACCGCCGAAGGAATGGCCCACGAGATCATACGGGCCCTGCGGCTGGCGCCGCTTGATCGCCGCGCCATAGCTCTCCACGATCTCGGCCAGGCTCGTTTGCGGCGGGGAGACGCCGTCCAGGCCCCGGGCTTCGAAGACGTGGAGCGCCGCCCTTCGCGCCAGGGCGCGGGCGAGCGGCGCCATCGCGACGCTCAGCATTCCCGCGCCCGGAACGCAATACAGAGGCCGGGCGTCACCGTCCGTGGAGAAGGCGGCCAGGGGCTCCCACGCGCCGGGCGCCTCCCCGGCGAGACCCTCGATGACCCCTGCCAGAGCGCGCACCGTGGAATGCTCGAAGATTCGCCGCGGGCTGAGACGGATCCCCAGTTGGGAATTGACCTTCGAGACCAACCTGATCACCAGCAGGGAGTGTCCGCCCAGGTCGAAGAAGCCGTCCTCGATCCCCACTCGCTCCACCCCCAGCACCTCCTGCCAGATTTCGCACAACCGGCGCTCCAGCTCCGTCCGCGGGGCCGCGGGCTCACCCCGGCGGGAGTCTCTCGCCTCCGGTGCCGGCAGCGCGCCGCGATCCACCTTGCCGTTCGCCGTCAGCGGCAACGACTCGAGCGCCATGAAGACCGCGGGGATCATGTAGCCCGGCAAGGTCCGCTCGAGCTCCCCCTTGAGCTCGCCCGCCAGACCCTCATGCGCGCGGCCCTCCGCGGGCACCACGTAGGCCACCAGCCGCTTCTCCCCCGCTGCGTCCTGGCGCGCCAGCACCACCGCATCCCTCACCGGCGCCTGCGAGCGGAGCTGGGCCTCGATCTCTCCCAGCTCGATGCGGAAGCCGCACACCTTGACCTGATGGTCGATGCGGCCCAGGAACTCCAGCTCGCCCTCCGGCAGCCAGCGCGCCAAGTCCCCGGTGCGGTAGAGCCAGGCTCCCGGCTGCGCCGAGAACGGATCGGGGAGGAACCGCTCCGCCGTCAGCTCCGGACGGCCCACATAGCCGCGAGCCAGACCCGCGCCCGCCAGCCACAGCTCGCCCGCCACACCTACCGGCGCCGGCTGGCCCTGGCGGTCCACCACATAGGCCCGGGTCGCCGTGATCGGGCGGCCGATGCGCGGCGACGAAACCGCGCCGCGCTCCACCCGCGCGAAGGTCGAGTAGGTCGTGTCCTCCGTCGGGCCGTAGAGGTTCCACAGGCTCTCGACCGTGGGGATGGCCAGGATCCGATCCGCCAGCGCGCGCGACAGCGGCTCGCCCGCCAGGTTCACCGTGCGCACTCCGGCCGGCAGACCGCCCGCGCCCACCAGCTCCGCCAGCGCCGACGGCACCGTGTTGATCAGCCGCACCCGCGACGACGCCGGCAGCTCCGCCAGCGCCAGCGCGTTGGCCGCGAGGATCACGGTGCCGCCCCACGACAGGGGCGCGAACAGCTCGAAGACCGACAGGTCGAAGCTCAGCGAGGTGGCCGCCAGCACGCCGGACAGCTCTGCGGAGGAGAACACGCGGCCCGCCCACAGCACCAGCTCCACGGCGCTCGAATGGGTCACGGCCACCCCTTTGGGCGTCCCCGTGGAGCCCGAGGTGAACAGCACGTAGGCCAGGTTCTCCCGGGACACGCCGCTTGCGGGCCGACGGCGCGAGCGGCGAGCGATGGCGGCGCGGTCCCGCTCCAGGATCACGGTGGGACCGCGCCAGGGCAGCCGCTCCTCCAGGCTCTTCTGGGTGACCACTACGAGCGCTCCGCTGTCCGCCAGGCTGCGTTCCAGGCGCGAGTGCGGATGGGCAGGATCGAGCGGCAGGTAGGCGCCCCCGGCTTCGAGCACCGCCAGCAGCGTCACCACCATCTCCGCCGTCCGCTCCAGGCAGACGCCGACGATCTTCTCCGGGCCCACGCCCAGGGCCTTGAGATGGTGCGCCAACTGGTGCGTCTTGCGCGCCAGCTCGCCGTAGGTCAGCTCCCGCTCGCCGTCCACCAGGGCCACGGCCTGCGGCAGCTCCCCGGCGCGCAGCTCGAACCGCTCATGGAGGAGCAGATCGCCGCCCGCCGGCGCCCCGGTGTCATTCCATTCCACCAGCATCTGCTCGCGCTCGGCAGCGTGGAGCAGCGGCAGATCCGCCGGGCGCGCCTCGACTCCCTGCACCAGAGCGGCCAGCAGCGCCTGGAAATGCCCGGCCATCCGCTCGATCGTCACGGGGTCGAAGAGCTCCTTCTTGTACCGCCAGCTCAGGCCCAGGCCCTCTTCGAGCTCCCGCACGGTGAGCTCCAGATCGAAGCGGACGACTCCGCCCCCCTCACCCGCCCATTCGAGACGCAAGCCGCCGATCCCGCCATCGCCCTGCCCCGTGCTCTCGAGCGTAAACAGGATCTGGAACAACGGGCTGTGGCGCAGATTGCGCTCCGGCTTCAGCTCCTCCACCAGCATCTCGAATGGCACGTGCTGGTGAGCGTACGCGTCGAGGATCGTCTGTTTCCTCGATTCGAGCAGCGCCACGAAACACGGGTTCCCGGACAGGTCGCTGCGCAGCACCAGCGTGTTGACGAAGAAGCCGATCAGCGGCTCCAGGTCCCGATGCACGCGGCCCGCGATCGGCGAGCCCATCACGACATCCATCTCCTGGCTGTACCGGCCGAGCAGCACGGCGAACGCCGCCTCCAGGAACATGAACCGCGTCACCCCGGACTCCCGGCTCCAGGCCTCGATCCGCGCTTTCTCCTCCACTCCCAGCCGCTGAACGTGCTGGCCGCCCTCGAAGCCCTGGCGCGCGGGCCGCGGCCTGTCCAGCGGCAGGCCGTGGACCGGCGGCAAGCCGGCCAACTGTCGCCGCCAATAGCTCAACTGACCTTCCAGGACCTCGCCCCGCAACCACTGCCGCTGCCACTGCGCATAGTCCGCATACTGCACGCGCAGCG
>JAJKHS010000005.1 GCA_021154885.1 Thermoanaerobaculum sp.
GACTCCTGCTGCCGCGAGAAGCCGCGGATCGACGAGCCGTCGAAGGTCAGATTGTCCGCCGCCTTGAGCAGGAACTTCTTGTCATAGTCCAGCATGTGCAGCCGGCCTTCGAGGTCGGTGAAACACACGGTGACCGCCTTGATGCGCTTCTCGTCGTTGAGATAGCGCATCCGCTGTTCGCGGACCACGTCGGCGGGCCGCCGGGCCAGCCGCTCCTCCTTGGCCTCGAGGTTCATCTCCTCCAACTGGTCGTAGGGGATCTCCAGAAAGTCGCGCAGCCCCGGATGCGAGGCGCGGGGCGCCGGCCGCGCCATCTCCTCCAGCTTCTCCGGGGTCATGGCGGCAAGCGCTTCGGCTCGGTTCGGTTCGGTTGGGTGCATGGTTTCCCTCCTTGGATTGGCGTGCTACCTTTTAGGCTAGATTCTACACGAGCTAGCCTAGCTGTCAAGACAGTTAGGCTAAATACGCGCCGACATAGCTTAATTTCTGGACTTGGTCCTGCTGCGCGCCCGTGCGTCGCCGAGGGAATGAGGGCCGGAAGAGGACAGGAGAGAAGCCTCCTATTCTGACTTTCAGCTAGACGAGCAGCCTATGCAGCCTGGGGCTTCCGTCCGACTCCCTTCGTACCCTTGGCTGCGGCTCTCGGTTTCCCAGTTGGCCCCTGCGGAGGAGTCGGGCGCGCAATGGCATTCGCGAGATCCTGCCGCGTCGCCCCCAGGACCAGCATGCAGCGAAAGAGCGTGTCGAGGGAGGCCGACTCGGAGGTCCTCTCCAGCTTGGAGACTCGGGCCTGCCCTGTGCCGATCAAGCGGGCGAGGTCTGCCTGGCTGAGCGAGTGCTCCTCACGCAACTCGCGAATCGCCTCCGCGAGAGCGACCTTCATCTCGACCAGATCTTCCTCGGCCTGGGTCAGACCGAACAGTTGTCCCACGGTGCCAAACGTGAAGCCGGCAGCTTCAAGGCGTCGCTTACGATCCGGATCCATCGAAATCTCCTTCATGCTTCTCTGAACAGGCGCAGGCGCTGTCGGCAGAGCTGGATCCACCGCTTCGGCGTCGCTTGCGTCTTCTTGTGGAACACTCCGAGCACCAGCACGATCTCATCCCCGATGTGGTAGAAGACTCGCCATTCTGATTTATCCGCGGTCAGCCGTAGCTCATGGCAGCCAGGGCCGATGTCCGTCATGGGCTCAGCGATCGGCGGGCCCAGCTTGTGGCCCCCTTGGACGAGCCGTAGAAGGTATCCCGCGTCAATCCTGGCCTGAGCGGGCATCGGCGGGCTGCTGATCGGCTCAGCCCCCTCGCCCACGCCAGCAGCTTCTCCCGCCTCCCCATGGAGGGAGTGTATGACGAATCGGTCATGAGCTCAAGGCCGCCCTGGGGCAGTTTCGAGATGCGGCGGAAAGGCTCAAGGCAGGAGACCCTGTCCTTCCCGCCGGCCTTGCCGTTCGTCTACGGGTAGGCGGGTAGGCGACGAGCCTGAGGACTTCGAGAGAGCGGGAGATTGGCTCGCGGGTTCCGCAAGGATGGCCGGTGGTGTATCCGCTTGGGGGTTGCGCCGGAGATTTCACGCCTGGGCTCCCCACGAACACCCGAAGAAGAGGAAGTGGTATGCTACTCCACGGCAGATGAAAGGCGGCTTCCCCTATGCGAACCACAATCCACGTCGAAGATGCCCTGTTTGCTGACCTCATGCGGCTTACCCACGCGCCGACGAAGACTCAGGCCGTGCGGGACGCGCTCAAGGAGTTCATTCGATTGCGCCGTAAGGAAGAGCTTCTGGCGCTCCGGGGTCGGCTCGAGATCGAGGACAACTGGCGCCAGCTTCGCGAGAGCGAGCTCGAAGAAGCCTGAGTCGATGGCTAACGTCATCATCGACACCTCTGCCTGGATCCAGTTCTTTCGACACGGCAGTGATGAAGTCAGCCAGCTTGTCGCCGAGCTTGTAAGGAAAGACCAAGCCGTGGTGACCGGGGTCGTGCTGACGGAGCTCCTTCAGGGCATCAAGACTGACAAGGAGCGGCAGCACCTGGCCGCCTTGTTCTCTAGCCTGCCATTTATCGAGACCGTGCTGGAGGACTGGCAGAACGCTGGTGAGGATCTCCAAGCGCTTCGGCGGCGCGGAATCACGGTTCCAGTGACCGACGCGATCATCGCAACCGTCGCCCACCGGAGAGGACTGTCCGTGCTCACCACCGATCCACACTTCAAGAGTTTCAAGGTGAATCGGGTCGGTCCCAAAATTTGACGGACGGTGGTCAGCGATTGCCTCGCCGCCGCGCCCCACCACTATCGCCATAAAATGCCGGGTGGACGAAAGGAAGCCCCATGGCCAAGCCCACTGAGCGGATCGAGCTCATCTGCGCCCGCACCTGAGGAACCTGCCGCAAGGCGGTCGCCTTGCTGGACGAGAAGGCCATTCCCTACCGCTACCGCGAGTACACCCGAGAGCCGCTCACCGAAAGCGAAATCCGTGAGATTCTGCGCCTGCTGGACATCTCGGCCCGCGACCTGCTGCGCACCAAGGATCCCGCCTATACCGAGTTGGGTCTCGCCGGCGAGGAACGGAACGACGAGCTGATCCGCGCCATGGCCCGTCACCCCACCCTGATCCAGCGTCCGATCGGACGACTGCCGGGCAAGGCCGTCCTCGGCCGCCCGCCGGAACGGCTCCTCGAGCTGGCCGTGAGCTGATCCGCGGAAGGAAGGAGTATGCCGAAAGCAGTGACAGGCGATATCGATCCCCTCCGATGACCCGACCCTCCGATGGCTCGCGGAGAGCATCCGCACCGAGTGCCTTATCGTCCTTGGACGCTTGGAGGAAGCCCTCTCTGCCTTCGGAAGAGCAGAATGCTTGAAATTCCCGGCGCCCGCCGACCCGAGATGGAGGGTGCCTGGCACTTTTCCGGCACCGCACTTTTCCGGCACCGGCAGCGCCGTGGGTCTCCCCGCGCTCCCGCAAAACATCTAAACTGCTCCTGCGTATCAGAGCTGGACTCGACGCCCCTTCGTCTCCTTCATTGACCCAAGGAGGTTCTCTCGCCATGCACAAGCCGCTCACCCTGAAGGGCCGCGCCCGCCGAGCCGCGGCCGGCAAGGTCACGCCACTCGTCTGTGCCGTCCTGCTGGCCCTCGCGGCGACCGCCTGGGCCCAGCCGCCGGCGCCGCCGCCGCTCATCGACCGGCAGCTCTTCTTCGGCGATCCCGAGATCGTCGGCGGGCGGCTCTCGCCCGACGGCAAGCACATCGCCTTCATCAAGCCCCTCGACGGCACGCGCAACGTCTGGGTCAAGGGCATCGACGAGCCCTTCGAGGCGGCCCGGCCCATCACCGCCGAGACCAAGCGCCCGATCCCCGTCTACCTCTGGAGCCAGGACGGCAAGCTCATCCTCTACGTGCAGGACCAGGGCGGCGACGAGAACTTCAACGTCTACGCCGTCGATCCGGCCGCTCCCCCCGCCGCCGGGCAGCGGGTGCCGGCGGCGCGCAACGTGACCGCGGCGAAAGGGGCCCGGGCCTTCGTCTACGCGGTGCCCAAGACCGACCCGGACACGATCTACGTCGGGCTCAACGACCGCGATCCAGCCTGGCACGACCTCTACAAGGTGAAGCTCTCGACCGGCGAGCGGACGCTCCTGCGCAAGAACACCGAGCGGCTGACCGGCTGGGTGTTCGATCGCAAAGACCAGCTCCGGCTGGCCACCCGCTCGGCCGAGAACGGCGACACGGAAGTGCTCCGCGTCGACGGCGACGGGTTCAAGAAGGTCTACTCGTGCAACGTTTTCGAGACCTGCTCCCCGGTGGGTTTCCACAAGGACGGCCGGCGCGTCTACATGATGACCAACAAGGGCGACGTGGACCTGGCCCGCCTCGTGCTGTTCGACCCCAAGGCGGGCAGCGAAGAGCCGGTCGAAGCCGATCCGATGAACCGGGTGGACTTCGGCGACGCGGTCTTCTCCGACCGCACCAACGACCTCATCGCGACCGTCTACGTCGACGACCAGGTCCGCATCTACTGGAAGGACAAAGGCTTCGAGACCGACTACGAGTTGCTGAAGCAGAAGCTGCCGGGCAAGGAAATCAATTTTGGCTCGCTGACGAAGGACGAGCGCCTCGCCCTGGTCTCCGCCACGAGCGACACCGAGCCCGGCGAGACCTACCTTTTCGACCGGTCCAGCAAGCAGCTCACGCTCCAGTACCGCATCCGCGAGCAACTGCCGCGGCCGCAGCTCGCGGCGATGAAAGCCATCCGCTACAAGTCGTCCGACGGTCTCGAGATCCCCGCCTACCTGACCCTGCCCAAGGGTCTGCCCGCCACCAACCTGCCGCTCGTCGTGGTCCCGCACGGCGGCCCCTGGGCGCGCGACGTCTGGGGCTACAACCCGCTGGCGCAATTCCTCGCCAACCGCGGCTATGCCGTCCTGGAGCCAAACTTCCGCGCCTCGACCGGGTATGGCAAGAAGTTCCTCAACGCCGGCAACGACGAGTGGGGTCAGAAGATGCAGGACGACCTCACCTGGGGCGTCAAGCACCTGGTGGCGGAGGGCATCGCCGACCCGCGGCGCGTCGGCATCCTGGGCGGCTCCTATGGCGGCTACGCCACGCTGGCGGGCCTGGCCTTCACGCCCGACGTCTATGCCGCGGGCGTCTCCATCGTCGGCCCCTCGAACCTGATCACCTTGCTCAACTCCATCCCGCCGTACTGGGAACAGATCCGGAAGATTTTCAACGAGCGGATGGGCGATCCTTCGACGCCGCAGGGCCGCGCGCAGCTCGACCGGCAGTCGCCCTTGAATTCGGCCGACAAGATCAAGGCGCCGCTGCTGGTCGTCCAAGGGGCCAACGATCCGCGCGTCAACAAGGCCGAGAGCGACCAGATCGTCGTTGCCCTGCGCGAGCGGGGATTCCCCGTCGAGTACGTGGTCGCGCCCGACGAGGGCCACGGCTTCGCCAGGCCGGTGAACAACCTGGCGATGTTCGCCGCCGCGGAGAAGTTCCTTGCCAAGCACCTGGGCGGCCACTATCAGGAGAGCATGACGCCCGAGGTGGCCACCCGTCTGGCGGAAATCTCCGTCGACGTCAAGACGGTCCAGAAGCCGCACCGGCTGGCGGCCTCGGCGGCCACTCCGCCCAAGCCCGCCGCGGATTTGAAGCCCGGCACGACGAGCTACAAGGCCAGCCTCGAAATCGGCGGGCAGACCATCCCGATGACCGTCACGCGCGAGGTCAAGGAGGAAGGCGACCGGTGGGTGGTGACCGAGATCGCCAAGCTGTCGATGGGCGACATCACCGACAAGACGGTCTTCGCCAAGGGGACGCTGGTGTCGATCGAGCGCTCGGTCCATCAGGGTCCGCTGACCGTGGAGCTCGCGTTCAAGGACGGCAAGGCGACCGGCACGATGACGGTCAACGGGCAGGCACGGCCGGTGGCCACCGACCTCGGCGGCGATCTCTTTGCCGATGGCGCGGGCGGACACCTGGCCCTCGCGGCCCTGCCTCTCACCGCGGGCTACGCCGCCACCTACCTCAACTTCGACGTGCAGGCGCAGAAGATGAAGCTGCTGCAGATGAAAGTCGCCGGCGCTGAGAAGATCACCGTCCCGGCAGGCACCTTCGACAGCCTCAAGCTCGAAGTCACCTCTGCCGAAGGCGAGGCCGGTACGACGACGATCTGGATCGACCCGGCGACACGCCAGGAGCTCAAAAGCGTCGCGGTCCTGCCCCAGATGAACGGTGCGGTCCTCACGACCGAGCTGACGCAGTAGGCGCGCTCAGGCGCCGAAGGGCGAGGTGCCGGCCGGAGGCGGCAACGGCTGGCACCTCTGTCCCGGAGGGCACACGCCTCCACCTTGCCATTCGTCTAACCGACTAGTTTCCACCAGCAGCGGGCTCGGCCGGCAGGGAGGAATGGTGGACACACAACCGCAGTCTGCCGTCCCTGCACTTCCGAAACACGAAGGTCTTGTCCACTTTTGTCTCTTTGCCCTTGCTATCGGTCAGGTAGACGTTGCCCTCGCACCACGCCTGTTGGGCGGCATTCACTTCGGCCTCTTACGACTGGACTTGGTACGCTGATTCTAACCCTCGTCAACCCAGAGGGTCTTGTCGGGTTGGAAGCTGGCGGGGAGGAGCCGTGGAGCTCCCCCGGCGTCACGCCTTTTTCTTCGGCGCCCACTGCTGCAGGAAGCCGAGAATCTTGTCCGGCACGTACCGGTCCTTGTCCATGAAGTCGTCCGGGGTCTGCGAGAGCAGGAAGGTGCCGTCGGTCTCCAGCACGAAGAGGTGCGGATAGGACGGGATCGCCGGATAGCGGGAGAGGAAAGCCGCGTTTTTCACGTCATCGCTGAAATTGACCTTAACCACGATGAAGCCGTCGTCCAGCATCTTCATCAAACGCTCGTCCTCGTGGATCACCTTGTTGATCAGGCGGCAATAGACGCACCATTCGCCGCCGACCTCGAGCAGGATGCGCTTGTTCTCTCTCTGCGCCTGGGGAATGGCGGCCGCGAGGTCGGCGGCGGGGTCCCGGGTTTTGTCGTAGCCCGCGGGAGGAAGCTTGGAGGGACCTCCGGCCTGGGCGGCGAGAGTGCAAAGGGAAACCGCAAGGGCAAGCAAAGTCGTCTTCCGTCTCATCAGGATCTCCTCCTTCAAAACCGCTGCGCGGGCTCGACAGCGCGCGGCGTGATGTCCACCGTGCGGGTCTCGCCGCCGCGGTGGAGCTTCAACGTGACTTTCTGACCGGGACGCAGCTTGCGATAGGCATTCTTGAAGATCGCCGAAGCTGCCTCGGAGTTAAGGGGTTTGGCAGCCGTGGTGCGCGTGGTTCACCTCCAGATGCATCGAAAGACGATGCAGCCAAGTATGATGCAGGCAGCTCTGAATTCCAAGCGTCGCCGGTCTCAAGCGGCCTCCCTCTGTGAGGGGAGAGGGACTCTCTCCCCGTTATAGGCGAGGAGCGCTTCGACGCCTGGGCGGATGGATTCGCCGCTTCCGGTGTCGTTGGGCTTGCTCTTGCGTCCGTGCAATCTGCCGGGCGCCCTTGAAAGGAACCGCCATGAAATTCCGATTTACCCTCGCCATCCTCCTCGGATGGCTGTTGCTCGGTACCGTCGCCGCCGCGTCCGCGGCGACGGGCGATGTGCCACCCCGCCCTCTGACTGCACAGGGCCTCACCAATCTGACCGCGCTCACCCGCCTGATCGGCTACGTCCGCTTCTTCCACCCCAGCGATCAGGCTGCCGGGCTTGCCAACGCCGATTGGGACGCCCTGGCGATGGCCGGCAGCGAGCGGGTCGAGGCGGCCCGCGACCCGCGCGAGCTCGCCACCGCTCTCTCCGACCTTTTCGCCGGGATCGCTCCGACCGTCCGGGTGCTGCCGTTCCCTCGCTCTGCCGGGTCGGCGGCCGGGTTTTCCCAGGACACGGGCGGCGGCGGTCCGGTCCGCTTCCTCGCGTGGCGCCATGAGGGCGTCAACCTCCACGCGCCGTTCCTCTCCTACGCGAGCGAGCGCGTGGAAGTCGGCCGGGCGCCGAATGGGGCGAGCGCCGATGTGGCCCAAACCCTCGACGTCGAGCGGCTGCGGGGCCACCGCGTCCGGTTCTCGGCCGCGGTGCGCTTCCTCGCCGGAGACGCGGGCAACGCGGCGCTCAACCTCCAGGCTGCCACCCTCGGGGGCAGCGGCTCCGCGTCCTGGAGCCAGCCCATTGGCCGCGACGGCCGCGGCCTCGGCTGGCATCGGGTGACCCTCGAGACCGATGTGCCCGCCGACGCCTCCTCCCTGACGTTGAGCTTCGACCTCACGGGCTCGGGCCGGCTGACTTTCGACGACGTCAAGGCGACCGCCGACGGCCTCGACGTCACCGGCCAACTGATCAATCCGGACATGGAGGAGGTGGTCCCCGGCTTCCCGCCTCGCGGCTGGCTGCTGAACGCCACGCCGTTCGGGGCCGAGTACAGCTTGAGCCCGGTCACCGGTGCGGCCGCCGGCCATTGGGCGGCCGAGCTCTCCGGACCGCACGTGCGGCCGGTGGGTCTGCCGCTCGTGGAGGACTTGGGCGGCGGGGTCTCGGCCGTGGTGCCGGTGGCGCTGCCGGCCGACGACCAGGGAACCTTCCCGCACCTGCCCCAGCCGACGGTGCTGCCGGTGCCGGACAAGCCGGCCGGTTTCGTGCCGAACGGCGCCGATCGCACCACCCGGCTCGCCGGTGTGGTGGTGAGCTGGAGCGTCTTCCAGCACTTCTACCCGTATTTCGATCAGATCAAAGTCGACTGGCCCGCCGCCCTGCAGCGCGCCTTGACCTCCGCCGCGGTCGGTCCCGACGCGGCCGCCTACGTCCGCACCCTGCGCAGCCTGCTGGCCGAGCTGCACGACGGCCACGCCATGGTCCGGAACGTCGACGTCAACCCGGCGGTGCGCTTCGCCTTCACCTGGGACTGGATCGAAAACCATTTGGTGATCACCTCGATCGAGGAGGGCGCGATGCACGGCATGCTGCCGGGGGACCGCATCCTCACCATCAACGGCCGGCCGGCCGCGGATGCGCTCGCCGAGATCGAGAGCCTGACCTCGGCGGCCACCCCGCAGTGGCTCCTTCTCCGCTCGCTGACCGAACTGTCCGGCGGCCAGCCAAGCGGCACGGCGACGCTGACCGTCCAGCCGCACGCCGGCGGGCCGGTCCGCACCGTGACCGTCGCCTATACGGCGCCGTTCGGCAGCAGCCTCGGCATCGGCGGCTTCGGGAGCCCGACCGAGCCGCGGCCGGAGAAGATCGCCGAGCTGCGGCCGGGGATCTTCTACGTCGACTTGAGCCGGATCAGCGACGACGATCTCAATGGCGCCGTCGACCAGCTCGCCGCGGCCGACGGCATCGTCTTCGACATGCGGGGCTACCCCTTCCTCCTCACGCCTGAGTTGTTGCTCGGCCACCTGATCGACAAGCCGGTGACCTCGCACTGGTTCAACATCCCGGTCGTCACCCAGCCCGACCGCCAGGGCTGGGGTTGGCACTCGTTGTACCTTGTCCCGACGCCGGTGGCGCCCCGGTTCACCGGCCGCTTCGTCTTCCTGATCGACGGCCGGGTCTTGAGCGCCGCCGAGAGCCTGATCGGGGTCGTCGAGGGTGAGCGGCTTGGCGCCCTCGTGGGCGGCCCCACCGCGGGCACCAACGGCGGCATGGATCCGTTCGACGTGGCCGGCGGTCACACGCTGCGCTGGACCGGCATGGACATCCGGAAGAAGGACGGCTCGCCCCATCTCGGAGTGGGCATCAAGCCCACCGTCCCGGTCAGCCGCACCTTAGCCGGTGTGATCGCGGGCCGCGATGAGCTGCTGGAGAAGGGGATCGAGGTGGTGAGCCAGCCGTAAAGCTCTCCACCCCACCCCGAGGGAGCGCGCTCCAGGCCCGCGGCGAAGTCGGCCGCGGGCCTGCGACGCCGCTTCTCCTGAACGTCTCCTTTTGACGACGCTTCCCCGGGCATGACACCATGCCCGGGGTGACCATGGAGGATCGACCCTTGGCAGCTCGCCGCACAGCAAAGCCCCGTCCGCTTCCAACGTTCGATCCGGTGCCCTCGGCCCAGTTTGGTCTGGAGATTCTCGACCGCTCCAAGTCCCGCCGCGCGCTGATTGGACGAGTGGCGATGTGGTACTGGCTCGACGACGAGGCGGATCACGAGTACACCAAGGACGTTGACTTTGCCGTCCCCCAGGTCAGCATCCCCTCGATTCTCGAAGTCCTTCACCAAACCGACGCCGAGGTGTCACAGCTCACGATCGGCGGCGTCAATGCACGAATCTCGAAACAGGGAGTTCGGACTGATTTCATCGATCGATCGAGTGAGGAATGGGGTAACCTGCAGCCCCTCTACCTCGACGCCATTCGCGCTGCCGAAGCGCAGGACGATCAATTCGAAAGGATTCCCGTGGCCCCGCCCGAGCACCTCGTCGCGATGAAACTGGCGGCCGGCACCGAGAAAGACGAGCGGGATGCCATCCGCCTGATCGCGAAGGTCAAGGACCTGGACGTCGAAGCGACCCGCGACCTCGTGCGAAAATTTCTCGGGCCCGGACTGCTCGGCAGACTCGAAGAGTGCCTCCGCCGCGCAGGACACCCACGGGCCAGGCGGGCCTACAGTCTGGGTTCCTGAATCGTCCCCGTGGTGGCGCATGGCGCGGGGGTGCCACCCTCCGAGTAACTGGTAGAATGGGGTCCGGTGGCCCGGTGGAAAGCGACCGCCGCCGCAGAGTGGTAGGATAAGCCCGATGCTAGACTGGTCTCAATGCCCCGCTGTCGAACGCTCCCCGGACCGGGTGAGCGGTGCCTGGGTATTCCGCGGCACCCGCGTTCCCGTTGCGGCGCTCTTCGAGAATCTCGAGTCTGGCGCAAGGGTGGAAGAGTTCCTCGAGTGGTTTCCAGGCGTCTCCCGTGAGCAAGCGGAAGCGGTCCTTGAACACGCAGTTCATAGTCTCCTTGTGGCGTGAAGGTCCTCTTCGATCAGGGCACGCCAGTACCCCTGCGCCGGTATCTCCGTACGCATGAAGTGACGACCGTCTATGAGCTTGGCTGGAGCACTCTGCAGAACGGCTCCCTGATTTCCCAGGCTGAAGCTGCTGGTTTCGATGTCCTGATCACGACCGACAAAAACTGGAAGTACCAGCAGAACCTGCGCGAGCGAAGTTTGGCGGTCGTGGTCCTTCTCTCCACCAGTTGGCCCAAGATCCAGGCAGGTTTCTGAGGTGATGGTCGCGGTCGATGGAGCGACCAAGGGCAGCTATACCGAAGTGCCTCTCTGAGGTATGAGGTGAGCCAGCCCCGCTTCTCCCTGGTCCTCCTCGCCTGCGGCCGATTCCTGAGCACCTCTGCGCGCCGCATCGACTGCCAAGTCTTCGCGAAGAACTGTAGCCTCTGGAGGTCGCCTGGACCGCCCCGGATCCCTCCGGCATCACCGGCCGGGAATCGAGCCGGCCCGCTGGCTCCTCCAGTGCTGTCGGCGCGGATACGAGCTTTGAACCTTTGGGGGCCGGCGTCCTGCCGGCCCCGTCTATCTCCCTTGCGAAAGCGGCGTTTTGACGCCTCAGTTTGGCAATTCGCGAGAGCTGCTCTTCTTATCCTTATCGCGTACTTCCAAGAAGAAGGAGCTCGGGCCGACCTTGGCACCGGCTCTCAGATCACCTTTTCGGTAAAGAGCAACAAGAACCAGACGGTAGATCAAGACGAACGCAACTACAAACACTGCGGCTGTGAAGGCATCCATGCTGGTTACCTCCGCGCCTCTGTAGTCGTAGAAAGTGCAGAAATGGTGTCTGCGAGTTCACGTGCAGTTTCGGCCTTCCTTTGGAGTTCCTCTGCGACCTTGTTCGCCTCCTCCACGAGTTTCGCGAGAAGCTCCGGAATGTAGTTCAGCGCTTCCAGTCGCATCAACCGTGGCGCGTCGTTGAAAAGCCACTCATCGTAACTATCAAATTCGGCATTGACGTTTCCTGAGCTTGTAGAAAGTGCCAGACCCCATTTGCCACCTATTTTGGCGTAACCGATACGGCGGCAATGGTAGTTGCCATCGGGATCGGGGTCCTCGGAACCGCTATATGGGTACCACGCGGCGACGCCGAGATTCAGCTTTTTCAGCGCGGCATCAATGGGGCGGATTGCCTTGCCGAGTTCGTCAGAACTAGAGTTGAGACGCGCCGCAGAGTCGGCAAGATCTTTGAACAATGAAGGTGAAATACGTTCAGATGGGGAAGCAAGGCGCTTTAACGGCATGTTTGAACCTCCAGACAAAAGGTTTTATAATCCGCTTCACGCGGGAGCCGACAAATTCCTGGCTATCCACCAAGTGCTGGCCTACAAACCAGCAGTCGACATTACTAATATTATAGAGCGGTCGCGCGCCGAAGTCAAGCGGGTACCTGCTCCCCATACCTGTTCCCGCTCCCCGAACCACCAATAAAGACAGCCGGCCCAGTCGGACATCTCCGGTCCCCGGTCGTCCGCTTCCGTCCCCCTCGTCCTCTGGTCTCCAGTGGCCCCCAGTCGCCACCTCCCCGTGAGGCCTCCTGTGCGGCCCCAGGGCCTGTGCCCGGAAGGGGCTCGCCCTGGCGGCTGTGGGGGGCGGTTCCATTACGCCTCCTCCAGCGAGGAGGTCGCCTCCCGCTCCGGGAAGTCCAGTTGCAGGATCATCTCGGTGACGAATCGTTCCTCTCCCCAGGGATCAGATGGTCTCGCCCAGGCAGACGCTCCTCGAGGATCACCGCCTGCTCGGCGGTCACGTCGATATAGGAGATGCGCGCCCATAGGGCGGCGTCGATGACCGGCAGGGAGGTATCGAAGAAGGGGCCCGCGCAATTGATCACAATCCCCGCGCCGACGAGCGCGGCATCGAGCGAGGACGGATCGGCGACGGCAACCGGGGGCAATTCCCGGCTCATGGCTCCGCCTCCGCCAGCGCCTTGCAATCGCGGGGGGGCTGGCTTGGGAGGGGGCGGCGGCTCGCGGGCAGCAAAATTAGCGCCTATGCTGTAAAGACCCCCACCCCGACGGAGCGCGGGAGGCCCGCGGCGAAGTCTGCCGCGGGTCTGCGACGCCCTCAGCCCGACGTCGCCGTTGACCCTGCATAAGATTCGTGCGACGCTCTATGCATGAGAACGACGATCGAGATCGACCGTGATCTTCTCGAAGAGGCAGTGCGGGTCACCGGTGCGGCCACTAAATCGGTCGCCGTCCGACTGGGGCTGAAGGCGCTGGTGGACGAGGCGGCTCGCCGACGGTTGGCGGCGCTACACGGAAAGGTGCCTGAGGTCGAGGTCGCTTCACGGCGGCGTCTCCAGATCCGAGATGGCGCACAGTGACTCTGGTCGACACCTCCGTGTGGGTCGACTTCTTTCGCGGTGCAGACCGCGCGGCAGATCTCGCCGAGCACCTCGAATCCAATCTGGTCTTGCTTCATCCCTGGGTTCTCGGGGAGCTCGTCTTGGGCGGTCTCGGCCCGCGACGGGAATCAGTGATCGCGGACCTGAAGCGGCTTCCTGCCCTGCCACTTGTTCCAGATGAAGAGGTATTGGAGCTGATCCTGGCGCGTCGGCTCAGCGGACGGGGGATCGGCTGGGTCGACGCTCACCTGCTGGCATCTGCACTGGTGGCTGGCTGCGGGCTCTGGACATTCGATGGGCACCTTGGAGCAGTGGCTCGAGATCTCGGCGTGGTTTCGGCACACGTGCAGCCGTTGCAGTAGCGTGTAACGCTATCCCACCAGGTGGTGCCAGGAGTATGGCTTCCGTCGGATCAGCCGCGGAAGCCGTCGAAGAACGCCTTGTGCGCGGCGAGCAGCTCCGCCTTGCGGCGCAGGTTCGGTTCGAGCGACCACACGCCTTCTTCGTGCGTGCCGCCGAGCAGGATGCCGTCGCTGCGCGGAAACATGTACAGATCGCCGGCGATCGGCGCGTACTGCACTTCCGGCTGCGGCAGAAGAAACGTCAACTGTCCTTTGACCGGCATGAGCTCATCGTCGTCGAACAATGCTCTCGCGCCGAGCCCCGTGCAGTTGAACACGAGTTTTTCCGGCAATGCCTGGATCGCGGCGCGATCCGGCAGCTCGCGTACGACGACTCTGCCGCCGGCGAGGTGAAACTCGTCGAGCATCGCCGCGAGATACACCGGCGGCTCGATCAGCAGCGTGTCGAACTGGCGCACGAACGCGTAGCCGGTGAACGGATGCTCGTCCGGTGCGAGCGCGCGATACTCCGGCATCATGGCGCGAAACGGGCTCTGCGCGCCGGCATAGCCGCTTTCGATGAACGGCTGATGGTTCAAATAATAGTTGCGCATCCAGCGCACGCCGAAGCGCGGTCCGAGCATGATCTGATAGCGCCGGTACGCGTATTCCGCCGCGGCGAGCAGTTGTGCCTTGAAGGCGTCGGTCCGTTGGGTGGGATCGGACAGGAACGCGGGAAACCACTGGCCACCGGCGACGTTCGAGGTCGTCTCCGGCGGCATCGCTTTGGCATAGATCGTGACCTCGAAGCCCGCTTCCTGCAGCAGCCGCGCATTCGCAAGGCCGACCGCGCCGCAACCGAGCACCGCGACCGCACCGCGATGTCCGGAGACTCCCAGGTCGACGGCGAGCTTCGCCGTGCCCCAGGACAACGTGATGCCCGAGCCGCCGTGGCCGTAGTTGTGCACGACGAGCGTGTCGTCGAGCTTTTCGGCCCGCACGACGAAACCGGACGGGCGGTACGGCCGCAGACCGACGACGGTGCGGATCTCGCGTTCCGGCGCCACGTGCACCGGCGGCAGGTCGCGTGCGCTGCCGGTGAACGAGATGTCGGGCGCGGCATAGGCCCGCAGGACGCCCGCGCGCCGGACGCGTTCAGACGCGCATCCGGACCACCATGGCAGCGAGGACGCGCCGGCGAGCGCCGCGCCGAGAACGCCGCAGTGGCGCAGAAAGTGACGGCGGTTGATGGGCTGAAGCATTATTTTTTGCTGGCTGCGCCGGACGCCGCCTGGTGCTGCAGCCAGTCGACGACGGCGGCCGACAAGGCAATGCGGTGGTCGGCGAAACTGTGGTCGCTGTCGAGGGTCATGCTGCTGACCTTACCTTTGCGCTGAGCGCGGATCGCGTCGGCCAGCGCCTTGTTCGAGGCACCGCCGCCATACGTGGCGCCGATCACCAGCGCAGGATGCGTCGCCAGCGCCGGCGCCAGTGCCAGCAAATCCCAGTCATCGGCATGGTGCTCGATTTCCTCCGCCAGATGCGCCGCGTCGGTGCCGGCCAGGCTGTTGCCAAAATCGTCGCCGAGCTGCGCAATGGCCGCGGCACGCCTTTCGGGATGGGCACGCAGGTCCTTGCCGTCGGCGCCCACGTTCCACGCATCGATCAGCACCACGCCCGCCACGTCCTGGTGCGCCGCCGCATAGCGCGCCGCCGCGAAGCCGCCCATGCTATGGCCGCCGATCAGGATGCGGCGCGTATCGATGCCATACTTCGCGGCGTTCTCGGGCTGGCGCAGGAAGGCCATGGCCGCTTCGGCATCGTCGACCGCGCCGGCGATGTTGAAGGCGCCAGGCGAACCCCAACTGCCGCGGTAGTGCATCGTCAGCACGTTCCAGCCGGCGCGCCGGATCGCCTGCGCCAGGTCGAGATTCTGCTCGTTGCCGGGCAGGCCGTGCAGCAGCAGCAGAGTCGGTTTGAGACCGCTGCCGGCCGCCAGGAAGAACAGCGCGTTCATGCCGACGC
>JAJKHS010000006.1 GCA_021154885.1 Thermoanaerobaculum sp.
AAGGTCTACGTCGCCATGAAGCGCAAGCTCCAGGTGGGCGACAAGATGGCCGGCCGCCACGGCAACAAGGGCGTCATCTCCCGCATCCTGCCGGAGGAGGACATGCCCTACATGCCCGACGGCACGCCCGTCGAGATCGTGCTCA
The DNA here is from genome assembly GCA_021154885.1 of Thermoanaerobaculum sp. Classification (GTDB taxonomy): domain Bacteria; phylum Acidobacteriota; class Thermoanaerobaculia; order Multivoradales; family UBA5704; genus DATARR01. The sequence goes on from JAJKHS010000006.1 coordinate 146, forward strand.
ATCCGCTGGGCGTGCCCAGCCGCATGAACGTCGGCCAGATCCTGGAGACCCACCTCGGGTGGGCCGGACGGGTCCTGGGCCTCAAGTTCGCGACACCGGTGTTCGACGGCGCCCGCGAGAGCGACATCAAGGACCTCCTCAAGGAGGCGGATCTGCCGTCGTCCGGCAAGACGCCTCTCTACGATGGCATGACGGGTGAAGCGTTCGAGCAGAAGGTGACGGTGGGCTACATCTACATGCTCAAGCTCTCCCACCTGGTGGACGACAAGATCCACGCCCGGTCGATCGGACCGTACTCCCTCATCACCCAGCAGCCGCTGGGCGGCAAGGCGCAGTTCGGCGGCCAGCGTTTCGGAGAGATGGAGGTCTGGGCCCTGGAGGCCTACGGTGCCGCCTACACCCTCCAGGAGCTGCTGACCGTCAAAAGCGACGACGTGGAAGGCCGGAGCAAGGTCTACGAGGCGATCGTGAAGGGGGACGTGCCGGAGCCGCCGGGCCTCCCCGAGTCCTTCAACGTCCTCGTGCGCGAGCTCCAGAGCCTCTGTCTTGACGTTGAGCTCCTCAAGGTCTAAAGGTCGAAGGGAGGAAAGACAGTTGCAACCATTCAGCAGTTTTGATAAGCCACAGTCGCTCAAGGATTTCAACGCGATCAAGATCTCGATCGCGTCTCCGGAGAAGATCCGCTCCTGGAGCTACGGCGAGGTCACGAAGCCGGAGACGATCAACTACCGGACTTTCAAGCCGGAGCGGGACGGCCTCTTCTGCGCCAAGATCTTCGGTCCCATCACGGACTGGGAGTGTCTGTGCGGTAAATACAAGCGGATGAAGCATCGCGGCGTCATCTGCGACAAGTGCGGCGTCGAGGTCACCCGCTCGCGGGTGCGCCGTGAGCGGATGGGCCACATCGAGCTGGCCTGCCCGGTGTCCCACGTCTGGTTCTTCAAGGGGCTGCCGAGCCGTATCGGCCACCTCCTGGACATCAGCTTGCGGGACCTGGAGCGGATCCTCTACTTCGAGAGCTACGTCGTCATCGATCCCGGCGAGACGGAGATCAAGGAGCGGGAGCTCTTGACCGAGGAGCGGTTCCGCGAGCTGCGCGACAAGTACACCGAGGAGGCCTTCACCGCCAAGATGGGCGCCGAGGCGATCAAAGAGCTGCTGCAGCGCATCGACGTCGACGAGCTGGCCGAGGAGCTGCGCATCATCATGCGCACCGAGACGAGCCAGATCCGGCGGCTGAAGGCGGCCAAGCGGCTCAAGGTGGTGGACGCGTTCCGCAAGTCGGGCCACCGGCCGGAGTGGATGATCCTGGACGTGATCCCGGTCATCCCGCCGGAGCTGCGCCCGCTCGTGCCGCTCGACGGCGGCCGCTTCGCCACCAGCGACCTGAACGACCTCTACCGGCGCGTCATCAACCGCAACAACCGGTTGAAGAAGCTCCTCGAGCTGCGCGCCCCCGAGGTCATCGTGCGCAACGAGAAGCGCATGCTCCAGGAGGCGGTCGACGCCCTGTTCGACAACGGCCGCCGCGGCCGCGTGCTCAAGGGCTCGAACAACCGGCCGCTCAAGTCGCTGTCCGACACCCTCAAGGGCAAGCAGGGGCGGTTCCGCCAGAACCTGCTGGGCAAGCGCGTCGACTACTCCGGCCGCTCGGTGATCGTCGTCGGCCCCGAGCTGAAGCTGTCGCAGTGCGGTCTGCCGAAGAAGATGGCGCTCGAGCTGTTCAAGCCGTTCATCTACAACCGGCTGGAGGAGAAGGGGCTGGTGGGCACCATCAAGGCCGCCAAGGAGCTGGTGGAGGCCGAGGTGGACGAGGTGTGGGACGCTCTGGAGGAGGTCATCGAGGACCATCCGGTGCTCCTGAACCGGGCGCCCACGCTGCACCGCCTGGGCATCCAGGCCTTCCAGCCGACGCTGATCGAGGGCAAGGCGATCAAGATCCACCCTCTGGTCTGCGCCGCGTTCAACGCCGACTTCGACGGTGACCAGATGGCAGTCCACGTGCCGCTGTCGCCCAAGGCGCAGATCGAGAGCCGGGTGCTGATGCTGGCCAGCAACAACATCCTGTCGCCGGCCCACGGGCGGCCGCTCGCGGTGCCGACGCAGGACCTGGTGCTCGGCGGCTACTACCTGACCCTGGGCAAGGCCGGCGCCAAGGGCGAGGGCCGGATCTTCCCGGACTTCGACTCTGTGCTCCTGGCCCTGGAAGGCGGGGAGGTGGAGACGCTCTCGCCGGTGAAGGTGCGTTACACGGGCCCCTACATCAACCTCGATACGCAGCTCGACAAGCAGGACATCGTGCATGCCGAGCTCGAGGAGCTCGATCGCGAGTTGATCGACACCACCGTCGGCCGGGTGATCTTCAACATGCACCTGCCGAAGGAGATCCCCTACGTCAACGGCCTGCTCAAGAAGCGCGGCCTGCAGGACCTGGTGGGCTACTGCTTCATCAAGCTGGGCAACGACGCCACGGTCCAGATGCTCGACGAGATCAAGGAGGTCACCTTCCTCTACGCCACGCGGGCGGGCATCTCCTTCGGCGTCGACGACATGGTGGTGCCGAGCCGCAAGCCGGAGATCCTGCAGCAGGCACGCGACGAGGTGGTCGAGATCGAGAAGCAGCGCTCGGCCGGCGTCATCACCCATGGTGAGCGGCACAACAAGATCATCGACATCTGGCACCGGGTGACCGAGAAGGTCTCCGAGGAGATGTTCCGCGAGATGCGGGAGGTCGAGAAGACGACGGGCGTCTTCAACCCGATCAACCTGATGGCCGACTCTGGCGCCCGTGGCTCGCGCGAGCAGGTGCGGCAACTCGCCGGCATGCGCGGCCTGATGTCCAAGCCCTCGGGCGAGGTCATCGAGCAGCCCATCACGGCGAACTTCCGCGAGGGGCTGTCGGTGTTGCAGTACTTCATCTCCACGCACGGCGCCCGCAAGGGCCTCGCCGACACGGCGCTCAAGACGGCCGACTCCGGCTACCTGACCCGCCGCCTGGTCGACGTGGCACAGGACGTCATCATCAACGAGCTGGACTGCGGCACGATCGACGGCATCTATGTCACGGCGATCATGGAGGGCGGCGAGATCCTCGAGCCGCTGCGCGACCGTATCGTCGGCCGCGTCAGCCAGGAGGACATCTACGATCCGATGACCGGCGAGCTGATCCTCTCCGTCGGCCAGGAGATCACCGAGACGCTGGGCACCGCCGTGCAGGCGGCGGGCATCGAGCGGGTGAAGATCCGTTCCGTGCTCACCTGCGAGACGCGGCGGGGAGTGTGCCACCTTTGCTACGGCCGCAACCTGGCCACCGGCAAGATGGTGGAGATCGGCGAGGCGGTGGGCGTCATCGCCGCGCAGTCGATCGGCGAGCCCGGCACGCAGCTCACCATGCGTACCTTCCATTACGGCGGCACGGCGTCGCGCGTGTCCGAGCAGTCGAAGCACATCGCCAAGAACCCGGGGCTAGTGAAGTTCCTGAACGTCAACACCGTCGAGAGCCGGCGCGGCTCGCTCATCGTCATCAACCGCTCCGGCAAGCTCGTCATCACCGACGAGAAGGGCCGCGAGCGGGAGCGCTACGCGCTGACCTACGGCTCGCAGCTCCTGGTGCACGAGGGCGACGAGATCCAGCCGGGCACCGAGCTGGTGACCTGGGACCCCTTCACCTCCGCCATCCTTTCCGAGATTGGCGGCAAGGTGGAGTTCCAGGATATCGTCGAGGGCGAGAACGTGCGAGAGGAGACCGACAAGGTCACCGGCCTGTCACAGAAGATCATCGTCGAGGCATCGGCCAACGAGAAGCGCGTGCCGGCGATCCTCGTCCATGGCGACGACGGGCGGGAGAAGCGGTACCTGCTGCCCTCGGGCTCTCACCTGGTGGTGCAGAACGGTCAGGACGTTTTCGCGGGCGACACGCTGGTCAAGATCCCGCGCGAGACGACCAAGACCAAGGACATCACCGGCGGTCTGCCCCGCGTCGTCGAGCTCTTCGAGGCCCGCAGCCCCAAGGAGCCGGCGATCATCACCGAGATCGACGGTGTCGTCCACCTGGGCGACGTCCACAAGGGCATGCGCAAGGTGATCGTCGAGAGCGATCTCGGCGAGAGCCGCGAGTACCTGGTGCCGCGGTCGATCCACATCAACGTGCAGGAGAGCGAGCGGGTGCGGGCCGGCGATCCCCTGATCGACGGGGCCATCAACCCCCACGACATCCTGCAGGTGCTGGGCGAGAAGGAGCTGCAGCGCTACCTGACCGACAAGATCCAGGAGGTCTACCGCTCGCAGAGCGTGGCCATCAACGACAAGCACATCGAGGTGATCGTGCGCCAGATGATGCGGTCGGTGAAAATCGAGGAGGTCGGCGACACCGAGTTCCTGATCGACGAGCAGGTGGACCGCTGGAAGTTCCAGGAGGAGAACGAGCGCGTCGTCGTCGCCGGCGGTACCCCCGCCATCGGCCGGCCGCTGCTCCTGGGCATCACCAAGGCGTCGCTCTCGACGGACAGCTTCATCTCCGCCGCGAGCTTCCAGGAGACCACCCGGGTGCTCACCGAGGCGGCGATCAGCGGCAAGGTGGACGGCCTACGCGGCCTGAAGGAGAACGTGATCGTGGGCCGTGTCATCCCGGCCGGGACGGGCATGGGCTTCTACCACGACTTCCACATGGCCGAGGAGTTCGTCGAGGCCGAGCCGGAGGCGGAGGAGGAGCTCTTCTTCGAGTTCGGCGACGAGGAGATCCGCAGCCTGCCGCAGGAGGTCCTCGAGGGCGATTAGCCTTGACCCTTTCCGCAGCGAAATCCAAGGGCGGCCGCGAGGCCGCCCTTTTTTCTTGCCCCTCTTTGGCTCTCCAGGTGCTAAAATCAAAAGCGGCAATGAAAGGGGAGCCCGCCATGCGAATCCGTATCCTCCCTGCCTTCCTCCTTCTCCTCCTGACGGCCCTCCCCGTCTTCGCCGACAACGTCTACCTCGCCAACGGGCGGAAGTTCGAGGACGTGATGGCGGAGACCACCGACTCGCAGGTGCGAATCCACCTGCAGGGCGGAGTGCTCGTGCTGCCCAAGAGCCAGGTGCTGCGGGTGGAGCCGGGCGACTCCAGCCTGGGCGAGTACCTGCGCCGCAAGGAGGCCCTGAAGAAGAGCCCGTCGACCCGGGCGGCGGACTGGGTGGAGCTGGCGCGGTGGGCTCAGAGCAAGCAGCTCGACCAGGCCACCCGCGAGTCGGCACTGGCCGCCGCGGCGCTCGATCCCCGCGCCCCGGGCCTGGCCTCTCTGCTGCGCGGCTACGGCTATGCCCTCGACGAGCAGTTGGACCGCTGGGTGCCCTACGCGGACGCCATGCGTCGGAAGGGCCTCGTGCAGGCCAACGGCCAGTGGATCTCGCGCGAGGAGTACCAGTCGCGAGCACGGGCTCAAGCCGAAGAGGATGCCCGGCGCCGCGCCGACCGCCAGGAGCAGGCCCGCGAGGCACGGGAGGAGCGGTTGGCCGTCATGACCGAGCTGGCCCTGACCCGCGAGCTGACGCAGCCCCAGGCTCCCCCCTACCTGGGCCCGGGCCCCTACACGCCCTGGGGCGAGTCGGTGATCCTGCTCCCCGGCTTCGTGACGATGCCCCCGGGCATGCATCACCACGGTGGGCGGCAGCAGCAGGACCTGTTCCGTCTGGAGCCGGATTTCGGCTCTCGCGATTTCATCCGGGTCCCCGGGAGCCTGATCCCCGGACGCGTGCCCGGAACCCGCTGAGCGGAATGGACGCCATCGAGGTCGAAGACCTCCGCAAGACCTACACGGGCGGAGTGGCGGCCTTGCGTGGGATCTCGTTCTCCGTCCGCTCGGGGGAGGTGTTCGCGCTCCTCGGTCCCAACGGCGCCGGCAAGTCCACCACCGTTCGCATCCTCACCACGCTGTCCGCACCCACGGCGGGCCGCGCCCGGGTAGCCGGCTTCGACGTGGTGTCGCAACCTCGGGAGGTACGGCGCCGCATCGGCTACGTCGCCCAGGCTTCGGGGGTGGACGTCACCGCCACGGGCCGCGAGAACCTCACTCTCCAGGGGCAGCTCTTCCGACTCTCTGGCGCCAGGCTGCGCGGCCGGGTGGACGAGCTCCTCGACCTCTTCCAACTCGCGGCCGCCGCGGACCGGCCGGCCCTCACCTATTCCGGCGGCATGCGGCGCCGGCTCGACGTGGCCATGGGTCTCGTCCACCGCCCCGAGGTGCTGTTCCTGGACGAGCCCACCACCGGCCTCGATCCGGAGAGCCGCTCGGTGATGTGGAAGGAGGTCCGGCGCCTGGCCCAGGGCGGGCTGACGCTGCTCCTCACCACTCACTACCTGGAGGAGGCGGATCAGCTCGCGCAGCGCTTGGCCATCGTGGATGGCGGCCGGATCGTGGCCGCCGGCACGCCCGACGAGCTCAAGGGGCGGCTGCGGGGGGACGTGGTCTCGGTGGAGCTCGCCGACCGCAGCCGCACGGCCGAGGCTGAGGCCTTGCTCCGCGGCCAGGAGGAGGTGGCAGGGGTGATGGTGGACGGCACCCGCCTTTACGCCCAGGTGGGCCACGGCGCCCGGGCCGTGCCTGCCCTGCTGGGCACCCTGGAGAAGGCCGGCCTCGACGTGGCGCAGGTCGCCCTCTCGCGTCCCTCCCTAGAAGACGTCTACCTGACCGCCACCGGGCACGCCTACCGCGAAGAAGGCGAGCCGGCCGCGGCGGCTCGGCGCTGAGCGACGATCCTCACGACCATGGAATTCCTCCGCGACACCTGGCACCTGTTCGTGCGGCTGATCCGGGCGACGATGCGGATGCCCGTGTTCGTCATCATCTCCATCGTCCAGCCGGTCCTCTGGGTATTGCTCTTCGGCCAGCTTTTCAAGTCGGTGACGACGATCCCCGGTTTCGGGGCGAGCTCGTACGTCCAGTTCCTCGCTCCAGGCATCTCGATCATGACGGCCCTGTTCGGCGCCGCCTACTCGGGGATGGGCCTGCTGGCCGACATCGACCGCGGGGTGCTCGACCGCCTGCTGGCGACACCGGTCTCGCGCGGCGCGCTGATCGCCGGACGCATCCTCCACGCGGCGGTCCAGGTGGTCGTGCAGGCGGGGATCATCCTCCTCGTCGCCTTCATCCTGGGCGCGCGTCCCCATGGTGGTCTGCCCGGCGTCCTCGCCGTGTTCCTCTCCGCGTCGCTCCTGGGTGCGGCCTTCGCCGGATTCTCCAACGCCCTGGCGCTGATCGCCCGCCGGCAGGAGCTGGTCATCGCGGCCATGAACTTCGTCGTGCTGCCGAGCACCTTCCTGTCGAGCATGATCATGTCGCGGAACCTGATGCCGGGCTGGATCCGCGGCGCCTCTCGTTTCAATCCCGTCAACTGGGCGGTGACCGCCGCCCGCGATGGCTTCGAAGGCCGGGCGCCGTCCGAGATGATGCTCTGCCTCGCCCTGCTGGCGGGCTTCGCCCTGATCTGCGGCTTCCTGGCAACCCGCTCGTTCGGCCGCTACCGGAAGGCGATGTAGCTCTTTCATGGCGACCTCCGAGTCTCTCCACCCTCCCCACGATGCCCCTCCGGCCGATCCGGAGTCGCAGCGTCTCGAAGCCGACTCCCGGCGCGAGGTCAACTGGAAGCGCTGGGGGACCTATCTCTCCGAGCGGCAGTGGGGGACGGTGCGGGAGGACTACTCGGCCACCGGCGACGCCTGGACCTACCTGCCCCACGACCACGCCCGCAGCCGCGCCTACCGCTGGGGCGAGGACGGCCTGCTGGGGCTCTGCGACCGCGAGTGCCGCGTCTGCTTCGCCGTCGCCCTGTGGAACGGGCGCGATCCCATCCTGAAAGAACGGCTCTTCGGACTCTCCGGACCCGAGGGGAACCACGGCGAGGACGTCAAGGAGACCTACTTCTACCTCGACGCGACGCCCACCGGCTGCTACGCCAAGGCCCTCTACAAATATCCGCAGGCTCCATTCCCCTACGCCCGGCTGGTCGACGAGAACCGCCGCCGTGGCAAGGGGGACCCGGAATTCGAAATCCTCGACACCGGGATCTTCGACGACAACCGCTACTTCGACGTTTTCGTGGAGTACGCCAAGGCGTCCCCGAACGACGTCCTGATCCGCATCACCGCCGCCAATCGCGGGCCGGACGAGGCGGCGCTTCACCTCCTGCCCACCCTCTGGTTCCGTAACACCTGGAGCTGGGGGCGGGCGGGTGAGGAAGGGTACTGGCCCAAGGGCTCGATTGTTCTCGATGGCCGCGACGCCCGGGACGGCGGCCGGGCCTTGCTGGCGGATCACCCCGGGCTCGGCCGCTGCCGCCTGGTGGCCGAGGAGGCGCCGGCCGAGATCCTGTTCACGGAGAACGAGAGCAACGCCCAGCGGCTGTTCGGCACCGCCAACCCGACGCCCTACGTGAAGGACGCCTTCCATCGCTACCTGATCGCGGGGGAGAAGGAGGCGGTCAACCCGGCCGGGACGGGGACGAAGTCGGCGCTCGTCTACCGGCTCACGGTGCCGGCCGGCGGCGAGGCCGCGCTGCGGCTGCGGCTCTCGCTGGTGGAGGAGGCCCCGACCGAGGCCTTCGGCCCGGGCTTCGACGCCGTCTTCGCCGAGCGTATCCTGGAGGCCGACGAGCACTACGCCCGATTCGTCCCACCGGGCGCCTCTCCGGACGGCCGGCGCATCGCCCGCCAGGCGGCTGCCGGCCTGCTGTGGTCCCGCCAGTATTACTTCTACGTAGTTAAGGACTGGCTGGACGGCGATCCCAACCAGCCGCCGCCTCCGGCCTCCCGCAAGGACGGGAGGAACGCCGGCTGGATGCACCTCCACAGCCGGGACGTGATCTCCATGCCCGACAAATGGGAGTACCCCTGGTGGGCGGCCTGGGACCTGGCCTTCCACATGCTGCCGTTCGCCAAGATCGATCCGGAGTTTGCCAAGGAGCAGCTCATCCTGCTGCTGCGCGAATGGTACATGCACCCGAACGGTCAGATTCCGGCCTACGAATGGGCGTTCTCGGACGTCAACCCGCCGGTGCACGCCTGGGCCTGCTGGCGGGTCTACAAGATGTCGGCGCCGCGAGGGCAGCGCGATCGGCTGTTCCTGGAGCGGACCTTCCAGAAGCTGCTGATGACCTTCACCTGGTGGGTGAATCGCAAGGACGCCGAAGGCAACCACCTCTTCGCCGGCGGCTTCCTGGGCCTGGACAACATCGGCGTCTTCGACCGCTCGCGCCCGCTGCCCGGCGGCGCCACCCTGGAGCAGGCCGACGGCACGGCGTGGATGGCCTTCTTCTGCATCACCATGCTGGCCATGGCTCTGGAGCTGGCTCGCAAGGACCCTGCCTACGAGGACGTGGCCTCCAAGTTCTTCGAGCACTTCGTGGCCATCAACGACGCCATCAACCGGCTGGGCGGCCTGGGTCTCTGGGACGAGGAGGACGGCTTCTACTACGACCAGATGCTCCTCGACGGCCGGCGCATCCCGCTGCGTGTGCGCTCGGCGGTGGGCATCATCCCCCTGTTCGCGGTCTCAGCCCTGGCCGAGGAGGTGGTGTTCCGCCGCCTGCCGGGCTTCGCCAAGCGGATGCGCTGGTTCCTGCGCAACCGCCAGGACCTGGCGCGGGGCATCTCCTTCATGGAGTCCCCTCAGCGGCCGGACGACAATATCTACCTTCTGGCCATCCCCTCCCGCGAGCGCCTGGTGCGGGTGCTGCGCTACGTCCTGGACGAGAACGAATTCCTCTCCCCTCACGGCGTGCGTTCCCTGTCACTGGTCCACCGCGACTATCCCTTCGAGCTGCGGATTGACGGCGAGGTCCACCGCGTCGAGTACGTTCCTGGGGAATCGCGGGACTGGATGTTCGGAGGGAACTCGAACTGGCGCGGGCCTATCTGGTTCCCCCTCAACTACCTGCTGATCGAGGCCTTGGAGCGCTACCATCACTTCTACCATGACACGCTCAAGGTGGAGTGCCCCACCGGCTCCGGAAACCTGATGACTCTCGACGAGGTGGCGACCGAGCTGCGCCGCCGCCTCGCCCACCTCTTCCTTGCCGGTCCGGACGGCAACCGCCCCTGCCACGGCGGCGACCGCCGCTTCGCCGAGGACCCCCACTGGAAAGACCTTCTCCTCTTCCACGAGTACTTCCACGGCGACTCCGGCAAGGGCCTGGGCGCCGACCACCAGACGGGGTGGACGGCACTCGCGGCGTTGATCTTGAACGACCTGGCGCGGCCTGATAAATGAGTCGGAGGCGGGTCGACCAAGACGACCTCAGGCTGCTTCGCTGATAACCCGGATTCGCCCCTTGTCGGGACTACTGCTGGGCCTATCCTTGACGACGATCTCCACGTCCTGCCCGAGTGCAGTCAAGAGCCGCAGCAGGCGATCGGTGGAGAAGCTCGCGAGGCGACCGTTGAGCAGTGCCGACACTTTCGGCTGGTCGATGCCCATGAGCGCTGCAGCAGCCACCTGGGTCAGCCTCTCGCGGCGGATGACCTACCGGATATGGCTGGCCAGTTGAGCCTTCGTCAGCTCCTCCTCAGGTTCCGCGAAGCCCAGATCGCGAACACATTGCCGCTGCTCGGGCTCTTTTCTGGCTTCTGCTGGGCGACACCGGCAAGGGGTTGGCGGCCAGCCATCAGACGGGATGGGCGGCTCTGTCGGCGCTGATCCTCAACGATCTCGCGAGGTAGCCATGAAGCCAAGAACGCGAAAGATTCTCGTTGTCACTGCCTGTGCGATCCTTCTGATCCTCGGCGGAGGGTACGTCGCGTTGCGGACGATGTGGGATTCCATGACGCGGACTGAAACAGATCCCGGAGAATACAGCGCCGAGTTGAAGCAGTGGTCGGCTTCGGCGTCTCCTGAGGCGCAACGGGCCACCGCCGCGCCTCAGGGTCTCAGGTGGCGGTTACTTCAACACTCGCAAACCAGGCAGCCGTTGAAGACGTGACAAGGGGCGCCTGGACAGACCAGAGGACAGTGGATCCGAGGCGCCAGCGGCCGCGGGGCGAGAGACACGAGCGCCAACAGACTGACGACGGCGAGTGAGAGCCATGCGCGATTTTTCACGAGCGTTTCCTCCCTGGTAGCTGGGTAGGCTTCTTGCCCATCCACCTTGTGAGTCCCGCGCTCGGCACACGGGGTTCTCGTACCCCCCACGCGGCTTGGCAGTGGAGGGCGGTGGGCTCTATGACCGAGCCGGCGGCGCCAGCCGCCGGGTCCCGGTTTGCCTACCCGGGACGGCAGGTCGCCGGCGCAGCGCCGTATTGACGACCACGAGCCCTTGGCGTAAGATCACAACCGACATTGATTGTCTGCACAGCATTCCAAACCAGGAGAATCCAATGGCCTATACGATCGTATCGTTTTGCGGTGGTGGTGTCAGAGGACTGATGTCAGCAATCATTCTGGACAGGCTGTCGAGAATTAATGGGAACATCCTCACCAAGACCAGCCTTTTGGCAGGAACCTCAACGGGTGCCGGCATCGTCAGTGGTCTGGTTGGCGGCCAAAAAGTCAAGGACATCATCGATACTTTTTACTATGAAGCGGCCGAGTTCTATTCGAAGCCCAACGACGACGCCAGCGCTCCCGCCTATCCGAATGACTCGTTCGTCGCCGCCCAGAAAAAACTGCACGGCACAAAACCCATTTCATCTCTGACCCATCAGCAGGTTCTGTTCACCGCGTTCAACGTGGGATCTGCTCCAGTTGATGGAGGCTCGGCAACGGCGTGGTATCCGCAACTCTTTACGAATGTGCCCAAGGCTCCAATCCCGACCGAGAGCACCCTCATCGTGGATGCGGTGGTTGCCAGCGGCTCCATGCCAGGAATGCTTCCTTCCTACAACGGGAACGTGGACGGAGCCTTTGTCAATCATGATCCGACGCTGGCCGCCATCGCTCTGGCGGTGAATTCGGGCGTCGACATTAACGAGATCGCCGCGATCTGTATCGGTACCGGGTTCATGGAGAATTGGATCGGGAGCGATACGGCTCAATGGGGAGCGAGCCAGTGGCTGAATGGCGATGGAACGGGTAACTATAAAACTCCAGCTCTGCTGGTCAATGAATCCTGCGTCTGTCCCATTCTCAACATTTCCCTGAACGGTACGTCAAGCAATCTGATTCCAATGCTGTCCAAGATGCTGTTGTCGGGCCGCTATGTGAATCTGAACCCGACCCTCGACCAATACGTTCCTGAGAACGCCCATCTCGCGGAGCAGATCCTGTATCTGGCTTCCCAGGCCGATGCCATTCCGCAACGTGATTGGGACGCGGCGAAACATCTGCTGAAAACCTATTGGGAACGTTGAACCGCCCTGCACACCCGAGTTACTCCAATCTCGGTTTCGGTATCCTCGGCGTCGGCTTGACACCCCACGGACACGCGACTATACTCATGCTTATGAGTATAATCAAGCGTCTTCAGATTCCCGTCAGCGAGCAGGAGTGCTCTCACTTTCAGGCCGCCGCGCGCCAGTCGCGCCTGCCGCTCGCCGAGTGGGCGCGACGTCACCTCCGAGAGAGGGCCGACGAGGCGCTCTGGGGAGCTGCCTTCGGCCCCCGTGAAGCCTTGGAGGTGCTCAAGTCGCTTAACGCCCCGGTCGGTCCCGTGGAGACCATGATTGAGGAGTCGGTCGCCGGGCGCTACTCATGATCCTGATCGACACCAACATCTTCATGTATGCTGCAGGCTTCTTGAGAATCATCCGATCCTGTCCGCCCGGGACTGCGTTCACCTCGGTGTGATGCGGGAGCACGGCATCGAAGAGGTTATCTCGTACGACGGCGGCTCGGAGGTTTCCTGGGTCAAGAGGTTCGAATCGTGAAGCCTTTCCGAGATTCACGCGTTCTCGTTGTAGACGTTGTTCACTGGGCTGCTGAATAGGGAGCACACACCATGAAAGCCAAGCTCTTGATTGCCCTGGTACTGTTGAGTGTGAGCCTGCTCGCCCAGGAGGCGCCGCCCAACGTGCCGCAATACACGAAGGATGGCGAGCTCATAAAGCCGGAGAATTATCGGGAATGGATCTATCTCAGCTCGGGGCTGGGAATGACCTACGGCGCGCCGATCGCGAAGCAGGAGGATGAGGACTTCGACAACGTCTTCGTCACGCCCCAGGCCTACAAGGCCTTTCTTGCCACCGGCACCTGGCCCGACAAGACCATAATGGCGCTCGAGGTGCGCTACTCGGCGAGCAAAGGATCAATCAACAAGGGCGGGCGTTTCCAGGATAGACTGGCCGGGGTCGAGATCCACCTGAAGGACGAAGCGCGATTCCCGGCCACCAAGTGGGCGTTCTTCGGTTTCAACGGCCCCGAGACGACCGCCAAGCCGCTGGCGGCCGACTCGGTCTGCCAGAAGTGCCATTCCAGCAATGGCGCCGTCGACGAGACGTTCGTGCAGTTCTATCCGACCCTGCTGCCGGTAGCCAAGGCGAAAGGGACGTTCAAGTCGGGGACCGAGAAGTAGTCCTCCGGCCATGGCCGCTTCTCGCGTGGCTGGGCCCTCTCCTCCTTCGGCCGAGGACCTTCTTTCCGGGCCGAGAGGTTCTTCACGCGGTGAGGAGAGCTTCTCGCGGCTCCGGGAAACTTTCCCAGGGCCTGGAGACTTTTTCGTACGCCGTGAAAACCTTCTCCGTGATCTGGAAAACTTTTCCGCGCTCCGAGAAACCTTCCCGGCCGGCTGAGAACCTTCTCCGCGGCCTGAGAAACTTTCCCGCCGCGCGGGAAACCTTCTCCGAAGCCTGAAGAACTTTTTCGGCGACCGGGAAACCTTCCCAGCCGGCTGAGAACCTTCTCAGCGGCCTGAAAAAGTTTCCCGCCGCCTGGGAAACCTTCTCCGGAGCCTGGAGAACTTTTTCGGCAGCCGGGAACCTTCTCAGCGGCCTGGAGAACCTTCTCGGCGGCGCTGAAGACCTTCCCGCCACGCCGGAAACCTTTCACCGGCCGGGCTCAGCAGACTCCGCGCAGCACGCCTTCCAGCACCGCCTCGGCGACCGCCGCAGGCTCCTGGGTGCGCCAAGCGACGAAACCGTCCGGCCTTACCAGGAGGGCGCCACGATCCCCGACGCCTGCGGTGCGGGACCACGTGCCTTCCGGATCGATCGCGTCGCCGTCGGCGGCGATCCGGAAGGCTTTCACGTCGAGGCCCAGGCGGGTCGCAACGGCGCGAGCAGAGGCGCACCAGTCCTCGGCGGCCGCACCGGCGAGGAGGGCAAAACCGGGACCGGCGAGGTCGAGGGTCGAAAGGCGCCGGCCAGCCCGCTCCAGCCAGGCGTGCGGCACGCGCGAGCCGGGGGTGCCGTCGAGATCCCGTGCGAGCTCGTGGAGCGAAGGCGCCGGTTGCGCGCCGCAGACGGCGGAGGAGTCGTAGCGGTAGCCGAGGTGGACCACGGCGTCGTTGGCGATGCCCAGCCGTTCTCGTTCGCCGGTGCGGGATGGGTCCCAGTGGAGGTCCGGACGCTCCAGGCGCAGCAGTGCCTGCTCCATGGCGAAGCGCGCGACGGGCCGGCGTTCGGCGTCGTAGCTGTCGAGCAGCGCTGAGCCGGCTTGGTGGCGGAGCGCCATCGCCAGCTTCCAGGCCAGGTTGTGCGCGTCGGCGATCCCCGTGTTCAGGCCGAAGCCTCCCAGTGGCGGCACCACGTGGGCCGCGTCCCCGGCCAGGAAGGCCCGCCCCTCGCGGAAGCGGTCAGCGAGGCGGGCGGCGACGCGCCAGGGGAGGACGCTGAGGATCTCCACCGGCAGGTCCGGCACGCCGATCGCGGCGCGCGCCACCAACTCGCGGCAGCGCTCGGGAGTGAAGTCTGCCGCCGTCTCGCCGCGCGCCGGATCGTAGGGGACGTGGAGGACCCAGCGGTCGCGGCCGTCGATGGCCATCAACAATCCCGGCCGCAGCTCGGCGTTTTCGATGACGCAGAGGAGGAGCTCGTGGCCCTGGGTGACGCCGCGCAGGTCCGCCCGGAAGAGGATGTTGACGATCGGCCCGCCGAGCGGGCCCGGCCCGGTGGCGGGCACGCCGAGAGCCTCGCGGAGGAGGCCGCCGGAGCCGTCGGCGACGATGAGGTAGTCGGCCCGGAGGGTTGAACGCCGGTCGCCGTCCCGCTCGGCCAGTGTCGCCGTCACGCCGTCCGCGTCCTGCTCGACGGCGATCACCTCGGTGCCGAAACGGACCTCGGCCCCGCGCCCACGGGCGGCGCGGAGCAGGATCTCGTCGAGCAGATCCTGGCTGCAGCGACCGCCCTCGACCGGGCTCAAGCTCGCGCTGGGGTCCGTCGTCCTATGGGAAGGTCCCGAAGGTCCCGAAGCTCCCGGCGAGAGAGTGGTCCAGTCGGCGCTGGCCAGGGTCTTCACCGAGATCCGCCTGAGGCCGGCCGCCAGGTGTCCGCCGGCCGCGCGCACCGGGTCGTCGATGCCCAGCTCCCGGAAGATCTCGACCGTGCGGACGCCGACGCCGAGCGCCCGCGGATGGATCGAGAGAGCCGCGCGGCGCTCGACGGCCAGGGCCGGTACGCCATGATGGGCCAGGAAAAGGGCCGCCGACAGACCGACCGAGCCGCCGCCGGCGATCAGGACGGGGACGTGCTGGTGAGATCCCCTCACGGCGCGGATCTCGATGGGTAGCCCAAGGTCGAGCCAGATCCGGTCGGCGGTCCGGCGGGGATGTGCGCGAAGCGCCGGCGCCGCTGGAGCACGGCTTCACGCTTCTTGAGCACGAGGCGGTCATCCTCGACGATGGCGATGAGGACGTCTCCGGGAGCGATCCCCAACTGGCGGCGGATCTCGGAAGGGATCACGAGGCGGCTTGGGGCCCGACGGAAACCTTGGTCGAAGCAGGAGGCTCTTTCATAGCTCCCTATGATGCCGCAGAATACTCCGTCGTGCCACTTCCCCTCAGAGTGGCACGTGCCACGGGGTCCTCCCGCCGGATGGAAACCATGATAGCGTGACACTTTTCCTGGCTAACATCGTGGTGCGGCTCAATGCCGGAGGTTCCATGCTCATACGATTGCTTTTCTCTGTTCTGCTCCTGCCTTTGGGCACGACGCTCGGCGCGGCCGAGCTGCCGCCGCTCGGCGAGCAGGCGTCCGGGTGGGCCGCGAGTCTTGGCCACGGGGCGGTCGCGACGGCGGAGAAGCGCGAGGGCCGGTGGACGTTTGCGATCTCCGGCCAGCCGTTCGCGGCGGGACATGCCGCGGTCCCACCCCAGGAGGTGCTCTTCGAGATCGGCTCCATCACCAAGGTCTTCACCGGTATCCTGCTCGCCGATGCCGTCAGAGAGGGTAAGCTCGGCCTCGACGATACGCTGGCCCAGCGGCTGCCCGTGAAGCTCAATCATCCCGACACCGGCGCCGTGACGCTCAAGCAACTGGCGACTCATACCTCCTGCCTGCCGCGGCTCCCCGACAACATGATGAACACCGGCGGCGACGACCCCTACGCGCAGTATGACAAGAAGGCGATGTTCGAGTATCTGGCCAGTGCGAAGCTGGCAGCCAAACCGCCCTGCACGCCCGAGTACTCGAACCTCGGTTTCGGTATCCTCGGCGTCGTTCTCGAGACGGCCTACGGCAAGCCGTGGGCCGCTTTGATCCAGGAGAAGATCACCCGCCCGCTCGGCATGGTCGACACGGTCCAGGAGCTCTCGCCCGCGCAGCAGTCACGTTTCGCGGAGCCCTGGGACGGCGAAAAGCGGGCGCACCCGTGGACGTTCATGGCCGTCGCGGGAGCGGGTGCGCTGCGCTCTTCTCTCGCCGACATGAGCAAGCTCGCGGACGCGCTGCTCGCGGGGCCCAAGGGCCCGCTGGGCAACGTCTGGCCCCTGCTCGCCGGCGACCACGCCGACATGCCGGCGGTGGGCGGCAAGATCGGTCTCGGGCTCATCCACGCCAAGGCCAACGGCGAGGAGAGCTATTCGCACGACGGCGGGACCGGAGGCTTCCGCAGCATGATCTCCGTTCGTCCGGCCAGCGGCCGCGCCGTCGTGGTGCTGGCGAGCAACGCGGCGGCGAACCCGGCGGCGTGGCTCGCGGCGTGGGAAGCGAAGGGACGGCAGCCCGTGATCCGCTCGGAGGTCACGCTGCCGGCCGCGGTGCTGGATGAATACGTGGGCGTCTATCCCATCGACAAGTCGGCGCGCTTCACACTGATTCGCCGCGGCGATGGTCTGGTTGCGCGGCTCACCGGTCAGCCTTTTCTCCCGGTCTTCGCCAGCGCGAAGGACGAGTTCTTCTACAAGGCCGTGGACGCGCAGCTCAGCTTTCATCGCAACGCGGCGGGCAAGGTCGCCGGCTTGACGCTGCACCAGAACGGCCGCGACATTTCTGCCTCCCGCGACACCGTTCCGGCGCCGCACGTCGAGTTTCCCAACGCTGCCGCGCTCGCGGAGTATGCTGGGGAGTATGACTTCGGCCAGTTCCAGCCCGGCGCCACGATCACGGTGCGTGCGACGCCCGAGGTGCTCCTGGTGACGCTCACCGGGCAACCGGCGTATCCCGTATTCAGCGTTGGCAAGGACCGGTTCGACTACGACGTCGTCACGGCCACGTTGACCTTCGAGCGCGACCCGGCCGGCAAGGTCGTGGCCGTCGTCCTGCATCAGAACGGTCGGGATATGAAGGCGCCGAAACGGTGAGGTTCGGAGCCGAGGGTTGGCTTGACAACCCACGGATCCGCCATCATACTCATGCCCATGCGTAGATTCTGAAGAACATCCATCACCACCTGCGAGCACCCGGGGAGGGGCGATAATGAAGAACCTCGTGAGCTTGATCTTCGTACTAGGGGCTGTTTTCTCTCTCAACGTTTCCACACCGGAGTCTCGTCCGGCCAGACCGCGACATACAACCTACAAGGTCGTTGGCTTTGACATATGTGTGCCCGAGATAGGGCCGATGTGTGTTTGCAGGACTTGTGTCTATAACGACGACGGGACATGCTCCTGCCCGGCTGAGCAATTAGACAGAGCAGCGAAGCGCAGAGAGCTCTGACAGAAGCGGCGATTGAGCGCGCGCGGGGGCCGGAGAGATGTGCTCGGCCTCGACGCGGCCGCGGCGGTCCCTGACTGCTTGTTCACTGGGCTGCTGAATAAGGGAGCACACGCCAAGTAGAGATCACCCAACTTCGAATAGGCCGTCGCCGCCGCCGCCTTCAACGAGATTTCTGGATCACCACCTCGACGCGGCGGTTCTTCTGACGGCCGGCTTCGGTCGAGTTGTCCGCCACCGGCCGGCTCTTGCCGGCGCCGCGGGTGGTGATCCGGTCTGCCGCGATCTTTTCCCTCTCGACCAGCCAGCTCTTCACCGACTCCGCCCGGCGCTCCGACAACTTCTGGTTGTAGGCGTCGTTCCCTTTGGCGTCGGTGTGCCCCTCGATCGCGACCCGGCCCGTGGGGTAGCCGCGAATCACCGTGGCGAGCCGGCCGAGCGCCTGCGCGGCGTCGGGTCGCACGTCCGCCTTGTCGAAATCGAAGAGGACGTCCGCCGGGAGCTCCACCTTCACTTCGAGTGCCGACTCGGTGGCGCCGAGGGCCTGCATCGCCTGGTGGACCTCTTGGACCGTGGCCACGATCCCGCTGCCCCCGCTGGAGATGCCGACCGCGAGGCCGACGATCTTCAACACCTGCGGCCGGATTTCGAGCGCGCGCACGGCACCCATCCGGACGACCGCCGCTTCGGCCGCGGCCTCCGTCGCCGGGTCCCACGGCCCGGCATAGGGCGGCTCCGCGGCGAGCGCCGGCGCGCACGCCAGCACCAACAGGGCACCTGCCAACCGATCGCGAAACATCACGAATCCTGAATCGCCAGGTCTTCGAAGGGCGGCATGCCCGGGAGCTGCAGGGTCACCGTCTTGACGTCCGGGGGAGGTGCCGGGAACTTCACCCAGATCGTGTAGGTGGCCCCCGGCGCCAGCCTCTGGTACCACCGGTCGGAGTAGCCCGAACGGAGAGCGGCGATGTAGGTGCCCTTCTCGTCCTTGAGGGGCTCGTACTTCTTGCCGGCCGCGGCGTCCATTACATACACCTCGCCATAGTGGATGTCGGGCTCGGCCTCGGCGCCCGCCTGGTTGCGCAGGACCACGCGCGCCGTCAGGGTCGAGCCCTTGCGGCGGAACTCGGTGACGTCGGCGACGATCCCCGGCCAGTTGGTCTGCTGGCTGGCCAGGGCCCCGGCCGGAGCCGCTGCGGCGGGAGACGCCGTACCGGCCTGCGGAGCCGGCGTGGTGGCCGGCGGCGGCGCGGCGGTCGCAGGCGGAGGAGGAGTGGTCGTGGTGGTGACTGGCGGCGCCGTGACAGGTGCCGGCGTGGTGCTCGCGGGATTGGGTTGCTGGCCTTCTGGCTCGCGAGCCTTGCAGCCCGCGGTCACTACGAGAAGCACGGCGATGGCAAACTGAAAATCCCTCGTTCGCATGGCATCTCTCCTCAGGAAGGCACTCAGACGAGACAACGCGGGAGCTGCGGCTCCCAAGGGGAAGGATACACCTTGACGCCACGGCGCGACGGACGGCCAATCCAGTCGCAGATCCCGCTGAGCCGGCCGCCGTGTTCCTCGCGGCATTTGATCCTCCATCTGCCACAACGAGAGTCGTCATCGCGGCAATTGCCCTCGACGACGCGGCGATGGGTCCGTCCCGTTGAACGGCGGCCCGGCAATTTGCCACGACGTGAGTGTCCCATGGCTCGCAGGACGTATACCTTGCGGCATGTGCTCCTCTCTTTGAGATGCGTGCCCGTCTTCAGGGCTCGCTTTCCTCGTCCCACGGCTTGCAGGGCCGGGACGATGCGGCAATCAGTCCGGACTTCGCGTCATTTGGACCTCATGAGGTGGCAAATGGAGGAGCGATCGCCGCAGGTAGAGCGGCGCGTGTCTCTCGGGCAGGGGCAGTTGCGGGAAGAAGTGGAGAGGAGCAGGCGCGGGACGGACATGTCGTGGCAGATGGCGTGGAAGGCGCGGCGAATGGTGTGCCGCTTGTGGCAAAGGGTCTGTCAAATACCGCGTGTGACATGTCCTTTGCAGTAAAGAGAGTGTCCGTTGTGGCATTTGATGTGCTCAGTGCCGCGTATGCCATGTCATTGGCCACGAGTTGGCGAGAGCGGCAGGCAGGGGCTTTGTCAGAAAGCCGGCGCGGACCGCGAAGACCCTTGTGCGCAGCGGATTGAAGCAGGCGCGGATGGACCGAGCTCTACGAAACCGCTGGCAAGGAGAAAACCATGGCACAGGGAAACATTGACGCGCTGCGCGAGAGCGCCCTCGCGTCGCTGTCCAAGCAGTGGGAAGGGAAGAAGGCGGAGATCGTGCACGAGACGACCGACACCGTTCCCTCCTCCAAGGAGTCCATCTACCGGTTCGTCGTCCGGCCCGCCGGCGAGCCCAACGGTCCTCAATCGACGGTCGTGCTGGACGCGGCAGGCAAGCCGGTCGACTTGGCTAAGCTGTCGGCGGCGGAAGGCCGGGCCTTCTTCCCCGTCGCCGAGCACAAGGTCGAGCTGTCGGAGGCGCTGCTCGCCAGGCGCGTTTCCATCAACCCCAGGGTCAACGACGTCCACCTCTCCGAATGCGGCTTCCGGGAGACGGTCACGGTCACGATCCCGGCCCAGCCGATCGCCGAGAAGATCGACGTCTACTTCCTGGCCGACAACACCTTCAGCATGAACCTCGCGATCGGCAACGTGCAAGGGGGGGCAACCTCGATCCTGAACGCCCTGGCGGGGACGGGCCTCGACATCCAGTTCGGCGTCGGCAACTATCACGACTTTGGCGACCCCAGCCACTTCCAGAATCAGCAGGTCATCACCGCCAGCAAGCCGGCCGTGATCAGCGCCATCAACGCCTGGTCGGCCAACGATGGCGGCGACCTTCCGGAGGCCGCGCTGTTCGCTCTGCACGAGGTCAAGACCGTGGCGGGATGGCGCCCGGGAGCCCTGAAGTTCATCGTCTGGTTCGGAGATGCTCCGAGCCATGAGCCGATCTGCAAGGCCGTTTGGGGCGGCTTGTTCGACATCACCCGCGCCACGGTGATCGCCGACCTCACGTCCGTGACCACGCCGGCTCAGCCCAAGGGCATCGCCGTTCTCGCCATCTCGGTCAACAGCGGCTTCAGCAGCACCGGTCTGGATGGCGCCAGCACGGATGGCTACCCCGGGTGCCCCAGCAACGGCCTTTCCAACCAGGCCACCGACATCACCACGGCCACCGGCGGCTCGCTGACGCTCGGCGTCGACCCGTCGGCCGTCGCCAACGCGATCCTCGCTGCGCTGACCACGGCCATTCAGATCCACAACGTCAGCCTCGTGCCGTCGGGCGCGATCACCCCGTTCGTGACCGCGATCACTCCGGCCGCCGGTTACGGCCCCCTGGACCCGAGGGTCCCCCATACCCTGACCTTCGACGTCGTCTTCGAGCGCCATGGCGAAACGTGCTCGCTGCGCGACCAGGTCTTCACGGGCTCGCTCGACGTCGTGATGGATCACGTCGTGGTGGCGAGGAAGCCCACGAAGATCACCATCCCGAAATGCCGCTATCACTACGTGGCCAAGTTCGTCTGCGGCGTCAGCGAGCAGGAGAAAGAAGACTGCTGCAGCCCGGTTCGGCCCGGCCGCTATGCCACGGAGATCAACGTCTACAACGGCTACTGCTCCGACGCGGTGATCGAGAAGTACGTCACGCCCGTGGTCCTGAGAGGTGAGCCCATCGGCCGCGAGCCTCGCTTGGGCAAGGCGATGGCCCGGGACAAGATCACGCTGTCTCCACAAACGGCGACGATGGACGACTGCTGCCGGCTCGCCGAGCTGCTCAAACAGCCGGTGACCTTGAACGGCCCGCTCACCATCGGCTTCCTGGAGATCGTCAGCAGCGTGCCGCTGACGGTGACTGCGGTCTACACGGCCTCCGGCCTCAGGGAAGAGGCCGTCAGCATCGAGGTCGAGCAGATCCACGAGACCCGCCGGTGATTTCACCCCCCGCCCCTGGCAGCGCGGATGCGCGCTGCAGGGGCGGGGGTGACGGTTTGGGCTCCCGCTTCACGGCCCTGCCGGGCTGCCGAAGTCCTGCACCCAGATCACGGTATCGCCCATGGCCGCGTTGCGCCCGACGACGACGCCGATCCCTAAGTGGGTGAAGCCGGGGAGGAGGAGGTTGTGCCGGTGGCCGGTGCTCCCCATCCAGTTGTCCATCACCTCCCGGACGGCCACGGGACCGCGGGCGATGTTCTCGCCCACGATGCGGCCGGTGTAGCCGCTCTTGAGCGTCCGGGTCTTGGGGCTGGTCCCGTCCGGCGAGATGTGATCGTAGTAGGAGCGCACCAGCATGTCCTCGGCGTGGCGCTGGGCGGCCTCGTCGAGCCGCGCATCGCGGAGCAGCGGGGGGAGGCCGGCCGCGGCCCGCTCGGCGTTGACCCGGACGAGCATCTCCGCGCGCACCCGCTCCAGGTCGCCGAGGCCGGCGGTCTCGCGGGCGAACGACTCGCTCTCGCGCCAGGCCAGGAAGAAGGTGTAGAGGGGGGACCCCCTGAGGTCGCTGACGCCCACCCCCAGCTCCCGGTAGTCGGGATCGAGCAGGGCGTGGAAGGTTTCGGGGAGACCGCTCTTGACCCAGGCCAGCACCTCGCCGGCGTCGCCCGGCGCCGCCGCGAACTCCTGGTGCCAGCCGTGGGCCACGTAGCCCGTCTTGCGCAGCCGCTGCTGGATCCTGGGGATGGATTTCTCGTCATAGTGGACGCCGCCCGCGTCCCGCACCTCTTCGGCGTTCTGCTGCGCCACCCGGTTCAGGGGCTCGGCCAGGGAGAGGGGGCGGGCGCCCGCCGCCGCCCGCGCCTCGTTCAGGCGGGCCAGGAACTCGTGGCGGACCTGGTCCGGGGACGGGGGACCCGCGGCGGCGGCGATCTTCGCGGCCTGGGCGGCGAAGAGCAGGAGGAGGAGCGCGGCGATCGGCATCCGGCAATTCTAAACGTGGTCCGCCGATTGCTTGTTCCCGGCCGCAGGCGAGTTTCCGAAAGCGAGGAGAGAGATGGGGATCACGGTGCTGGTGAATCGCGGCTCGGGCACGGTCAAGAAAAAACGGCTGACCGCCGAGGGTTTGCGGGAGATGTTCCAGAAGGCCGGAACCGAGGCGGACGTCCGGCTCCTCGCCGGCGAGCAGATCGTCGACGCGGCGCGCGCGGCGGTGAAGGCCGGGGCCGAGGCGGTGGTGGCCGGGGGCGGGGATGGCACCGTCCGCGGCGTGGCCTCGGTGCTGGCCGGCGGCGAGGTTCCCCTGGGGGTCCTGCCGCTCGGGACGCTGAACCACTTCGCCACGGACCTGAAGATCCCCATCGATCTCGAGGCCGCCGTCCGCCTGATTTCGGAGGGGGAGGTCCGCGCTCTCGACGTCGGCGAGGTCAACGGCGAGATCTTCCTCAACAACTCGTCGCTCGGGTTCTACCCGCCGATCGTCCAGGCGCGCGATCAGGAGATGCGGCGCTCCAGGCACGGCAAGTGGATGGCGATGGCCATTGCCACGTTCAAGCTGCTGCCGCGGCTCTCCTCGTTGCGGCTGAAGATCTCGTCCGGCGACTGGCAGGCCGAGCGGCGGACCGAGGTCCTCTTCGTCGGCACCAGCGAGTATCAGATGAGCCTGCTGGCCCATGGCGCTCCCAACCGTCTGGAGGGCGGCGGCCAACTCTATGTCTACCTCGCGCGCAGCCGCAGCCGCCTGGGCCTCATCGGCCTGGCGCTCGCCGGCCTGGTGCGCGACGTCAAGCAGACCCGGATGGTCGAGGACTGGCGTCTGCCCGAGCTCAAGGTCGAGGTGCGGAAGAAGCGAGCGATCCCGGTCGCCTTCGACGGCGAGGTCAGTCGGATGAAGCCCCCGCTCCTGTACCGGAAGCGCCCGCGCGATCTGCGGGTGATCCTGCCGCCGCAAGCTCCCGCTTGAGGAGCTCGACCGCCCGCTCCAGCACCTCGTCCCTGCCGTCGCGGATCCCCCGCAGGGTGGGGGCTACAAGGACGTCGGGCACCAGGCCGATGCGCTGGAGCTGGCGGCCGTCGGCGTGGCGCACCTCGTGGCCGCTGAAGCGGACGGAGGCGATCCCCGGCAGGGTGAACCAGGTGACGTCGCCGTTGGCTCCGGCCGTCGGGGTGCCGACGAATTTCGTGCCGTTGGCCGCCTCGAAGAGGAGCCCCAGGTGCTCGGACTGGCTGACCGTCCGCTCGTCGATCAGCAGCACGGTCTTGCCCATGTACTTCGGCGCTTCGGCGGCAGGGATCGGCTGCGCGAAGGAGACGCTGGTCTGCTCCGTCTGCTCGTCGTCGTCGCCCAGCCCTGAGACCAGCGGCCGGCGGAAGAGCGCGCCGAAGCGGGCGCCGCGAACGTTGAGCCGGGCGGCGATCGGCCAGCCGGTGAGATTGGGATAGCCGCGCATGTCGAAGACGATCCCCCGGGTGCCCTTCAGCCGTTCGAACATCGCGTCCACCTCGCCGAGGGTCAGCCGGCCGAGGTCGACATAGCCAATATCGCCGGGGTTGCCGGCCAGTATCCGGACGGTCTCGCCGATGGGCTTCGGGGTCCACGGCCCGCGCCGCAGCCGGACCGTCTTCACCCGGCCGTCCCGCCCCCGCACGGCCAGCGCCATCTGGGAGCCCTGGGGGCCGGAGAGGAGCCGGTCGGCGATCTTGCGCCGCAGCCCCGCCTCGGTGGAGGTGGCGAGGTGGCGGCGCAGCAGCTCCTCCCGGGTGGCCACCGGGATGCCGTCGAGGCTCAGCACGACGTCGCCGACCTCGACGAATTCGCCGGCCTTGCCGGCCGCTTCACTCTCGTCCTCCTCGCCGGGCTCGGGCTCGCCGCCGGAGCTGCGGATGGCCGGATCGTCGCTCACGGCCGTGACCACCCAGGCCCCCTCGATCCAACGGATCAGGAGCGGCAACGGGGCCTCACCGTAGAGCTGGTCGAGCGTCGGGTTGCCGGTGAGGCTGGTGTGGCCGTCGCCGGTGCGTGCCGCCATCTCCGCCATGGCCAATGCGTACTCCCGGCCGTCGCGCACCGCGATCATGCGGGCGATGAATTCCGGCAGCACGGCGTCCCACTCGCCGGCGAGCTCGATGTAGGGATGGAAGTAGTGGAAGACGTTCCAGAGGCGGAAGACGGCCAGCAACCGGTACTCGATAGACGGATCGGTCATCTCCGTGTAGGGCTTGTCGGGGCGCCCGGAGGGCTGCGGCAGAGGCTCGGGGATGGCAGGGGATGGCGCGGGCCAGCCGTCGTGGGCCAGCTTCACGGCCGCCGCGAAGGCCGCGTCGGCCTCCCCGGGTTTTCCGGAGCTCCCGGGCTGGCCGGGCACCACCTCCAGATCCGCATGCACGCCCGGCCAGCCCGGAGCCGGCACGACCTCCGTCGTCCGTACCAGGGCCTCGAAGCCCTCGCCGAGCGCGACCGTCCGCTGCCGGACGAGCCCCTCCTCGCCGATCTTCCCCTCGGCCACGATGGCGCCCTGGCCCGCGGCCTGGAGCGCCGCGACCAGGGGCGGGATCACGGTCTCCGGGCTCACCAGGAAGACGATGCGCTGCGGCGCCGGCCCGGCCGCCGCGGCAAAGCTCTCGGGAAAGAGGGTGAGGAAACCGGAGGAGTAGCTCCCTGGCCGGCCGGGCAACTGGCTGCGATAGCCGGAGTGGAGAAGGTAGCGCTGGAGCGGAGCCGTCGCCGGCCGGCCGGGGAGCAGGCCTTCGATCTCCGACAGCAGGTACTGGGGGTAGAAAGGCCAGCCGCCCGCTCCCCGGAGGTCCACGATCATCGTCTTCGCCTGCGGGATCTCCGCGCGCGCGGCGGCCAGCTTGCCGGCCATCTCCTCATAGGTCCTGGCGGCGTTGGGCCGGCAGTAGAGGGCGAGCACGCCGGGCTCGATCCACCGGACGAGGGAGGCCCGGTCGTCCGGCGGCAGGCTGGCCCCGGGGTCGCCCGTGAGCACGGACCGCACGCGGGTGACCGGATCGCCCAGCGCGCCGAGCATCGTCTGCACGGCGGCGGCGTACTGGTCGGCCGTCCGGGCGGCCCGCACCCGGGGGATGGCCTGGACGAGGGCCGCGTCCCAGTCGATCTCCTGGTAGGCGAGCCAGGGGTGGAGATAGCGCACCGCCCCCCAGAGCCGGGCGAGGTGGCTGAGCCGCTCGACGGCGGCGGCCGGCTTCGCGGCGGCCGGGATGGGGACCGGCTGGGCGAGCGCGGGGGGGGCGCCGGAAGATAGGGCCAGGAGACCGAACAGGGCCGGCCAGACGGGAGCCGGAGACGGCCGGGAGATCATGGCCAGGGAGTGTAAGCCAGTCCCAGATGGCTGAGCCCATTTTCCGACATTGCCGGCGAGCGAATCGCCCCGTTTTTTACCGGATGGCTTTATAATGGTGGGATTATGGTCCCGCGGCATCCCCCCGATTCAAAACTCTAGGAGCTGTACTCATGTCAAAGCGCCTCGCCCTCCTGATGATCCTCCTGCTGGCCTTGACGGCCCTCCCGGCCACGGCCACGACCGTGGTGGTGGGTACCGACGAGGACCTGTTCGACCAGGCGCCCCTGGTGCTCGAGGGCACCGTGCTCGGCTCCGCTCCCGCTCACGGCAGCCCCGCCACCGAGTACCGGGTGCGGGTCGAGCGCACTGTGAAGGGCCGGGTCACCGCCGGCGAGGTGGTGGTGCGGGTCATCGGCGGCGACGACGGCAGCGGCATGCACCTGATGGTCTGGGGCGCCCCCGCGCTGCAGACCGGCGAGCGCGCCCTGCTCTTCCTCGTCCCCCAGGCCGACGGCACCTACGGCCCCCTCCACCTGGCCCTCGGCGCCTTCCACGAGGTGCAGACGGCGGCCGGCCAGAAGGTGGCGGTCCGCGATCTGCACGACATGCAGGACGTGACCGCCGGCGCCGGGCCGGCGCGGGATTCCGTCCGCGACGCCGGGCGCTTCGCCGGCTGGCTCGCCGACCGCGCGGCCGGTCTGAAGCGGTCTGCCGACTACTTCGTCGCGCTGCCGGCATCCGAGCTGCGGCGCATCCAGGAGAAGTTCACCTATCTGGGAGGCGTGAAGTCGCGCTGGCTTCAGTTCGACGCCGACCAGGCCGTGGGCTGGCGCAGCCAGGACTCCGGCCAGCCGGGCCTGGACGACGGCGGCGTCTCCGAGTTCCAGAGCGCCCTGGCGGCCTGGGACACCAATCCCGGCACCAACATCAAGTACCGCTACGACGGCACGACCACCGCCACCGCCGGCTTCACCCACCCCGACGGCGTCAACGCCATCATCTTCGAAGACCCCAACAACGAAATGCCGGGCGCCTTCACCTGCATCAGCCCCGGCCGCGGCAGCGGCATCCTGGCCATCGGCGGCGGCTGGACCCATCCGGGTGCGAACGGCGTCGGCGTGATCACCGAGGGCGACGTCATCACCAACGACGGCGTCGGCTGCTGGTTCAACACCCCGGCGCGGGCGGCGCAGGTCTTCACCCACGAGCTCGGTCACAGCCTCGGCCTCGGCCACTCCTGCGGCGACTCCGCCAGCGGCCCCTGCGTGCCGGGCTCCCCGGAGGACGATGCCATCATGCGGGCCAACGCCCACGCCGACGAGCGCGGCGCCCGACTGGGCGACGACGACCGCGCCGGCATCCTCACCCTCTATGCCGGCGCGAACCCGCCACCTTCCACCGCGCCGGCCACGCCGACCAGCCTGGTGGCCACCGCGACCTCGCCCACCTCGATCCAACTGACCTGGACCGACAACGCCACCAACGAGACCTCCTACCGGGTGCAGAAGAAGGAGGGCAACGGCAATTTCACGACGGCCTCGAACCTGGGCGCCAACGTCACCACGACGGTCGTCAGCAGCCTGAAACCGGGGACCGCCTACACCTTCCGCGTCGAGGCCCTCAACGGCAATTCCGCGTCGGCCTTCTCCAACCAGGTGCAAGTCACCACGCCGACCTCCGCCCAGCCGCCCGCCGCGCCGTCGGGCCTCACGGTCACCCCGGTCTCCACCACCTCGATCCGCCTCGACTGGCAGGACAACTCGAGCAACGAGACCGGGTTCGTCCTCCAGGGGAGCTCGCCGGATGGCGCCCTCGCGCTGACGGCGGTGATCCCGGCCAACACCCAGACCTTCACCGTCACCGGGCTCAATCCCACCACGCCCTACACCTTCCGTGTCATCGCCCAGAACGCCGCCGGCAATTCGGCCGCCTCGAACGAGGCGAGCGCCACCACCCAGGGCCTCGCCGCCGGACCCTGCGTGGCGGGACCGTCGAACCTCTGCCTCCAGAACCGCTTCCGCGTCTCCGCCCGCTGGCGTGCCAACAACACGGCCGGCAACGGCACGGCCGTTTCCCAGTCGAACCAGACCGGTCTGTTCTGGTTCTTCGACGCCTCCAACATCGAGCTGATCGTCAAGATGATCGACGGCCGTGGCGTGAACAATTTCTTCTGGACCTTCTACGGCGGTCTCTCCGACGTGGAGTACTGGATCACCGTCACCGATACCCAGAACGGCGCCAGCAAGACCTATCACAACGATCCGGGCAGCCTCTGTGGCCTGGGCGACGTCAGCGCCTTCGCGGGTCCCTCGACCGGATCGGCGTCCGCCCCCGTCAGCGTCGAGGCCGCCGTCCCCGACAAGGCGTGCGCGGCGGGTAGCCTCTGCCTGTTCGGCGGCCGGTTCCAGGCGACCGTCACCTGGCATACCCCCGACGGCCACACCGGCGCCGGCACCCCCCTGACCCTCACCGACGTGAGCGGCATGTTCTGGTTCTTCGATCCGACCAACGTCGAGCTGGTGGTCAAGGTGATCGACGCCCGCACCCTGAACGGCAAGTTCTGGGTCTTCTACGGCGCCCTCTCGGACGTGCAGTACGACCTGACGGTGACCGACACGACGACCGGGTTCTCGCACACCTACCACAACAACCAGGGCAACCTCTGCGGCAAGGGGGATACGGGGACGTTCCCCGGCTGACGGAGAGGCTGACAGGTGTATGGCCGGTGCTACACCGGGGCCGGGGACCCTCATCACCCCGGCCCTCTTCTCCCGCCCCCTCCCACCCCCTCACCGGGAGAAGAGGGAGAGGTTAGTCTCAAGAAAAAGCGACAGAACGTCCTCTCCGGCGCTGGTCACGTCCTCTGGCGAGGCCGTTTCGGGGACCTTCTTTGAATGCGTGCGTCCTGTGGGAGACCTGGCATCGAGGTTGCTCCGGAATTTGGGCGTGGTATGAAAAGGAGAGAGAAATGATTGCCAGAACCGCACGCGTCCTCTTCGCCCTGTCCGGGCTTCTCGCCGTCACGGCCTTGCCGGCTTCCGCCCAGTACCGCCACCACAGCTACTATGGGTCGGACCGGGACGGTGAGTTCCGCATCCACGTGGGCTCGTTCCGTCCGGACGGCAAGTCCGATTACTGGGACGGGATCCGCAACGACTTCACCGGCTCCGACCCCAGCGACTTCGACAACGCCAACTTCGGCCTCGACTACATCCTGCCTCTGAACGGCCCGATCAGCCTGATGTTCTCGGGCTCGGTCTACGAGGGGAGCTCCAGCAACGCCTACCGCAACTTCGCGGACAACTTCGGCGGCCGCATCCGGCATGACACGACGCTGGACATCGCCTCGGTCAGCGCCGGCCTGTTGTTCCACCTGGCCCCCCGCAGCGCTCCCGTCCAGCCCTACGTCGGGGTCGGCGGCGGCATCTACCCCTGGCGGCTCAAGGAGTCGGGCGACTTCATCGACTTCAACCAGGCCAGCCGGCCGGTCTTCTCGGCCGACCTGAAGTCGGACGGCACCGCCTTCGGCTACTACGGGCTGGTCGGCCTGGAAGTGCCGGTCTCCCGCCGCCTCAACCTCTTCGCCGAGGGTCGGTGGACCCGCGTCGACGACAAGCTCAACAAGGACTTCGAAGGCTTCGGCAAGCTCGACCTCTCCGGCCGCGAGATCGCAGCCGGGCTGTCCTGGACCCTGTAACCCAGGAAACCCACCTGCCTCCGAGGCCCTCACCTCCAGGTGAGGGCCTACCGCGTCACCTGAATCGCAATCTCCCCCGCCGGCGAGGCGTGCCCCTTCGCATCCACCGCCTCCAGCCGCAGCTTGTACGAACCCGGCGCGAGGAGGGTGGAGTAGAGGGCGATGGCCACGGTGCCGTCCGCTCCGGCCTTCAGCCCTTCGCCCTTCCAGACGGTACGGCCGGCGGCCGTGGCCAGGGTGGCGCGGTAGGTGGGCGCCTCCTCGGCCGGCAGCTCCACGGCGAGGACGATCCACTCGGGATCGCGCCGCAGGGCGATGCGGTTGGCGGGGCCCTCGCCGCCGCGCACGAGCCCCAGGGAGAAGATGGCAGTGTTGACCTGCGGCTGCGTCAGCCGGGCGAGCTGCTCGGCGAGACGGGAACGGGCATCGCGCTCGGTGCGCAGCTCGGCCTCCAGCTTCCCGCGCTCCGGATCGGGAGGCGCCGGTGGGGGAGTGGGCTGCGGCCGGGGCCGGGCCACGGCGGACTGGAGCTGGGCGATCTGACCTCTCAGTCGCGCCTGCTCGCGGAGGAGCCCCGTGATCCCCAGGATGGGGAAGGCCAGCAGGAGGAGGACGGCCGCGGCCAGCAGCCAGCCGGCGGCGCGGTGGCGGGCCAGCCAGGCGAGCAGTCCCACGCGGACGATCGCGGCCCGCGCCGCGGTGTCCGCGGCATCCGCGGCCACGGCGTGGAGCGAATTCTGTAGATCCTCCTCCCACTCCACCTGCCGGCGGCAGTCCTGGCACTCCAGAAGGTGCTCCTCGAAGAGCTCCTCCTCCTCGGGCGTCAGCCGCCCCATCAGATAGCGCTCGACGACGTTCTGCTCTGCGATCTGTTCGTGATCCATCTCGGCCTCACTGTCCCCGCCCGCCCAGGCGCTCCTCGAACAGCTTGCGGTAGCGTTGGCGCGCGCGGAAGAGCACGACGTTGAACTCCGGGCCGGTGAGCCCCAGGTCGGCGCAGATCCTCTCCTTCTCCTCCTCCGCGATATAGAAACGAAAGAGCACCTGCCGGTCGCGGTCCGAGGCCAGCTCGCCGATCAGGCGGCGGACCAGCCCGGCCTTCTCGGCGGCGAGCAGGCGCGTCAAAGGCTCCATCGTGTCCCCCCCGGGGACGGCGGTCGTGGTGTCGTCCAACTCGCGCTCCCGGTCCTCCCGGGTCGAGCCCCGGCGGTAGTGATGAGTCGCCAGGTTCCTGGCCAGCGACCGCAGGAAGCCCGCCAGCTTGTCCGGCTCCCGCACCTCACCCTTGCGGATCTTCTCGAGGGCCAGGCGCAGGGTCTCCTGATAGAGGTCCTCGGCCGTGGCGCGGTCACGCGTCCAGCGGCGCAGCAGGAAGACCAGGCCCTCGCCGAACCGCTCGACCAGCTCCGCCTCGGCGCCGCGGTCGCCGGCCATGATGCGGCGAACGAGGTCGCCCCCGGCGGCGGACGGGGCAGGGGCCTCGATCACCGGCCGCTCCTTGTAGAACCGTACAAGGCGCAGCGGGATGGGTTCGCAACGGACGAAGGCGTCGAGCTCCACCAAGGCGTTCCCCCTCTGCTGAAAATCCCGAGGGAGCATCTCCCTCTGGATGTCAGGTGAGGGGAGGAGGCCGGGAATTTCATCTAGGGCTGGGGGGCCGGTGCGTCGGCGGCGCTCTGGGCCATCACGGTCCCCGCCCGCACCTCCAGCACCCACCACGGCGTCTGCCCGAGCGACGCGCGTGGCGTCCCGGTCTGGGCGCGCAGGAAGAGCCGGTGGGGATCACCCAGCGCGGCGAGCGGGATGCGGGCCGCGAGGCGCTGCCCCCCGGTGCTGGCCCAGACGGTGGCACGGGGGAGAAGGCGCTCCTGGTCCCGGACCCGCCAGGCGTGGGGCTCGACGCGGATCGCCAGCTTCGGCATCGCGCCGAAGGGGCGGTCCGGCCGGTAACCGAAGGCGTAGAGGGTCACGGCGGATCTCTCTGAAAGGGGCTGCGCGAGGTGCGCAGCGATCTCCAACTGATCTTTCACGATCCGCACGGTCATGTCCTGGAGGTGGATGGCGTCGCCGCCGGGAACCAGGGCCGGGACGGCGAGGTCGCCGTACAGCTCGTTGGCGCGGACGAACGGGAGGAGGCGCGAGGCGCTGTAGCCGTACTGGGTGTGGTGGGCCGCGAGGGCTTGGCGCTTGGCGTCGACGTCCTCGCCGGTCAGCTCCCGGGTCTGCCAGCGGAAGCCGGCCAGCAGCTTCGGCGGCGGCGCCAGCTCCTCGCCGGGGTGAAACCCCTTCTCTCCGGGCCAGCGTGGATAGTGCACCAGGAAGGGATGGACGGTCGCCGAGACCTTGCCCTCGAGATCCCAGAGGGCCACGCGGGTGAAGAGGTAGAGGGCCGCGTGATCCGGATGCTGATCGGCCGGGTGGGAGACGAAGATCCGGGTCGGCCGGAACTCGCGCAGGATGGCTTCGAGGTCGGCGAGGATCTCCTCGCCCTTGAACGGCGCTCCGGGCCGGTACGCGGTGGGGTAGGGGACCGCCGTGGCGCGGGTGAGGCGGCCGCGGTCCGGCGGCCGGGCTCCCCAGTGGTCGCGCCAGATGGCGAGGGTGCCGTAGTCGGGATAACCGAGAAAAGAGACGTCGCGCGCCCGGACCCCCAGGGCCCCGGTCGCCGTCAGCGCCTCCTGCCGTCGCATCGTCCCCATGGCCAGGACGGCTCGCGGCAGGATCACCGGGCGCTTGTGATAGGCGAGGAACGACCACTCGTTGCTGTCGCCGTTGGTGAGGAAGACGACGCGCGTGGGCAGCCCCCGCCGCACCGCCTCCCGCAGCACGCCCCCCGCTCCCAGCACCTCGTCGTCCGGATGGGGGGCGAGAACCAGGATGCGGTCGCCCTCCCCGAGCTGAATGGAGCCGGACGAGGGCCTGGTGGCCGGAGCCGCCGCCGGCCGGCACCCCGCGCAGAGGGCGACCGCCAGGAGCAGGATCCCAGCCAGGGGGTGGACGAAGGCCGTGCGGCCACGGGGCGCGAGTTTCATCGGCGAGACCTGGACCTATTGTAAACGGTCCGGCGGCGGATGGCGCACCCTGCCCGCCGCGGCGGGTGCGCGGACGCGCCTGGGGCGTACGCGGTAGAAAGGCTCGCAGGCAGCGTTGGTGCAGGACAACAGGGACATCAGGGACATGAAAATCTGGTCGAGACCGGAGATTTTTCGTCCCTGCTGTCTCTGGTGTCCCTGCTGTCCCTGTCCTCGGTTTTTCTGCCGCGCAGGCTCCTAGCGCGGCCCTTCAGGCGGAAACCCGATGTCACGGTCTATCTGCCGGGCGGCCGCCGGCCTCCGGCGCGCGGTCTGATCCGCGTTCCGCCCGACATCGCCATCGAGATCGTCTCGCCGACACCCCGCGACGGCCGGCGACCGGGTGGAGAAGCTGGCGGACTACGCGGCCTTCGGGGTGTCCTGGTACTGCCTCCTCGACCCGCAGTTGCGCAGCCTGGAGATCCTCGATCTCGACGCCCAGGGCCGCTACCTCCACGTCCTGGGGGCCAGCACCGGCACCCTGCGGCAGATCCCGGGCTGCGCCGGGCTGACGCTCGACCTCGACGTGCTCTGGGCGGAGATCGACAGCCTCGAGTAATCGGAATACCCCCTCCGCCCCCGCTCGTTGTTTGCCTCAGAACCGGAGGCCGAATCCCCATGTCATTCCATCCAGCGCGCTTCAGGTCCCGACAGCTCTCCCTCTTCCTGCTCCTCCTCCTCGTCCTGGCCGCCGTGCCGGCGCTCGCCCGGCCGCGGACCATCCTCGACGACCCCGAGTTCCGCGCCGAGGCCCAACGCGGCCTCGACCGCCTCTACGACATGGATTTCAACGGTGCCGACGCCATCTTCGCCGGCATCTCGAAGCGCTATCCGGAGCATCCCGTCGGTCCCTTCCTCGAAGCCCTTTCGCCCTGGTGGCAGATCCAGGTCAACATCTACGACGAGTCGCGGGACGACGCCTTCTTGAAGGCCATGGACACGGTCCTGGACCGCTGCGAGCACCGGCTGAAGAAGGACCGGGAGGACCTCGACGGCATGTTCTTCGAGGCCGGTGCCCACGCTCTGCGCGGCCGCCTCTACGCCGACCGCGAGCGCTATTTCAAGGCCGCCCGCGACGGCCAGAAGGCGCTCCATTATCTCGAAGAGGTCCGCAAGCGCGATCCGCAGAACCCCGACCTGCTGCTGGGCATCGGCCTCTTCGACTACCTGGTGGACGTGGTGCCCAAGCAGCACCCGTTCCTGAAGATCTTCACCAGCTTTTTTCCGAAGGGGAGCCGCGAGCGGGGGCTCGCCGAGCTCTCCCAGGCCGCCGAGAAGGGGCAGTTCGTCTCCACCGAGGCGGCGTTCTCCCTGCTCCAGATCTACTTCGTGTTCGAGGACGACTACGCGACCTCCCTCCACTACGCCCGCCTGCTGCGCGACCGCTATCCCGACAACTCCCTCTTCCACGTCTACGAGGGCCGTTCCTTCGCCCGCCTGAACCTGTGGGACGAGGCGCGCCGGACGCTTCAGGAGGTCGCGGAGCGGCAGGCCGAGGGGAAACCCGGCTACCGCGGCGATGTGGCCGAGCAGGCCCTCTACCTCCTCTCCCGCGACGCCGTGCGCCGCCGGCAGTACGCCGAGGCCCTGGACCTGTTGCAACGCCTGGAGCGCCAGCCGCAGCACGGCCGGGAGGAGAGCGTCTACAAGACCCTGGGCCGCCTCTACCGCGGCATGGCTCTCGACGCCCTCGGCCAGCGCGACGAGGCCGTCCGTTTCTACAAGATGGTGCGGTCGGCCAAGGGGCCGGACTCGGCCCGGGACATCGCCAAGAACCTTCTCAAGGCGCCGTATCCGGGGTAGCCGGACGCCGCCGGAAAGCGTAGATCACCCCGCCGGCGGCTAGGGCGATGGCGCCGGCGATGAGGTTCCTGACCTCCGCGCTGGCCGCGAAGACGACGCAGAGGATCGCCGCGGCGATGGGGATCGTCCATCCGCCGGGCAGGCGCACGGCGGGCTCTTTCGTGAGCTTGTGGCGCAGCACCGGCACGGCGAGCGCCGTGCCGAAGTAGGTGGCGAGCCGGGCCACGGCCGACAGGGTGGCCAGCGCCTCGAACGAGCCGGTGAAGGCCAGCGGCAGGGCGATGGCCGTCTGCGCCAGCACGGCGATCCAGGGGGTCCGGTACTTCGGATGGAGGTCCGTCAGGATGCGGGGGCCGAAGCCGTCCCGCGCCAGGGCCCAGAGATAGCGCGGTCCGGAGAGCACGGTGTTGCTGTTGGTCCCCAGGATGGAGATGGCGCCGCCGACGGTCATCAGCAGCCCCCCGCCGTGGCCGAGGAAGCGCTGGGCGGCGTCGGCGAGCGGCGTCTGGGAGCTCGCCACACCCGGCAGCGTGCCGAGGGCCACCCACTGCACGGCGGTGTAGATCAAGGTGACGAGGACGATCTGGACGATCAGCGCGAAGGGCACGTCCCGCCGCGGATTCTTGAACTCTCCGGCCGGCGCGGCCGTGTTCTCGAAACCGGCGTAGGCGAAGAGGAGAAGGAGGACCGCGTCGCCCAGGTGCCCGGGGTTCGTCGCCTGCACGGACCGGGCGAGGCTCGGCGAGGCGAAGAAGATGCCGGCGCCGATGAAGATCAGCAGCGGCAGCGTCTTGGTGATCGCCAGGAAGACCGCCGTGCGCACCCCCGACTTCACCCCCACGACGTTGATGGCGGTGAGAGCCAGGACGGGCAGCGAGATCGAGAGCGCCCGGCCATATCCCAGGTTGGCCGCCGGCCACACGTAGCCCAGGGCGCGGGCGAATCCCACGGAGAGGGAGGCCACGGAGGAGACCCGGGCGAGCCAGGTCATCCACCCCACCTCGAACCCCACCAGCTCGCCGAACGCCTCCCGGGTGTAGAGATAGGCGCTGCCGGGGCGGTCGAAGTAGCTCCCCGCCTCCGCGAAGCAGAGCACCAGCAGGAGAACGGCGAAGCCGGCCAGCACCACCGCGCCGACGCTCAGGTACCCGAGGTACCCGGCCGCCGCAGCCGGCAGCAGGTAGACGCCGCTGCCGATCACGTCGTTGACGGAGAAGCCGACGATCTCCCAGCGCGAGACCGCCCGGCGGAAGCCGGGGCGCGGCGGCACGGGGGAGGAGGGCGAATCGATCAAGGCGAGAGATACTATCACCGCCCCGGCTCAACCCTCCGTGTTACAGTCGCGGATCATGGATTGGGAGCCCCTGATCGCCGCCGCGGCCGCGGCCCGCGCCCACGCCTACGCGCCCTACAGCCGCTTCGCCGTCGGCGCCGCCGTGCTGATGGAGGACGGCTCCATCCACGCCGCGGCCAATGTCGAGAACTGCCTCCCGGCCCTCGGCATCTGCGCCGAGCGCAACGCCATCGCCGCCGCGGCCTCGACGGGCCTGCGCCGCCCCCAGGCCGTTGCCGTGATCGCCGACATGAGCCCCCCCGCCACACCCTGCGGCCTCTGCCGCCAGACCCTCGCCGAGTTCGCCGGCGACCTCCCCATCCTGATGGTCAACCTGCAGGGGGAGCGCGTGGAATCGACGCTGGCGGAGCTGTTGCCGCAGCCGTTCTCGCTGCGGGGGTAGGGGGCCTCGCCCCGACGAAACGCCCCCCTCCCAAGACCCTCATCACCCCGGCCCTCTTCTCCCGCCCCCTCCCGCCCCCCTCCCCGGGAGAAGAGGGAGAACAGCAAGACGGCTCCAACCGGGTCCCAGCGAGGATGAAGAAAAGTCTTCCGTAGCGCTCCGTTTCGCACTACTCTTATGGGCTGAAATTCTTCTCAGTCTGGAGGGTCGTGCCACCGCATGGAATGTCCCGGTCCGCTCCCGGCGCCGGACTCCGGCGCGCTGCCCGGCGACGTCGCCGCCGCGCTGACGCCGCTCGTGGAGCGGATCTCGGCCCTCCTGACTCCGCCCGAAGCGGGGCCCGGGCGGCTGTCGCTGGCCGTCTTCGACTCCGGCCCCGGCCAGCTCGGCTCGCCGCGAGTGGCGCAGGTCGCCGCGTGGATCGCCCTGGCCCGCCGGGCCGCGACGGCCGGGCTCGGCTTCGCCTGGGGGGTGCTGCAGGAGCCCGGGGAGGCGCCGGCCTCCGGAACGACGGCCGAGGACCTCGGCCGCCTGCTGGGCTCCCGCACTCCGCACGAAGCCGGCGGTGAGCAGCTCGCGGCCTGGCGCCAGCGACTGGAGGCGGTGGCCGACGTGGCGGAAGTGTGGATGATCGGTCCGCCGCGCATCGGCTCTCCGCCCACCCTGCCGGGCGCCTCCCGGCTCCAGGTCTGGGACGACCTCACCCCGGGCGAGCGACGGGTGGGAGTCGCCGTCCGCACCGGCTCCGGGATCGCGGCCCAAGCCCTCCTCGACCTGCCGGACGAGGCCGACTGCGTCCGCCTGTTGCGTCTTGGGGCTTCATCCGCCGGGCCGGCCCCGTCGTGGCCGGCGAGCCCCGCCGTGGAGGTCGAGCCGGCCGAACCGGTCCTCCCCCCGTCGGCTCCGCCCGTCCGCGACCCCCTCCCGGAGCCGGTCCACCACCGTGAGAACACGGGGACCGGAGGACGGTTCGCCGCCGCTTTCCACCGGCTCACCGGCCGCACGACCCTGGCCTCGCGCTTCTCGCGGGCGGTCAGCCGCCACCACGCGGCCTACCTCAACCGGCTGATGGAGATGTTCGAGAGTGGCGACTTCGACAACGCCCTGCATCACGCCGTGCCCCTGGCGGTGCCTGCCGAGGCCGGTCCCCGGCGGCTGCCGTTGCGCCCCCTGTCGCCGCGCGCCGAGCTGCGCATCCGCCCCGAGCGGTCGCGTCCGTGGTCCTCCTCCGGTATCTCCCCCGAGGTGTACGGCGAGCTGCGCCGCCTTTACCGCGAGGCCTTCCAGCGCCTGGAAGCGCAGGAACGGATCGAGGAGGCCGCCTACCTGCTCGCCGAGGTCCTCCACGCGCATGAAGAGGCGGTGGGCTTCCTGGAGCGGCACGGCCGCTTCCGCCTCGCCGCCGAGATGGCCGAGGCCCGCGACCTCCCGCCGGGACTGGTGGTGCGGCAGTGGTTCCTGGCCGGCGACCGCGAGCGGGCCCTGCGCCTCGCCCGGCGCACCGGCGCCTTCGCCGACGCCGTGACTCGCCTCGAACGGAGCCGCCAGCCGGAGGAGGCCCGCGAGCTCCGCCGGCTCTGGGCCCAGGAGCTCGCCCGGGCGGGCGACTACGCCGCCGCCGTGGACGCCCTCTGGCCGCTGGAGACCGAGCGCCACCGGGCCCTCACCTGGATGGACCGCGCCATCGAACAGGGAGGCCCCCCCGCCGGCCGCATGCTGGCCCGCAAGGTGGCCCTGGCGCCGGAGCCCTTCGGGAAGGTCCGGGACGCCTCGCTGGCCCTCCTGGAGAGCTGGCGCGCCGAGGGGGCGGCGGCCCGCCTGAGCTTCGCCGACACTCTCCGCCGGGGGCCGCGCACGCCGGCGGCCCAGTCTCTGGCGCGGGCCGCGGTGCGAGCCCTCGCCCGCGACTCCGGCCGGCTCGGCGCCCGGCTGGAGCCCGCCGAGTTGCGCCAGCTCGTGACCTTCGCCGGCGACGCCGCCCTCAAGGCCGATGCGCCCGCTCTCCCTCTGCCGCCGCGAGAGCCCTGGATCTCGCGCCCGGGTCTCTGGCGGGTGGAGATCACCGGCCGCGATGCCGGCACCATGCCGGCGCACGATGCCGCCTTCCTCCCCAATGGCCTCACCGTCGTCGCCCTGGGCGAGGCGGGAGTGCGCCTGCTCTCGCGCGACGGCCGGGCGGTGGCCGAATTCGATCCGCCGGCTCACCGGCTCGCCGTCTCCGATCACGGCGACCGCGCCCTGGCCCTGGCCAGGCGGGGCGAGGTCTGGCGCGTGACGAAGATCGACTTCGTCAGCCGCACGGCCGAGGACTGGTGCGACGCCCGCCTCGAAAGTTTTGCCCCGGATTTCGACGGCGGCCTCTGGTTCGTGGCCGAGCCGAACGGCCTGTCGGCGATCGAGACCACCGCCGGCGGCTTCGACGGCGTCTGGGCCACGCCCCTGCCCGGCCCGGCCCTCGCGATCGCCCGCTCCGCCACTCACTGCTCGCTGCTGGTGGCCTCCCACGAGCTTGAGGTCTGGACCTACGAGCTGCCCAGCCTCACCCTGCGGCACCGCGAAACCGTGCCGCCCGGCCCGCCGTTGCGCTCCCGGCATCTGGGGATCTCGCCCGAAGGCCGGCTCGTCGAACCGCCCGCCGACCTCTTGCCCGCGGGCTCCCGGCCGGGCCCGCCCGCCGTCGCCGGGGATTGGATCGCCTTCCCCGTGCACTCCAAAGCCGGATTCGTGATCCACCTCCACCATTGCCCGAGCGGCGGCGTGCGGGCGGAGGTCGTCCTCGAACGGGCGACGCGCGTCACCCTCCACCTCACGCCGCAGACCCTCACCCTGGCGGACGACCGCGGCCGGGTGCTGGTGCTCGATCTGGAGTACGGCCAGGTGCGGCGGGACCTGCGGCTCTAGGAGCCCTCGCCGAGCCGGGCCCGCAGACGCGCCAACTCGGCCTCGGCGGCGTCGGCGCGCTGGCGCTCGGCTTCGGCGCGCCGGTGCTCGGCTTTGGCTTGCTGGCGCTCGGCGTCGGCACTCTCCTTCGCGGTCGGCACCAGTCGGCCGTCCGGATGGAAGAGACGTACCCACGTAGCCCTGTGCCGCCGGTAGACGCCCTGCCAGAGACCGAGCTCCAAGCCGAGACGTTCGCTCCAGAAACGCCCTCGAGCATTGAGCGCGATCGGCTGATACGACGAGCCGGCCAAGCGGAAGCCTTCCAGCCTCACCTTGTCGGGGTCGTG
Source organism: Thermoanaerobaculum sp. (assembly GCA_021154885.1). Classification (GTDB taxonomy): domain Bacteria; phylum Acidobacteriota; class Thermoanaerobaculia; order Multivoradales; family UBA5704; genus DATARR01. The sequence goes on from JAJKHS010000006.1 coordinate 39,926, forward strand.
GTAGAAGTACTCCGACGTGCGGAACGTCCGGGCATAGAGATCTTTCTTGACGGTGCGATCGATCTTGGCTGTCGAGGGGGACAGCAACTCTACGATCAAGTCGGGATAGCGACCCGCCTCTTCCCATACCACCCAGTATTTCCTCTCCGTCGGACCGTCCACGCCCCCAACGTAGAACACGTCCGGACCCCGGTAATGGCGAGGATCATTGATGCCGGCCTTGACGTCCTCCGCAACCTCCCTTGCCTGCTCCTCGGAGTAGTACACGAACATGTTGCCACCGGCGAAGTAGTCGCTGCGTCCCCGTTCCTCCATAGCCTGCTCGATCGATTCCACGAGCAGGTTGATCTGGAGGTAGTGCCAGCGTGTTTCCAAGGGTTCCCCGTCGTCTTCGACGAGCTCGAAAGGAAGAGGGTCGAGCGCCGCAACGGCTGGCTGGCTCATGGATGGCTCCCGTTCAGAGTCGTTCTTTCTCGCAACTTTATCCGACATGGCGGGCCGAGGCAACCCCATTTCTCCTCGGAGCCAGGATACCACGCGTGCTCAGTCTCCGCCCCCGCCCTCCGGCTTCTTCTTCGCCTTTTCCAGCTCCTCGCCGCGGGCGTGGATCATCGTCTCCAGCTCGGCCTTGTGTTGCTGCGTGACCTCCATGCCGATCTGCATCCCCTGCTGCATCAGGACCGGCATCTTGGCCAGCGCCTTCTGCCCCGTCGGGGTCTTGTAGAAGGCGATGAGGTCGCGGATCTCAGGCTCGGTGAAAGCCGCCTCGTAGAGGTCCGTCATGCGCGGTCCCACGGCGTCCCAGGTGAGGTATTTCTCCACCCACTTCTGGACCACGTCGCGATAGGGCGCGAACCCGGGGTTGCTCTGTGCCTGGGCGTCGAGCATGGAGCTCGCCCCCGCGATCATGGCGTTCTCCATGTTCATCGCCTTGAGCAGCTCCACGGCCGCCTGCCGGTGACTGTCCGGCTCCGCACACCAGGCCGCCAGGGGGGAGAGACCAAGAAGGAGCACGGTCGTCAGCGTCAGTCTTTTCATCGTGAAGCCCTCGCAGCGCCGATGGCGCGGTCGTTCAGGATCAGGTGATTGGATCATACTCCCGCTCATCGGATGAAACGGATAGGACAGATCGCCGCTTGCGCGATCGGATCGAGCTCGTGGTGATCGCTGGTCAGAACGGTGCCGTCTTCCAAGAGGGCGAGGGCGAGGGCGACACAGTCCGCCAGCGACACTCGGCGCCACTCGGCTTTGAGGTTTCCGGCAGTTCGCCAGAGAGCGGACGGGATGGTTTCCACCAGCTCGATGCCGGCGGTCGCGAGGACCTCCTCAAGAGCGGATGCGTCCCCTTCACCGCTGCGGCGGTAGATGTCGTAATAGACCTCGCAGGCATTGAGCGCGTGGATGAGGCAGCGGTTCAAGGGATCTTTCAGAATTTCCGCCACGATCTCGGCGCCGGGCTCACGCTGCAGGAAGGCGACGGCGGCGCACGAGTCGATGACGTAAAGGCCGTCAACGGCCAAGTTTCCGTTCCTCGCTCTCGATCTCCTCGAGCTTCCGTCTGGCGAATTCTTCGCTCGTCGACATCAACCCGCGGCCTGCTCCCATCACTTTCTCGATCCGAGCGCTGCGCTCCTCAGGAGAGAGCTCGCGAAACGGCCGAGCATCCCTTGCGAGCTCTGCGGCCAGGGCTGCCAGCCGGCCCTGCCCCGCGGGTTTGTGGACCTCTTCCGCTTCGTTCTCCGGTGGCACGAGCACGATCAGCTCCACCGGGCCGGAGCGAATCGTCTCCGGGAACTCGACGATCGCCCGGTGATCTTCCGGAACCACCACGCGCATCCTGTGGGCTTGCATCGCTCGGTCTCCTTGCAGACAGCCATCCACAAATCCTCCCGAATCGTACCATGGGAGGTATCGTCGATCTCTCGTGCTTCGATGGACCTGATGGCTATAAGGTCGCCACCAGCTCCTCCGCCCTCTCCACCCTGAGGTCGGCCTTAATGCCGTCCAGCTTCGGCGGCCGGGGGAAGCCCCATGCGACGAGGGCGAAGGCGCAGCCGGCGTTGCGGGCGGTCTCGGCGTCGATCCAGGTGTCGCCCACCAGCAGGAGGCGCGCAACGGGGACGCCGAGCCGGTCGGCCAGGACGTGCAGGCCCGCGGGGTCCGGCTTGCGGCTGGGGAGGCTGTCGCCGCCCAGGATTTCGCGAAAGTGAGAGGTGAGGCCGAGGCCGTCCAGGACCTTGCGCGACAGGGCCTCCCCCTTGTTGCTCAGCAGGGCCAGGGGATAGCGACCGGCGAGCGCCACGAGCATGGCCTCGACGCCGGGGTAGGGCTTCGTCGCCTCCAGGCAGACGTCCCAGTAGTAGCCGAGGTATCTCTCCAGCGCCCGATCGATGCGGTCCGGCGACCACCCGGGTCCGAGGGCCCGCTCCACCAGCAGGCGGGCGCCCTCTCCCACCATCGTCACCACCTGCTCCAGGGCGAGCGGCGGCAACCCCAGATCGGCGCGCATCCGATTGACGGCGGTGGTGATGTCGCGGCGGGAGTCGATCAGCGTCCCGTCGAGGTCGAAGACGAGAGCCTCGGGCCGGATCATGCCAGCCCGTCAGATGCCGACGAACTCGGCCTCGACGTGGCGCGGCAGCACGCCGGCCTCGAAGCCGCGGTCGAGGAGGAGCTGCACGGCCCGGCGGCCGGCTTCGCCGTAGTCGCGCGTCCAGTCGTTGACGTACATGCCCACGAAGCGGTCCGAGCGCACGGGATCGTCCTCCAGGCCGCGGGCGTAGCGCGTGGCATAGCGGAGGGCCTCCTGCCGGTGGTCGAGGCCGTAGTTGATGCTCTCGGTCAGCAGGCGGCAGAGGCGGCGCTTGAGGTCGGGGTCGAGGTCGCGCTTGATGCCGTTGCCCCCCAGCGGCAGGGGCAGGCCGGTCTCCCCCTTCCACCACTCCCCGAGATCGACGACCGAACGCAGGCCGAGGTCGCCGTAGGTGAGCTGCCCCTCGTGGATCACCACGCCGGCGTCCGCCTCGCCGGAGAGCACCACGTCGAGGATGCGGTCGAAAGGGACGATCTCGGTGGTGACGTCCGGCTGCCAGAGGCGCAGGGCGAGGTGGGCGGTGGTGAGCTGGCCCGGGATGGCCACCTTGAGCCCCGGCAGGTCGGCCCGGCCGAGCGGCTGGCGGGAGACGACGACGGGGCCGTAGCCGTCGCCGAAGCTCGCGCCCGAGGGCATGAGCTGGTAGCGGTCCGCGAGATGGGCGTAGCCGTGGAAGGAGAGGGCGGTGATCTCGTAGGTCCCCTGGAAGGCGGCCTGGTTCAGGCTCTCGATGTCCTGGAGGACGTGGCGGATCTCCAGTCCCTCGACGTCCAGCAACCCTTGAGTCAGCGCGTAGAACATGAAGGCATCGTCCGAATCCGGGCTGTGGGCGATGCGGATGGTGGTCAGTGTCCGGGTCTCCGTCATGGCCCGGAGGGTATCAGAATCGAGGACGCACGTGCTCCGGGCGAGCCCTGGCGATCGTCCTCCACCGAGGACGGGGATGCGAGGAGGGGGATTCGGACCGGAGATGGCAAGCTCTTTGTTTTCAGCATTTCCGGCACATGGCACGGCCTTTGAACTAAAAGACTGGTGAATCTGAGGGGGCGAGCGGCGCGGCCGGAGCCCCATCCACTCCAACCAATCAGCCAGTCAGCCAGGAGGCACAGCCATGAATTCAACGACTCGACGATACGCGAAGATGTCCGGGGCGGCCCTGCTCCTCACGGCGGTGCTGTCGCTGCCGGCAGAGGCCCAGCGCTACCAGCGCCACAGTTGGGACGGTTGGGACCGCGGGCGCGGCAACGGCGCCTTCGAGCTCGACGGCACCTATGTCGGCATGCAGCAGGGGTGCGCGCTGATCCGCGACCGCCAGGGGAACGTCGTCCCGCTGCTGGGCAACCCCGGCGACCTGCAGAACGGCGACCATCTTCTCCTGCGCGGGCAGGTGCAGTCCAACAGCGTCTGCGGTCCGGCGTTCCGGGTGGCCCAGGTGGAGAAGCTCTGGGCCGACTCGGGCTACCGCAACCTGATCTATGACAGCCGCCGCGACGGCGACTACGTGGCCCGCAACGGCTGGTGGGACCGCTACAACCGGGACCACTACGGCAACGGCCAGGGCCAGAACGGCCGGAACGGCTATGACAACCGTGGCGGCAATGATCGCAGCGACCGCCGGGCCATCTCGGTGTCGGGCCGGCTTGAGAGCGACCGTTGCCCCGTGCTCCGCACGAACCAGGGTGAGGTCTACGGCCTCGACGGCGATCTCGCGGGCCACGGCCGGGGCGACTGGGTGCGAGTGAGCGGCTTCGTGGAAAGTGGCACCCGCTGCGGCCACCGCGCCTTCCGGGTGGAAGACGTCCGCGGCCGGTAGATCGAGCTCCCCTCTCCCAGTCTTCACAGGTCCCCCTTTCTCCTCACGGCGAGAGGGGGCTTTCCATTTACTCGTACTGAATGAATCCCGGCGCCATGATCCCATCGGGATCGAACTTCTTCTTGGCTTCGAGGATGCGCGGCCAGCGGTCGCCGAAGTGCGCGGCCCACTTCTCGGCCGTGTCGAAGGTGATGAAGCCGGAGAGGTAGCGCTTGCCGCCGTAGTAGATGGACAGCTCGCTCGCCATGTCGAGCTGGGCGAGGGCGCGGTCCAGGAAACGGGCCGGTACGCCGGGGAGAATGCCCCAGCCCATCACGTACTCCCCCCCGGGGTGCATGAAGAGCGGCGCCTCGGAGGTGGGAGTGTAGGCCGGCCAGAGGAGGATGTGGCCGCCCGGTCCCAGGGCCTGGGGCGGCGTCTGGGCGAGCACCGACTCGATGAACTCCCGCGAGGTGTCCCAGGGGAGGATGGTCTCCATCCAGGGATGGGCCATGTCCCAGTAGCCGCTGCGCCGCCAGAGCTCGAAGACCGGGTCCATGCGGTTGCAGAACTCGTGCTGGGTGAAGTCCTCGGTGTGGACGCGGCGATAGGGGGTGAGGCCCGCCAGCACCGCGGCGTCATCCGGATGTTCGCCGGGGTCTCCGGCATTGAATTCGACCGTCAGGTGGAGCGGGTAGAACCAGGCGGCGAAGGTCTGCATCCCCTCGCCCAACTCCATCCCCTCGCCGATCTTCCTGATGCCCTGGAGGCACGGCGTGCACCACGATTCCAGGGAGGAGAAGGTGGGGTTCGCCGGGTCCATCACCTTCCTGAGATCCTCCATCACCGCGCCGAGGTCGTCGTAGAGCAGGTAGTACTTGCGCACCACGCTCTTCGCCCGGCGCAGACGGACCGTGGCCCGGGTGATGACGCCGAACTGCCCGAGACCGGAGCGCACGACGTCGAAGAGGTCGCGGTGGCGATCGGGCGAGCAGGTGACGATCTCGCCGGTGCCGGTGACCACCTCGATCTCGGTGACGTTGTCCACCTGGGCGCCGTAGCGGAAGCTGGCGACGCCGAGGCCGGCCATCGACAGGGTGCCCGAGATCTGCACCCCCAGATTGTTGGTGAGGACGCGGGGGATCAGCCCCTTCTCCAGGGTGGCGGCCACCAGGTCGCGCCAGAGGACGCCGCAGTCCACCGTGGCGGTCTCCGCCGCCTCGTCGATCTCGTGGATGGCGCTCATGGCCGAGGTGTCCAGCAGCAGGCCGCCCTCAATGGTGGCCTGGCCGCTCTGGGTGTGGGCCTGGCCGCGGGGGACGAGGGGGATCCTGCGCTCGCGGCAGAAGCGCACGACCGCGGCGACCTCCGCGGCCGAGGTGCAGCGGGCCACGGCGCCGGGCAGCCGGCTCACCTGGCGTCCGAAGTCGGAACGGAAGAGGGAGCGAGTCTCCTCGTCCAGCAGGAGGCGGTCGCCCAGAAGACCTTTGAGCTCGCCGAGGGCTTCGGCGGTGGAGAGCGGTGAATGCACGGTCATGTCGGTTCTCCCTGCAAATTCAAGAAGCGGCGGCGCCGCGGAGGATCGGGGGCGGCGGTGGAGGCGGCGGCAGCTCCGGAGTCTCGGCCTCGGGGACCGGCCGCGGTTTCTCCCCGGGCTTCAGGGGGCGCACCGGGCTCGGGGTCAGCCGGCCCGCGGCTGCCGCAGGCAGCACGGTCTTGAAGCCGGCGTGGATCCAGGCGTCGATGCCGCCGTCCATCAGGATGGCATTCTCGAAGCCGCTGGAGAGCAGGACGGCGATGGCCTGGTCGCCGCAGGTGTCCGCCCGGCAGTAGACCAGGAAGGTCTCGCCACGGTAGGAGCTGATCTCCAGGATTCGATAGGGGAGGCGCTCCAGGGGGATGTTCTGCGCCCGCCGGAGGTGGCCGGTCTCGCCGTTGTACTCCTCCGGCGTGCGCAGGTCGAGGATCAGCATGTCGGGGTTGTCCCGGATCAGCTCATAGGCCACCGGCGGGCTCAGCTTGCGATAGGGCTGGCGCTGGGCGTCGCGAGGGCGGAGGTACGAGCAGCCCGCGGGCAGCAGGAGGACCAGGAGGGGGACGATCCGGCGCAGGAGGCGGCTGGTCCGGGGCAGGCGGTGGGCGGGCTCTCTCATGCCGGGGACCAAGTCTACACCTCCTCCAGGTCGACCTCGGGCCGCACCTCGCCCACCCGCAGCCCGCGGTGATTGTGGAGAACCGGGCGGTGGAGGTCCTCCAACTCGGCAAACTCGGCGCCGGCGAGCGATCCGAGCTGGCGCAGCACGTCGAGCACCACGCCGTCGCGGCAGCGCTCGCCGCCGTCGGCGATCTTGATGGCGATTCCCAAGGCGACGGGCCCCCGCACCGCCAGGCCATAGAGACCCTCGGCCCCCTCCTTGCCCAGCACCCGGCCGCCGGTGGCCGCCATCAGCCGGGTGGTGAACCGCCCCGGGCCCGCCACCATGGCCGGCTCGCCGGTCATCGCGCGGACGATGGCGTCCACCGCCGGCGCCACGTCCGGCGCCAGCCCGGCCGCCCGCGGGTCGGCCAGCGCCGCGTACCCCCGGGCCGCCGTCGCCAGCGGCACGCGATAGGTGGGGACGCTGCAGCCGTCGACGGCCTGGCCGATCGCCTCCGGCGGCAGGCCGCAGAAGCCGGCCACGTGCTTCAGGATCCTTTGCTGCCAGGGGTGATCAGCGGCCACGTAGTCCTCGACCGGCAGGCCGAGCAGGCGGCAGGCCAGGAGCATGCCGGCGTGCTTGCCCGAGCAGTTGTTATGGAGGGGCGTCGGGGTCTCTCCCGCCTGTCGCAGCGCCTCGGCCGCCTGGGGATCCAGGGGCCAGTGGGCGCCGCAGAGCAGGTCTTCGCTGCCGAAGCCGCCGCGGGCGAGGAGGTCCCCGGCCCGGCGCGCGTGCTCCGGCGTGCCGCCGTGCGAGGCACAGATCAGGGCGATGTCCGCCGCCGTCAGGCCGAAGCGCCCGGCGGCGCCGGCCAGCAGCAGCGGCAGGCACTGGAAGGGCTTGGCCGCCGAGCGCAGGAAGGTCGCGGCCTGGGGGTCCCCCTGGAACGCCACCAGGCGACCCTCGGGAGTGACGGCGGCCACGGCACCGGCATGCCAGGACTCCGGCTGGCCGTTGCGGACGACCGTGGCGAGCGGGGCGAAGAGGGGGGTCAACGTTTCGCGGAGATGGCCGCTGCCACCGAGTCGTAGGTGGGGAACAGCTCGTCGAGGCGGGCCACGTGCAGGAGCTTGCGGATGCGATCGGAAGGATTGACCAGGATCAGCTCCCGCTTCGAGTTGCGGAATCGCCCCAGGTAGCCCACCAGCTCGCCGATGCCCGTGGAGTCGATGAAGTTGATCTGGGAGAAGTCGATGATGACGTGGCCGTGGTCGTCGGACAGGGTGCGCTCCAGCGTCTGAGCGAAGAACTGGGCGCTCTCCCCGAGCTTGATGACCCCTTCCACGTTGAGAAGGGTGAATCCGTCCAGGTGGCGTTTTTCGACGATCATTTTTCTACGATCATGGCGGTCGTCAGGGGCCTTCAAGTCTAGCACGGCCGGCGGTCGTGACGCGGTGCCGGGCCATCGGGCAAGGCAGGTCAGGAGGGCGCCTGCGGCGAGGTCCGCACCAGCCGCCGGCCCGCCTCATACCACCGCCAGGCCGCATCGGGCCCCTGGAGGTGGACGCCGCCCAGCCAGCGGTCGATGCCACGGATGCGCACCCAGTCGTCGCGGCCGTCGAGGACGTCGCGGCCGGTGGTGGTGAGGGCGATCTTCTGCGGATAGGGCGAGCCGGTGACGGCCGGCTCCAGGCGGACGAGGGGGCGGGGGGACGAGGCCAGCTCGCGCAGCACGCGCAGAAACGAGCTGTCGCCCATATAGACCCGCTCCTCCATGCGCTGGGTGGCGTGGAACAGCTCCTCGAAGCTGCCGGCCCCGTCCGCCAGACCGCGGAGGATCTGGCGCTCGGTGCGGGCCAGGCCGTTGAACGTCGAGGGGAACTCCTCCAGGTGCCGGCGCAGGGCCCCGGCGAGGAAGGGGAGGGGAGAGGTGTCCCGGCGCAGCAGCCCCTCGAGGGCGGTGGGGTCAGGGGCGCAGAAGGCCCGCCAGGCGTCGCGGGCCAGGAGCTTCTGCCCCTCGTTGACCCGCTGCCGGCGGTCGAGGAGACTGGCCATCTGCGGCGGCGAGAGCTGGCCCAGGCCGTGGAAGGGAACGATCCCCGGGAACTCGCCGATGCAGATCAGCGACAGCTCGGTGCCGGCAAGGTTGCGGCCGGCGAAGCCGTCGAGCGCCCGGATCAGCAGGAGCTGATCGAAGAGGTCGTGCTCGAACCAGAGGACGATCTCGTCGTAGGAGCGGAAGTCCTCCAGCGTGCGGTCCCACTGGGTGAGCCCGGCAAGGCAGGAGTCGTAGTCGTCGTAGCCGCTCTCGGCGAGGTAGCGGGCGCGCACCTTGCGCCAGCGCTCGGGGGCGAGGCCGCCGGGGGTGGGGCCTTCATGCAGCACGTCCGCCGTGACCGTGACCATCCCTCCGACGCTGGATTGCCGGAGGGTCTCCGCCGCGGAGTCGCCGTTGGTGACGTGCAGCAGCGCCTTGGAGGTCACCGTCATGCGGGGTCCTGCGGCGACCGCGGCCACGCGCGCGGCCGGAGCCGGAAACCGGAACCCGAGCTGCCGCATCAGCTCGGCGGCGGGAGTGCGAGTCGATTCGGACATGGGAGGCGAGGGCCGCGCGGGGTGAGCTCATGCAGCCCTGCCTACATTCTACGACGGCCGGCGGTCAGCTTACTTCCCCTTCTTCTCAGCCCCTCCGTCGGCCTTGGTCTCGAGGTTGACGTCGACCTTCACGTCCTCGCCCAGGAGCACGCCGCCGTTGTCGAGCGCCTTGTTCCAGTTGATGCCGTAGTCCTTGCGGTTGAGGGTCGTCTCGGTCTCGAAGCCGGCGCGGGTATTGCCCCCGGGGTCCTTGGCCTGGCCCAGGAACGACACGGGCAGCGTGACCTTCTTGCTGACGCCGTGCATGGTCAGGGTGCCGGTGACGTTGTACTTGTCCTTGCCGGCGGGCGCGATCGAGTCGCTCTTGAACACGATCTCCGGATACTTCTCGGCGTCGAAGAAGTCGGCCGAGCGCAGGTGCTTGTCGCGGTCGGGTACACCGGTGTCGATGCTCGCGGTCTTGATGTGGAACTCCACCGAGGAGGCCGGCAGGTTCTTCGGGTCCATGTTGACCTTGCCCCCGAAGTCGTTGAAGCGGCCGCGAACGTTGGTGACCATGTGGCGGACGGTGAACGAGACCCCCGAATGGCCGGGGTCGACGGAGTAGGTCTCGGCCGCGAGCGGCAGGGCGGCGAGGGCGGTGATGGCGGCGGCGGCGAACAGTTTGCGGTTCATGGGGTTTCTCTCCTTGTTTTTTCACGGTCCCTGATGGGATGTTGTTCAGACGAAATTCAACGATGTCCGGCGCGGATGGCCTCCAGCAGGCGGAGGAGCCGCTCCTGGTCCTCCTCGCCGAGCATCGCGACGGCCTCGCGGTCCGCGGTGTCGATCGGGTCGTCCAGCCGCTCCACGATCGACAGGCCGGCGGGGGTGAGCCAGCACAGCACCTGGCGCCGGTCCTGCGGGCAGCGCTCGCGACGCACCAGCCCCTTGGCCTCCAGCCGGTCGAGCAGCCGGGTGATGCCGGGCGCCTGCTCGAGCATCCGGCCGCCGATCTCCAGCGTCGGCAGGCCCTCCTCGCCGGCCCCGCGCAGGATGCGCAGGACGTTGTACTGTTGCGGCGTGATGTCGTACGGGGCGAGGGTGCGGTCGACGGCCCGCCGCACGAGGTCCGCCGTGCGCAGCAGGCCCACCACCAGCTCCTGCCCCCGCGAGCGGAAGGGCTTGCGCTGCTGGATCTCCCGCTGCAAGGTGCTCGTCTCGTCCGGCATGGCGAAAGAATACGGTATCAATAGTTGACATGTCAAGCATTCGGGAGGAGGTCCGATGAAGACCCCTCTCTCCAGCGCGGCCCTGTGTAAGGCTCCGCGGATCCTGTGTAGGGCCTCGCGAGCCCTTCACGAGAATTCGGGAGCCCTCGTCCGGGGCTCGCGAGGCCTGCTCCGGGGCTCGCGAAATCTCGTAACGGGCTGGCGAGTTTTTCTCGCGGCCTCGCGGGCCCCGGTGCGGGGATGGTGAGCCCCGGTCCGGGCCTCGCGAGCCCGTACACAGAATTCCCGAGTTTCTACACCGGGCGTCCGGTCCGCCGTTTGCAGCCGCCCAAGCCGCATGCTGGTCTACGGCGACGCCAAGCGGGTCGAGTCCCCCCGGGAGAAGGCCGCACGAATGCGCGCGGGTCTCGAAGCCGCCGCGCTCCCCATCGAGCGCCACGCCCTGCTGGCGGAGATGCTGGTCGAAGCGGGGGAGTTGGAGCAGGGGCTCCTGGACCACGAGCTCGCCCTCTTTGGCGAGGAACGGCCGTCCACCCTGGGGGAGGCCGCCGGGCGTCTGACCCGGGAGGTGGCCGGCGCGCTGCTCGCCTCATTCCGCTCCTGCCCGTTCGTCCCGACTCCCCTGGTCTTCGCCCTGGACGAGCTGCTGGCCCTGGAGCTTCCGGAGACGGTGACGGTCTCGGTACCCGAGGGATTCGCCTTCTACGGCCTCTACCCCGAGACCTTCTTCCAAGCCGCTCAAGCCGCGAGAAGCGAGGGCCCCCTGCGGGTGATCGGCATCCGCAGCATCGGTACGGCCCTGGCCGCGGCTGTGGCGGCAGTGGCAGGGGAGAGCGCGACGGTCTTCAGCGTGCGGCCACAGGGCCACCCCTTCGACCGCCGTCTGACCGTGAGCCCGTCGCTGGAGCGGGAGATCCTCGCCGGCGCGTCTGAGTTCGTCATCGCGGACGAGGGGCCGGGCCTCTCCGGCAGTTCCTTCGGCTGCGTGGCGGACTGGCTGGAAGACCGCGGCGTCGAACCAGGCGCCATCTCCTTTTTCCCCAGTCACCACGGCAGCCTTGGCCCCTACGCCGGAGAGCGGCACCGGCGCCGGTGGGAGGGAGCCCGGCGCCACGTGGCCGAATTCGAGGAGGTCTTTGCAGCGGCCGATTCCCGCTGGCCCGTCCACCGCTGGGCCGAGGACCTGACGGGGCCGGCCGACAGGCCGGCCGAGGACCTGAGCGCTGGGCGCTGGCGGGAGCGGCTGTTCCCCGACCGCTCGCGCTGGCCGGCCGCCGACCTCCAGGGAGAGCGGCGCAAGCTCCTGGTGACGGCAGGAGGCCGGCCCTGGCTCCTCAAGTTCGCCGGGCTCGGCCGTTACGGCCGGGAGAAGCTGGAGCTGGCCGAGGCCCTGGGCGAGGCGGGCCTGAGTCCCCCGGTGTCCGGTCTGCGGCACGGCTTCCTGGTAGGCCCCTGGCTGGAGGATGCCCGACCGCTCCCCCTCGTGTCCGGCTTCGACCGCTCCGCCCTGCTGGAGGCCCTCGGCCGCTATCTCGCCTTGCGCATCCGGCGGTTCCCAGCCTCGGAGGCGGAGCGCGGCGCGGCCCCCGAGAAACTCTTCGAGATGGCCGTCTTCAATACCGGTCGCCTCCTCGGATCCGCGTCGGTGGAGGAGTGGCGAGGGCGGCTGCCGGAGATCGCGCGGCTGGAGCGGCCCCTCCTAACCGACAACAAAATGCACGCCTGGGAGTGGCTGGTCCTGCCTGATGGTCGGATTCTGAAGGCCGACGCCGTGGACCACCACCGCGCCAACGACCTCGTGGGACCCCAGGACATCGCCTGGGACCTGGCCGGCGCCGCCGTGGAGCTGGAGCTTGACGAAGGCGAGCTGAACCTCCTCGCCACCGCCACCCGGACGACGCCCGTGCAGCTCGGCTTCTACACCCTGGCCTACCTCGCCTTCCAAGCCGGGCGCTGCAGCCTGGCGGCCCAGGCGGTGGAGGCCTTCGCCCCGGAGGAGGCGGGGCGTCTGCAGAGGGAGGTGGCGCGGTATTCGGAGCGGCTGCGCGGTGAAGCAGGGACTTCAGGGACTCCAGGGACTCCAGGGACTCCAGGGACTTCAGGGACTCCAGGGACTCCAGGGACTCCAGGGACTCCAGGGACTTCAGGGACTTCAGGGACTCCAGGGACTCCAGGGACATGGAACCCCCTGGGGCTTCTTCGTCTCTGAAGTCCCTGCTGTCCCTGAAGTCCCTGTCTTCCTACTTCTCCCAGTGAGCCCGGAACCGCTGAATCTCCTTGAGAGTTTCCCCAAAATCCCCCCGAAAGCAGACCGCCCGATCGTCCACGAAGACGTGGGCGGCGGGTTTCTTGTCGGTCACCTCGGAGACCCAGCGGTCGAGGCCGTGCTGGGCGAGCCAGGCTTGAGCGTCGTCCGCCCAGCGGGTGGTGAAGACGACCACCCGAAACCCCCTGTCGTGCAAATCCCGCAGGAACTCCCCTGCCCCCGGGCGCGGCGGGTCCCAGTGCTTCTCGTGCTTCCAGCCGGTGTAACTGTCGAGCACGCCGTTCAGATCGACGCAGACGACGGGACGCGGATCGCTCATGGACGGGATTTTCCAACATCTTCATGGCACATGGGTTGCACAGCTTTGTAGAAGCCTCAACCTCGGATCGTGCGGAGGAGATCTCATGGGCCAGAAGGGCGTTCATATCGAACCGGCGGAAGGCAGGCTGGGTGTTCTGCTGGTGGGGCTGGGCGCGGTCTCGACGACCTTCATCGCCGGCGTCGAGGCGGTCAAGCGCGGCCTGGGCAAGCCGATCGGCTCCCTCACCCAGATGGGCACCATCCGCCTCGGCAAGCGGACGGAGAACCGGGTGCCGCGCATCCAGGACTTCGTGTCGCTGGCCCGGCTGGAAGACTTGGTCTTCGGTGCCTGGGACATCTTCCCCGACGACGCCTACGAGGCCGCCTGCGAGGCCCAGGTGCTGGAGCGAGGGTTGCTCGACCAGCTCCGCCCGGCGCTGGAGACGATCCGGCCGATGAAGGGGGTGTTCGATCCCAACTACGTCAAGCGTCTCCACGGGACCTACGTCAAGGAGAGGGCCAGCAAGTGGGACCTCGCCCGGCAGCTCGTCGACGAGATCGAAGGCTTCCAGCGCGAGCGCGGGGTCGACCGCTCGGTGATGGTCTGGTGCGGCTCGACCGAGATGCACATGGTCGCCTCCGGCGTCCACGAGTCTCTCGACGCTTTCGAGGCGGGCCTCAAAGCGAGCGACGCGGCGATCCCGTCGAGCATGATCTACGCCTATGCGGCCCTGTTGCTCGGCATCCCCTTCGCCAATGGCGCGCCCAACCTGACGCTCGACGTGCCGGCCCTCCGCGAACTGGCCGAGAAGAAGCGGGTGCCTATCTGCGGCAAGGACTTCAAGACCGGCCAGACGTTGATGAAGACCATCCTCGCCCCCGGCCTCAAGGCCCGCATGCTCGGCCTCCAGGGTTGGTTCTCGACCAACATCCTCGGCAACCGCGACGGCGAGGTGCTGGACGACCCCGACTGTTTCAAGACCAAGGAGGTCAGCAAGCTCTCGGTGCTGGAGCACATCCTCCAGCCCCACCTCTACCCGGACCTCTACGAGGGGTTCCACCACCAGGTGCGGATCAATTATTACCCGCCGCGGGGCGACAACAAAGAGGGTTGGGACGCGCTGGACATCTTCGGCTGGCTCGGCTACCCGATGCAGATCAAGATCGACTTCCTCTGCCGGGACAGCATCCTCGCCGCCCCCCTGGTGCTCGACCTCGCCCTCTTCCTCGACCTCGCCCGCCGCGCCGGCATGCACGGCGTCCAGGAGTGGCTCTCCTTCTACTTCAAGAGCCCGATGACGCTACCCCAGCTCTACCCGGAGCACGACCTCTTCATCCAGCAGATGAAACTGAAGAACACGCTCCGCTTCCTGCAGGGCGAGGAGCAGATCACCCACCTGGGGCTGGACTACTACGCGGAGGATTGAGGCCGGAGGACCCGCCGGAACGTCTCCCGGTCCCTCGCCCCCCACCAGTATTTATAGGGCTCCCGTCCGCGGAGGAAATCGAGCCGCCGCGCGCCCCGGCGAATCACGTCCTCGACGACTCCGCCCACCACCATCACCCCTGGGCTGAGCTTCGCCCAGGAGGAGTCGAACCCCTGCATGTAGAAGTAGAAGGTGTCCTTCTCCCAGAATCCGTAGAGGGCGGCGAGGTTGCGGCTGTCGAGGCAGAGGACATAGAGACCAAGGGCGCCGCGGGCGTGGAAACCGGCGGCGACCTCCCGGTGGAAGGCGCGCAGGTCGTTGGCGCCGAGCAGCCCCGCCTGGCCCGTCTCGCTCCGGCGGGCGAGATGGAATCCGATCAGGATCTCCAGCAGCTCCTCCCATCTCCGGGTTTCGACGGTCTCCAGACGGAGCTCCCCAAGCTCCCCGGCCTTGCGGCGGTATTTCCGGAGATTGGAGAGCTGCCGGGTGGGAACCAGGCCCCGGAGATCGTCGAGCTGGTCGGGCAGGTCCAGCACCGGGCAGACGTCGCGCGGCTCGGTGCGGGCCGACAGGCCGTCCGGCGGTGGGACGCGGAGGAGCGGGCTCTCCGCCGGGACCGGCTCGAAGTCGGCGGCCTCCCAGCGGTCGCGCCGGACCGCGATATGCGCCAGCAGGGCCGCGACCGCCCCGTCCTCCTCCGCCGGGTCCGTCACCACGTCCAGGTAGTCTGAGACGCCTCCGCCGCAGAAGGCGACGGTGCGTTCCCCATCCTTTATATACAGGAGCAGGGGAGCCAGGGCGGCGAGGCGCCCCTCTCGCCGCACGGCCAGCACCCAGGGCTCCCCCGGCGGGAAGGCGCGCCACCAGGGGAGCAGCCACTCGGGGCGCTGGAACGGCGTGGCCCGCGGCGATCGGTCGCACAGGACGGTCCACTCCTCCCGGAGCGCCTCCAGGGCATGGATGCGTGTAATTTCTTCTACGCTCCAGGAATCGTTTGCAGGCATAGCCGGCCATAAAGGTCGAGGTAGCGGGCGGTCATGACGTCGGCCGAGAAGCGTCGCTCGGCCTCGCGCCGGCATTCGGCGGAATCGAGGGCGTCCACGCGGCGGAGCGCTTCGGCCATCTCCGGGACCGTGGAGACGAGGAAGCCTGTGCGTCCGTGATCCACGATCTCGGGCAGAGCGCCGAGGGGCGAGGCCACCACCGGGGTGCCACAGGCGAGGGCCTCGAGGCCGACCAAAGGACAGGCTTCGGCGATCTGGCTGGGCACCATCACGCAACGGGCCGCGGCGAGCAGATACCGTTTCCGCTCCAGGCCCACGGGGCCGAGGAACCGGCGCAGGAGGTCGAGACGGGGCGCGATCTCCTCGCGGAAGTAGCGCTGGTGATCCGGGTACGGGAAGACCTCGCCGCCCAGCAGGAGGGGGACGCCCGCCGCCTTCGCCGCGTCGAGGGCCAGATGGAACCCTTTCTCGGGGCAGATCCGTCCCAGAGCCAGGGCGAATCCTGCCCTGGGAGATCCGGGGAGGAGGCGCTGCAGGTCGACGCCGTTTGGGATGGGATCGAGCAGGGGCGCGCCGGGCGGGCAGTCCCGGTGCTGCGAGTCGGAGACGGCGTGGAGCCAGGTGTCGGGACGGGACGGGAAGAGGGCCTCGCGAGGATACAGGCGCGGCGAGAGATGGAGCGTCGCCAGCACTGGAGGACCCGGCGGTGGCAGATAGGCCGCGAAGTCGAGCCCGTGCAGGTGGATCAGGTCGACCGGCCACTGCCGCAGGGCCTCGGCGATCGTCCGCCGGTGGTGCTCGCGCGCGGTCTCGCGAAGGGACTCGTCTGCCAGGTCCCAGCGCAGGTCCCAGCGTGGGGTGGGGATCAGCGTTCCCCGGCAGACCGAGCCCTCGCAGGCAATCACCAGCGAGCGGTGGCCGGCGCGGACCACCGCCTCCTCGACGGCCGTCAGCACCTGCTCGGCCCCGCCGACGGCGTCCGTCCCCACTGGCGCGAAGGGGAAGGCGACGCTGAGGATGGTCAGACGGTCTCTCATTCCAGCCTCAACTCCCCGCTCGCCTCCCGGGCCAGCTCCCGCCAGCGCTCGCCCGTCACCGGGAAGCTCCACAGCTCGTATTGCAGTTTCCCGGCGTGGGGAGGCCGGGTGAAGTCGTAGGCCGGGGCACGGCGGAAGCTCTCGTGGATGGGTGGGAGGAACCAGGCCACGATATGACGCTGGGTGGTGAAGCAGTCGCACATCCGCAGCTTCAGATCCCGCTCCTCCGGGGCGAGCTCCCGCCGCACTGCCTCGCCAGGAGATGGCAGGAACTGCTGCTTGACCAGGTCGTCTCCCCGCGTCGTCCCGGGCCGCGCGTGGTAGAGCGGCATCTCGACAATTTCCGGGGCGTCCTCGCCCTGCCGGCGCAGCAGCTCCACCGCGGCGTGGACGACGAAGGCCGCCGCGTCGTGGTCCGGGTGTCCCCCCTCGTAGGCGAGGGTGAGCACGATGCCGGGCCGCAGCTCGCGGCAGAGGCGCGCGACCTCCCGCGCCAGGCGGGGGAGGGCGAGGCACGCCTCCTGGTCCACCACCCCCTCGACGCGGAACAGGCGCTCCGGCCCGACGCCGGCCACGGCCATGGCAGAGGCGAGCTCGCTCCGGCGCGCGGCGGCGTACTCTTCCCGGGTCCCCACGAAACCCTCGACGAATCGGGCCTCGCGCGTGGCGCCGTCGGTGAGGTGGAGGAGCCGGCAGTCCGGCAGGCGCGCGAGCAGGGCGCCGGCGCCGATCGTCTCGTCGTCCTGGTGGGCCACCACGACGAGGACCGGGGGCGGGTCCTGAGACAGGAGCTTTTTCACCCCCTCTCCCGGTGAGGGGGGTAGGGAGGGGGCGGGAGAGGGGGCCGGGGGGTGAGGGTCCATTTCACGCGTAGCGCCGCGTCATCCGCGCGCAGAAGTCCGCGAACTCTCCGGCGCACTTGGGCGGGCTGGTATGGTGGGGACGGATGCCGCAGTGCTCGGGGGTGAAGCAGTAGGTGATCGTGACGTCGAATTCATCCAGGGCCTTCATCTGGCGGTCGAACCAGGCGTCGGCACCGGGACGGAAGCTGTCCGCCCAGGAGAGGCCGGTGCGCAGCTTCTTCACCCCCAGCTCGCGCAGCCAGCGCACGGCGTCGTCCAGACGGTGGTCCTCGAAATGGAACCACTGGCAGATCCCCAGCTCCGGCGTGTAGTCGGCGAAGTGCCGCAGGGCGAGCTTGGGGGTGCCATCCTCACGCAACAGGCCCATGTAGAAGTGACGGTAGTACGAGGAGCCCTCGGCCTCGCGGTGACGGGTGGTGGCCGGCCAGGCCCGCGGCAGGTCGTAGAGGCTGTACCAGTGGACGCGGGGCGCCCGGCCGATGAGCAGCTCGGCCGTGCGGCGCAGGCCGAACTCCTGCACCTCCTCGGCGCCGAAGGTGGAGACCCCCACCTCCGTCACCCAGACCGGGAGGTCGGTCAGCGCCTGGATCTCCGCCAGACGGTCGGGCCACTCGTGGATCTGCCAGTGGTTCCAATCGAGCGGAAAGCCGTGGACGGCGACGGCGTCCACATGGTCGAGCACCCCCTGGTCCTTCATGTTGGTGATGAACTTGGCATCGATGGGGGAGATGCCGCCGAGGACCCGGGGGAGCGGGCTCTCGGTCCGCACCGCGTCGCCCGCCAGCTTCGCCAGGGCGGCGAAGGCCTGCCACTCGGGATCGATCTCGAAGTCCCAGTGCGACATGTTGTTCGGCTCGTTCCACAGCTTCACGGCTTCGATCACACCAACACCTCGCGCCGCTCCAGGAGCTGGATCGCCTCGTGGTAGCCGTGGAGGGTTCCCACGTCGACGTAGGACTCCCCGGCGCGGATGCCCCAGGCCTCGCCGCCCCGCGCCAGCCAGGCGTTGATCAGGGTGCCCACGTACACGTCGCGCTCACCGCCATCGGCGCGCTCGCGCCAGAGCCCGTGGAGCTCGCGGAAGACTCCGGCCGGCATGCGGAAGGCCCCCCAGACCCACCGGGAGGCGGCGTCCGGGCGCTTGACCTGGATCTCCAGCACGCGGCCGTCGTCGTTCGTGACCACCGCGTCGAACAGCTCGGGACGCTGGACGGGGAAGAGGAGGAAGGAGAGCGCGTCGCGGCCGAGGCGGCCCAGGCCGTCCTCGGGGAACCAGACGGTGTCCGGCAGGCCGATCAGCACCTGGTCGTCCGGCCCCAGGAGGGGGAGGGCACGGAACAGGGCGTCGCAGAGCCCCCGCGGCTCCGGCTGGACGACGTAGCAGATGTGGGCCGGTCCGAGGCTGCCGCCGTAGTACTCGACGATGTCGGACTTGCCGTGCGAGATCACCATGCAGATCTTGGTGGCGCCGGCGAGGATCATCCGCTCCAGCAGGTACTCGGAGACGGCCTTGGGGCGTTCCGTCTCGCCGTCCGTGCGGCTCCCCACGGGGAGCAGCTCTTTGGAGAAGGCCAGGGGCTGGATGCGGCTGCCGGTGCCCGCGGCCGGCACGATCCCCCAGATGCTGGTCATGCCGAGGCTCCTTTCTCGTCGCCAGATTCCCCCTCCCAGGCCCTCATCACCCCGGCCCTCTTCTCCCGCTCCCTCCCACCCCCCTCACCGGGAGAAGAGGGAGAAAGGCAAGAACCCCGAGCTGCGTTCCCCTCTCCCGGTCGGGGGGAGGGCGGCGGGAGAGGGGATAGGGGCGAGGGCCCGGCCAGGATCTCCACCATCTCTGCCGCCCGCCGCTCCGCGGTGTGCTCGGCGAGCGTCCGCTCGCGGGCGGCACCGGCCACGCGGCGGATCTCCGCGAGCGGCAGCGACAGGGCCGCGACCGCCTCCTCCGTGGACTCCGCGGTGAGGATCTCCCGGCCGGGCTCGAAGAAGCGGTCCAGCCCCTCCCAGGTGTCGGAGAGGACGGCGGCGCCGCAGGCCGCGGCCTCGAACAGCCGGCCCGAGGGGCACCAGCCCATGGCGGCCATGGCGCCGCGGGTGATGTTCAGGGTCAGGGGCGAGGAGGCGAAGAAGGCCGGGTGGTCGGCCGGCGGCAGGTGGCGGACGAACCAGACGTTCTCTCCCCAGGGGAAATCCGTCGGATACTGGGCGCCGCCGATGACGAAACGCTGGCCCGGCAGGCGGCGGGCGGGCTGGAGGAAGAGCTTTTCCAGGGCCTCCTGCCGGTCGGCGGCGTAGGTGCCGAGATAGGAGAGGTCTCCCTGAAAGGACGGCACGGGCGCCGCGGGGCGGTGGAGCTCGGGGTCGACGCTGCCATAGAGGGGGGCCACCCGCCGCGCTCCCAGCCGCTCCTTCAACTCTTCCAGCGCCGGGCCGCCGGTATAGGAGAGGACGAGGTCGAAGCCGCCGAGCCCGCCGGGCGGGAGGTAGGGGACCTCCTCGCCGGCCCGCAGCCGCTCCAGGGTGATCGGGGTGTCCAGGTCGTAGAAGACCGGCACGGGGCCGGTGCTCCTGAGGACCAGCTCCGAGGCGGCGACCCCGTCCGGACAGTAGGAGGTCACCAGGGCCGCGTCGGCGTCCGCCACCTCACGACGGGCCGCGGGGAGCGCCTCCTCCCAGCTCGGGTACAGCCTCAGGTCGACCCCCTCCGGATCTTTCAGGTCGCGGTGGAGCGCATAGTAGGGGACGTCCCGCTCGAAGAAGACGACGCGGTGACCCTGGCGGCCCAGGGCCCGGCACAGCCCCCGCCAGAGAGTGGCGTGGCCGTTGCCCCAGGACGAGCTGATCGTCAGGCCGAAGATCACCAGCTTCATGCGACGTTCTCCTCCGGGGCCTGCTCTGCCAAGGCGGCCCTCACCGCGGGGACCAGCCGCATTTCGTCCAGGTGGCGCCGCGCCGCCGGCCGCAGCCGCCGCAGGGTCCAGGCGACTTTGCGCCGGGTCGGCTCGGGTCCGAAGTAATCGAGATAGCCCACGCTGTTGAGCGAGAAGAACGACAGCGCATCGGCGTCGTTGAGCAGGGCGAGGCCGGGCGCCTCCGGATCGCCGGCGGCCGGCGGATGCTCGTGGCCCGCGATCAGCCGCGCGACGCGGGCGGCTGTCGCGGGGTCCACCCCGGCCGCGGCGAGGGCCTCCGCCGCCTGCTCCGCCCCCCGCCGGGCATGGTCGTCCTTGAATCCCTGGTACCCGCGAACACCGCGAGCGCGGTGCTCGATCCGCGCGTCCGCCTCCGTGGCCAGCCGCTCCACGTCGTGGAACAGCGCCGCGAACTGGGCGGCGAGGTCCGCCTCAGGCTCCAGCCGCAACGTCCACTGCCAGGTGTCCAGGGCATGGTTCCAGTCGGCGCGGACGAGGGGCTTCGCGAGGTCGTGCATCTCCCGGTGGACCGCCAGCACCCGGTCGAATGCCATTCCCCGGGACGCCGCGTTGCGTCGGTCCATGTGGCGCTGGCAGCGGGTGAGCACCTCGCCGAGAGCCCTGGGAAGACGTTCGGGAGCCCCGGCGAGGATCACCGCGCAGGCGCCCGCCGCCGCCAGACCGTCGAACTGGAAATCGAAGTCGTAAAAATTGAAAAAAGGGGAATCCCAGTCCTCGATCCGGAGGCGCAGACTGGGAAGCTCCGACGCAGGCTCGTCCTGCGAATGGATGGCGACCGCAGGGAACGATCCATCGCACCCTTGCATGCCGCTACGGAAAATCACCTTCAGCTCGGTAATCGCCACGCCCCTCGCATCAAGCCCACACCAGAACGTGTTTCGTATTTGCAAGCCGCGAGCCATCTTTTCTTGGTCGCCGCTCATGCCCATGCCATAATCCGCCCTCCCTCGGGACGACCTCATGGCCCTGCGCGAATCCCAGCCTCCGACCGCGGCGGCCCCCAACCGCTTCCTTGTCTATGCGACAGGCGTCGTGCTGTTCCTGTTCATCCCCCTGGTGCTGTTCCTCTTCGTCCGTCACCCGGCGCCGGTGGGGGTGAGCCTGGGGGTGGGCGTGCTGCTCATGGTGGGCCACCGCCTCCTCGCCCGGCCCTACATGATCCGGGTAGCGCCGGTGAAGTGCGTATGGTGCAATCGCGTCCTCCCGGAGGCTCCGCAGGGGAAGCGGGCCGGGGAGACCTCCCTCCTGGAGCTGCGTTCCGGCGGCAGGATCGTCCAGGCCCGGTGCTGCGCCGTCCATCGCCAGCCGGCGACGAAATTCTTCACCTTTCTCCACGCTTGGCGCTGGCCGCTGCGGCTGGGAATCTTCGTCCCCCTCCTC
Source organism: Thermoanaerobaculum sp. (assembly GCA_021154885.1). Taxonomy (GTDB): domain Bacteria; phylum Acidobacteriota; class Thermoanaerobaculia; order Multivoradales; family UBA5704; genus DATARR01. Next base: position 61,462 of record JAJKHS010000006.1, read on the forward strand.
TTTCTGCTCACGTCCCTCGCCGCCTACGCCGCCGGACAGCCGGCGCCGGTGAGCCTCGCCACCGCCTGGTTCAAGCTGGTGGTGGGGATTACCGTCAACCTCGCGGCTCTCGGCTACTTCGCGTCCCGGGAGGACAGCCGCCTCGACGTCCCCTTCCCGGTCCACAACTTCTTCCTCCTGGGCGTCCGCAACCTGCTCTGGGTCTTCCGCCTGGTGGGGCTGTGGTGGATCTGGCAGGGGCTCGCCTACGTGCTGAGCCAATAGCGGCACGCTTATTGCTGCGAATTCGAGGCCATAAAACCTGCCGCGCTGCTGTTGGCGTGGGTCCGCGCGGCCCAACACAAGGAGTCGAACCATGATCCGTAGAACGCTGATCGGCGTCTGTACGTGCTTCGCTCTGCTCCTGCTCGCCGCGGGAGCGGGGCACGCCCAGACGACCTCGACGACCGAGACCAAGAAGACGACGACCTCCACGGTGGTGAAGCCGGCGCCGGCCCAGTGCGGCGGCATCGCAGGCCTGAAGTGCCCGGACGGGGAGGCCTGCAAGTACCCAGTCGGCAAGTGCAACGTCGCGGACCTGTCCGGGACCTGCGTGAAGGTGCCGGACACCTGCCCCAAGAACAGAGCTCCCGTCTGCGGCTGCGACGGGAAGACCTATGACAATCAGTGCGAGCTGCTGAAAGCCGGCGTCCGGGAAGATCACAAGGGCGCCTGCGGCGGTGGCAGCTACAGCGGCGGCACGGGTACCATGGCGTGCCAGACCGACGCGGACTGCAAGAGCAACCAGTTCTGCCAGGACAAGGCCGGCGCCTGCAAGCCGCCCGGCAAGTGCACGGTCAAGCCGCAGGTCTGTCCCCAGATTTTCAAGCCCGTCTGCGGCTGCGACGGCAAGACTTACCCCAATGACTGCCAGCGCCAGGAGGCGGGCGTCTCCCTGAAGGCGCAGGGCGAGTGCCCCAAGACGCAGTAGCGCTCAGATCCTCCAGGGCGCCCGGCCTGGGCGCCCTGCCTTTCCCGCCTCATTCCGAACATCTACTGTGGCCGAAGGTGCGGGAGCTGGGTGCTATCATGGCGGTCATGGAGACCTATACCTACACCGTGCATCTAGAACCCGCCGAAGAGGGCGGCTATGTCGTCACGGTACCAGCGCTTCCGGGGTGTATCACCGAGGGCGAAACCTATGGAGACGCTCTCGCGATGGCCGGGGACTGTATTCGAGGTTTCCTCGAAGCCTTGGTGAAGGCCGGCCAACCCATCCCCAGAGAGGTGGAGCAGCACAGGCCGGTTGAAGCCCTGGTCCAGGTCGAGGTCCCCGCTTCTGCATGAGCCGCCTGCCGACGCTGCAACCAAGGCAGCTTGTCGCGGCACTCAAGCGAGCTGGATTCATCGAGCACCACCAGACCGGCAGTCATCTCTATCTCTGGCATCCGTCCAGAAAGCGGATGACTTCGATCCCCATGCACCCCGGAGACCTCAAGCGGGGCACCGCCAGCGCCATCCTCAAACAGGCAGGCCTGACAGAAGACGAGCTACGGGATCTCCTGTGACAGAACCGCCAGGCCCAGATCCTGGTAAATCTCGTCCAGCGTCGCCCGGATCCGCCGTTCGTGCCGCTCGTGGCTCGGTGTGCCGTTGAAGGCCAGGGCCACGGCGAGCCCCCGCTCGGGATCGGCGAAACCGGTCGACGAGCGGTAGCCGCTGTGGCCGAAGGTGCGGGCGGAGGCGTGGTGGCCGTAGTCGTAGGGTACGGTCTCCGCGCCGTACTGGACGGAGTTGAGGATGAACCCCAGCCCCCAGTCCAGGACGTGCTTGAAGGTGGCATCCACCATCCCCGCCCGGTGGCGCGCCGTCAGGGCCTCGACAGCCTGCGGCGAGAGGACGCGGCGGCCGTCGCGGGTCCCCCGGGCCAGCAGCGTCTCGTAGAAGCGGCCGAGCTCGCGCACCGGGCCGTAGCCGTTCCCCCCGGGGTTGGGCCGGACGCAGCGCTCCTCGCTGTCCCAGCCGTGAGGCTTCGGCTCCGGCCCCGCGGTATTCCACATCGCGCCGAGCCTCCCCGCGCCTTTGTAGAAAAGATAGCGCTCCGGCGGCATCCCCACCCAGGAGTCCTGCATTCCCAGCGGCTCGAAGACCTCCTCCCGTACGTAGCGGTCGAACGGCCGGCCGACCAGCCGCCGGATCACCTCGCCCAGCACGAACCAGCTCGAGGCGGTGTGGTAGCCCGCCTTCTCGCCCGGCACCCAGCGCGGCTCGGGGCGCATGGCGCAGATCTTCGCCAGGACCTCCTCCCAGGGGCGCTCGGGCCAGCCCACGTCCAGCATGCGGATGCCGGCGGTATGGGTGAGGAGATGGCGCAGCGTAATCCGCTCCTTGCCGTGGACGCCGAATTCAGGGATGTGACGCGCCACCGGGTCGTCCAGCTCCAGCCGGCCCTGCTCCCAGAGCTGGGCGATGGCGACGGCTCCCACGGGCTTGGTGGAGGAGAGCCAGAGCATCAGGTGGTCCGCAGTCAGGGGGGCGCCCGGCCGGTTCTCGCCAACGGCGCCGTCCGCCTGCGGCTCGCCGTGGACGGAGACGTAGACCTGGGCGCCGAGGTGGAGCCCTTCCCGCATCCCCTCCTCGATCGCCCGCCGGGTGCGGGGGAGCCTCTCCAGAGCGTCGGTCATGGCGGGGGATTGTAATTGGAGGGACGCGCCAAAAACGAAAGACGCCCCGGCGGGGGGCGTCTCACAGCTCCCGGAAGACCCGGGTGGGCGATGATTCAGGGCTTGCTTTACTTCCCGCCCTTCTTGCTGCCGGCGTGGAGCTTGGCGGAGGTGTCCTGAGCCATCTTCAGGTGGTCCTGGAGGGTGGGCAGAGTCGTCGAGGCCCAGGACTTCACGTCGGTGTCCTTGCCGCTCTTCGACTCCTTCTGGAACTCGGCGACGTCCTGCTTGTGATCGGTGACCATGTGGCTCATGTAAGAGCGGTCGAAGGCGGCGCCCGAGAGCTTGTTGTATTTGTCCACGTCCTTCTGCTTCGCGGGGGAGAGCTTGTCGGACAGCGTCACACCCTTCTGGGAGGCGAGCTGCTTGAGCTGGTCGTTGGCCTTCGAGTGGTCGTCCACCATGCGCTGGCCGAAGGTCTTGACGTCCGGGTCCGAGGCCTTCTGGGCGGCGATCTTGCCGAGCTCGACCTCCAGCATGCCGCCCTGCGCGGCGGAGGTGATGAACTTGCGGTCGGCGGAGCTGAGCCCCGAAGCCGTGGTGCCGGTGCTCGTCGCCGTCTTGCTCTTGGTGGTGGTGCTGGTGCTGCTCGCCGGGCTCTGGGCGAAGGCCGGAGCCAGGGCCAGGAGGCCGGTGAGGGCGGTGGTGGCGATCAGTGACTTGCTCATAGGTCGTATCTCTCCTTTGCAGTAGACCCGCTCGATCTAGTAACGAAGCAAAAGCAATGCCATTCTGAGGTCATTGCCCTGCCTCAGGCATGGCACGCAGCTTGCTATAGTCTAAGTCGTCCGCGGCAACACCCCCGGGCAAGGCCGACAGAAACCATTGAAGTGGAATGACTTGGAGCTAACGAGGCTCGTCCGACAAGGAGCTGCCATCATGAAGACTCGAGCCCTCATCTTCGCACTGCCGATCGCCGGCGCCCTCGCTCTGGGCTCCAACGCCTGGGCCCAGGAGGCCGCTGCCCCGGGGGATACCGTAACCGCTTTACAGAAGGCCAAAGAGCTGATCGAGACCGGGAAGTACAAGGAGGCTGCGGCCCTGTGCGAGCACGCCAGCAAGCTGGCGAGCGGACCCTGCCCCGATTGTCTGCTGGGAGTCGCTCGCGCTTACGCCGGAGCCGGCCAGCTCACCGCCGCCGTTCAAGTGACCCGCATGGCCATCCCCCTCCTGAGCTCCAACCCTGAGAGCCAGGCGAAAGCCTATGTGCAGCTCGGCGTCCTCCTGGTGCGCAACGGCGCCCGCGCCGCCGAGTCCGACGACGCCTTCCGCCGCGCCGTCGCCCTGGACGGCAGCCTGAAGGGCGAGGTGCGCGCCCAGCTCGCCGAGGCCCTGCTGGTCCGCGCCCGCCAGGATGCGGCCCGCCGCCAGCCCGCACCCGCCGAGGTGATCGTCGCCAACCCCGCGGGCACCTCCTAGAAGTCGACCAGGGGCGGCCCGTGTCGCCCCATCCCGCGAACCGCAGGATCTCTGGCCCCATGGGGTTCGTACCACTCCAGTGTGTTCCCTCGTCGCTATGCGGTCTTGACATTGGCGACTGAACCCCTCACAATTGCGCCTCGCACACGAAAAAGGCAAAACCGTCGCGAGGCGGTGACGCAAAGCCAAGGGTCTCTCCGAGACAGCCCGGTTGCCGAAAAGCCGATCGATGAGGCGGCGGCGGGCGGAATTTCCAGAGATGACCTGCGGTTTTTGTATTCGTTCCGGTGGTCCTGTCCCTCGCACTCAACGACGATCTGTTCCCTTTGAGATCTGGTGCTCCGTGCGCCTGACCGACAGCGGGCCGGGCTGGCAAGTGGAGCTCAACTTGAGCGACCCCTATCCAAGGAGGAAGGGATAAATGAGGAAAATGCAGCAGACGAGAGCTCCGAGAGCTCACCGATTCGCCGTCCTGGCTCTGGCAGCCCTGGCGGCCCTGGCGCTGGCCGTCCCGGCTTCGGCCGGTCACAAGGCCCCGGCCACGCCGGGCGCCCAGGCCCCGTCCAACGGCCTGATGGTGGCCATCGACCCGGCCACGGGCAAGATCCGCCAGCCCACGGCCGCCGAGGCGCTGGCGCTGAGCGCCCAGACCCCGATGATGACCAAGGCCGCCCTCACCGGCTCTCAGGTCACCACCTTCGCGGACGGCACGACGTCGGCCGTGCTGGGCCCCGAGTTCCTGAACGTCTGGCTCGTCCAGGTCAACCCGGACGGCTCGCTGAGCCAGGCCTGCGTCGACGGCGCCAGCCTCGGCACCGCCCAGCCCGCCACCGCGGCGCTCGAGGAGAAGTAGCCATGAAACTCACGGGCAAGCTTCTCTCCCTGCTCCTCCTGGCCGGCCTCCTGCTCGCGACCGCGCCCGCCTTCGGCGCGGCCAACATCGTCATCGTCAACGTCAACGCCCCCGGCGTGGGCTTCAACGATCCGACCCCGGTGGCGCCGGTGGGCGGCAACCCCGGCACCACGCGCGGCCAGCAGGCGCTCAACGTCTTCCAGTTCGCCGCCAACGTCTGGGGCTCGATCCTCGACAGCCCGGCGACCATCTACATTCAGGCGAGCTTCAGCCCCCTCTCCTGCACGCCGACCAGCGGCACCCTGGGCTCCGCCGGCACGATCCAGGTCTTTAGGGACTTCCCCGGCCGCGAGTACGACAACACCTGGTATCACGTCGCGCTGGCCAACAAGCTCGCGGGCGGCGACCTCGCCCCCGGGCCGAACGGCAGCAGCGCCGACGACATCGTGGCCTTCTTCAACTCCAGCCTCGGCACCCCCGCCTGCCTGTCGACGACGAACTGGTACTACGGCCTGGACGACAACCACGGCAACCTGATCGACCTGGCCACCGTGCTGCTCCATGAGTTCGGTCACGGCCTGGGCTTCGCCACCTTCGTCAACAAGACCACGGGCGCCAACTTCGCCGGCCTGCCGGACATCTTCGGCACCTACATCCTGGACGACACCACGGGCAAGCACTTCCCGCAGATGACCAACGCCGAGCGCCAGGCCGCCATTCTCAAGACCAACCATCTGGTCTGGGACGGCCTCCACGTCACCTCGGCGGCGCCGGGCGTCCTCCAGCACGGCAGCCCGCTGCTCACCTTCAACACCCCGGCGAGCCTCGGCACCTTCCGCATCGGTCTGGCGGCCTTCGGCCCTGCCCTCACCTCTCCCGGCGTGACCGGCAACGTGGTGCAGGCCCTCGACCCGGCGGACGCCGCCGGCCCGACCACCTTCGACGCCTGCTCGCCGCTGACCAACGCCGGCGCGATGGCGGGCAAGATCGCCCTCGTCGACCGTGGCACCTGCGGCTTCGCGGTCAAGGTGAAGAACGCGCAGGACGCCGGCGCCACCGCCGTGATCGTGGCGGACAACGCGGCCGGCAGCCCGCCGGCCGGTCTCGGCGGCGCCGACCCGACCATCACCATCCCCTCCGTGCGCATCAGCCTCCCGGATGCCAACGCGCTCAAGGCGGTGCTGGCCAGCGGCACGGTCAATGCCACCCTGGGCATCAACCTCAACGTCCTCGCCGGCGCCGACCCGGCCGGCTTCGTGGAGCTCTACGCTCCCGTGCCGGTGGTCTCCGGCTCGTCCGTCTCCCACTGGGACACCATCGCCTTCCCCAACCTGCTGATGGAGCCGGCTATCAACGCCGACCTCACCCACGGCATCGACCTGACCCGTCAGGAGATGATCGACGTCGGCTGGTTCTCGGACGGTGACGGCGTGCCCGATGGCCGCGACCAGTGCCTCGGCTCCTCGCGCGACGCGACCGTCATCATCGACGGCTGCAACTCGGGCGTGCCGAACACGACGTTCTCCACCGGCTGCCGGATCTCCGACCAGATCAACGACTGCAGAGTGGGGGCCGGCAATCACGGCGGTTTCGTGAGCTGTGTCGCGCATCTCACCAACGACCTGAAGAAGGACGGCGTCATCTCCGGTTCCCAGAAGGGCGCCATTCAGAGCTGCGCCGGCTCGGCCCGGATCCCCTGATCCAGCCTGCTCCGTAGCTTTGAGGGCCGGTGCCGCGAGGCGCCGGCCCTTTTTCTTGCTCTTGCCGCGCGATAGGCTCCGGTCATGAAATTCGAGACCCGCGTCGTCCACGCCGGCCTCCGCATCGATCCTTCGACGGGCGCGGTGGCTCCTCCCATCTATCTCTCCACCACCTTCGTCCGCGATCCCGAAGGGACCCCGCTGGGCGGCTACACCTACATCCGCGACTCGAACCCCAACCAGGACCAGCTCGAGGCGGCCCTCGCCCCCCTCGAAGGGGGAGAGGCGGCCCTCGTCTTCGCCTCCGGCATGGCCGCGGGCGTGGCCCTGCTGCAGACGCTGCCGCCGGGCTCCCACGTCGTCTTCCCCGACGACGCCTACTATGGCTTCCGGGGCGCCGCCGAGGAGATCCTCCCCAACTGGGGTATCCGCTCCGACTTCGTGGGCATGGAGGACCTCGGAGCCCTGGCCGCGGCGATCCGTCCCGAGACCCGCGTCGTCTGGCTGGAGAGCCCCTCGAACCCCCTGCTCAAGGTGGTGGACCTGGCCGCCGCCGCCGGTCTGGCCCGCCGGGCGGGCGCCCTCACGGTGGTGGACAACACCTTTGCCACGCCCGTGCTGCAAAGGCCCCTGGAGCTGGGGGGCGACGTCGTCCTGCACTCGACGACCAAGTACCTGGGCGGGCACAGCGACGTGCAGGGAGGGGCCCTGATCTTCGCCCGCCGCGGCGAGCCTTACGACAGGATCCAGCACCAGCGCCACATCCTCGGCGCCGTCTCCGCGCCCTTCAACTCCTGGCTGGTGCTGCGCGGGGTGCGCACCCTGGCCTGCCGGGTGGCGGTCCAGAGCGCGACGGCGCTGGCCGTGGCCCGGTTCCTGGAAGCCTCGCCGGCGGTCGCCGCCGTCCACTATCCGGGGCTCCCTTCGCACCCCGGGCACGACATCGCCCGGCGCCAGATGTCGGCCTTCGGGGCCATGCTCTCCCTGCGTGCCGCCGGGGGGCGGGAGGCGGCGTTGCGGGCCGTGAGCCGGGTCCGCCTGTTCACCCGTGCCACCTCCCTGGGCGGCGTCGAGAGCCTCATCGAGCATCGCGCCACCACCGAAGGCCCGGCCTCGCGCACGCCCCAGGACCTCCTGCGCGTCTCGATCGGCCTGGAGCACGCGGACGATTTGATCGCGGACCTGGAGCAGGCGCTGGGCCCTCACCCCTAGCCCCTCTCCCACCGCACTCCCCCCGACCGGGAGAGGGGAACGCAGCTCAGGTTTCTTGCTTTCTCCCTCTTCTCCCGGTTGGGGCGAGGGCGAGGAGAGAAGAGGGCCGGGGTGATGAGGGGCCGGCCTACTCCTCCGTCAACGCCCGCCGCGCCGCTGCCAGGGTGTCGCGGAAGCCCTCGCGCTGCCGCCCCTCGACCAGCCGCTCGAGCTGCTCCAGCGCTTCGCGCATGGCGGCGTAGACCTCGTGGCGATGCGGGTTCAGGTGCTGGATGTCGAGGTAAAGGTCGGGGTCTTCCGCCAGCACCGAGAGGGCAGTGGTGGCCTGGCGCTTGAACGTCGTCGAGGCGCAGGCGTGGAGCTCGTCGGGATCGATCCCCGAGCGGGTGAGGGCGGCGCCGAAGAGCATATTGGTCAGGTGGGCGAGGCCCAGCAGCCAGCCCATCAGCCGGTCGTGGTGGGAGAAGGGGACGACCACCAGCCGCGTGTACGGGTGGGAGAGCAGCGGCGACAGGTCATGCCTCTCGGCCGCCGGGTCGCCGTAGGCGGCGAGGACGAACGTCAGCGGCTCATAGAACGACTTGCCGGGACCGAACATGGGGTGGAGGGCATGGGCCTTCACCCCGCGCTCCCGGGCGCGGGCGATCACCCCGGCCAGCGGGTCCTTGATCGAGGCGATCTCCACCACCAGCCCGTGCGGCGAGCGCGCCACCACCTCCTCCAGGACCCGGGGTGTGCGGCTTAAGGGGACGGCCACCAGCACGGCCCTGTAGACGTTCAGGTCCGGCACGTCCTCCAGGCGGGAGAAGCGCCCCGCCGAGGCCGGCAGGCTGGTGAGAGAGGGGTCCGCCACGTCGACGCTGTGGCCGGCGAGCTCCAGGAAGCCGCGGAACCAGTTGCCCATGCCGCCGGCGCCGCCCACGATGAGCACCCGGCCGCCGCGCTGCTCGCGCAGGGCGATGCCCACCCGGTACTGCCGCTCCACCGAGCCGCTCATGATGGCCTGGAACACCCCCGCCATGACCTCCTCGGAGACGCCGCACGATTCGGCGTGCTGGCGGGCGCGGGTGAGCACCCGGTCCTCCACATCGCGCACCACGACTGGAATGTTGGACGCGGCTTTGACGCGCCCCACCTCGGCGGCGAGGTCCATGCGGCGGCGCAGCAACTCCAGCAGGGCGCGGTCTACCTCGGCGATGGAGTCCCGCAGACCGGACAAGGGATCGGACGTCGAGCTCATGGCGGCGATTCTATGACGAAGGAGGGGGAGGGAAGGGAAGCCGGGCCGGGGAGCCCGGCTTCCCCCAGGGGACCGCGCGGCGATACGGCCTGCCGCGGGAGGATGGGTGAAACCGTGTCCGCCAGACCTGGAGAGCAAGGTGGGTGCCATGCTCAAAAGCCTGTAAAATGGGGCTTTTGACGCGAGAGCGACCTCTGGAGTGAACGGTTCTCCAGACGGTGCGTCCTCTGGGTAAGACGCCCCCCCTCCCTGACGGCCCGGCCCCCCACCCAAGACCCTCATCACCCCGGCCCTCTTCTCCCACCGCCCTCCCCCCGACCGGGAGAAGAGGGAGAAAGGCAAGAACCCTTCATTCGGGTCCCCCTCTCCCGCCCCCTCGCCACCCCCCTCCCCGGGAGAGGGGAACCCGGTTGGAGCGACCTTGCTGGTCTCCCTCGTCCTTTTTGTCCTTGCTGTCCTTGTAGTCCTTTCTTGCTTTTCTCCCTCTTCTCCCGGGGAGGGGGGTGGCGAGGGGGCGGGAG
>JAJKHS010000007.1 GCA_021154885.1 Thermoanaerobaculum sp.
AGCGTGTTGACGAAGAACCCGATCAGCGGTTCGAGCTCGCGGTGTGTGCGTCCGGCGACGGGTGAGCCCACCGCGAGATCGTCCTGTCCGCTGTAACGCGCAAGCAGGGCTTGGAAGCCGGCCAGGAGCACCATGAAGAGGGTCGCTCCTTCGCGCCGGCCCAGAGCCTCGGTCGGCCGGACTAGCTCGGCCGGCAGCCGCACCGGCCGCGCCGCACCCCGATAGCTCTGCGTCGCGGGTCGCGGCCGGTCGGTGGGCAGCTCCAGGAGGGGCGGCAGACCGGCGAGCTGCCGCCGCCACCAGTCGATCTCCTGCTCCAGAACCTCGCCGCGCAGCCAGGAATGCTGCCAGACGGTGAAATCCGCATACTGCACCGGCAGCTCCGGCAAAGGCGAGGGTTGCCCTTGAGCAGACGCGGCATAGAGCGCGGCCATCTCGCCCACCAGGAGCCCCAGGGACCAGCCGTCGCTCGCGACGTGGTGCAGGGTGAGCGCGACGGCATGGTCCTCCGCCGGGTCTTGCGCCGACAAGCGCAGCAGCACGCCGCGCAGCATCGGATCGCGGGTGAGATCGAACGGCCGGCCGGCCTCTGCCGCGGCCAAGGCGAGAGCCGCCGTCTCGCGCGCAGGCTCCGGCAGCCCCGACAGGTCCACCAGCGGCAGGACGAAGGGCGCCGGCGGTTGGATCACCTGCACCGGCTTGCCCTCCGGCGCGGCGAAAACGGTGCGCAAGGCCTCGTGGCGACGCACGATCTCTCTTAAGGAACGCCGCAGCACCGCGGGTGCGAGCGGCCCTTCGACGCGCAGCGCCACCGACAGGTTGTAAAGCGGGCTTCCCGGCTCGAGCTGATCGATGAGCCAGAGCCGCTGCTGGGCAAACGACAGGGGCAGCGGACCCTCCCGCGGCACCGGGAGCAGAGGTGGGATGAGTTGTTTCGCACCGGCTCGCAGGGCTTCCTCGACCCGGGCGGCGAGGTCCGCCAACCTGGGGGCCGCGAAGAGATCGCGCAGCGGCAGCTCGACGCCGAAGGCGGCGCGCAGGCGCGACGTCACCCGGGTGGCGAGGAGTGAGTGGCCCCCCAGGTCGAAGAAGTGGTCGGCCGCCCCGGCCCGTTCGAGACCGAGAACTTCGGCCCAGATGCCGGCGAGGACCTCTTCGACCGGCGTGCGCGGCGCCACATACTCCACATCGAGGCTCTGTCCCTCCAGCGCCGGCAGGGCCTTGCGGTCTACCTTGCCGTTGGAGGTGAGGGGCAACGCTTCGAGTTTCACGAAGGCCGCGGGCACCATGTAGTCCGGCAGCCGCTCGCGCAACGACCTGCGCAGCTCCTCGACCGCGACGTCGCCGGCCACATAGGCGACCAGCCGCTTTTCGGATCGATCCTCCCGCGCCAGCACGACTGCCTCGCGAACCCCTGGCAGGGACACCAGCGCCGCCTCGATCTCTCCGAGCTCGATGCGGAAACCGCGGATCTTGACCTGATGGTCCGAGCGGCCCAGGAACTCGATCGTCCCAGCGGGCATGCGGCGGGCGAGATCGCCCGTCCGGTAGAGCCGCTCTCCCCTCGTGCCGAACGGATCGGGCACGAGTTTCTCGGCCGTCAGGCCGGGCCGGTGGAGATATCCGCGGCAGACACTCGCGCCACCGAGATAGAGCTCACCCGCCACCCCGACCGGGACCGGATGCAGCCGCTCGTCCAGGAGCAGAATCCGGGCATTGGCGATCGGGCGGCCGATGGACACCGGCCCGGCCGGCGGAATCGACGGCGGAATCTCGTAGGTGCAGCACCCCACCACCGTCTCCGTCGGCCCATACTCGTTGAACAGGCGCAGACCCGGAGCATGGGTCCGCCAGAAGGCGAGTTGCTCGCCGGACAGCGGCTCGCCGCCGATGACGAACGCACCCGCGCTGCCGGCGATCCGCTCGGGCGGCAGCAGCCGCTGCAGGACGTCCAGGTGCGCGGGCGTGAGCTTGACCAGCCCGAAGCCACCCTCGGCGAGCGCCGCGGCCAACCCCTCGACTCCCACCTCCTCTGGCACCAGGTCGACGCAGCGGCCGGCGAGCAGCGGCAGGAAGAGGCTGGTCACCGTCAGATCGAAGCTGACCGGCGAGTGGACCGGGGCTCCTCGCCCCTCGCCCGCCGGATAGGCATCCGCCGCCCAGAGCAGGTAGTTCGCGAGCCCGCGGTGGGTGACCGCCACGCCTTTGGGTTGGCCGGTCGAGCCCGAGGTGTAGAGGACATAGGCGAGATTGTCGGCCGCCGGCCGCATGATCGCACCTCCGTCCTCGGCGATCTCCGGGAGATCGTCGAGGCAGACGACGCGGGAGGAGCACGCGGGGAGGGCCGGCAGCAGCCGCGGCCGGGTGAGCAGGAGGGATGCGCGGGAGTCGTCAAGCATGAACGACAGCCGTGGGCGCGGGAGGGAGGTTTCCAGCGGCAGGTAGGCGCCGCCCGCCTTCAGCACCGCGAGCAGGGCCACCACCAGATCGACCGAGCGCTCGAGGAAGAGAGCCACGATGACGTCGGGCCCGGTGCCCAGAGCACGGAGGTGAGCAGCCAGGCGGTCGGAGCGGGTGGCCAGCTCGCCATGAGTCAGTTGCTCCTGCCCGTGGGCGAGGGCCGGCAGCTCCGGAGCCTGCTCCGCTCGGGCCGTCAGGAGATCGTGGAGGAACATCTCGCTCGCCGGCGGCACCACCGTGTCGCTCCATTCGGCAATCGCCTGGTGGCGTTCAGCCGGGGAGAGCAGCGACAGCTCCGAGGCGGGCCGCTCCGGCGCTGCCAGGGCCGCGGTCAGCAGCCTTTCGAAATGGATGACCAGCCGGTCGATCGTGGCGGCGTCGAACAGATCGGTGGCGTGCTCGAAGCTACCGATGAGCCCGCCGTCGTGCTCCGAAAGGTTGAGCGTGAGATCGAACTTCGCCATCGTCCCCGTGTCGCCTGCCGGCCGCAGGAGCAGATCCTCGATCTCCAGGCTTGCGACGGGAGCATTCTGCAGGACGAGCATCACCTGGAACAGGGGGGCGTGGGCGAGGCTCCTCTCCGGGGCGAGCTCCTCGACCAGTTTTTCGAACGGCATGTCCTGATGCAGATAGGCGGCCAGGGCCGTCTCGCGCGCCCGGCCGAGCAGCTCACGGAACGTCGGTGTGCCCGACAGGTCTCCACGCAGGACCAGGGTGTTGACGAAAAATCCGATCAATCCTTCCGTCTCCACCCGGTTGCGTCCGGCGGCGGGTGAGCCCACCGCGAGGTCGTCCTGTCCGCTGTAGCGCGAGAGGAGGGCCTGGAAGCCGGCGAGCAGCACCATGAAGAGCGTCGTTCCCTCGCGCCGGCCCAGAGCCTCGGCTTGCCGGGTGAGCTCGGCCGGCAGCCGCACCGGCCGTGTGGCACCCCGGTAGCTCTGCACCGCGGGCCGCGGCCGGTCGGTGGGCAGCTCCAGGAGGGGCGGCAGGCCCGCGAGCTGGCTCCGCCACCAGGCGATCTCGTTCTCCAGGACCTCGCCACGCAGCCAGGAGCGCTGCCAGACGGCGAAATCCGCGTACTGCACCGGCAGCTCCGGCAAGGGCGAGGGCTGCCCTTGAGCGAACGCGGCATAGAGCGCGGCCACCTCGCGCACCAGGATACCCAGCGACCAGCCGTCGCTCGCCACGTGGTGCAGGGTGAGGGCGACGGTATGGTCCTCCGACGGGTCTGCCGCCGACAAGCGCAGCAGCACGCCGCGCAGCAGTGGACCACGGGCGGGATCGCGGGCGAGGTCGAACGGCCGGCCGGCCTCTTCGACGGTCAGGGCGCGAGCCGCCGCCTCGCGCGCGGGCTCCGGCAGCCCCGACAGGTCCACCAGCGGCAGGACGAAGGGTGCCGGCGGTTGGATCATCTGCACCGGCGAGTCTCCTTGCAGGGCGAAGACGGTGCGCAGGGCCTCGTGGCGGCGCACGATCTCCCCCAGGCAGCGCTCCAGCACCGCGGATTCGAGCGGCCCTTCGACGCGCAGCGCCAACGGCAGGTTGTAGAGCGGCGTGCCCGGCTCGAGCTGGTCGATGAACCAGAGCCGCTGCTGGGCGAACGACAGGGGCACGGGCCCCTGCCGCGGCACCGGCAGGAGAGGGGGAACGGTCCGCTCCGCGCCGGTCCGGCGCGCCGCTTCGACCCGGGCGGCGAGTTCCGCCACCGTCGGGGCCTCGAAGAGATCGCGCACCGGCAGCTCGACGCCGAAGGCGCGGCGCAGGCGCGAGGTCACCTGCGCCGCCAGCAGCGAGTGCCCGCCGAGGGCGAAGAAATGGCCGTCCAGCCCCACCCGCTCGAGGCCGAGGAGCTCGGCCCAGATACCGGCCACCACCTCTTCGACCGGCGTGCGCGGCGCCAGCCAGGTCTCTGGGGCGCTCTGCCCTTCCGGCGCCGGCAGGGCCTTCCTGTCCACCTTGCCGTTGGGGGTGAGGGGCAGGGTCTCGAGGGTCACGAAGACGGCCGGCACCATGTAGTCCGGCAGCCGCTCGCGTAGTTGTTCCCGGAAGGAGCGAGGCAGCTCCTCGGCCGCGGCGCCTCCCACCACGTAGGCGACCAGTTGCCGGTCCCGCACCACCACCACCGCCTCGCGGACCCCGGGCAACGCCGCCAGCGCCGCCTCGATCTCGCCGGGCTCGATGCGCTGGCCGCGGATCTTGACCTGGTGGTCCACCCGGCCGAGGAACTCGATCTCGCCGTCGCCGCGATAGCGGCAGAGGTCTCCCGTGCGGTAGAGCCGCTCACCGGGGCGCGCCCCCCAGGGGTCGGGCAGAAACCGATCCGCCGTGCGTCCCGGGTCTCCCAGGTAGCCGCGGGCCAAGGCGGGACCGCCCACCCACAGCTCCCCCGCCACCCCCGGCGGCACCGGTTGCAGAGATCGATCCAGCAGATGGACCCGCAGGCCGTCGATGGGCCGGCCCAACGTCGGGGGCGAGTTGGGAGACGCCCCCGCCTCCCCGCCCTCCCTGCGATATCGCGGGGGCACCGGGCCGGCGCTCGTCACCACCGACGCCTCCGCCGGACCGTAGTGGTTGACCAGCGTGAAGCCGCACCCTGGCTCCGGGTGAAGGCGGAGGCGGTCGCCTCCCACCAGCAGCCGGCGCAAGGTCGGAATCTGCGCTCCCCCGCCCGCGAGGAGCGCCTCGGCGAGGGGGGTGGGGAGCATGGAGACGGTGACCCCACGCTCGGCCATCCAGGCGGCCAGCCGCGGCGGGTCCAGCCGCAGCTCCTCCGCAGGCAGATGCAGCGTCGCCCCGGAGGCCAGGCAGGCCCAGATCTCCCAGACCGAAGCGTCGAAACCGAGGCTCGCCACCTGGGTGCGATGGTCCCCCGGGCCCGTGCCGTGCGCGCGCAGGTCCCAGCGCACCAGGTTGAGCAATCCGCGGTGCGCGATCTGCACCCCCTTGGGCCGTCCCGTCGAGCCGGAGGTGTAGAGCACGTAGGCGAGATGGTCCGGCTCCACCGCCAGCGCCGGCAGCGG
>JAJKHS010000008.1 GCA_021154885.1 Thermoanaerobaculum sp.
CAGGCGCTGCTCGCCGGAGGCCAGGTCCTGCTGCGGGCCGAGAGCCACGCCTGGAGGGGCTCGTTCACTCTGGAGCCGGTGGGCGGACGGCGGCTCGACCCGGAGCTGCTTCTGGAAGCGGGGTATCTGCTGCCGGTGCTGCCCGATTTCCAGGTGATGCTGCCAGAAGACATGCTGTGGATGCTCGATCTCGAGAAAGGCGATCTACTCGCTTGCAAGCAGAGTCTGGCCACGGCCGACTTCGAGCCCTGCGAGTTGAAGAAGCCTCCGCAGGGCTGGCACGGGGTCGAGCTGGGGCCGGGAGGTCTGCTCGCCCTGCCGGAGTCGTTGCGCGTTCCCTCGGCTCTCAAGCCCAACGCCCAAGTCCGCCTGGAGGTGACTCTCTCACCGCGGGCGGCTCTCCAGGTGAGGCCGTGGGTGGGCCTCGAATGACGGGCACCCCATGACGAACGTCAAACGGCTGGTGCTGTTTGCCGGGCTGCCGATCGTCCTCCGGAAACTACGGGGGGCAAGGTCGGTGAGGGAGGTTGCGGCGGGAGCGGGTCTGGTCAAGGAGAACCTGGCTCTCCTGGAACATAGACCCTCTCGGCGATTCGGCAACAGGATGCTTCAGGAACGCCCTGGAAAGACTCCCCGGCTCGACTCTCTGGACAGCCTTCTACGCTTCTACGGTGTCTCCCTGTCTGACCTGGAAGTGCTTCTTCAAAAGGTTCAGGGCGGGGCGGATGACGAAGGGGAAGGGGGCCAAGGGGACCCAGGAGGTGAGGCCTAGAACGGCCCGCCCATCTCCAGGATCGTGGGCTTGAGCTTGGCGGCGACCCCCATGCCGTCGCCCAGAGGGATGACGACGGACTGGAGCTGGGGGTGCATCATCAGGTAGCCGTTGAAGGCCCGCAGGGCGTCCGCCGACCGATCCTCCTCCTCGGGCGGCACGGCCACGTGCCCGCTCCACAGCAGGTTGTCCACCAGGATCACCCCCCCCACCCGCAGCCGTGGCAGGACCTGGTCGAGGTACCGGCGATACTGCATCTTGTCGGCGTCGATGTAGACCAGGTCGAAGGTGCCGGGCAGGCGTTGCAGGATGTCGAGGACGTCGCCCTCGATCAGCTCCACCCGGTCCGCCACTCCCGCCTTCTCCACATAGCTCCGCGCCCAGGCGAGGCGGCCGGGGTCCACGTCGACGGAGACGACGCGGGCCTCCGGCGCGCCGCGGGCCAGGCAGATGGCCCCGTAGCCGATGGCGGCGCCGATCTCCAGGATCAGGCGCGCCCCGGTCGCCCGGGCCATGATGCTCAGGAAGCGGCCGACCTCGGGGTCGGAGATGGGGACGTCCTCCCGCCGCGCGTGCTCCTCGATCTCCCGCAGGACGGGGTCGCGCGGCGGCAGGAGGCGCTCGATGTAGCTCTCCTGCTCGGCGTGGAGGATGGCGCCCTTGCCGTGCTTCATGGCGGCCTACCGCGGCGCCGACGGCGAGGCGGGATTGGCCTGGTCCGCGGGCTGGGCGGCGGGTTTGCGCGACCCGCCCGGAATCCAGGCGATGTTTTCCAGCGAGACCGAGCGCTTCCCCCTGGCGATCCGCGACTGAATGGTGAAGTTGGCCGACAGTTGGACGCGGCAGGGAGCGTCCGGCGGCGGCGAGTCCATGGCCACCTCGGCGTCGTGGATGCCGGGTCCGGAGAGGTTCGTCTCGCCTCCGCCGCAGTTGCCCTGCACCAGGACCGAGGGGGAGCTGGCTCCCGGATCGAGCGCCAGCTTGTAGTCCGGCTTGTCCGTGGCCGGGATCTGGATCACCAGCCAGACGACGCCCGGCCCCTTCTGGTCGACCACGCGGATATCTCCCCGGTCGGCCATCCAGCGCCGCGCCACCACCTGGCGATCACCCCCGGGCTCGACCGGCAGCCAGGTCGGCGAGAAAGTGAATTTGGGCCCTGGATCCTCGGCCGGCACCTCGACCTCGAAGGCCTTGTACTCGTCCCTCCCCACCGGCTCGCCGAGGCCGTCGAGAGGCCAGCGCTTGCCGTCCCGCCCGTAGAGGCCGGCGACCACCTGGTACTTGCCGGCGGGGAGAGGCGGCGCCAGGGCCGACTGGTAGACCTTGAAGTCGTCGGTCAGCGGCTCGCCCTCCCGCCAGCGCTGCGGGAACGGATGGTCGAAGGTGCGGGCCACCTTGTGCTCGCCGTCCAGGAGATGGACGAAGACCGTGGGCGTCTCCCCCTCCAGGGGCGCGGAGGGCGTCCAGGTCAGGCGGACGGTCTGGGCCTGCCCGAACGGCAGGCGCACCAGGCGCGGCTCGACGTCCACCCGCGCCACAGGGGTCTGCTTGCCGCCGCCACAGGCCGCGGCCAGCGAAACGGCAGCCACCGAAAGGGGGAGAAAGATTTTTTTGAGGTTCATGAGTGACAGGGACGCTAGCTAGCAACGGGGCCGCTGTCAAGCCTCACGGACGGTAGGTCGCGGAGCAGTCCGGCCCCTCCCAGACGGTGACCTCCACCAGCGGCGCGCCCGGCAGCTTCTCTCTCAGGGCGGAGAAGAACCAGGCGGCGAGCCGCTCGGTCGTGGGGCTGGTCCGGTCGAAGGGGGGGACGGTGTTGAGGTCGCGGTGGTCGACTCCGGAGACCAGCTCGCGCAACGCGGCCTGCACCGCCACGAAGTCGTAGGCCATGCCTTCGGCGTCCAGCTCCGCGGTCTCCAGGGCGGCCTCGACCCGCCAGGAGTGGCCATGGGCAGGCTCGGGTGATCCCTTGTAGGACGTCAGGTGGTGGGCCGCCTCGAAGCGGCTCCCCACCCGCAGCACGTACGACGGCACCGTGTCACCTCCCGCCCAGGAGCTGCTGCACGTGGGCCACCACCATCTCCAGGGCCACCTTGTTCTCCCCGCCCTCGGGGATGATGATGTCCGCCCAGCGCTTGGAGGGCTCCACGAACTCCAGGTGCATGGGGCGGACCGTCTCCAGGTACTGGCGCAGCACGTCCTGCACCGAACGCCCGCGCTCCGCCATGTCGCGGCCCAGGCGGCGGATGAGCCGCAGGTCGGCGTCCGTGTCGACGTAGATCTTGAAATCGAGGAGCTCGCGCAGGTTGGGCTCGACGAAGATCAGGATCCCCTCCAGGATGATCACCGGCTGGGGCGTCACCCGCTTGGTGCGCGTGGTGCGCCGGTGGCGGACGAAGTCGTAGATCGGCACCTCCACCGGATGCCCCGCCTTGAGCGCCGCGAGATGGGCCACCAGCAACTCGTTGTCGAGGGCCGACGGGTGATCGAAGTTGTGGTGCAGCAACTCGGTCTCGGTGCGCCAGTCGACGTCGCTGTAATAGCTGTCCTGCTCGATGAGGGTGATGCGGTCGGCGCCCACGGCGTCGACGATGGCCCGCGCCACCGTGGTCTTGCCCGAGCCGGTGCCCCCCGCCACGCCGAGGACGCAGGGCCTGAACCGCGAGGCGGCGAGGAGGGGCTGCAGCAGCGGCTCGGTGTCGATCATGGCGGGCATGGCGGGCATGGCGGGGGATTGTAGCTCTTCCCGGGATCAGCGCTGGCAGCGCGGGCAGTAGTAGGTGCTGCGGCCGGCCTGGACGAGCCGCCGCACCGGCCCGCCGCAGGCCAGACAGGGCTCCCCCTCCCGGTCGTAGGCCGCGAGCGACACCTGAAAATAGCCGCTGCGCCCCTCGCCATCCGCGAAGTCGTTGAGCGTGGTCCCCCCTTGGGCGATGGCCTGGCGCAGCACCGCCACGACCGAGTCGGCGATCCGGTCCCAGCGCGCCGCCGCGATCCGCGCCACCGACCGCACGGGGTGGACCCCCGCCCGGAACAGCGACTCTGAGGCGTAGATGTTCCCCACGCCCACCACCACCCGGGCATCCATGAGGAAGGCCTTGACCGGCCCCCGTCTGCCGGCCGCCGCCCGCGCCAGCACCTCGCCGGAGAATCCCGCCTCCAGCGGCTCCACTCCCAGATGGGCGAAGTGGGGGTCCGCCTCGATCGCCGCCGTCTCCAGGGCCAGCACGAGGCCGAAGCGCCGCGGATCGCGCAGCCGCAGCCGCCGGCCGGAGCGCAGGTGGAAGGCCACGTGCTCGTGGGGCTCGAGCGGCGCCTCCCCGGCGGCGAGCGTCAGCCGGCCACTCATCCCCAGGTGCACGGCCACCGTCCGCCCCCCGGCGAGATCGATCAGCAGGTATTTCGACCGCCGCCGCAGGGCCACCACGTCGCGCCCCGCCGCGCCCCGCCGCAGCCGGGCCGTCTCCACCGGCTCGCGCAGCGCCGGATTCCGCACCTCGACGCGTACGATCCGGTCCCCTACCAGGTGGGGCTCCAGGCTTCGGCGCAGGACTTCGACCTCGGGCAGCTCGGGCATGAGGGGGATTCTATGGCGAACGAGAGCGAACGAGATGACTTGACAATGAGGCGTAAGTTGGCGTAAAAAAGGCGCAACATGATCAACCAAGCCACCTTCCCTCTCCTCCTCGCTCTTTCGCCGGCCTTCCAGGCCGATCCCTCGGCGGCGCTGGAGCGGCGACTCCGCCGGTCTCTCCTCCGCCGCGAGCCCATCTTCGCGGGCACCTTGACCGAGCCCTACGAGCCGGGGAGCGGGGAGTCGCCGCTGCGCCTGCTCCTCGCCGCCGAGGGGCTGGAGATCAGCATCACGACGGCGTCGCCGCGCATCCTGCGTGAGCTGGACCTGCTGGTGGAGCTGGACCGGCGCCACTCCGTGGCCGTGCGCATCGCCGTCCCCGTGTCGCGGACCCCGGACGCCGCCGCCCGGCTGGAAGCGGCCCGGAGATTGGCCGCCGAGGGAATCACGACCCGGCTGGTCCTCACGCCGGTCCCGGGGGCGCGGACCTCGGACCTGCGCGGCTTCCTGGCTCAGGCCCGGGAGGCGGGCGTTTTCGACGTGGAGATCGAGGCCGGTCCGAAGCTCCGGAGCCCCCTCCTCGCGGCCTTCCGGAGCCTGCGCCTGGAGCACGGCTTCCCCCGCGACGTCCCCGGCCGGGGGTGATTCACTGGACGCCGGGCCAGCCGCCGCCGGGCCAGCCATCACCGGTCCCCAGCGCCAGCTCCCGGCAGCGTTCGATCACCGTCCGCAGCAGCCATCGGCCCGGGTTCTGGCGATCCCACCGCTTGCTGATGAGAATGGCGCAGCTCTCCTCGACGATGCGCCGCGCCTGGTCCTCCGTCACGCCATAGGCGGCGAAGATCTCCTTCAGGACCGGCTGAAGACGGGTGAGCAGCTCGGCTGCGGATTCCATGAGAGGGGTGAGAGCATACGCCCGACTCTCCACCCTAGGCCCGCCGGGCCCCCTGGCTCAGCCGGGCCACCAGACGGGCGAGGGCCACGTCGGCTTCGCCGCTCTCACCCTTGATCTGCAGCTCCGTGTCCAGGAGGTCGGAGGGGAGCCTGGCCAGGAAGGGCTCCGGCAGGCGGCTCGCGGCGAGGTAGGCGCGGTGGAGACGGAAGGGGTGGAGGCCGGCCAGCGGATTCTTGCCGCCGATGGGGATCTCGCCCTGAAGCGCCGGCGCGTGCTGGCTCTTGAAACGGGCGTAGTTCGGCTCGCCGGCGGGCACGCGGGCGACGCGCATCATGCCGCGGATGGCCACGAGCTGGCGGCAGAAGGAGGAGAGGAGGGAGAAGAAGGTCAGGCGGGCAGCCAGCGCGTCCTCCGCCGAGCCGATCAGGCGGTGAAGCCGGTCCAGGGCCTCGCCGCCACGCCCGGCGGCGATGGCGTCCAGGAGCTGCCAGACGTCCTCCTCGCCGCGGTCCTCCACCGTCTGCTCCACGAGCTTGCGGTCGATCCGCCCCTCCGCCTCGACCAGATTGGCGAGCTTGCGGTACTCGCCGGCGAGGCGGGCGGTGGAGTCGGAGTCCACGCCGCCCGTGGACCGGCCGCGGCCGTCGCTCTCCTGCCGCAGCGTACGCCGGGCGAGCTCGGTCAGGGCGTCGGGGGTGATCGCGACGCCGGTCTGCCGCTCCAGCTCGCCGGCCAGGAGCTCCAGCCCCTGCCAGCTTCCACGGTCAGCCTCGACGCGGCCCAGGCTGAGGACGGCGCCGCGCTCCTGGAGCAGGCGGACGACGGGGTGATCCGCCGCCACGGCGCTCTCGGCGAGCACCAGGGAGTGACCCGGGGGGAGCCCGCCGCGGACGGCCTCGGCCAGCTCCGAGAGGTCGCCCTCTCCCATCCCCTGGAGCCCTTCGCGGCGGGCCGCCTCGAGCAGCCCGGCGAGGGCGCCCCGCAGCTCCTCAACCTGCTTCTTGCCCCGGCCCTTGCCGCCGCTGCCGCTGCGGCGCGCCTTGCCCCCTTCGAAGACCCAGGCCGGCAGCTCGCCCAGCGCCTTCTCGGGCGCGCCGGCCTGCGCGTCGACGTCGAAGAGGTGAAGGGCCTGAAGCAGGCGCGAGGCCGCCTGCCGCTCCCGGCCCGAGAGCGGCCGCAGCCCTGAATCGGCCAGGGGGACCACCTCCGCCGCGTCGTCGATCAGGTCGCCGGCGGCGTTGCGGTCGGCGAAGACGGCGGAGTCGACGGCCAGCGACACCTTGCCCGGCATGAACAGGGAGAAGGTGCGGAGGTCCTGGAGAAGGGAGGAGAGGGAGGCGGGGCGGCGGTGCATCTCGACGGCCTCGGGCGGGAGCCCCACGGCCTGGGCCAGGGTCCGGGCGATCCGCTGCGCGGCGGGCTCCGCCAGTACCACGTCGCCCTGCACCAGGCAGACCTGAGGCAACGGCGCCCGGCTCAGCCGGGAGAGGAAGGACTCGACGGGATCGGCCATCTGGGCCATCTGGGCCATCTGGAAAAGAGACGGACGAAGGCGAGGAGGCCGCGATGGCGCTCCTCGCCTTGGAGTCTCAGGTTTGGGTTATGAGGCCTCGACCTCCAGGAGCCCCTTTTCCGCCAGTTCCTGACAGTCGATGCAGAAGCGCGCCCAGGGCACCGCCTCGAGGCGCAGGACGTGGATGTTCTGCCCGCAGTTCGCACAGCGCCCGTAGCTCCCCTCTTCCATCCGGCGCAGCGCGTTCTCGATCTGGAGGAGCGTCGTCCGTTCGGTGTCGGACAGGGAGAACATCAGCTCCCGGTTGTAGGCGTTGTTGGCGCGGTCCACGATGTCTTCCGTCCCGTCGTCCGCGGACTCCTGCCCCGCCCGGAGGTCCTGCTTGTACATGTTGAGGATCTCGTTCCGCTGGTTCTGCAACCGCTCGCGCAGGGCCTGGTACTGGTCGTGTTGTGGCTCCTCCACGGTTGGCTTGGCCTTCTCGGTTCTGGCCACGCTGCTTCTCCTTTCGACAGGGGCGCTCAAAAAAGTTCCCTATGATACCGCCTACAAGGGCTCGCGATGATAGCTCATTCCCGCCTCGATCGAGAGCGCGCGGTAGAGCTGCTCGTACAGCACGACCCGTGCCAGCTCGTGGGAGAGCGTCATGGGACCCAGCGAGAGGACCGCGCGGGCGCCGTCGACCACGGCGCGGTCGAGGCCGAGGTCGGAGCCGATGAGGAAGGCGATGGGGTGGGGCCACTCCTCACGCAGGCGGGCGAGGCGCTCGGCGAGCTGCTCCGAGGAGAGCTGTTCGCCCCGGCTGTCGAGGGCGATGCTCCAGGCGGACGGCGGCAGGGCGGCGAGCAGGGCCTGCCCCTCGGCCCGCAGCCGCTGGGGATCGTCCGCCGCCGCCCGGGCGCGGACGGGCACGTCCCGCACCGGCGTCGATCGAGCGATGCGGGCGATGCGGCGCCGGTAGGAGTCGCAGATCTCTTCCCAGTGGGAGCGTTGGTGCCGTCCTGCCCAGAGGACGACGAGCTCGCGGCCCACCTCAGCCGACCGCGGTCTCGTCGAGGTCCGGCTGCGAGCCGCCGACCAGGTAAGCCTCCCACTCGTCGAAGAAGGCCAGGGAGCGGAGGTCCCGCATACGGTCGAGGAAGACGATGCCGTTGAGGTGGTCGAACTCGTGCTGGACGATGCGGGCCTCGAAGCCGGAGACCACGTAATCGAGGGGGCGCCCCTCGCGGTCGAGCCCCTGCACCCGCACCTTCGGATGCCGCGGCACCAGCCCACGCAGGTCGGGGATCGACAGGCACCCCTCCCAGTCGTAGGCCAGCTCCCGGGCCTGCGGGGTGATCATGGGGTTGACCACCACGTGCAGCGGGATCTCCGGCGGGCCGGCCGCCTGGTAGACGAAGACCTGGGCCTCCTCGCCCACCTGGGGCGCGGCGAGCCCCACGCCGTGGGATTCGTGCATCGTCTCGATCATGTCGTCGATCAGCGCCTGGAGCTCCGGATCGCCGATCCGCTCCGGCGGGACGGGGAGGGCCGGAGTGCGGAGGGCGGGGTGGCCGAGGCGGACAATGGTTCTCAGGGGCATGCGCCGGCATTATATCCTGTGGAATATCCTGCGGACTGAAAAGCTCCGCAATGGTATCCTCCCGGACCATGGTGAGAGGCACGGGGCGGTCCCTCGCAGGCGATCGTGGACGGC
The DNA here is from genome assembly GCA_021154885.1 of Thermoanaerobaculum sp. Taxonomy (GTDB): domain Bacteria; phylum Acidobacteriota; class Thermoanaerobaculia; order Multivoradales; family UBA5704; genus DATARR01. Next base: position 8,451 of record JAJKHS010000008.1, read on the forward strand.
GCTGGACCCGGCGCCTGCTGCTGGCAGGCCTGGCGGTGGGGGTTCCCGTCGCGGTGGGCGCCCTGCTGCGCCGCCGCGCCGAGCCGCCCGCGGCGCCCCGCTGGGGCCGCGCCCACCGCTACGCCGGCCGCTCCGGCCCCGAGGTGGTCTTCCAGGAGCTGGGCAGCGGTCCGCCGGTTCTCCTCCTTCACTCCTTCGGTCCCGGCTACGACGCCCAGCAATGGCGCGCCGCCGCCGAGGTCCTGGCCGGGCGCTACTGCGTCTACGTCCCCGACCTCCCCGGCTGGGGGCGCACCCGCGGCGCCGGAGCCCTCCGGCCTGAGCCGTACCTCGACCTCCTCGCGGACTTCCTGGCCAGCGTGGTGCGGGAGAAGGCCGTGGTGGTGGCGGCGGGCCTGGCGGCTGCCTATGCCGTCCAGACCGCCGTGGAGCATCCGGGCCGGGTGCGCGCTCTCGCCCTGGTATCGCCCCTGGGCCTGGGCGACGACGACCCCGCCCTGACCGTGGCCCAATCCTTCGTGGGGAAGCTCCTGAGCGTGCCGTTGCTGTCCGCCTCGGTGCTGGACGCCCTCACCGGCCGGGCCGCCGTGGAGCACCACCTGCGCAAGGAGGTCTACGCCGCTCCCGAGCGGGTGGACGCGGCTCTCCTCGAGCATCACTACCGCGCCAGCCACACCCCCGGCGCCAGGGCCGCCCTCGCCGCCTACCTGCGGGGCGACCTCTGGCTGGATGTCGCCGAAGAGCTCTCCGCGCTCGAAGTGCCCGTCTGGCTCGCCTGGGGCCGGCAGGCCAGGACCCCGCCCGTCGCGACCGCGGACCAGTGGCTCCAGCACCTTCCCGAGGCCGGCCTCGCCGTCTTCGAAGGCGCCGGCGCCCTCCCCCATGCCGAGGTCCCGGCCCTGTTCTGCAGGGGGCTGGAGCGGTTCCTGGAAGAGTTGCCGGACTAGGGGGCCTGACTCCGGAACACCTCCGCCGTGTCGAAGGCCAGGGCCTCGGCGTTGGTGTCGGAGCTGTTGGACAGGACCATCACCGAGAGGCTCTCCCGGGGGTAGTGGAGATAGTAGGAGGTGTAGCCCATCCAGAGCCCCGAGTGGCCATAGTAGAGGTTGCCGGTGTCGCCCGCGTAGTCCACGTTCCAGCCGAAACCGTAGGAGAAGGGCTGGCCGTCGTTGAAGCGGCCGGGCGTGAACATCTCCGCCAGCAGGTCGGCCCGCAGCAGGTAGCCGCCGAAGAGCATGCGGTCGTAGCGGGCCAGGTCGGCGACGGTCGAATAGACCTCGCCCGAGCCGTAGAGGAAGTTGAGGGAGCTGGAGTCGTCGAGGACCCAGCCGCCCAGGCTCCGGGAGTCCCAGCCGCCGAGACCCCGGGTGTAGCCCCGGGCTCGCCTGCCCTGGCGCACCCGCGCATCGTCGAAGACGAAAGTGTCCGCCATGCCGGCCGGACCGAAGATCCGCTCCTGCATGAACTGTGGAAAGGGCTCTCTGGAGATCCTCTCCACCACCAGGCCCAGCAGGTCGAAGCCCGAGTCGCTGTAGGCGTACCGGGTGCCCGGCGGGAAGTCGAGGCGGCGCCAGGACGCGAGGAGCCGGAGGGCGTCCTCCGCCGTGGGCCTGCCGGGCCACTCCTCCAGAGCCGCATAGGTGTCCGGAATGCCGCTCGTGTTCTGCAGCAGGTGCCGGATCTTGACCCTGCCCCCCCAGCCCCGCATCTCCGGCACGTAACGCACCGCCCGGTCGTCGAGCCGGAGCCTGCCGTCCTGGACGAGGAGCAGGGCCGCCACCGCCGTCATCTCCTTGCCGCACGAGGCGAGGTGGAAGGCCGTCTCCGGGTCCACCGGCGTCCGCCGGCGCAGATCGGCGGCGCCGTACCCCGCCTGGAAGACCACCCTCCCCTTGCGCACCACCCCCACGGCCGCCCCCGGAGTGTCCCGATCGAACGCCGCGAAGAGCTCGTCCAGCCGCTGCCGCGTCGTCTGGCCGGGCCGCGGCCGCCGGCCGGCCTGGGTGACCGAGACCGCCTCCAGCGACAGACAGGCGCAGACGGCGATCCCCAGCATCGAGATCGAGAGGATGGGATGTCTCCAAGTCATCTTCGGACCCTCGCCCTGCGGACGAATCGCCCGCGATCAAGATAACTCAGGACGCGAAAACCTGCGGGCCGGCGCGGAATCGCCCTTTCAGTTATTCATACCTATTTCTCTTTATATTGAAACGATAGATGCTGGCCAGGGGGCTTGACCGCCTTGCGCCTTCAGCCGTACTATCTGAGCAAAACCAAAACGGAGAAACTTCCGGAGATGATCTCCGGTAGATGATCTCCGGAACTTCATGAAGGAGGGAAAATGCTAAGGACCAAAGTCTGCTTGCTGACCTTCTGTCTGCTGATCGGGCTGGCCGCCGCCGGCGCGGCGGCACACCATCCCACCTACCTGGTGGGCAACGGCGCCGTCTCCTCCATCAACCTCGCCCCGGCCGGCATCGTGGTCAAGGGCAAGCACCATGGCACGCAGACGTTCACGCTCGCCGCAGGGGGCGTCGTGGACAACCTCAGCCACCAGAACGTCGGCTTCGGCGCCATCAAGGTCGGCGACATCGTCCGGGTTCGCTACAAGGTGTCCGGCTCGACCCTGTCGGCCGCGCACATCACCATCGAAGGTCACGCCAAGCCGCACTGACGAGCTGCTGTAGATTTATATCCTTTCTTTGGGTCAACCCACTTCAGGAGGGGAGCTGGCTGAGTTCCGCCGCTCCCCTCCATGCTTCAGATCCGCGAAGCTTCAGATTCTCGTTCGATTCTCCAGATTCTCGAAATCGCGCTCTACTTCTTCCGCGAGCGCTCCTCCTCGTACACCGTCTTGTACAGCAGGCCGGCCGCCACGCCGCCCAGGGCGGGGCCGACGAGGTAGACCCAGAGGTCGGAGAAATTGCCGGTGGCGAGCGCCGGGCCGATGCTGCGGGCCGGGTTGAGGCTGGCGCCGGTGAGGGGGCCGCCCATCAGGATGCAGAAGGTCAGGGTGAGGCCGATGGCGAGGCCGCCGGGCACGGAGGCCTTGCCGCTGATGCCGGCGTTCATCACGGCGTTGACCAGGAAGAAGGTCAGGATCGCCTCGAGGACGACCCCGATGGCCGGCGTGACGTTGATGGTCACGTCCCTCACCTGGAGACCGTGGGCCAGAGCGGTGCGGCCAAGATCGGTTCCCGTGCCGCCCAGCACCCAGGCGAGCACGAAGGCGGCGAGGATGCCGCCGGCGATCTGGAAGACGATGTAGGAGAAGGCGCGGGCGGCGTCGATCTTGCCGGCCGCCCAGACGCCCAGGGTCACCGCCGGGTTGATGTGCGTGCCCGAGATGTGGCCGTAGGCGTAGGCGAAGCCCAACACCACGAGGCCGTGGGCGAAGGCAACGCCCACCAGGCCGCCCAGTCCCAAAGCCCCGGTGCCGGCGCCGATGAAGATCAGCGCGAAGGTGCCGATGAACTCGGCGAGCAGCGACGTCGACAGCTTGTGGTACATGCAAGCCCTCCTTCAGAGGAAAGACGGACGAAACGGCGGCGATAGTGTAACGCAGCGCAGCGGCCCCACCGGAATCAGCCGGGATCAGTAAAAAGCAGCGGGCTTTGGCGCCGGCGGTTCCGGTTACAATCCCCGCCATGGCACTGTTCCGGCGGAAATTCCGCCTCACCGCCTGCGCCACCACCGGTGGCTGAGCGGCCAAGATAGGTCCGGGGGACCTTTCGGCGATGATCGCCCCGCTCGTCCGGCTCGCCGGAGGAGATGAGAGGATCCTCGTCGGTCCGGAGACGGGCGACGACGCCGGGGTCTACCTCCTCGACGGCCACGCCCTGGTCGCCACGGCCGACTTCATCACCCCGGTGTGCGACGACCCCCGCCGCTTCGGCCGGGTGGCCGCCGCCAACTCGCTCTCGGACGTCTACGCCATGGGGGGCAGGCCCCTCTTCGCCCTCAACCTCTGCTGCTTCCCGGAGTTGGAGGGGGAGGGCGCGGCGGCGCTGAGCGGCGTCCTCCAGGGCGGCGCCGAGGGCATGGCACAGGCCGGCGCCGTGCTGCTGGGCGGCCACTCGGTGCGCGACGAGGAGCTGAAGTATGGCCTCTCGGTCGTCGGGCTGGCCGATCCCAAGCGGCTGCTCACCAACGCCGACGCCCGGCCTGGGGACCGCCTGATCCTCACCAAGCCCCTAGGCACGGGCGTGCTGGTCAACGCCTTCAAGGTGGACAAGATCGACGAGGCGGGGCTGGAGCCGGCCCTAAAGGAGATGGAGCGGCTGAACGACGTGGCCGGCCGCCTCGCCATGGAGCACGGCGTGCACGGCGCCACGGACGTCACCGGCTTCGCGCTGGCCGGCCACGCCATGGGCATGGCCAAGGCGTCCGGCGTGGCGATCCGCTTCGTCTTCGAGCGGCTGTCCGTCCACGACGACTTCTACCGGTTGGTCAAGGCGGGGGTCACCACCGGCTGCACGGTGGCGAACGAGGACAACGTCCGCGGCATCCTGGAGGACCGGGCCGGGCTCGACCGGCTCCAGCGCGAGATCCTCTTCGATCCCCAGACCTCGGGCGGCCTCCTTCTCGCGAGCCCGCCCGAGAGCGCTGCCCCCCTGCTCGCCGCCCTCCTCGCCAGCGGCCACCGCGCGGCCGAGATCGGCGAGGTTCTCGCGGGGCCGCCAAGGATCGAGGTGGTATAGCCTCTTGCCTGGGATTTTCCCTGGGACCGCCGGCGTCCCGCCGGCCTTCTAACTCCGTTTTTAAAAAAGCGGAGTAAGTTGCCGGCGGGACGCCGGCGCTCCCAGGCTAAATCCCGAGTTGCCGCTTGAGCTCTTCCAGATCCGACGTCAGCTTCGCCACCAGCTCCTCCAGGCGCTCCACACGGGAGGAGAGGGCCGGGCGGGCGGCCAGCGCCAGCGCCTCGGGGGGCTCGGAGACCTCCTGGGGCTCCGGCTCCGGGGCGAGCTCTCCCACCAGGTGGATCCAGCGGATCTCCTTCTGGCCGGGCCGGCGGGGCAGGTCCCGCACCAGGGGCTCGTCGATGGCGGCGAGCCGGCGCAGGGCCTCCTCCACCTCCTCCACGGAGGCGAAGGAGTGCATCCGCTCGCTGCGGGTGCGCAGCTCGCCCGGGGTCTGGGGACCGCGCAGCAGCAGCAGCGTCATCAGGGCCTTGCCGGCCCGGTCGAGCCCCCAGCGCCGGACCACGCTCTGCTGCCAGCGCTCGGTGCGGGCCCCTTCGGTGCGCCAGACCAGGACGTCCTGGCGCAGGCGGTCGAGGGCGTTGACCACCTGCTCCTCGGTGAGCTGCATCACCGGCTCGCGGTTCGTCTTCTGATTGCATGCCAGGAGGATGGCGTTGACGGACAGGGGGATCGTCTCGGGGTTCGTCTGCTCCTTCTCGAGCAGCGAGCCGAGGACCCGGATCTCCACCGGGTCGAGTTGTCTGGGGATACGCGTCGACATGCACGCGATCTTACCGAATCTTTTCGGACAAACCCCCTTGATTTTTCTCCCGAGAGGTGTCATGATGCGCTCAAATTCCGAATCGGCGCATAGAATGAGATAAGGTTGGAAGCGGCTTCACGAGAGATCACCCCCCGCCACACCCCCGCAGCAACCCCATCAGCACATATATTTCCTTAGTCGTGCGATATATGAGGATCACCAGGCATAGAGGGGGACGCGCGAGAGCCTAGGGATCCAGGAGTATCGAGCCGAGCGCGCGCGACGTACCGACCGGGCGTAGCTCCTTGCAGTCACCGAGCGCCGACTCGACGCCCCATATGATTTTCCCCCTTTGTGGGGGCCGGAGGATGCCGCCTCGCGCGGCGAACGACAAACCTGTTTCTTTGTTGCAAGGAGCAAGAGCATGGCTGAACAAGGTACGGTGAAGTGGTTCAATGACGCCAAGGGGTATGGGTTCATCGTGCGCGAGCGGGGCGCGGACGTCTTCGTCCACCACGCCTCGATCATCGCCGAGGGTTTCCGCACCCTGAGCGAAGGGGACCGGGTCTCTTTCGACGTGGTGGAGGGGCCGAAGGGTCTGCAGGCCAAGAACGTCGTCAAGATCTCCTGACCTGCTTCCACCCGCTGCTTCGATAATCGCGAATCGCGCCCTGCCGGGAGCTCTCCTGGCGGGGCGTCGTCGTTTCGGGCAGGACAGCAAAGACGGCAGGGACGACAAGGACAAGAAGGACAGAGGGAGCTAAGATCGCGGTGCATGCGCCAGGCCGCCGCCGCCCTCGCCGTCCTCGGACTCTTCGCCTCCCTCCCGGCGAGCGCGGCAGAGGCCGGCGGCAGTGGCCATGGCGGTCCGGTGGTGCCGGTCCTTCTCGGGCTGGTGCTCATCCTGGCGGCGGCCAAGGTGGGGGGAGAGATCTTCGAGCGTATGGGCCAGCCGGCCGTGCTGGGCGAGCTGCTGTTCGGGATCGTCCTCGGCAACCTGGCGCTCGCGGGGTATGGGGGCTTCGGGTTCCTGGCCACGGAGCCGGGGCTCGAGATCCTCGCGCAGCTCGGCGTGATCCTCCTGCTGTTCCAGGTCGGCCTGGAATCGAACATCCGGGAGATGCTGTCGGTGGGGTGGTCGAGCCTGCTGGTGGCGGTACTGGGAGTGATCGCTCCCTTCTTCCTCGGCTGGGGGGTCTCGGCCTGGCTGCTGCCGGGGGAGGAGACCCTGGCCCACCTCTTCATCGGCGCCACCCTCAGCGCCACCAGCGTCGGCATCACGGCCCGGGTCCTCAAGGACCTCGGAAAAACCTCCACGCGGGAGTCGAAGATCATCCTCGGCGCCGCGGTGATCGACGACGTCCTCGGCCTCGTGATCCTCTCGGTGGTGGCGGGGACGATCAGCGCCGCGAACACCGGCGGCAGCCTCGCCACCCGGGACGCGCTGGGGATCGTCGCCAAGGCCATCGCCTTTCTCGTGGGCGCGATCCTGGCCGGCGGCTGGCTCTCCCGCCGCGTCTTCCGGCTGGCGAGCACCCTCCGGGTCCAGGGGCTCCTGCTCGCCCTGTCGCTCGCCGCCTGCTTCCTCCTCTCCTATCTGGCCGACCGCATCGGCCTCGCCACCATCGTCGGCGCCTTTGCCGCCGGGCTGATCCTCGACGGCGTGCAGTATCGCGACCTGGGCGAGCGCACCAAGCACACGATCGAGGAGCTGATCGTTCCCATCGCCGGCTTCCTGGTGCCGGTGTTCTTCGTCCTGATGGGCGTGCGGGTCGATCTCTCGAGCTTCGGCCAGGTGGAGGTGCTGGGCTTCGCGGCCCTGCTGTCGCTGGCCGCCATCCTGGGCAAGATGATCTGCGCCGCCGGTGTGCTGGAGCCGGGGCTCGACCGCCTCTCGGTGGCGGTGGGCATGGTGCCGCGGGGAGAGGTGGGACTGATCTTCGCCGGACTGGGCGCCCAGCTCACGCTCCACGGCCGGCGGGTGATCACGCCGCCGGTCTTCGCGGCCGTGGTGGTGATGGTGGTCGTCACCACCCTCCTCACCCCGCCAGCTCTGAAGATCAGTTTCAGCCGGGGGGACCGGGGGGACCGGAGGCGGGGACAGGGACGGCGACGGCCGGCGGCGGAGCCGGAGGACCGACCCTCTCCGCCCCTGGGGTGACCGCGGGGAGCGGCGAGGGGACCGGGGGCTGCGGGCCCATCGCCGCGGTCATCGCCTGAGGCGGCTGGGGCTCACGGGGGGGCCGCGGCGCCACCGCCCCGTCCGGCAGCTCGATGATCACGTCCCGTGGATGGACCATCCCCAGGTCCTCGCGGGCCAGCCGCTCGAGCATGCCGGGATCGTGATGCAGGCGGTCGATGCGCAGGCGCAGCCGCTCGCTGCGGGCGCGGGTCTCCGCGATCTGCACCGCCAGCAGGTGCTCGTGCGCCCGCGCCGCCGACAGGTCGCGATAACTCTTCAGGGCCGCGATGGCGAGCAGCGCGAGAAACAGGACGACGGTCGCGCCCAGGACCGGGCGAAACGAATCGGTCCGGGCGGGTGCTTCAGGCCGCGTCACGGGGACCAGCGGGGGAAGGCCTTGGCACCCGGGTAGGTGGCCACGCCTTCCAGCTCCTCTTCAATGCGCAGCAGGCGGTTGTACTTGGCGACGCGGTCGCTGCGGCACGGCGCGCCGGTCTTGATCTGGCCGGCGCGGGTGGCGACGGCCAGGTCGGCGATGGTGGTGTCCTCCGTCTCGCCCGAGCGGTGGCTGATGATGTTGGAGTAGGCGTGGGTCTTGGCCATCTCCACCGCCTCCAGCGTTTCGGTCAGCGTGCCGATCTGGTTGACCTTGACGAGGAGGGCGTTGGCGAGGCCGTCGGCGATCCCCCGGGCCAGGATCTCGGGGTTGGTGACGAAAAGATCGTCGCCCACGAGCTGCACCCGGCTCCCCAGCTCGGCGGTGATCTCCTTCCACCCCTCGCGGTCGTCCTCGGCGAGCCCGTCCTCGATGGAGACCAGGGGGTAAGCGCCGAGCCAGTCGGTGTAGAGGGCGATGAGGTCCGAGGCGGTGAGGCCGGAGCGCCCCTCGCCGGCCAGGGCATAGCGCACGGCCTCCTTGCCTTTCCCCTTCTTCTTCTCCACCAGCTCGCTGGCGGCCACGTCGATGGCCAGGGCGATCTGCTGGCCCGGGGTGTAGCCGGCCTTCTCGATGGCCTGGACCAGCAGGTCCAGGGCCTCGCGGTTGCTCTTGAGATTGGGCGCGAAGCCCCCCTCGTCGCCCACGGCGGTGACCAGCCCGGAGGACTTCAGCACCCCCTTGAGCGCGTGGTAGACCTCGACACCGGCCCGCAGGGCCTCGCCGAAGCGGTCGAAGCCGAGGGGCACCAGCATGAACTCCTGGACGTCCACCGAGTTGTCGGCGTGGGCGCCGCCATTGAGCACGTTGAGCAGGGGGATGGGGAGCACGGTGGCCGCAGGGCCGCCGACGTAGGCATAGAGGGGGAGGCCGCTCGCCTCGGCCGCGGAGCGGGCCACGGCGAGCGAGGCGCCGAGCAGGGCGTTGGCCCCCAGCCGGCTCTTGCCCGGGGTGCCGTCGAGCTCGACGAGCGTGTGGTCGATGCGCGCCTGGTCGCGGGCATCCATGCCGCGCAGCCGGGGCGCGATCTCCTCCTGCACGTGGGCGACGGCCTTGCGGACCCCCTTGCCACCATAGCGTTTGCCGCCGTCGCGCAGCTCCAGCGCCTCGCGGCTGCCGGTCGAAGCCCCCGACGGCACCGCCGCCCGACCGCCCACGCCGCCGTCGAGGATGCAGTCGACCTCCAGCGTCGGATTGCCTCGCGAGTCGAGGATCTCCCGCGCCACGATCTCTTCAATGGAAAACATCCGAGCCCTCCGAACCGAGATTTCTGACCAGACTCCAGACGGAAGGTTATCCGCAAAACCCCGCCGGCTCAAGCATTTCAAGGGAAAACGTCCGCGCGGGATCTTTGAAGTGGGCCGGCTGCGACGGCCCCGCCTGCCGTTTGACACCGCCTCCAATCTGTGCGACTATCACTCCCCGCCTTCTGAGGAGGCGCGGAACGAAGGAACTGACGCGGGGTGGAGCAGTCTGGTAGCTCGTTGGGCTCATAACCCAAAGGTCGCAGGTTCAAATCCTGCCCCCGCAACCATCGAAATCACCGCCGTAGAGGCGTTTCAAAGGTAGGGACCGCGAAAGCGGCCCTACCTTTTTTCCTTCCTGCCCTCTCCACGTCAGCGCATTCGCGCAACTGACTGGGATGGAGCTTGCATGCCGCTCCGGACGAGCGGCGGGCGGGGGGCCCGGGAGAGGTCTGGCAGATCGATGATCGAGACGGAACCGGAAGTCCAGCAGGAAGAACGGCTCTCCGACCGGGTCAAGAGGGCTCTCCTCGGCGCTCCCCGGGACGTGGCGGACACCACCCACCTGCACAACATGACGCTGATCGCCTTCCTGGCCTGGGTGGGGCTGGGAGCGGACGGCCTGTCGTCCTCGGCCTACGGCCCGGAGGAAGCGTTCCGCGCCCTGGGCCAGCACACCTATCTGGCCGTGGGCCTCGCCCTCGCCACGGCGCTGACGGTGCTCATCATCTCCGCCTCCTACAGCGGCATCATCGAGCAGTTCCCCACCGGCGGCGGCGGTTACGTGGTGGCCTCCCACCTGCTGGGGCCCAGCATCGGCGTCGTCTCCGGCTGTGCCCTGGTGGTGGACTACGTGCTCACCATCACGGTCTCCATCGCCTCCGGCGGCAATGCCATCTTCAGCTTCCTCCCCGCCCACATGGACGTGTGGAAGCTGCCGGCGGAGTACGCGGCCATCGTCCTCCTCATCGGTCTCAACCTGCGGGGCGTGAAGGAGTCGGTGCAGGCATTGCTGCCCGTGTTCCTGGTCTTCCTCGCTACCCACGCCCTGCTCATCGGCTGGTCGATCACCAGCCATGTGGACAACATCCCGGAGGTCTCCCACCACCTCTCCCAGGGCTTCCACTCGGGTCTCCAGACCCTGGGGGTGATGGGGATGATGCTGCTGCTGTTGCGCGCCTACGCCCTGGGCGGCGGTACCTACACCGGCATCGAGGCGGTCTCCAACGGTTTGCAGATCATGCGCGAGCCGCGGGTGGCCACCGGCAAGCGGACGATGGTCTACATGTCCATCTCCCTGGCCTTGACGGCCGGCGGCATCCTCATCGGCTACCTGCTCCTCAACGTCCAGCACTTCCCCGGCAAGACGATGAACGCCGTGCTCGCCGAGCGGGCCTTCGGCACCTGGCACCTCGGCGCCATGCCGGTGGGCTACTGGCTGGTGCTGGTGACGCTGATCTCGGAGGGGCTGCTGCTGTTCGTGGCCGCGCAGGCGGGCTTCATCGACGGGCCGCGGGTGATGGCCAACATGGCGGTGGACTCGTACCTGCCCCACCGGTTCGCCGCCCTGTCCGAGCAGCTCTCGATGCAGAACGGCGTCCTCCTGATGGGAGTCGCGGCGCTCGCCATGCTCTCCTATACCCGCGGCAACATCCAGACGCTGGTCTACATGTACTCGATCAACGTGTTCCTGACCTTCTCGCTCTCCCAACTCGGTATGACCCGGTTCTGGAAGGACAGGAAGAAGGACCTGGCGCGAGTGAAGCACCTCGCGATCCACCTCGTGGCGCTGCTGCTCTGCGTGGGCATCCTGGTGGTGACCGTCTTCGAGCGCTTCACCCACGGCGGCTGGGTGACCATCGTCATCACCTCGGTCTTCGTGCTGATCTGCTACGGCATCCACTCCCACTACCGCCGGTCGGCGGAGGGGCTGCGCCAACTCGACGACATCCTCGGCTCGCTGCCCGCCACCGGCGAGGCCAAACCCAAGAGCCTGGACCCCAAGGCGCCCACGGCGGTGCTGCTGGTCTCCGGGTTCTCCGGCTTCGGCGTCCACACGGTGTTGTCGATCCTGCGCTACTTCCCCGGCCTCTACAAACAGTTCATCTTCATCTCCGTGGCCGTGGTGGACTCGGGCTCGTTCAAGGGCAAGGAGGAGATCGAGGCGCTGAAGCAGCACACCGAGGAGGACCTGGCCAAGTACGTGGACCTCGCCCGGCGCATGGGCTTCGCGGCGGACAGCGTCTACGGCGTGGGAATCGAGGTGGTCTCCCAGGCCTCCGACCTGTGCGAGCAGGTGGCCAAGCTCTATCCCAAGGCGACGATCTTCACCGGCAAGCTGGTCTTCCGGCGCGAGCGCTTCTTCTACGGCCTGCTGCACAACGAGACGTCGAAGATCATCCAGCGCCGCCTGCAGTGGGTGGGCGTGCCGATGGTCGTGCTGCCGATCCGGGCCCGGGTCTAAGCGGGTCAACCGCTGAAGCAGAAAGGCCCTCCCGCCGATCCCGGCAAGGAGGGCCTGCAAGCTTCTCGACGGAGCTGTTACTGCTGACCGATGGGGGCTGGGGGAGCTACGCCGGCGCCCTGGTCCAGGATACGGTTGTTGCCGAAGCTGGTGAGCGTGCCCCCGGCAGCGGTCAGGAGGCTGCTCGCGTTGGCGATGATGGTGGTGTTACTTATCCGGAGGATGGTGCTGCCGTTGGTGCCGTCCACACTGATGCCGAAGTTGTTGTTCAGAAGCTGAACGCCATCGACGAGGGCCTTGGTCGCGACGTTGGCGTTGCCCGTCTTGACGAAGATCCCGCCGCTCGAGCCTCCCTTATTGTCGCGGATGATCGTGTTGATGACGAAAAGCAGGCTGGTGCTGCCGGCGCTGACGCTCGTGGGCTGGAAGTCGATGCCCTTCTGGACGAAGTTGTGGATCGTGCAGTTCTCGACGTGGACCGCGCCGGCCGCGAGGACCTTGATGCCCGCGAGACCCGTCCCCAAGCCTTCGATGTCGAGCCCGCGGAGGATCACCACGTCGGTCGGGGCGGCGTTGACGATGATGGCATTGGTGCCCGACACGAGCACGCCGGCCTCGAAGCCCTCCGAGGAGATGGTGATTCCCTTGGTGATCGTCACTCCGCCGAAACCACCCGGATCGAGGACGTTGATCTCGCCGTTGGGCGCGGTCTTCGAGATGGCGCCCGCGAAGGTCTTGCACGGCGCCGTGCGGCTGCAGGGGTTGGCGTCGTCGCCGACTCCCGAAACCCAGGTGCGCGTCGCCTGGGCCTGCGCGGCGGCGCTCAGCGTGAGCAGGACGAGAAATGACAGCAGCAGGATACGGACAGAGAGTCTCGGTCGCCTCATGACAGTTCCTCCAAAAGGATTTGTGTTGAACACACGTTACCGGCGCTTGATCGACGAGAATGGCGCAACCTCAAACTATAGGCCCACCTCCCGCTCGACGTCAATGTCAGGCGAAGCCGCGAGACCGAATGTTACATGGACGGCGCAGCTCCGATCACAATAACGAATTCGCCTTTTAGCGACGGTCTTAGTTTCAGTTCTGCGAACAGTGTGGAGAGCGATCCGCGCAGGACCTCCTCATGCATTTTCGTCAGCTCGCGGGCGACGGCGGCGGGGCGATCACCCAGCTCTTCCAGAGCATCGGCCAGGCTGGCCAGCAGGCGGTGGGGGGATTCGAAGACCACCATCGTGTGGCCGAGGTTTGCCCAGGCTTTATAAAAGGTTCGGCGCTTGCCGGTCTTGGGCGGCGGGAAGCCGGCGAAGGTGAAGGGGTAGGGGGGCAATCCGGAAACCACCAGCGCGGCGAGGGGGGCGGAAGGGCCGGGGATGGGCTCGATGCGCGCTCCGGCGGCGGCGGCCTCGCGCACCAGCACGAAGCCGGGATCGGAGAGGAGGGGGGTGCCGGCGTCGCTCGCCAACGCGATCGTCCTCCCCTCGTGCAGGTCGGCCAGCAGGCGCGGCAGACGCTGCCGCTCGTTGTGCTCGTGCAGGGAGACGAGAGGTTTCTTGATCCCGAAATGGGCCAGCAGGCGGCCGGTGTGGCGGGTGTCCTCACAGGCCACCAGGTCGGCGGACTCGAAGGCGGCCCGGGCTCGCGGCGACAGGTCGTCGAGGTTGCCGATCGGCGTGGCGACGACCAGGAGCCGGCCGGCCATTATCTTCTTACCATCAATCGCGCGGGATCTCCTGGTCCAGGTTCACCGCGCTGCCCGAGAGCCGGGCGATGAGCATCAGCCGGCGCTTGAAACGGAACTGCTGCTCGAGGGCGACGACGCGGCGCACCACCCGCTCGTCGTAGCCGCGGGCCGCCACCTCCTCCGGCCGCAGCCCCATGTCGAACAGCAGGTAGAGCACCTCGTCCGCGGTTTCGTATTCGAAGCCGAGCTCGCCCTCGTCCGTCTGGCCGGGCCACAGGTCGGCCGAGGGGGCTTTGCCGATCACCTGCTCGGGCAGGCCGAGGTGGCGCGAGAGTTGCCAGACCTGACCCTTGTAGAGGTCGCCCAGGGGGTTGAGGGAGCTGGCGTTGTCGCCGAAGACGGTGGAGTAGCCGAGGAGGATCTCGGTCTTGTTGGAGGTGCCGAGGACCAGGGAGCCCAGCTTCTTGGCCTGATCGAAGAGGATGGTCATCCGCTCGCGAGCCATCTTGTTGCCCCGGCGATCGGGGCCGGCGTCGGACTCCAGGGCGAAGTAGGCGTCCACCATCGGCGAGATGTCGATCACCTGGTGGGGCACCCCTAAATGCTCGGCCACCAGCCGGGCGTCCTGCTCGGATTCACGCGCCGACGTGCGGTAAGGGAGAAGGAAGCCGTGGACGCGCTCGGGTCCCAGGGCGCGGGCGGCCAGGGCGGCGGCGAGGGAGGAGTCGACGCCTCCGGAGAGGCCCACCACCACTCCCTGCGTGCCGGAGGTCTCCACGGCGTCGCGGATGAAGCTGGTGAGCACCGCCTCGGCGAGCGGGGCATTGAGGGTGAGCCGCGCCTTCACCTGGTCGCGCCGGATCACGAAGTGGGCCCCGCGATGTCGAAGCGCTCGTCGTCGAGCAGGGGGAGGCGCCAGCGCAGGCGGTCCGAGTCCCGCAGGTCGATCTCGGTCACCAGCAGGTGCTCGACCAGCAGGGGCGCCCGCTCCATCATCTCGCCGCCGGGGCGTACCACGTGGCTGCCGCCGGGATAGAACGACCCCTCCTCCCAGCCCACCCTGCCGCAGTAGGCCACCCAGCAGGTGTCGAGCAGAGCGGTGGAGCGGGTGAGGGTCTCCCAGCTCTCGTGGCTCTCGGGGAGGGCGCCGGCGCCGATGCGGCCGGGGCTGGCGGAGAGGACGATGATCAGCCGGGTGCCGGCCACGGCCAGCCGGCGGGCGAGCTCCGGGTGCCAGAGGTCCTCGCAGATGAGCACGCCCACTTTGCCCCACGGCAGGTCCGCCAGCTCCAGCCGGCGGCCGGCGCCGAAGAAGCGCTCCTCCTGGAAGATGCCGTAGGTGGGGAGGTAGAGCTTGCGGTGGACATAGGACGGCTCGCCGTCCGAGAGGAGGACGGCGCTGTTGTGCAGCACGCCGCGCTCCCCCTCCTCGACGAAACCGAGGAGCACGCGCATGGGCCGCGCCGCCTCGGCCAGCCGCCGCAGGATGGGCGAGCCTGGCGGCAGGGCCACCCGCGGCGTCAAATGGAGGAGGCGGTAGCCGGTGAGGGACAGCTCGGGGAAGACCAGGAGGTCCACCCCGGCGGCCCGCGCCCGCTCGATCCAGTCGAGGTGGCGCTCGGCGTTGCGCTCCACGTCGCCCAGGCGGCAGTCGATCTGCGCCAAGCCGATCTTGAGCAGGGTGGAGGGGGATTCGGCCATGGTCCGGCCCGATGCTAGCATGAGCCCCATGAGGAACGATCGAACCCTGCTGCTCCTCCTCGCCGCTCTCGTCCTGCTGCCGGGGACGCCCGCCGCGGCCCAGGCGAAGAAGCCGGCCCAGGCGCTCCCGGCCCCCGCTGCCAAGCCTTCCGCCGCCGCTCCGGCAGGCAAGACCGTGCTGCAGGACCGGGTGCTGGCGGTGGTGGACGAGGATCCCGTCCTGGCCTCGGACGTGGAGCGGGTCCTCAAGCTGGGCCTGCAGCCGCCCAATCCCGGGGAGAGCGACGACCAGTACCGCAAGCGGGTGCTCAACTCCCTGGTCGAGGAGCGGCTCCGTTTTCACGAGATCGACCGCTACGGCTTCGAGCAGGTGCCGGTGGACGAAATCGAAAAGGCCGTGGCCAAGGTCCGCGCCGGCTTCAAGGACGAGGCTTCCTTTCAGAAGGCGCTCAAGGAGGTGGGGCTCACCCCCAAGGGGCTGCGCCAGCTCATGGCGCGCCAGCTCCTGGTGCTCACCTACGTGGACGAGCGCCTGGGGCCTCGGGTCTTCGTCACTTTCGACGACATCAACAAGTACTACCGCACCGTGCTGGCGCCGGAGATGCAGAAGAAGGGGCAGCCCGTGCCCCCGCTCGAAGAGGTGCGGGAGGACGTCCGCGAGGTTCTGAAGCAGCAGAAGCTCACCCAGGAGCTTCAGACCTGGACCGAGGAGCTGCGCGCGAAGGCCGACGTGGTGATCTACCCCAACCAGCCCGGCAACGCCCCCCTGCCGCCGGTGGTGAAGAAGATCGACGCCACCACCGCGAAGAAGGCCGAGACGAAGAGCGCGCCGCCGAAGGGGCCGACCAGGCCGCCGGGGTGAGTGATTAATACAGCTCCGCGTACTCCCCTGCCCCCACCATTACCCGGCGGACGAAATCCCGGGTCTCCAGGGTCCCGATCTTGGTGAAGTATTCGTCCGGCTCCTGGGTGAAGCACCAGCTCTTCCAGACCTGGGCCTGGGACTCGCCGGCCTGGTGGGCGGCCACGGCAGCCATGGCGGCGACAGGGGCGTTGCCGAAGACCTTGAGCAGCGCGGCGAGCTCGGCCGCGCCGATGGCAATGGAGACGCCGGGGCTGTAGAGCTCCTCCGGCGTCACCCGCGCCGCCAGGTTGAGCTGACCGCTCACTTGGCGCGCCGTGGCCGGGCTGAGGTGGGCCAGGCCACGCTGGGCCGCGGGAGAGAGGGCCGAGGGGTCGAAGCGGCTCTCCTCGCGGAGGAGGGCGGCGAGCAGGCGGGGATCGACGCCGCGGATCCGCCCCTGGGCCAGGATGGCGTCCTGGAAGGGGAAGGGGTAGAGGAGCCGGCGGTAGTCCCGCGGCTGCATCGCGAGCGGCAGCTTGCGGGGCGCCCGCTCGCGCAGCGCCTCGGCCAGGGAGATGGAGCGCGCGGGCTCGCCGCCCCGGGCCAGCAATCGGCTGCCGGTATAGGCGAGGTTGGGATCGGAGACGGGGAAGTGCTCGCGCACGGCCGGCGCCCCCTCGTGCCAGATCCCCAGGGCGAGGAGCATCTCCTCCGGGCGGGTGAGACGGTGGGTCCACAGGGGCCAGCGGCGCACCGGCACCTCGGCCAGCTTGAGATAGGGCGCCGTGGCGCGGTCCGCCAGGAGCATCTGCTCCAGCTTGTGCTGGGCCGCCCGGCCCGCGGGATCGCTCGCGCCCAGGAGCAGCCAGGCGCCGTAGAGGTCGTCGCGCCGGCTCGACGCGGCGCGGCGCCGTGCTTCGGCGGCGGCCGTGGCGTTCAACGGCTCGGCGGCGAGGCGGGACAGGGCGGCGCGGGCGAGCGGGTGATACGGATCGGCGCGGGCGACTTCCAGGTAGCGGTCCACGGCCTCCCGCGGGTCGTGCTCCAGCTCGGCCAGCCGGCCTTCCCAATAGACGACTTCGAGCTGGTCGTTGCGATCGCCGGCGGCGGCCCGGTCCAGCCAGGCGCCGGCGCGGTCCGCTCGGCCGCGGGCGAGGTCGGAGGCGGCGAGGAAGAGGGCGGCGCGGGTCGCCGGGCCACGCCACTCCGGCCGCGCCAGGAGCTGTTGGAACAGATACAGGGCCGAGGCCTCGGCGCCGTTGCGCCACTCCAGGCGCAGGGCCCCGAGGAGCGCCGGCGCGGTCCACTCCCGGACCTGGGAGTCGGCCTGCCAGGCCTGGCGATAGAGCGCGGCGGCGGCGGGCCAGGCGCCGCGCAGCTCGTGGGCGTGCCCCTCCTGGTAGAGGGCGCGGGCCTTCTCGCCGGGAGTCCGCGCCAGGGCGACCAGGCGGCTGAAGGTCACGGATGCCTCGGCGTAGCGCTGCTGGGAGAGGAGCGCCTGGCCGATGAGCGCCTGGGCCTCGAAGGCGTCCCGCGTCGAGAGCGACTGGCGATCTCCCGCCCGCTGCAGGTGGCGCAGGGCGCGGTCGAGCTCCTGGTGCTGCTGGAAGGTCTTGCCCAGCAGCAGGGGCACGCGGCCGTGCTCGGCCTCGGCGACCAGCGGCGAGAGGCTCTCGGCGGCGAGGCGGGCGAGCTCGTCGTCGTAGCTCTCCTCCAGCAGGCTCACCAGCAGGCTGCGGGCCAGCTCGCGATAGCCGGAGCGCAGGGCGCACTCCGCCTGGGCGAGCTGGATCTCCCGGCGCTGCGGTTTCGGCAGCGCCGCCTCCTGCCGCAGGCCCCCCAGCAGCCGGCACTCCCCCCCCTTGGCGAGGACCTGGGCGAACAGGTGGACGGCTTCGGGGATCAGGGGCGAGCCGGGATCGCCGGCGACCACCTTGGAGACGAGGCCCGCCGCCACCTCGGGGTGGCCGGTGTTCACCTGCACGACGGCCATGCGATAGCGGCTGTAGAAGGCGAGCGCGGGGTTCAGGGCCAGGGCCCGGGAGAAGGCCTGGACGGCGTCGCCCGGCCGGCCCAGAAGGTCGAGGAGATAGCCGTTGAGATAGTCGAGGCCCAGGCGGTGCGCGGCATCGGGAGCCTGCGCCAGCTCCTGCTCGACCCGCCCCAGCGTCTGCTGGGGTTTGCCCGCGAGCTGCAGCTCCACCAGGTCGGGCCGGGGATCCGCGACGGTGATGGCGAGTGCGAAAGCGAGGGTGCCGAACATCCGGAGCCGTGCGGCGCCGGCGGCTCGATCCCGGGAGAATCAGCTCATGGGGACTGACCAGCGTGCGACGCGCGCGCCCAGCTTCTGCAATTTCAGTTCCATTCCCTCGTAACCCCGATCGAGGTGATAGATGCGGTCCACCACCGTCTCGCCCTGGGCCGCCACGCCGGCCAGGACCAGGCAGGCGGAGGCCCGCAGGTCGGTGGCCATCACGCCCGCGCCGGTCAGCGGCTTGGGACCGTAGACGCGGGCGCGGCCGCCGTCCACCCGGATGTCGGCACCCATCCGCGCCAGCTCCGGCGCGTGCTGGAAGCGGTTTTCGAAGACGGTTTCGCTGATCGTCGCAACTCCGTCCGCCCGGGTCATGAGGGCCATGTACTGGGCTTGGAGATCGGTGGGAAAGCCGGGATGGGGCGAGGTCTCGAGGTCGAGGGACTGGATGTCGCCCGCGCCTTGGACGCGGATATCTTCAGCGCTCACTTCGACGCTCGCTCCCACCTCGGCCAGTTTGTCCAGCAGGGGCGCCAGATCGGCGGCGCTGGCACCCTCCAGTGTCACATCGCCGCGGGTCAGCACGGCGCCGATCAGGTAGGTGCCCCCCTCGATGCGGTCGGGGATGATGGCGTGCTCGGCGGCGCCCAGGCTCTCGACACCGTCGACGACGATGGTCTCCGTGCCGGCGCCGGAGACGTGGGCGCCCATGGCATTGAGGAGGTTGGCGAGGTCCACCACCTCGGGCTCGCAGGCGCAGCACTCCAGCACGGTGGTGCCGCGGGCCAGGGTGGCCGCCATCATCACGTTCTCGGTGCCGGTCACCGTCGGCATGTCGAACCGGAAGCGCGCCCCCACCAGCCGGGCGGCGGTGGCCTCGACGTAGCCATGGGTGAGCTGCACGTCCGCGCCCAGGGCGGTGAGCCCCTTGAGATGCTGGTCGATGGGCCGCACGCCGATGGCGCAGCCGCCGGGGAGCGACACCCGGGCGTGCCCCTCCTTGGCGAGCAGCGGCCCGAGGACCAGGACGCTGGCGCGCATCGTCCGGACCAGGTCGTACGGGGCGTCGTGCTCGGGGTTCGGCCGCTCGCGGCGGAGGATGAGGGCGCCGCCCGTCTCCTCGGTGACGACGCCGAGGTGGTCGAGCAGCTTCTGCAGGGTGCGGATGTCGCGCACGTGCGGCACGCGGCGCAGGGTGAGCGGCGCGTCCGTGAGCAGGCTGGCGGTGAGCGCCGGCAGCGCGGCGTTCTTGGCGCCGGAGGCCCGCACCCGGCCGGCGAGGCGGGTCGGCCCTACGATGTGGAACTTGTCCATTGCCTACCCTCTCCCCCGGCGCAGCACCAGCACGCGCGGGATGCCGGCGTAATCCTCCCGCACGCGGATCAGCTCCAGGCCCGAGGCTGCGGCGCGGCGGCGGGCGGCGGCGAGCTGGCCGCAGCCGATCTCGACCACCAGTCTAACCTCGGAACGCAGCGCCGCGCACTGGGCGAAGAGGCGGGCCAGGACCGAGTCGCCGCAGCCGGGAGCGAAGAGCGCCAGGGCGGGCTCGAAATCGCGCACCTCGGGCGAGAGCGACGGTGCGTCGCCAAGGTCGATGTAGGGCGGGTTGCTCACCACCAGATCGAAGCGGGCGAGGTCGAGACCCGCCGTGAGGTCTGTCCCCACCAACGAGACTCTCTCCGCGGCGCCGAGCCGCCGGGCGTTCTTCGCGGCCACGGCGAGAGCGCCGGGCGACAGGTCGGCGGCCACGGCCCGGGACCCGGGGATCTCCAGGGCCAGGGTGACGGCGAGGATGCCGGAGCCGGTGCCCACGTCGAGGATCCACGGCCGCTCGGGCAGCGGCGCGGCGAGCGCCTCCTCCACCACGTGCTCGGTCTCCGGCCGCGGGATGAGCACCCGCGAGTCGACGAGGAACGGCCGCCGCCAGAATTCCCGCTCGCCCAGCAGGTAGGCCGCGGGCTCGCCCGTGAGGCGGCGGGCCAGCAACTCCCGGAACCGCGCCTCGGCCACGGCAGGAACCTCGGCCTCCCCCCGCGCCAGCACCTGCGCCTCCGACAGGCCGAGGACATGGCCGAGGAGGAGCGCCGCCTCCCGGGGCGGCGCGCCGAAGGACGTGGCCACGAGGAGCGGCCTGGCCGCGGCGAGGAGAGCGCGGATGGTGGGCACGCGGGGAGTGTATCCGGGTGAGCCTGGCCCCGCCCCGCCCGGGCGGGGTGGAGCCCAGGGATGCTCCCTCACCGGCCCACCGGCTTCAGCCGAACCTCCACGCGCCCGCCGCGCCGGGCCGCACCTCCGCCGTGGCCTTGGCGGGCGCGTACCCCTCCTTCTGGACCGTGATCCTGTACGTCCCGGCCGCGAGGCGGGTCTCGAAGACGCCGTCCTCGCCGCTGCGGATGGTGGGGGTGGAAAAGGAGTCGCGCGGGTCGTTCGCCTTGCCGTCGACCGAGACGGTGGCGTCCGCGACCGGCTCCCCCGTGCCAGAGACCACCTGTCCAAGCAGGGCTTCCGTCGCGATGTCGATCGTGATCTCACGGTCGCCCGCGATCTCCAAGGTATGCTCCTGGTGGATGGCGCCCAGGGAAGCGACGACGGACAGGTGATGGCTCCCGGGCTTCAGGTCGTGGATCTCGAAACGCCCGTCGTAGCGGCTCTGCGCCGAGTGAAATCCGGAGGACCCGCCCCAGATCGCGACGTTCGCTGCGGACAGAGGGACCCCGTCCACGAGGCCCCGCCGGAGAGCGTGGCACCCTTACCGGCACTGGGTTCGTGGAGAGGGCCGATCGGCCGGAACCGTAGGCGGGAACTTGCTAATGGAGAACAGCCCCCGCCATGAGGACGGCGGGGGCGATGGGCTTTAAGCCGCTTCCTGTAGTGGTTGGTAGGCGTTTGCAAGCGCGACAGAATCGATTCTCGCCGCCAGGCCACGGCCCGCCGGAGACTTCCGTGCCCTTCTTTGCGCCCTAGTAGTACGCCGATCGAGGAGCACGAAGAACAGGAGGCAACCGAACAGCGAAGTCATCATTAAGTGCGCGAAAAACGCCTTGTGCATCTGCTCGCGCAGGCCTTTGACCCATTCCCGCTGCGTCGGGCTTAGAGAGTTGGTCGATTCGCGCCATCTGCGATCGAAGTCGTAGTCCGGCGAGAACACGTGCGGATCTAGGACAAATGCCATGGCGATGAGCCTCAGGGTACCGAAGCGATGGCCGAATCGGAGGAAGCCGTTCAGAGTGCTGCGTAGTAGCCCGTAAGCCGGATGGTCGAAGCGGATCTTGCCGTCCGCAGCTCCGTCAAATAGTTCGGCCCGAATCGCGAACAGCCGCGCTCGGAAAAGGTCCCTCCTGTAGTCTCTATATGGCCAGAAGAAGAGCCATGCGAGTCCAACCAGAGAGAGGCCGGAACTGAGGACGACAGCGATCGTGTCGTAGTTGGTCATGTTTCAGTCCTCCCCGTAATCCCCTTGCGAGTCTAGGTCAGTGGAGCTGCGCCCAGGGTCAATTAGCTTCTCGTATTTACGTAATCTAGATCCCATTTGTTTCGTGTCTCTACGACGCAGCCCGCGCTGCTGCATCCCATAACCAACACCGCCCGCCCCAAAAATCCAAGCCAAGGCTTCGCTGACCCTGACGTCCGCGAGGAAACGAATGCCGATGGTGGCAGCGGTCTGAAGGCCGGCCAAACTCTTGATACAGTCGGTGACGAAGAAGACGATAAGAGCGATGATGCCCCAACGAACTGCCACTTCAACAACTGGGGCCCCTTTTTCGACCAAGAGGAAGCGCATCTGGTGTGCATCATCCTGCTCGGGACCATCGTCCTTCTCTCTCCGCTTTGCCACGGTTCGGGACTCCTCTCGCGTTGAGTTTTCCGAATAGTAGCTGGAATCCTCATGAATCGCGAGAGTCCGCGGCGCTTAGATGAGGTGCAGCTCCAACCGCAAAGCGGGACAGTTTCGCGCGCGGCAGGTGCATTATACTCACATGCTTCCCCCAAAGCCTAATCCACCCCCGGAGATGTCGAGGTGCGTCGGCTCCAGGTCCGTGTCCTCGATCAACGGGATCAGGGGATGCTCCAGGGCGAGATAGCCGTCCGCCCGCATCCGCAGGCGATAGGCGCCGGCCTGCGGCGCGGCGATCTCGAAGAACCCTTCCGCGTTCGAGCGGACCGTGGCAAGAGGCGGCGGATCGGCCTCCCCGCGCAGGCGCCGGACGGCTTCGGCGTAGCCTCCCCAGGCGGCGAGCAGCTCGACGCGGGCGCCGGGGAACCCCCGGTTGCCCACCACCACCTGGCCGCGAACGTGGATCGGCGCGGCGGCGGCAGGCAGGCCGAACAGGAGAGTCATTCCCACGCAGCCCAGGAGAGTGAAGTGGCGAGCCATCAAGCAAATTCTATCCCTCTTCCCACTGTGATAGAAGGACCGCCGGTCGCTTTTTCCCGGAGGACTCCATGAGAAGAGGCTCCCTGCTCTTCGGCTCCCTGCTCCTGCTCCTTGCCTCTCCCGGCTTCCCGGCCGACGCTCCCGGCTGCAAGGACTCCGAGCCCTATTTCAAGATCGCCGATGCCAACCTGGCCCAGGATGCCGACGGCTACCAGGCGTTCGCCTTCTACCGGCAGGTGGCCTCCAGCGCGGCGAGCGCCGCCGCGCCCGCGCTGGGCGCGCGGATCGCCGGCCTGCGCGACGGCGTGCCCGTGGCTGCCGCGGACCGGCAGCTCGCCTCCTGCATGCTGCGCAGCTTTCTCCTCGCCCGCTACGGCGACCGCATGGTGAAGGATCTCCAGGAGATGGTGGGCTTCCGCACCTTCGCCGTCGAGGGCCAGGAGAACTGGAACGCTCCCGAGTTCGTCCGCCAGCGCGAGTGGCTGGAGCGGCACGCCCGGCTCCTGGGGCTCGACTTCAAGAGCTATGACGGACGGGTGGACGAGATCACGCTGCAGGGTCCCAAGCCCGTCCTCGCCCTGCTCACCCACGGCGACGTCCAGGGCGTCGAGAACCAGACCTGGACCTCACCCCCGTTCGAGGGCAAGCTGGTCGACGGCCGCGATGACCGGATCATTGGCCGCGGCACCGAGGACGACAAGGGCCCCCTCATCGCCGCCCTCTACGCCCTGGCGGCGCTCCACGACAGCGGCTGGCCCCTGCGCTCCACCCTCCACCTCCTGGTGGCCAACGGCGAGGAGTCGAGCTGGGACGAGATCCCTTACTACCTGGCCCGCGCGCCCATGCCGGACCGGACGGTCGGCCTCGACGCCGCCTACCCCGTGGTCAACGCCCAGAAGGGCTACGGCATCCTCCGCTTCCGCTCCCAGCCGGTGGCGGAGCCCCAGAAGGGGAACAGTAAGGGGAAGTGGCGGGTCGTGCGAATGAGCGGCGGCAGCGGCATGTCCATCATCCCCGAGAAGGGCGAGGCGGTTCTCGAGCGTCTGGGGTCGGATCAGGAGAAGAAGAACGCCCAGGCGGACCTCACCCGCTCCGCCGCCGCCTGGGTTAAGGCCCATCCGCCGGCCAGGCTGTCCGTGAGCCGCGAGGGCGGACTCCTCAAGGTCCAGGCCGCGGGTCACGCCGGCCACTCCTCCGAGCCTTCCACCGGTCACAACGCCCTCGGAGACCTGACCGCCTTCCTCGCCACCCTGGACCTCCGGATGGATGCCTGGGGCGCGCTCGCCGCCTTCACCGGGATCGCCGTGGGCACGGAGACGAACGGCCGCTCGCTGGGCATCGACCACCGCGATGCGGTGACGGGAGAGCTGACCTCCAATCTCTCGTTCCTGCGCGAGGACAAGGGCGCGCCCGTCGCCGAGGTGAACGTCCGGACGCCGCGGGGGCTCACCAAAGCGCAGATCGAGAAGAGCGTGGCGGAGCGCACGGGCGTCTTCTCCCGGCGCGCCGCCGCCACGGTGATTCCCGAGGTGGAGATCTCGAACGAGCCTCACATCGAACCCGCCGAGGGCGAGCTGGTCTCCGCCCTGCTCGCCACCTGGCAGGACGTCACGGGCACCCCCGGCAAGGCCGTCGCCATCGGCGGCGGCACCCAGGCCCGCCTCTTCAAGGGGGGCGTGGACTTCGGCCCCGCCGAGTCCATGGCCCAATACCGGGGTCACGGCGTGGACGAGTACCTCACCCCCCAGGAGCTCCACCGCATCGCCGTGCTGACGGCGGCAGCGGTGTGGAGGCTGGAGGCGCAGTAGGTCGCGCCAGAATCCCCCCAACCCAAGACCCTCATCACCCCGGCCCTCTTCTCCCGCCCCTCCCAACCCCCCTCCCCGGGAGAAGAGGGAGACCAGCAAGACCGCTCCAGCCGGGCCCCCTTACCCCCGCGCCATCAGATCCGCCACCGCCTTGTTGAAGCGCACGGGGTCAGGCAGCTCGCCGCCCTCGGCGATGAGACCGTAGCCGAAGAGGAGCTGGGCGTAGTCTTCGAGCACCGGGTCTTCCTTGTCCTTCTCGAAGCGCTCGCCGATCCTGGTCAGGATCTCGTGCTTCGGGTTGAGCTCCAGGATGCGGCGCTGCTTGGGGCCGCCGCCCTTGCCCTTCTGCAGGAGCTTTTCGAGCTGCGGGCTGTAGTCGTGCTCGGCGCCCACCAGGCAGACCGGCGAATTGGTGAGACGGTTGGTGAGGCGCACCTGCTTGACCCAGGTGTCGAGCTTTTTCTGAATGGCATCGAGGAGCGGCTTCATCTGCTCCTCCTTCGCCTTGAGCTCCTCCTCCGTCTGCTTCTTCTCTTCCTCGCTGCCCAGCGCCACCGTCCCCTTGCCCGCCGACTTCAGCTTCTTGCCGCCGTACTCGTGGAGCGACTGGGTGAGCAATTCGTCGACCGTGTCCACCAGGTAGAGGACCTCGTAGCCTTTCTCCTTGAACGCCTCCAGGTTGGGAGAGTTCTCCACCTGCGAGCGCGACTCGCCCGTGAGATAGAAGATCTCGTTCTGCCCCTCCTTCATGCGCTCCACGTACTCCTTGAGCGTGGTGAGCTTCTCCGGATTCTCCGGGTCATGCGACGACTGGAAGACCAGCAGCTCCAGCAGCTTCTCCTTGTTCTCGTAGTCGGCGCTGACCCCCTCCTTGATGGCGCGGCCGAACTCGGCCCAGAACTTGAGGTAGGTGTCGGGCTCCTTCTCCCGCATCTCCTGAAGCACGTCGAGGATCTTCTTGGTCAACCCCTTGCGGATGAGGGTGATGAAGCGGTCCTGCTGCAACATCTCGCGCGAGACGTTGAGCGCCAGGTCCGGCGAGTCCACCACGCCGCGCACGAAGCGCAGGTACTGGGGGAGCAGGTCCTCGCACTTCTCCAGGATCTGGATGCGCTTGACGTAGAGCTGGAGGCCCGGCTTCGAAGCTACGTAATAGAGGTCGTACGGCGCCTGCGCCGGGACGAACAGCAGCGCCTGGTACTCGATGCGCCCCTCGGCCTTGTAGGAAATGACCTTGAGCGGCTCGGTCCAGTCGTGGGCGATGTGCTTGTAGAACTCGGTGTAGTCCTCAGGCTTGACCTCGGACTGCGGCCGGGTCCAGATCGGCTTCATCGTGTTGAGGGTCTTCTCCTCCAGCGGCATCACCGGCTTCTCGCCCGTCTCCTTCTCCTTGGCAAGGTCCTCGATCTCGGGGTCCTTCTCGGCCTTGAGGACGATCGGGTAGCTGACGAAGTCGGAGTAGCGGCGGACGATGCGGCTGATTACCCAGCGGTCGGAGTATTCGTCGACGCCGTTGTCCTTGTCCTCGGGCTTCAGATAAAGGGTGATGGAGGTGCCGCGGCCGGATTTCTCCGTCTCTTCGACCGTATAGGTGCCGTCGCCGGTGGACTCCCAACGGGTGGCGGCCGTCTCGCCCGCCCGGCGAGTCACCAGCACGACGCGCTCGGCGGCCATGAAGGAGGAGTAGAAGCCGACGCCGAACTGGCCGATGAGCTCGGCGATCGACTGCTTGGACTCGCCTTGCTTGATACGGTCCACCAGCTCGCGGGTGCCGGACTTGGCGATGGTGCCGATGTTGGCGATCACCTCCTCGCGACTCATGCCGATGCCGTTATCGTGGATGGAGAGGGTGCGCAGGTTGCGGTCCGCCTCCAGGCGGATCTTCAGATCCTCGTCCCCCTCCAGGAGCTCCGGGCGGGTCAGCGCCTCGAACCGGAGCCGGTCGAGCGCATCGGACGAGTTCGAGATCAGCTCGCGGAGGAAGATCTCCTTGTTCGAGTACAGCGAATGGATCATCAGGTCGAGGAGCTGCCGGGTTTCGGCTTGAAACTGCAGGGTCTCGACGGTCGCAGTGGCCATGAATGTCCTCCTGGTCTTTGAGTCTAAAGTCCGAGCCGCGCGCAGAGCGGCGGCGGCCTCCAAGCCGCCCCTTCGAACGCCGCGCACTGGGCTGGGAATTCCCCCTGGCGACTTCCAGCACGAAAGTCTGACGACAGGGGCGTCAAGTAAATGTTAGTCGAAGACGCGCAGAATTGCAAGCGGATCGTCTCCCTTGACGACGAGGAAGGCTCGTCGCAAGCTTCAGCCGTCGCGATCACGCCGGAGCTTCCAGGGCGGGGCGCATGGCGCGTCATCGCCTCTTCCAAGGAGAGATTCATGAAAAAGCAGATCCGGAAGAAGCTGTCGCTGAGCAGGGAGACGCTGCGCGGTCTGGAGGAGGGGAGCTTCAAGGATGCAGTCGGCGGCGCCACGGCGCAACGGACCGTCTGCGGCTCCTGCCCGCCTTCGGCGTGCCATCCCACGCTCTGCTGCCCGTGAAGCTTGCGAACGTGCCGGGCGGCCGGTGGTGAGCCGGCCGTCCGGCCTAGCCGATCTCGATCCGCACTGTCTGGACCCCCTGCTCGACCCGGACCTCCACCACCCGAGGGCTCTCCTTCCTGGTGATCACGCTGATGTCGCCGTTGCGCTCGAAGCGGGCTTCCTGCACGCGGCCTGGGTCGGTCACGTGGGCGACCAGGCGGAGGGCTTCTTCGAGGTCGCCGGGGCTGAGGCGGAGCCTTCGCACCCCTTCTTCCAGGACCCGGCCGTCCTGGATCAGGAGATGCGGGCTCCCCTTGAAGAGCTTGCCCAACCGGCGGTTGCGGAAGGTGACCCAGGCCAGGAACTGATGGGTGACCACCAGCACGATGGACGCCGCGGCGGTCATGAGCACGGTGCTCGAGCCGTTGATCGCGCGGCTGAGCACCGATCCCAGGACGAAGCCGAGGACCACGTCGAAGGCGGTCTCCCGGCCGAGGAAGCGGTTGTCCCCGATCCGGAGGATGGCCCAGCCGAAGAGGTAGATGAGAAGCGCGCGGAAGCAGACCTGCAGGGCATTGACGTCCTTGGCCTCCTGTCCGGCGCCGAAGAGCCATTGCAATCCATGCCAGAGTTGATCCATCTCGACCTCCAATCCATCCCGTCGTCCGCCTCCGAGCGCCTGCAACGCCCGAGCCTGTAAGATCGCGGCGAGGAGGTCGCGGTAGGAGGAATGAGTGGCTGATCGCCGCTGGCTCTAAAACTGGGGTGGCAGGCCGGCCTGCTTACAGATCTCGTTCGCCGTGATCCGGTCGAGGGTCCGGTGTCTCTTGACAGGGATTGACTTCGAGTCGTTCGTGTAGATGGAGTGGTTGGCGCCTTCCCGCAGCAGGTAGAAGCCGTTGGACTGCAGATACTGGATCAGGTCACGCCGTTTGACGGACATGGTCCAGATCGATGGCCACCGGTTCAAAGAGATCGTTGCCGCAAGGGATTTCCTTACCCTGCTGACGATAGGCGAGGATCATCTCGCAGAGGGCATCTCGCAGCATCGACCGGCACTCTTCGACTCCGCGCCCTTCCGTGACCACCTCCGGCCACTCAACCAGTTGGCCCAGATAGCCGGAATCGATTTTCGTGTAACGGGCAGTATAACTCGTGACCATCGCAGTGCTCCTCGTCGAGGCATCCTACACCAAGCCGCTACAACTCGCAGGTCAGGAGCCCGAGCCTGTAAGATCCCGGTGAGGAGGTCCTGATGGCCTGGGGACGAAAACGTGAAGGCGGCGGGTGCGTGGGCTGGCTGGCCCTGCTGCTGGCGGGCCTGGCCCTGCTGGTGGCCTGGGCGGCGTACAAGCGCACGGGCGGCGAGGTTGGGACCGTGCTGAAGGACGCGGGAGTCCAGAGCCGCGGCGCGGCCGGGGCCGACAGCGATCTGGCGGCGTGGCAGACCGACCTGGCGCAGGCCCGGGACCGGCTCCTCGGCCGCCGGGACGAGGTGGCGAGCGACCGCAACCTGGAACAGGTGCGGCGCGACGTGGAGCAAGTCCGGACGAGCCTGGAGCAGGCCTATCGCAAGGCCGGCGCGGCGAAGGAGCAGTGGAAGGACCTCGACGCCGGTCTCCAACGTCTGGAGGGACAGCTCAAGGAAGGGGGCTCGAAGGCCCTGGCCACCCTCGACCAAACCCTGGCGAAGCTCCGCGCTGCCACGAACCCCGAGCCGAAGAAGGACGACGGAGATGGTCGGCGCTGATCCGATCCTCGAGCCGGACGCGGTGATCCGGGAGGTCTCGCCGGCGCTCTGGCTCACCCTCTCGTCCCTGGGCCGGGCCCTGCGCCAGCCCGCGTCCTTCCTGCCGCTGCAGACGGCGGAGGCCCGGGGAACGACCTTCAACGCCACCATCGGCCAGATCACCGACGGCCGCGGCGGAGCCGTCCCCCTCCCCACCATGGCTGCGGCCCTCGCCGGTCTCGACGAGGCGGAGCGGAGCCGGGCCTTCCTCTACTCCTCGGTCAAGGGTTTCCCCGACCTGCGGCGCCTCTGGCGGGAGTGGCAGCGGCGGGGAGTGCGCGCCGAGATCCCCTCTTCTCTCCCCATGGTCACCGTGGGCACGACCCAGGCCCTGGCCCTGGCGGCCAAGCTGGTCGTCGCCGAAGGCCGCAAGGTAGTTCTGCCTGCGCCGTTGCGGGACGCAGACCGGGAGCTGTTCAAGGTCCGGCTGGGGGCGGAGGCCATTCCGTGCGACTGCTGCCAAGGCGGGAGCTTCGATCCGGCGGCCGTCTCCCGTATCCTGGCCGAGCTGCCGGACGGCGAGCCCGCCGTGGTCGTGCTGGAGTTCCCGCGGGAGGATACCGGCTACGAGCCGAAGTCGCGCGAGCGCACGACCTTCTGTTGGGCGCTCGCCAGTGCCGCCGAGCGCCGGCCCGTGGTGGCGATCGTGGACGACACCTGGGAGGGCCTGGGTACGCCGAGCACCTCCCTCTTCTGGGGCCTGATCGGCCTCCACCCCAACCTGGTGCCCCTCAAGGTCGACGGCGCGGAAGGCCAGCTCGGTTTCGCCGGCGGCCGAATCGGCTTCCTCACCTTCCCCTTCGAGCCCGAGAGCCCGATCACCGTCGCGCTGGAGAGCAAGCTCAAGATGCTGCTGCGGGCCGAGGTAGGGTCACCCTCGGCGGCGTCGCAGGTGCTGTTGTTGCAGGCTTTGCAAGCACGGGTTCAAGGGATCTGTACTCCTCCCCAACTATTAGGACAAAGCCCATGACGAAGAACAAGGCCGAATGGCGCGACCCGATAGTCGAGGAGATCCATCGCTTTCGTGAGGAATACGCCAAGAAGTTCGACTACGATCCCGAGAAGATGTTCCTCGACTTGAGGCGGCGGCAGGAGGAGAGTGGGGATCCCGTGGTTTCCTTCAGCCCCAAACCCGCTGTCGCAGCCAATCCTCCAATCGCACCCGCACGTCCCTCGAAGCGTCGCGGTACTTGACGACCCCTGGGGGTTCATGCCGGCTTAGCCAGCCTCCGGCACCCCATCGAAGAATTCAACCGCGCCCGTTTCCAGAGAATACTCGGCGCCAACGACCAGCAGACGATCGTCCTGGATCAGTTGCTCGAGCACCTGGGAGCCGTGTCGCAGGTGGTTCGCGGAGGCGCGGATGTTGGCGCGAACCGCCTGGTTTACCAGAGCCTCCAGGTCGTGACCGAGGCCGGCCTCGATCAATCCCTCCACCGACGGCCGCACGCGATCGACGATCGCCCGCAGATTGCGCGACTGGTTTTCTGTCGGCCTCCGCAGCTCTTCGAGGGTTGCCAGGATGGCTCCGCACTGCGAGTGGCCGAGCACCACCACCAGGGGCGTGCCGAAACGCGCGGCTGCGAATTCGACGCTGCCAACCTGGGAAGGCGCGACGATGTTGCCGGCAACGCGAATGACGAACAGGTCTCCCAGGCCCTGATCGAACACGATCTCCGCAGGAACGCGCGAATCCGAACAGCCGAGGATGATCGCAAAAGGTTCCTGACTCTTCGCCAGCTCGGCGCGCCGGCTCTGGCTGAGAAAGGCGTCCGACGCGCGCACGTCCGACCTGAACCGGAGATTTCCCTCTCGGAGACGTTGAAGTGCTTCGCGCGCGGAGATCATCATGGGTTCGTGGGTTGCTGGTAGAGGCCGAAGACGTTGCCCGCGGGATCGCGGAACCTCGCGGTGATCTCAGGTGCATCCGCGCCGATGGGCTGCACGATCTCCCCCCCGTGAGCGACGATCGTCTCGACGGTCGCGGCAGCACTGTCGACCATGATGTAGATCAACACGCCGGGCGCGGTGGACGGCGGCCGGCCCTGTACCCACGTGCCGCTCACCTCGCCGACGCTATCGTCAAAGGCGATCGTCCCGTCGCCGCGCTGCCGGGTGTGCCAGCCGAAGACAGCTTCGTAGAAGGAGATCGATCGACGGATATCGGTCGCGGGAATCTCGAGGTAGCAGATTTTGCCGTTTGACAGAGTGGGAGGCATCAGGGGCTCCTTTGCGTGGTCTACGCTCGTCCTGGTGAAAGATACACGGGTTTCTCAATCCTCGTCAAACCGATGGGCCGCGGATAAAGACTCAGGCGGCGATGAGCTCCTTCAGCGCTTTCGCCGCGGGAATGAGTACGCCCACGACAACGCTCGTCATTGACAGGACGTCCAGAGGCCAACTGCGTTCGGCGCGCACGGCATCATGCCACTTGAGCACCGTGTTGACGGCCTCCGCGGCGTCTTTACTCCCGGATTGACGCCACTCGGAAAATTTCTCCTGAAGAATCTCTGACAACTGCCGCAATCTTTCCTGTTTCGCCTTCTCCAACAGGACATGGATGTAATACTCAACCGCACAAAAGAAAAACACGACGGTGGCGGCGAGGGGAATCACCCACCAGCCCACGGGACCGTTGGCGAGAAACCATGTACCACCCGGGCTCAACCAGATCCCGATCACCGCCAGCAGGTACGCCAGCAAGCCGCCGGCGAACACCTGCATCAGCACGCCGTGAAGAACGCTGATCTCTGCTTGCGGCCAGGCGAACGGCAGCACCTTGACGCCAAATCCTGAAAGCTGATGCAAGACCGTGAGGAGCCGCAGGAACGCCCATCCCGCCACACCGGTCAAAAAGAGAAGGAGCGCAGAAAACAGATAAAAGACGAAGAGCGCTCCTCCAGACCATGGAATCCAAGCCCATTTGATGGTTGGAATGCCCGCGGTTACCAGAACAGCCCCCAGGGCATAGGGACGAAAACCACCGAAGGCGGAATCCAACGCCTGATCCCACCAGGCAGAGGCGCTCTCAGGGCTTGCCGACATCTCGACGACGGCGGACTTTGCGGCGCTTAGACGCTTCAGCATGAAACTCGTGAGCAGCGGCAGGAAGGCGGCCAGGACGATCAGCACGATCTCTGCGGGCACGTACTCCCCCTGCCAATCGCCAGCCCATTGCGAGAGCAGAGCGCCGAGACCTACGAGGACCACCGCAAGGGCCACCCCCTTCGGAAATCGGACGACGACGGTTCGGCTGGCGGCGGCTGCCGACAAGACCTGCCGGGGAGGAGGATTACCCTGGTCAGTCTTCATCTGTGGGCCTTGGCCCGTCCGCTGGAAGCCTTGGATGGGCGAGGAAACGGTACGAGTCGGATCTCGACTTCGCAGCCGACGACGCGCGCCCGAGCCAGTAGTTCCCGGGCGAGAGCGTACTCGTTCCCGAGGTTCTCGTAGGTCTCTCCGAAACCCTTGCGCTTCAGGGCCTTCTCGAGGAACGCCTCATGGTCGTGAGCGACGGGTCGATACTTAAGATCAGCCATCTTGCACCTCCTTCGCGTCATAACCCATCTTCACGCCGTCTTGGGTCCACTCCCGGCAAGTTCCTTGACCAGCGATTGTCTTTGTGCCGTTGTTTCAATCAGTCTTGCTTGATACCGCCGCATCGGATCGAGCAACTCACTCGCAGCAATGTGGGAAAGCGCTGGAATCAGCGGCTTGCCGAGGGCCCATGCGGCACCGGTTTCCATCAACACCCATGGGCGGTTAATCGACCGCGGAGTGAGCAGAACCAAAATGCGCTTTGATCCAATCAGTGCCGCACGAATTGAATCCTGCCATTCAGTTGCTACCTGGATGTCCTTCTCGGCCATGAAGCACCTAAGCCCAACCCTTTCAAGGTCACTTCGCAATTCATCGGCGATGGCCGTATCGCCTGCCGCGTAGCTGATGAACAAATCGAACTCAGGTGCGGAAGGAACAATCGTATCTAGCCACTCTTCGAATCGTGGTGTATCTGACGACACACGGAGGGCCTCTTCTGTGACCTGAAATTCGAACCCGGCTCCCGAGCTCGTGAAGCAAGGCTGAACGTCGCCAATCATCCGATGACCGCCCAGCGTCTCAAGCCAGTTGGCGATTCTTGCAGCACCAACGCTCTTGAGGTCGGAGTCATCCGTTGGTCTTGCATAGGCCTCTGGGTCCCTTCGGCGTGCGGCGACACCGACTTCCAGCAAGCGCCTTACCAGTGACCGATCATCCATCTCCGAGTTCCTCGCCAGCGGGACGGGTGGACCAACCAAGTCGTTCATCAGGCGGCAGGCCAAGAATGTTCAGTCCCATATCCCGACTATGAAAACCAAGAGAAGAAAACCCGCTCCAACGACTGAAGAGCCAAAAAATAGATCTGTTGCTAAAAAGCCAAAAATGAATCGCCACCAGGCCTCCTTCTTCGTGGGTGAGTAGACAGCGTCCATTGCGCGGAAGCCTAGCCACAGTCGCCACAAGCGAGCGACAAGAAACACAGCGAGTCCTAAAAGTGAAATTACTGATCGCCAATGATCGCCGAGCAGTACCAGGGTGATGCCAATAGCAGCGGGAATATCTGTGAGCGACAGATCTAGGAAGACGACGAGGTGAGTTGAGAAGCCCGTTGAGGTCTTGAGCGAGCGGTAGACCGCGAAAGAAGCAGTTGCCGCGACTAATAGGATACCAAGAGATACCAAGACATAAACCGGGAAGATGATTAAAGAACTCTCTAATCCAGATTTTGCGTTAGCCTTGATTTGACCGACGAGATGACTGCGATAGAAAAGGGCAAAATAGGTGATTGCCGTGATGTTAAGAGCAAGGTAGGCCAGTATCTCGTTTCCCAGAAGGAAGAGGGTGGCGTCAGGTACCGATCTGCCGTTGGCATCACGGAAATGGCTCGACGGCGCGAGGACGAGTTTGCCCCAACGTTCCGACCAGCCCTGCAGGAGTTCCGGGAGTTTCTCGATCATCGGTATCCTTATCTCTGAGATGAAGAGGTCGATGTCTCCGGTCATCCGATGGCCGAGATACGCTCCGGCCAGAGCCGCGCCGCCACCCAGGTGGCAGGGGATGCGCCTCTGGCAGGCACGCACGAAGTCGAGGACGGAATCCGGGACGACCCGGCGATCGAATGTCTTACGCATGATGGGGGCGGATCTGGCTCAGCGGCGGCCACTCCGGCGGCGGGAGCTGCAGCAGCCAGGCCCACATCTCTCGGGAACGCCCCAGGTACCGGATCAGGTAAGGCCAGAGCGTACGGATGTCGTCGGAGGTGACGAAGAGCCAGACGTCGCGAGAGTTGGCTTCCCGCAGCAGGGCACCCATCCAGTAGGCCCGCTCTTCCGGATCGGACGCGCGGAGGTGCTCCTTGAGCTGGCCGACCGTGGTGTCCGTCCACCAGAGAAAGTAGGGGCGCGCGGTGTCGTCCAGGAGGGACTCCGTGGTCGGTGGGAGGCGACCCGCAGGCCCAACAGGATAGGTGCTGCCCATGGCGCAATTACCCTACCACGGCCTCCCGCACGCGGGTCCTCCACCCGCCCTCACCCGTGCACCGCCGGCGAGACCCCCAGCCCGCGGGCGAGGCCGGCTTCGAATTCGCGCCAACCGAGGAAGCGGGCGGCGAGAGCTTCGGCGTCGATTCCGCGGCCGGCGAGGCGGTAGAAGAGCTCCCAGTGGCGACGCTCCGCGGGGCCGAGGTCGGAGAGGAGGAGCACGACGTCCCGGTCTTCGACGACCTCCAGGAGACGGGTGAAGCGCTCGCAGCTCCGCGCCTCGACGAGCGCCCCGAAAAGCAGGCGGTCGACCTTCGTCCAGGGGTCGCGGCCGGGGACGATCCGCTCCCTCAGGCTCTGAGCCCAGGGGTTCTTCCGCCGCCCGCCGAGCGGCCAGCCCCGCTGATTCAGAATCGCGACCACCCGCCGGAAGTGCTGTACCTCTTCGGCCGCCAGCGCCGCGACGCGCTCGACGAGCTCGGCGTCGTCGGGATAGTAGCCGGCGAGCGAAAGGGCGTACATTGCGACCTGCTGCTCGCAGACCGCGTGATCGGCGAGGAACTCGGGCAGGTTCGCCGCGGCGAGCTCCGCCCATGAGCGCGGCGTCGGATGCAGCAGGGGAAGCGTGGCGTAGACCTCCGCGAAGGGGATCGGCTCGGGAAGGCCGCTGTCGTTGCCGGCGGAGCGTCGCACGAGGCCGGATCATACTATCGGGGAGGGCCGATGGCGCGAAACAGCCCGCAGCGACGATCTGCTTCGAGTTGCAGATGACCTCATCCGAGTTGCGGATCATCTCATTCGAGTTGGCGATGACCTCATCCGAGTTGCAGGTCCCTTCATCCGCGGTGTGAGTGACCCCATTCGCGGGGCGAGTGACCTGCCCCGAGTTGCAGGTCCTCTCATCCGAGTTGCAGATCACCTCATCCGCGGATCGAGTGACCGCATCCGGGTTGCAGGTCTTCTCATCCGCGGAGTGAACGACCTCATCCGCGAAGTGAGCGACCTGATCCGAGTTGCAGAGGACCTGATTCGCGGGGCGGGCGCCACGCGACTCGAACGCGGCAGGCTTCACCCAGCGACGGCGGAAGTATTTACCGCAGCCAATCCTCCAGCTGCACCCGCACGTCAGTGGTATTTGACGATCAGCGGCATTGCATCGGTCCGGCCTCGCGCCTTCCCCAGCCTCACCTGGTCGGTATGCACAGTCACGACGTCATCGTACGGGTCGAGCCGGGGCCGCCTTCGGCGGCGTCGTAGGAATGCCGCCCGGGACGCGTTCCACATCGCCATCGCGGCTGTCCACCGGATGGACTTCCTGCTCACTTGGAACTGCCGTCATATCGCGAACGATGTCCTGATCCCCAGGCTCGGCTCTATAATGGAGGCTCACGGGTATGCCAGCCCCGTGCTATGTACGCCCCTTCAACTCCTGGACCGGAGGTTTCCA
Source organism: Thermoanaerobaculum sp. (assembly GCA_021154885.1). Taxonomy (GTDB): domain Bacteria; phylum Acidobacteriota; class Thermoanaerobaculia; order Multivoradales; family UBA5704; genus DATARR01. The sequence goes on from JAJKHS010000008.1 coordinate 44,163, forward strand.
TGAAGGAAAAAGCAGCTTGGCGTGACCCCCTCGTCGACGAGGTTCGGAAGCGCGGCCAAGAGTACGCAGCCAAGTTTGACTTCGATCCTCACAAGATGGGTGAAGATCTGAGGCGGATTCAGAAGGAGTCCGGAGAATTCGTCGTCTCCTTCAGCCGCGAGGAGGGCGTAGAGGACGCGGAGCCTTCCCGCCCTTCCCGTCGCCGGACTTCATCTTGAATCCAGCAACCAGAGCCCGCTACCGCAGCCAATCCTCCAACCGCACCCGCACGTCCGTCGAAGCGTCACGATACTTGACGATCACCGGCGTGTAGAGGGCGAGCCCCCAGTCTTTGCCGGCCCCTTTGGGGACGGCGCGCGAGCCGGGGACGACGACGGCTTCTTCAGGGATCACCAGCGGCTGGTCTTCCGTCGCGCGGTGGATGGTCTCGCGGACGAGGTCGTAGACGGGGGTGGAGCGGGTGAGGATGGTACCGGCTCCCAGGACGGCCCGGCGCTTGACGACCGTCCCTTCGTAGACGCCGCAGTTGCCGCCGATGAGGACGTCGTCCTCGACGATCACGGGCGAGGCTCCCACCGGCTCCAGCACGCCGCCGAGCTGGGCGGCGGCGGAGAGGTGGACGCGCTGGCCCACCTGGGCGCAACTCCCCACCAGCGCATGGGAGTCGACAAGCGTGCCCTCGCCCACCCAGGCGCCGGTGTTGATGAACATGGGCGGCATGCAGATCACCCCCCGGCCCAGGTAGGCGCCGTCGCGGATCGATGAGCCGCCGGGGACGACCCGTACGCCGTCCGCCGCCGCCAGCGGCCGCGGCGGGTAGGTCGACTTGTCGAGGAACGGAAGGCGGATGCCGTCCTCACTGCTCCCCAGCGACATGTCCACGACGTCGCCCATACGGAAGCCGGCGAGGATCCCCTGCTTGACCCAGGGGTTCACCCGCCAGCCGGTGGGGGACTCGGGGTCCGGCTCGGCCGCCCGCGCCTCGCCGCGGTTGAGCGCCTGCTTGAAGCGCTCGAAGAGGTCGCGCTCCGGCCGTCCATAGACCTCCGGGGGCTCGGCATAGAGGCGCTCGACGTCGCGGCGGAGCGCCTCCAGGTTCCCCGGGTCGTCAGACGGCAAGCCGGACCTCTAAGGGCTCGGACTCGGGGGTCTCGGGGATCAGCCCCAGCCCCAGGAGGACCTTCTCGATCTTCTTCAGGCTCTCCGGCTTGGGCGGCACCGCGGGCAGACGGAAGACGGGCTCGATCAGTCCCATGAGCGCCAGGGCCGCCTTCACCGGGCCGGGGTTGGACTCGATGAAGTTGACCTCCATCAGGGCGTGGAGCCGGCGCTGCATCTCGCGGGCGGCGGGGAAGTCCCCCTCCAGACAGAGGGAGGCCAGGCGCGCCATGGCGAAGGGCACTTCGTTGGAGACCACGGAGATGACGCCGACGCCGCCCAAAGCGATCACGGGCAGGGTGATGGCGTCGTCGCCGGAGAGGACGGCGAAGCTCTCGGGCACGGTCTGGAAGATGGCCGCGATCTGAGAGATGTTGCCGGACGCCTCCTTGACTCCCACCACGGTTTCGATCTCGGCCAGGCGCTTGAGCGTCGCCGGATCGACGTTGGTGCCGGTGCGGCCGGGGACGTTGTAGACGACGATGGGGAGGCGCGTGGCCCGAGCGACCTCGCGATAGTGCTGAAAGAGCCCCTCGGGCGTGGGCTTGTTGTAGTAGGGGGTGACGACCAGCAGGCCGTCCGCCCCCAGGCCCTCGAGGTCGCGGGCCAGCTCCACGACCTCGCGGGTGTCGTTGCCGCCGCAGCCGGCGAGCACGGGGGTCTTGCCCTTGGCCTCTTCCAGGGTGATCTCGACTACCCGCAGATGCTCCTCGCGGGCGAGGGTGGGGTTCTCTCCCGTCGTGCCGCAGGGGACGAGGAAGTGGATTCCGCCCTCGATCTGGCGGCGCACCAGACGGCGCAGGCCCTCCTCGTCGAGCGAGAGATCGGAACGGAACGGGGTGACCAACGCGGTGCCGCATCCTTGAAACATGGTTCCCTCCAGGTGCGCGCCGGAGCGGCGCGCCAGCCATCATTCTAAGTCCGCTCGCGAACGATCTCTTCCCAAACCTGACTGAATTCGTAGAAACCCTGGCGGCCGATCATCCAGCGGGCGGCGCGCAGGGCGCCGTGGGCGAAGCCGGCCCGGCTGCGCGCCCGGTGCTCCAAGGTGATCGTGTCCGCCTCGGAATCGAAGCCGATCTGGTGAGTGCCGGGGATCGACCCCGCCCGGTTGCTGGCGACGTCGATGGGACGGGTGTAGCCCGCCTCCTCCATCACCTTCTTGATCTGGAGGAGGGTACCGGAGGGCGCATCCTTCTTCTTGCTGTGGTGGATCTCGTAGGCCCAGGCCTCGTAGGCGTCCTCCTCGGCCAGCAGGCCGGCCGCGGTCGCGGCGAGACGGTAGAAGACCTGCACGCCCACCGAGAAGTTGGCGCCGTAGAGGAGGCCGCCGCCGTGGCGCTCCACCGCCTCGCGCACCGCGGACAGGCGATCCCCCCAGCCGGTGGTGCCCACGACGAGGGGGATGCCCAGCGCCGCGATACGCTCCGCGTTAACGGGCACGGCGGCGGCGGTCGAGAAGTCGATCGCGACGTCGATTCCCCGGTTGATCCCCAAAAAGCTCTCCGCAGTGATGGCAGCGCCGCCCGGATTGTCCGCGCCGGCGAGCCGCAAGGCCACCTCGAAGCCGTGGCCTGGGGCGAGCTGCTCCAGGAGCCTGCCCATTTTGCCGTAGCCGATCAGTGCCACCCGCGCAAGACGTTTCATTCCACCGCCTCCTCGACTCCGCCGGGGAGCAGCTCCTCATGGAGGGCCGCCACCAGCTCCGGGAGCTGCTCCGCGTCGGCCAGCAGGCGGACGGTGGGCGCGGCCACGCCCTGGAGGACGAGCCGCGGCTCGCAGCCGTGGCCCGCGGCGAGGGCCCGCTCCACCAGCTCGGGGCTGGTGGCCAGGTCCTCGGAGACCAGGGAGACGACGCAACGGCCGCGGGTGATCCACATCTCGGCCGATTGTCCCACGGCGGCGAGGAGCGCCGAGTGGACCTCGGAGAGCCGGTCCTCGCGATCCAGAGCGAGATCGGCGAGGTCGCCCTGGCCGTCGAGCACCAGGAGCGCGGGGCGGAAGCGCTCGCAGACCTCGCCGAGGCTCGCCAGCAGGCCGTCGCCGTCGCCGACATGGCCCTGGGTGGCGCGGGCGGAGATCAGGTGAGCGTTGGAGCGGCAGGCGATGGACTTGACGACCGGCGGCGCGTCCGGATTGCGGCGGCCGATGACCGTGCCCTCGGCTTCGGGGTGGCGGGAGTCGAGGATGCGGATGGGAACGCCCGCCCGGCTCGCCGGTCCCAGGGTGCCGTGGTGGGGCTTCTTGGCTCCCGAGCAGGAGAGCTCCAGAGCTTCGGCGAAGGAGAGGGTGCGCACCCGCCGCGCTCCCGGGTAGAGGCGCGGGTCCGCCGTGCGCATGCCGTCGACGTCGGTCCAGATCTGCACCTCCTCCGCGCTCAGGGCGGCGCCGACGATGGCGGCGGAGAAGTCCGACCCCTCCTTGCCGAGGGTGGTCGTCGCCTCCTGGACCGTGGCGCCGACGTAGCCGCCCACCACCGGCACCGTGCCCTGGCGCAGCAGGGGGAGGAGGGCGGAGCGCAGCCGGGCGTCCGTGGGACCGTAGAGCGGCCGGGCGCGAGTGAAGTCGTCGTCCGTCACCATCACCCGCCGGCAGTCGACCCAGGAGGAGTCGATACCCGCGTGCGAGAGGGCGAAGGAGAGGATGGCGCTCGCCAGCAGCTCGCCGTAACCGGCCACGGCGTCGGCGGCGCGGGGCGTGAGGGAGCGGGTGGCCAGGATCTCGTCGAGGCGCGTGCGCAGCTCGTTGAACCAGGGATCGAGCCTGGCGTCGAGCGCCGGCCGGCCGGCGGGGGGCACCACGGCGTAGGCTTCGCGCCGGTGGTAGAGCTCGATCTGGTCGAAGAGGGAGTGGACTTGGGTCCCCTCGCCGGCGGCAGCGGCGGCGGCGCTCTCCAGCAGGTCGCGGGTGGTCTTGGCCATGGCCGACACCACCACCACGGGACGGCGCTCCAGGCGTCCGCGGACGATCCCCTCCACCCGCTCGATCGCCTCGGCGGTGTCGACCGAGCTGCCGCCGAACTTCATGACGATCATGGGGCGCCACCCCCTGGCCCCCTGGGCGCTACCTTGGCCTCAGAGGGCCCCCTCCCAAGACCCTCATCACCCCGACCCTCTTCTCCCGCCCCCTCGCCACCCCCCTCACCGGGAGAAGAGGGAGACCAGCAAGACAGCTCCAACCGGGTTCCCCTCTCCCGGTGAGGGGGGTGGGAGGGGGCGGGAGAGGGGACAGG
>JAJKHS010000009.1 GCA_021154885.1 Thermoanaerobaculum sp.
CCACGGCATGCTCAAAAACCAGGAGGACTTTCAGGGACCAAAATTCTTCGCCCTAGAAACGAAAACCCCTTGACTTCCAACGGAGTATCTCCGGGGTCGGCTGCGCCGAGGGCTGGACAGGCGACGGGCCTGGCTGCTCCGCCGGCACAAGGCGGCCTTCCAACTACCCCCGCCTTGCAAGGAGCCACGATGGTCACTTTCGAGATCCTCCGCCGTTACTTCTCCTCCTCCTCCCTCCTCCACTCGGATGCCGCTGGCAATTACTTGCACGTCGACCTCTTCGTTTCCGATCCTGGCGAGCTCTCGCGCCTTCTCGCATCCTGGACGCGGGTCGACATGCTCCTGGGCGCCACCCTCTGGATCTCCCATGAGGAGAATGCCCTCCTGATCCTCACCTGCGACGAGATCGTCCTCCACCTGCTGGCGGCCTCGGACGAGCTCGGGCAGGCTCTCGCTGCCCCCCTTCCTCCCCTCTAGTCCTGCCGTTCCGGCCGGCCCCGCCTTCCGGCGGGGCCGAATTTCCTCGCCAGCTCGCGAACGCCGTTCGCCAGTCCCACCTCCCTCTTTTTCTTTCCCATTGTCGGCGGCCAAGACTGTCCGGCTCCAAAACCGCGGCCCGCGAAGAAGGTCTGGCCGCTCAGCTCTCGCCGCCGCCTAGGCGCGGAAGACGGGCCTGTGTGGGAAATAGAAATACGTACTGTAACGCGAGCCGCGGTCGAGCCCTCGGAGGCTCGTATCTCGTAATAAAGAAACTCCAGCGCCCTTCGGATGATCTCGAACTTGTCATAGCGCGATGCGCGGATTCCATTGGATCTCGGCGTTGGTGAGGTCATAGCCGCAGAAGGCCGCGCTTCAGCGCGCTCCGCAAGGGATTACCTGCGGCCGGCCGCCTCTCGGGTAAAAGGAGCGGCGGGAACGGACCCCAGGGAACCGCTGGGAGAAGCCCAGATCTAATTTCGTGAAAATAGTGTCCCCTTTCGGGTTCGGTCCCGCCCCTTCTCGCGCCGCTTGTGTACCCGAGGGGCGGGCCGGCTGCAAGGCGACCCTGCGGGCGCGCTGGCGCGCGACCTTGCCAGCCGGCCCTCCTCTCCCCTCGGGTCCGGGCGTCTCGTCAGGAGCGAAACCGAACCCGAAAGGAGACACAAAATGAGCCAGCGCTACCTCCCGATCCAACTCGACGGCGACATCCAACGAGGTTCCGTCAACAGTGCCACTCTGTGGGGAGTGGAAGCCCGACCGGTCCATGTCGAGGTCCTCCTCGGTCCCGGACCGACTCGAATCGAGATCCTGGGCCTCCACGCAGACGCCATCCGCGAATCCCGCGAGCGCGTCCGCGCAGCGCTTCGCTCGTGCGGCGTGGACCTCACCTCCCTTTCGATCCTGATCAACCTGGCGCCGACTGACCTTCCGAAAGACCCCTCCTCGCTCGATCTACCCATCGCCCTCGCCCTTCTTGCCGCCCTCGGCCATCTACCCCAGACCGCCCTCGATGGCCGGCTCCTCTGCGGCGAGTTGGGGCTCGACGGCTCCATCCGGGCGATCCGCGGCGGGCTCGCCTTTGGCGAGCTCGCCCTCAACGTCGGCAGCCGGGAGCTCCTGCTTCCGGCTGCCAGCGCAGCCGAGGCTGCCGCCCTCCGAGCCGTTGCCGGGGAGTTCCCCCTGGCACCCCTCGGCACGCTGAGCCAAGCGCTCTATCACCTGCGGGAAGACCATACCGCCTCCTGGCCTCCCGCCATCCCGCCTCAAAAGGCTCATGACCGCCTCCCGGATCTATCCGAGGTACGTGGCCAGGAGGTCGCAAAACGCGCCCTCGAGGTCGCCGCCGCCGGCGGCCACAGTCTTCTCCTCCAGGGGCCTCGTGGCAGCGGCAGGACGATGCTCGCTCGCCGACTCCCCGGACTCCTTCCCCCGCTCACCCCTCTCGAAGCGATCGAGGTGACAAAGATCGCCTCTCTCGTTTCGAGCTCTGGGACTCTTTGCCTCGTTAACCAACGTCCTTTCCGGAGCCCCCACACGGGAACCAGCCTCGCCGGCATGGCGGGCGGCAAAGGATCGATTCCCCACCCGGGAGAAGCGACCCTTGCCCATGAGGGCGTCCTCTACCTGGACGACCTGCCAGAGTTTCGCCGTGAGACGCTCTCCCCCCTGCGGCAGGCCTTGAGAGAAGGCACCGTTACCGTGTTTCCGTCCCGCGGTCGCCGCATGCACCTGCCGGCCCGCTTCACCCTAGTGGCGGCCATGACTCCCTGTGCCTGTGGCCATCTCGGAGATCCTCGCTACCCCTGCACTTGCAGCCCGCGCTTTCTGGAGCGCTACCGCGGGCGTCTTGACGAGAGCTTCCTCCTCGATTGCTTCGATCTCCAGATCGAAGTGTCGCCGGTGAACCCGCAGGACCAGCGCAGCGCCCCCGGAGAGAGCACTGCCGCGGTCGCCCGCCGGGTTGTGGCAGCCCGCGCCGTCCAGGCCTGCCGCTCGAGCGGCAGCAACGCCTCGATGTCCGATGAGCAGGTCAGCCGCTTCTGCGCTCTTGACCCCGCGGGCCGGTCGCTTCTCGCCGCGGCTTCTGAGCGCTTCGGTCTCTCTGCCGGCGCCATCGGCCGCATCCTCAGGGTGGCCCGCACGATCGCCGACCTCGCCGGCGCCGAGGCCATCCGCGCCGCCCATCTCGCCGAGGCTATTCAGTACCGCCCCTTTAAGCAGCACGTTTGACCCCTTGAGTCTTCCGAACCCATCGAAGGAGATCTCCATGACGAAGAAGTATTTATTCGAGCTCCACGGCCAAGGCCTGGAGGAGCACTACCCAGAGGCCACGGTCTATGACACCTCGAACCATCGAATCGGTGAGGCAACGTCCCACGCCTACGGCGGCGGCGCCTGGGCGGTCCGCACCGAGGACTTCGCGGGTCACCTGCCCTTCAATTCTCCCGCCATCCAGTACGTCTCTCGGGCCGAGGCTCCTTCACCGCCGCCGCCGGAGGCGGAGGAGACGATCCCCGGCGAGGAGGAGGACGAGATCCTCTGTGGCTGTGGCGGCAAAGGGTGGGAGGTGTTCAACGCGGACCCGGACGCGGGACGGCTGGGAGACGTCCAGCGCTGCGACTGCGGGATCTTGCCCGACGACGAATCGGCGTATGACGCCGCCTCTGCGGCCGGCCTCTTAGTCGACGTCAATGGCAACGTGTTGCCACAACCCTGGGGCGCCTATGCCGCCGAGGTGCGCCGGCAGCGCCGAGTCGAGGCCTTGCAAAGGAGGCTCAGTCAGTCCGGGCGCCTGCTCGGCACGTGCTCGCCCCGTATCCGGTTTTACGCCTTGGGCAACCACGTCTTTTGTGACAAGAGTACGACGCAGGTTCACTACTCCACGACGCTTCAAGATTTCGAGACGATGATCGCCAGGAGCGAGCTTCCCGGGTTTCGACCAGCCTGAGACTCGGCCCGCTATTGAAATTCGTGCGGCTTCCCCGTTTCGGATAGCACCGCAAGAGCCTTCCTTAATTTGATAGGAACGCTGCAGTTGCTCCCTCCTGCTGCTCGTCTGACGGCTCGGCATGGCCCGGGTCCGTTCAACGCCGCTCCTTTTACCCGAGGGGCGGCCGGCCGCAAGGCAAACCCCTGCGGGGCGCGCTCGAAGCGCGGCCTTGACAGCCGGCCTTCTCCCCCTCGGGTGTCCGCGGCCCATGAACGGACCCCAGCCCACCCCGAACCTCTACCGCCGCACGATCTGCGTGGAGAGCAAACCCGCCTACGAAGGTCAGAAGTCACGGACTTTCAGTGTCGAGCTCCTGGCCTGGGTCCTGGCAAATCCGATGTGGGAGCTCGGCTCGACAAACCGGGAGAACACCGTCCGGCCGGTCTTTCTGGCCTACGCCGGCTCAAGCTCCGCCGCCCGGGCGTTCCAGGCGAATCTCCAGTCCGGCCGCGTCGCGGCCGACGCCGACGGCGGCAGTTGTCGTTTCGAGATCCCCCGCTCCGCGGGCTTTCGCTACGAGCCCACCAGCCGAGGGGAAGGCACTCTGACCCTCGTCTACCTGCCCCACCTCTTCTCGATGCAGCCGGCGACGACCGACGCCGGCAACCTCTCCTTCCTCTGCATGCCACCGACCACCTGGGTCGACGAGCAGGCCAGGGCGATCACTCAAGCGATGGGCTCTGAGGCCCGCGAGGCAGCGATGGCCGCCTACTTCGTGGCCTACCTAGATGCGCGCTCCGCGCTACCGATTGCCAACGACCTGCGCTTCCACCTGTCGCTCTTCCGCGCCGCCAAGGAGCAGCCGTGGTGCCGCGTGCCCGAAGGATCCGTGAGCAACCCGGGGGAGCTCTTCGCCGAAGGCTTGTCCGGCATCGGTTTCGAGCCGCCGGTGATGTGCAACGTCGCCCCCGACATTTTCGCCGAGTTCCTGGCCCGGCAGACGGCCAGGAACCTTCCCCGAGAACAACGTTACGAGGTGATCCAACATGGCACGACCACAGTCCGTCGCCCTCGGCGGGTACTTCCCCACACCCAGGCACCTTCTGCCCAGCTTAGCCTCTTTAGTTGACTTCAGGATTCCGGAGTCCGAGGACCGCCATGTCCTCATCGACCCCTGTGCGGGCGATGGCGGGGCTATCGCCGAGCTGCGGGACCTCTGGTTCGGATCGACCCGAAGCCACAAACGCTTCAACTCACTCGACACTCATATCGTCGCCGTGGAGCTTGAGAAACAACGATTCAGGGCCGCCAAGCAGCGCTTTACGTCCTGGGACCAGGCCCGCAATCAACCGTGGGACCTCGTCCTCGAGGCCGACGCGTTCCATCTCGGGTTCAAACCGAACGACGGCGCCTCGGTCCTGTTCCTCAATCCGCCCTACGACACCGACCCGGTGCACGGCCGCCTCGAGCACCGGTTCCTTGAGCGCCTGACTCAGTGCCTGTCGCCCGGCCATGGTCTGCTGATCTTCCTCGTGCCTCACTATGCGCTCCAGGCAAGCGCCTCGTTCCTCGCCTGCAACTTCACAGACTTGCGGGCCTGGCGGTTCCCCGGCGAGGACTTCGCAACCTTCAAGCAGTGCGTCCTCGTGGCCCGCCGGCGGGCCTCCGTGCTTGCCGACAATGACGTAGATCGCTCACGGATCTTGAGGTGGGCCGCCTCGCCCGAGACTCTGCCGGAGCTCCAGACCCTCGCCTCTCCGGTCTTCACCGTCACCGGTCAACACCCCGGGCTCGACATTGAGAAGCTGGCGCTCGACGTCCAGGGGCTCGTCGCCGGCTTCCGTCCCTGGGCCAGCTCGCCAGTGTTTGGCACCCAGCGTTCGGTTCATGAGCTGATCGGTCCCCGGTATGAGCTCGCGATGCCGCCCCGGCCGGCGCACATCGCGCTGGCCCTCGCCGCCGGCATGCTCAACGGCAAGCGCTTGCTTCCGAACCGAGCGGGTCTGCCGCCCATTCTCGTCAAGGGCTCCCTTCGCCGCGACTTCGTCGTCGTTGACGAGAAGTTCAACCAACACGGCGAATTCACGGGCTCGGTCCAGGTCCAGCGCCCGAAGCTGACTCTCAACGCTCTGCGGCTCGACACCTTGAAGTTCCATGCGCTGCGCCCGGGAAGCCATCCCTCGGGTGCCACCGACCTCGCCGACTTCAACTCGGCCGACCTGGTCGAGAACTACGGCGACAGTCTCGCTCGCCTGATGCGGGATCAGCTTCCCGCGATCCACGATCCATCCAACGCCGACCACGACCTGACGCTGCCGACTCTCGGCCGGCGCCCCTTCACCATTCAACGCCACCTGATCTCCACCGGTTTGAAGCTCATCGCGCTCGGAGAGAACCCGGTGGTCACCGCCGAGGTGGGAACGGGAAAGTCCACCGTCGCTCTTTCCATCGCGGGCTGCCTCGCTCCGGAGCACCTCGCCCAGACCGCCAGCGAGTTGCGGCTCAAGGGGTTCGACGTCTCACGGCTGCGCCCCGTCCGTCGCACTCTGATCGTCTGTCCTCCCTTATGCGCAGCTCCACATAAGGGAGGTTATGCGGAGTACCTGGTTATGCAGAGTTGTGGCCGGCTCAGGCTTGGTATCTGGGCCGCACCAGATCGGAACTGCGCATAACGGATGATCTCCTGAAAGGAGGTCATCATGAGCAAGACCGTGGCCAGAAGGGTTCCGTGGTCTCCAGATTCTTGGAGCGTTGCTCTCGACCGTGTGATCGAGAGAGCCTGCGCGGCGCAGCAGCCGGTGCTCCGGGCGTTCGCAGATTGGTTGATGGAGGAGCGAGGCATTGGCCCCCAAACCACCCGGCAGCGGGTGGACTCCGTCGCTGCTTTCCTCACTACGGTGACGGCTGGGGAGACGTTGCCTTGGCATCAAGCGCTCGCATTGCTGACCGCTAATGGGGTCGAGGAGTTTTTCGTCCAGTACAGCAAAGACCACGGGATGCGGACGCGGCACTGCATGCGGACAGCAATGCGGTTGTTCCTGAGATTTGCCGCCCTCCGGGGCTGGGTAGGTCGAGAGCTGGCTGCCGCGGTTCCGAGCCCGCTGGGTTGGCGGCTTAGTGGCCTCCCGCGTGGCCTACGCGACGAGGACCTCACGAAACTGCTCTCTTCGCCGTGGCCGCCTGGCGAGTGTCCTCGCCGGAACCGGGCGATCTTGGAGCTGCTGGCGACCTACGGAGTGCGGCGCGAGCAGGTCTCGGCTCTGCGGCTGAGCGATGTCCACTGGCGTGAGCGTACGATCGACTTCGCCTCGCACAAGGGCGGCAAGGCTGTCCATCATGTGCTGAGCGCGACGGTGGCACAGTCCTTGGCCGCGTACCTGCGCGAAGAGCGACCCGGCAGCGGCTCTGCTTACGTCTTCCTGCGCGGCAGGCGTCCTTACCTGCGACTGAGCTCCATGGCGATTACGGCCCTGGTGAGGGCACGGATGGTTAGCTGTGGGCTGCCATCACGAGGCCCCCACGCACTCCGGCACACGTTTGCCACCCGGCTGCTGCGGGCTGGCCAGCCCATCGAAGCGATCGCCGACCTGCTTGGCCACCGCTCGCTCGATACCATCGCTATCTACGCCAAGGTAGATGTCGCTCGCCTTTTCGAGGTTGCTGTGGACTGGCCGGAGGTGCTGTCATGACCCCGTCCCTTGTGTTCACCAGCTGGCTGGCACCTTACTTCGAGAGCTTTGTCGCGTTGCGACGGGCATGCGGAGCCGTCTACGTGTCGCAGAAAAGACGGCTGCTGGCCTTCGATCGGTACGTAGCCAAGCAAGCGGCGCAACCGCCGTTGGTGAGCGAAACCCTGCTGTTCTACCTAGTCACGCTCCAGCACCTTTCACCCCGAGCGAGAGACAACGTCGTGACGGTTATTTGGGGGGGCGTGAGCTATGCCCAGCGCCACGGTGCGGCGGTCGAAGCCTTGCCCATGCGTCCGTCCAGTTCTCCGAAGCAGTGGCGCCAACGGCCACCGCACATCTTCTCGGCCGCGGATGTCGCCAGCATTTTGGCCGCTGCGCGACGGTCGCCGCCGGTGAGCAGCCTGCGGCCGGTGACGATCGCGACGCTGCTCGGGCTGCTGGCGACGACCGGAGTGCGGATCGGCGAGGCGCTGGCGCTGGATGTCGGCGATCTCGACCGCCAGGGTCGGATGCTAACGATTCGAAAGGGTAAGTTTGGCAAGACCCGAGCCCTTCCTCTGCGAGAGTCTACCGCCCAGGCGCTTTCCTGTTACATCGACCACCCCCTGCGTCGGTTGGGTACTGACACGTCGGCTCCTCTCCTCGTCTTGGGCCGCAGCCGTCTCAGTTATTCAACAGCACAAAGAGCCTTCCGTGGCGCATGTCTCACCGCCGGGCTCGACGAGCCCTTGCCGCGAATCCACGACTTGCGGCACACCTTTGCTGTCAACCGCGTCGCGGCATGGTACGAGCAGGGGCAGGACGTCAACGCACGGCTCCCGGCGTTGAGCACTTACCTGGGGCATGTCAGCGTGGAGAAGACGCGGAGATACCTCGTCACCAATGGCATCTTGCTCGAACAGGCTGCCCTACGCTTCGGGCGTCAGACCAGCGCCCTCGACGAGGTGCTGCCATGAAGCCCCACCAGACCGCGATCCTTTCTTTCCAGCGACTCGTGCAGGACTTCTTCGAGAAGCACCTCGCGATCGAACGCAACGCCTGCCGCAACACGGTGCTTGCCTACCGCGACGCCCTCAAGCTCTTCCTGCTCCATACAGCACAACAAAAGGGCTGTAAAGCCGACCAACTTGATGCCACGATCTTCGACGTCGACACCGTCCGTTGCTTTCTCGCCTGGCTGGAGCAGGAGCGAAAGTGCTGCGCTCGCACCCGCAACAACCGGCTCGCCGCCCTCAAAGCCTTCGCTCGCTATATCGCCTCCGTCGCTCCCGAGCATCTCGAGCGCTGCCGCAGGCTCCGCGAGCTTCCTCCGGCTCGTTTCGAGCACCCTGAGGTCCCCTATCTCGAGGACGACGAGATCGTTCAACTGCTCCGGGCCGTCGCACCCACGCAGCAACGCGACCGAGCACTGCTCCTGCTGCTCTACAACACCGGCGCCCGCGTCCAAGAGATCGTCGACCTCGACCTCGGCCACCTGCGTCTGGACCCCATCCCCGTGGTCACGCTCATGGGGAAAGGTCGCAAGCCGCGGACCTGCCCCCTCTGGAAAAGGACAGTGGAAGCCCTCAAGGCATGGCTCTCCAAGCGCGGCAACGCTGGAAAGGCGCTCTTCCTCAACGCCCACGGCCAGCGCCTCAGCCGATCGGGAATCGCCCACATCCTGAGTCAGCTCGCCGCGCGCGCAGACATTCGTCCGCGGCACGCCGCGCGCCTCTCACCCCATGTCATCCGGCACACCACCGCCATGCACCTACTCCAGGCCGGAGTCGACATCACCACCACCGCCGCGTGGCTTGGTCACAGCCAGATCAACACGACTCATGGGTACGTCGAGATCACGCTGCGCATGAAGCAGAAGGCGCTCGCCGCGATGACGCCCCTACCCGAATTGGCGGGAGGCAGCTTCCCCGAGGACGACGTGCTCACCTGGCTCGAAGCCCTCGGCCGGTCACCGCGTTATGCGCACTCGTCGCCAACTGTGCCCTGATTCTGCCGGGGCAAGGCCACCAACTCTGCATAACGGAGTACTCCACATAACCTCCCCACCTCCTTAAGAGCTGGCGCGATCAGGCGGCCGCGGTCCTTCCGGCTCATCGCGTCCAGATCGTCAAGGAGCTGCGCGACCTGGACACGCCCGCCGAGATCTACGTCTTGAGCCGGGAGACGGCCAAGCTCGGCCATGGAGTCGCGGGACTCGGCTCGCCGCCGCGGCATCGCACGAGCCTTGTCCGGCGATGCCCTCGCTGCGGTCGTCTGGTGACCACCGATCCCGAGAAGCTCGCCGCCAAACGCGAGCGCTGCGGTCACAAGCACCGCCGCCCCACCAACCAGGCCGCCCGCCTCGCCGAGGACATGGCGGTGGTGCTCTTTGCCTCCTATCCTTTCCACCCCCAGGTGCGCTCGCTTCTCGCCAACCGACAGATCCTCCACCGCGCGTTGCCCGAGCCGATGGACCTTACCGAAACCGAGGAGGCGCCGAGCGGTCCCAGCCCGGCACCTGACAAGGTCGACTCGATCTCCCGCGCGGTTCTGCATCTCCTCTGCGATAAGGCCCGTGCTTATTTCTACTCTTCCTCTGAAATCTATCGGGCCTTCGTGATTCTCGCCGAGGCTGCCGGGGCAACGCTCGCGCTCGCGGGCGAGGCGGGGCGCCTGGCCAACGGCTACCGCGAGGAGGCCGATCGAGCCCTCGCTGCCGGCCACGACGACTACTCCTCCGAGGTCTGCGACCCCCAAGGACTCGCCGAGGATCTCATCCGATTGGCTCGCCAGTTGGAGACTCCTCAAGGTTACGAGAAATACTCTCCGGACCACCCCCTCCTCGCCGCGCTCGAAGCGCTCTCTTCACGTGGCACCTGGGAGGAGGCACCACCCTGCCCAGAACCACTCTTTACGGCCGTTCCCAAGCCCCGCCGGTTCCCGATCGCCCGCTATCTGCTGCGCCGGCGCCGCCGGCTCGCCTGCAATCCCGATCTTCTGATCATCGATGAAGCTCAGGACTACTCCAACTCGGGGAGCGCCCAGCAGAAGGCCGCTCACCGGCTGGTCGAGATTCCTGGCATTCCCACCCTGGCGCTGTCCGGCTCGCTCATGGGAGGGTACGCCTCCTCCCTCTTCGCCAACTTCTGGGCCTTGAGCCCGCGCTTCCGGGCCGCCTTTGGTCGCAAGGACAAGCAGGTCTTCGTCACACGGTACGGCTACCGGAAGGTCTTCGTTCCCGCCGGTCTGGAGGGACAGGCCGAGGTCGTTGGGTTTGGCGCCCAAAGCGACCGCGAGGATCAGCGCGAGGCCTCAGAGGCCCGGCAGAAGTCGGCTGACGCCCCCGGCATCCTGCCTCTGTTCCTCCTCGAACACTCGCTCCCGATCTCGCTCATCATGCACAAGTCCGATCTCGAGGCCGAGTTGCCGCCCTGCCGGGAGCTGCCCGTGCCCATCGAGATCGATGCCGGCGACGAGACCGGCAACGAGCTCCTCGCCGAATACTGCCGGCTTCTGAGCACCGTCGGCCAAAGGATCAGGGCCGACATGTACACCCAAAACGCCGGCAAGCTCTGGGGTGCGATGGGAACGGTTCCCACCTACCTCGACCGCTGTACAGACGACCTGCCGCCCTTCCAGGTGTGCTATCCGGACGCGGTCGGCGGCGAGCTCGTGGCGGAAGGCAAGCTCTTCCCCGCCACCTGGCTCTCGCCCAAGGAGCGGTGGGTGATGGCCCGCGTCAAAGCCTGCCTCGAGGAGGGGCGAAACGTCCTCATCTTCCTGCTCAACACAGGCAAGTGCGGTCTGCCCCAGCGCTACCTTCGGCTCTTTGAACTGCAGCTCGGCGAGCGGCCTGTTTACTTGGACGTCCGCAAGGTCAAGGCCGCCGACCGCGAGGACTGGCTCGACAAGCACGTCATCGAGCCCGGGCGCCGAATCCTGATCGCCAATCCCAAGGCCGTGCAGACCGGCTTGAACAACCTCGTGGCCTTCTCCCGGGCGATCTGGGTTCAAGGGCCGGACTACGACGCCAGAGTCGTGCGTCAGGCCAACGGCCGCGTGCACCGGATCGGCCAGACGCTCGAGGTGACGATCGAGATGCCATTCTATCAGGGGACCGTTCAAAAAGTCGCGCTCGATCTGGTGGCCCGAAAGATCACCGCTTCGGTCCAGGTCGACGGCCTGTCGCTCGAAGGCGCTCTGGAGAGCGCCGGAGCAGGAGGCAGCGACGACGAGGCTAATCAGGCGGCTCTCGGGATCGGACGGGCCATCTACGACACCTGGCAGGCCGGCACCTAAAGCCCGTACCGCGTTGCCGGAACCGCCGATCTTGGGACCAATCGGGGATCATTCCAGCGAGATTTCTCCCATCGATTGTTTGTTGAAGGGAGGTGTCTTCCTTCCGTCTGCGTCGGGGTCCATGCGTTCGGTCCCTTTCTACCCGAGGGCGGCCAGGACGCAAGGCAAACCCCTGACGGGGCGTGCTTCGCACGACCTTGCAGCCCGGCCTTTCTCCCTCGGGTGTGGGACCTGCCGTCATGGACCCCAACGCAGACGAAAGGAGAACCACCATGAAGTTTCAAGAGGCTCTGGCGACCAGCGAGGCTCTTCTCGCCCAAGGCCTATCCGTCCTCATCTCCGGACCTCCGGGCATCGGTAAGAGTGCCCTGGCCGAAACCCTCGCCCGTCGCCGCGGCTGGCGCCTCGTCACCTCGCAGCCGGTCATCTCGGACCCCACCGATTTTAAGGGGCTTCCCTTCGTCATCGACGGCCACGCCGAGTTTCTGCCGTTCGGAGATCTGTTCGACTTGATCCAGACGACCGAGGACACGCTCTGGCACTTCGACGATTTGATCCAAGCTCCCGCCGCCGTCCAGGCCGCCCTGATGCAGCTCGTTCACCCGAACTGCCGCCAGCTTGCCGGCAAGAGGCTGTCCGACAAGGTCCGCATCCTCGCCTGCACCAACCGCCGGCAGGACCGAGCCGGCGGCTTTGGTTTCCTCGAGCCCTTGAAGCAGCGCTTCGTCTCCTTCAGCCTGGAGACCGACCATGCGGAATGGACCCGCTGGGCGCTCGGCAACGGTCTCGATCCTTACATCGCGGCCTACTTGAGTTGGCGCCCGTCTCATCTCCTCGTCGAGCAGCCTACGCCGGACCTCGCGGGATCGCCGAACCCTCGCAATTGGGATTGGTGCTCGCAAGTCCTCGGCGCCGGCCTTAAGGCGGGCGCCCTCTACGAGGTCTTGACCGGCGTCCTGGGACAGGCGGTCGGTGCCGAGTTCATCAGTTTTCTTCAAGTCTCAAGCTCTCTTCCCGACCTGTCTCAGATCGGCGTCGCTCCGGACTCCGTGCCCGTGCCCTCGGACCCGGTGACTCTCTACGCCGTCGCCGGCTCGCTTCTTGGCCGATCCGACCAGCTTCCTGCGCCCAATCTCTTCCGCTATATCGAGCGCCTCCCGGAGGAGTTCCAGGTCCTCTTCGCGAGCTTCGCGTCCTCGAAAAACGCCGGCATCTGCGCCACGCAGTCCTTCGCCGACTGGACGATCCACCACCAACAAGCCCTTGGCCTTCACACGTAGATCAACCTTTACACGTTCGCCTCTTTCTAAGGAGATGAAACCCATGTCCAGCTCGAAAGATCTCGCCACCGCCGGTGTCATCAGCAAGCTCTCCATCCGCCAGTGGAGCGGACGCAAGGGGGACAAGCACGCGAGCCGCGAAACCGCGGCGCGCAACCAGGCCGACGAGGCCATGGTCCGGGTGTCGAAAACCCTCGTTCCCAAAGCGGCCCTCGAGCCCATCCGGCAGCTCGCGGGCGAGGTGCGCGCCTTCCACTATGACAGCACGGTCTGCTGGAGCGAGGGAGCCCAGTTTCTGCCCGCCCGCCTCTCCATCCCCTACAGCGCCGCCATGCAAAACTTCAAGCTCCGCTTCGACCAGCTCGTCGCCGACTTCTGTTCTCAATACTCCGGGCTCATCGACAACGCCCCCACTCTGCTCGGTCAGCTCTTCCGGACCGGAGACTATCCGTCGCCCGCCCAGATGCGGGAGCTCTTCTCAATCGACGTCTCCTATGAGCCCGTGCCCGAGGCCGGAAACTTCTTCGCGAGCCTCGCCACTACCGCTCTCTCGGAGTTTCGCCGGGACCTCGAGCAGAAAAACGAGCAGCGCGAAAAGGCGATGCGCCAGGACCTCTGGGAGAGGCTCCGAGATCCCGTCCTCAAGATGGCCGAGGCCCTCTCGAATCCCGACAGGATCTTTCGCGACACGCTGGTGACCAACGTCACCGACATCGCCCAACGGATCGACGCCCTCAACGTCTTCAACGACCCCAATCTCACGAGTGTCGCGGCCTCGCTTCGTACCACCCTCGCTACACTCGAGCCCAACGTTTTGCGGACATCACAAGACGACCGGGCCGCCGCTGCCCAAACCGCTCGCGAGATGGCCGATCGGATTACCCGGAACATGAGCGGCTACATGAGCTTCGACGTCGCTGGTGCGGCCGTCGCACCCATCTCAGCCATCGCGGCCTGACAACAACGAGGAGACCGCCATGAAACCCGTCGAGAAACTCCGGGCTGCCACCGGCTACCTGATCCTGCACCATCCCTTCATCGCCACACCCCTGCTCCGGCTCAAGCTCCTGCCCGATCCCCGCGAGGCGACTGCCGCCGTTGACGGACGCTCGATCTTCTACAACGAGGATTTCGTCACCGGCCTGACCTCTGAGGAGACCATCTTCCTGCTGGCTCATGAGGTTCTGCATGTCGCCCTCGCCCATCACCTCCGCCGCGGTGATCACAATCCCAAGGGCTGGAACGCCGCCGCTGACTACGTCATCAACCTGATGCTCCAGGACGCCGGCTTCGCCGTTATCAAAGGCGGCCTGCTCAACCCGGCTTACGCCGGATGGTCGACCGAGCGGGTCTACCAATCCCTCTTCCGCGACGCGAAGAAGGCGCATTCCGAGACCCTGGGCTCCCCGAACGGCGCTCCCGGAATGCCGGGGAAGAAGCCGAGCCTCGAGGACTTCTTCCCCGAAGGCGCTGGCGGCACGGTCCGAGACATGAAGAACGAGGACGGCAAAGACCTCTCCCAGGCCGAGCGCTCCCGACAGGAGGGCGAGTTGTCCGTCACCCTGAGGCAGGCGCACCAGGTTCAGGCGATGATCCAAGGAGTTGGCGCTCGGACGAACCCTTTCTCCCGGGCCATCGAGTCCCGCCCTGCCGGATTCGACGCCCGAAGCGAGCTTGCAGCCTTTCTCACGACGACGATCGGCCGCGACGATTACGCCTGGTCGCGACTCAATCAGCGCTATCTGTCTGCCGGCATCTGCCTTCCCTCCCTCTCCGCGAGCCTCGCCCTGGTCGACGTCATCGTCGCTATCGACACCTCGTCTTCGGTGACACCAAGCCTTTTGAGCTTCATGGCCGGCGCCTGTGAGGATCTGCTCGCCGCGTATCCTCAAACCGTCCTGCGGGTCGTCTATTGCGACAGCGAAGTCCGTTCAACTGAAGAGATCACCATCCACGACTGCCCGGTGACCCTCAGTCAGGCCCAGGGAGGAGGATTGACTCGCTTTGCTCCGGTCTTTGAATGGGTCAACCAGAACGGCTATCACCCGACCTTCCTCCTCTACATGACCGATCTGGCTGGCCCTCTGCCCGAAGACCCGGGATATCCCGTCATCTGGCTTGCGATCGACACCCTTTTCCCCACGCCGCCCTTCGGGCGCAGAATTGACCTCTCGTCTATCGATTAAGTCAGAGACCTCTGGCAGAGTTGGAGGCTTGATTTATGGTAGCCGGTCGCGAAGCGGCTGGCTGAGCCACCCGAAAGGCTCGTCACACAATAAACTATCTCAGGTCAAGATTTCTCCATTCAGGGTCTAGGAGGATGGAAAAAATGATGACCTGCCAGTCGGGTAGGAGGGTAGGTCCGATTGGATAGGGGGTCAATTCCCAGGAGGCCCGGTCGCGCTTCCCGCTCCCCCGCTTTCGTACCCGAGGGCGGTCCGACCGCAAGGCGACCCTCCGGGCGCTTCGCGGCCTTGCGGTCCGAACCTCGCCTCGCTCGGGTTCTCGCGTCTCGCCATGAAGCGCAACCGAACCTCAAAGGAGACTGAATGATGGCGAGCTCGCTCACTCCAACGGAAACGTACACCGTCTGCCGCTACAAGCTGCGTCTGACCAGCGAAGACTGCGAGGAAATGCCGGAGCCCTTGACTTTGATCCGACCGGTACAAATCGCCGCTTTTTTGTGGAACCGCGTTTTTGAGGGACTGGATCGCGAAGCAATGTGCGCAGTCTACTTCGACGCCTCACGACGGGTCATCGGGTGGACTCTTGCCTACGTGGGTTGCCTCACCCGATGCCACGTCGAGCCGAGAGGCATCGTGGTTCCGGCTCTCCTCGTCAATGCTCAGGCTCTACTCATCGCGCACAACCATCCTTCTGGCTTACCCGAGCCGAGCGAGCACGACAAGCTCTTCGCCTCCCAGATCCGGATGGCTTGCGACATCTTGGGTATCACCTTCGTCGACTCTATGGTCCTCGCGGATGGCCGGCCTGAAGCTTCTCCGCGATGGAGCTCGATGAAAGCGATTTACTATTGACAATAATAGGCCCAGCTCTTGGAGCTAGCTGCCGACCATCCAACGGCTCAGACTAGTCAACTGACCCTACCTTAAAGCAAGTCGGCGGGCGCTCTTGCCATAACCGAGCCCCGTCTTCCCCCTCCCGGAGCCGTGCCTTTCTCGCACTGTCCGTGGACTACGGACCGTAGTTGGCCGCCTATTTCTCCCATTGTAGCCAGGCCCGTCGCCCGTCAAGGCCAAGCCCCTGCGGGGTCGGCTGCGCCGAGCCTTGACAGGAGACGGGCTCTGGCTCCGCTGCGCGGCACAAGGCGGCCAAAACTTCCCCCGCCAGCGAAAGGAAACTCGGCCATGACCACCCTCGCTTCTGTCCCCACCGACCGGACCCTCCAAACCGGAACCGTTGGCACCCGCGACATCGACACGGAAAGCTACAACCCTAACTTCCTCTATCACTGGGCCCGTGCCATGGCATCGAAACCGAGCCCCTCATGAACGCCAGTTGTCTCTGACCCTTCCTGGAGGGTAGCGAGAGTCCTTCACTCTCACTCGGCGCGCCGAGCACCATCCCGGGCCGACGGCCCGCGTCGGGTCGCCCGGCAAGACTACTTCCGCTGTGGTCGCCGAGAAGCACTCTCGCCCGGACCCTCCGCAGGGCCTGACTAGCCTTCGAGACTAGGAACGTGAGTTGGGAAAGGCAAGAAGGTCAAACCCATCTTCGACGAGCTCACTCTCACTTCAGGATAGAACCGCAATACCTTCTCCAGAGCCTTGTTCATCTCGCGACGGAAGTCGCGAGGGCGGGCGAACCCCGAGCCGAACTGCTCTTCAAGCTCGACCCATGAAACCGTATCCGGTCTCTTGAGCCGCCGCAGGCGATAGGCCCTCATCGTACAGAAAACATAGGCGTCCATCGCCAGGGCCGAGTCCAGCTCCCGCATCACATACGGGTCGATGGGCGTGGGCCCGCCCAGGACCATCTGGCAGAAATCTTCGTCCAACAGGATGTGGCACGGACCCGTAGCTTCCCCCTTCGCCACATTCCACCAGAAGACCGCATCCGACACCAGCTTGATGTGTCCCACCCGATAAATTCCATGAGATCCCTGCTCCCGCCCCGGCGGGCGCAGCCAATCCAAGTGAAGCCCCATCTTGGTCAACCGAATGAGCTGGTCCATCACCGCAGTCGTCGTGGCCCGCTTGCCGGTGATTGCCGTCGTCCCGATCATTCCGCAGAAACGATGAAAGGACGAGCCGAGCCGAATAACACGCGCTTGGGACCTGACCACCTGCGTTGTAAGCCAGAGGAGGATCAACCGCGCCGTCCGGCCATATGGCAGTCCCACCTCCCGGGGTGAGACGAAAGTGAGCTTCAGGGCCCCGCCATAGGCCTTCCGCACGACCTCGGAGCTGTCCGGCTTGGACAGCGGCAAGCCGCCAAGCACGAACAACCGCAGGTAGTACGCGACGGCCGCGCGGTCGCTCCCAAAGATCTCCAACTGCCGCTCCTCCGCTTCCGCTCGTTGGACCGCCTCCGGGACCGAAGCCAGCCCAAGCCCGTCGAACCTCTGGCGCATCACGTTGCCCCCTTCCACCGAGGGCGGCTCCCGGTTCGGTTGACCGCCAGGGCCGCAAGCGGCTCTGGAGCGCAAGAGAGCGGCACTTCAAGCGCGCTCGGCTTGCGCTCAGAGCGGCTTGAGCGGCGCTTCAAACGCGTTGCTCTTTGCTCCCCTCGGCGGCGGCGCCCGACAGGCGCTCCTCGTCCAACCCGAGAAACTTCTGGCGAGGACGCCGAAGTGACCTGGGTATCTTCAAGACGATAGGTGGGCATGGTTGGCATAACTTACATGCCTGTTAGTTAATCTGTCAAGCCCTCTTCCGCAACCCTCCCCCTCTTCTTCAACGAAGGCCAGCTTCTTTTCTTCTCCGGCTCCAATTCTGCGGAAAAGTCCGCTGTTTTCCGGATGAAACACTCGCGCCTCAAGGGATGAATCACTCGCGCTCTGGGGATGAATCACTCGCGCCAGGGGATGAAACGCTCGCGTTTTGGGGATGGAACGCTCGCGGAGGACCCTTCCAAGTAACTGAGCCGTCACAGCTTCCGCTCGCCCCAATAGACAGTATGGGATCAATAGACATTAGGAAAGCAGTAGTAGGGACCCCGAACCTGTGGAAAACACCAAAAACTCCGAGCGGCCGTTAACCGCCGGCGTTCCGAGTCACTGGCTTTCTCGTCGCATCAGCCTCTCAGGCAAGAGACAGGTGAGAAAGAAAGCCACGTTGACCTTCGACCTGCACCATCGCCACGCTTCCCCTATACTTCTTCTATGAACTACCCACGTGAAATCATCGATCAGGTCCGGATGGCCGCCAGCCTTCTCGAGCTTGCAGGTGAGCTCACCGCTCTTCGGCCGATCGGCAGCCGTCACTACGGTCTTTGCCCGTTCCACAAGGAAAAGACCCCCTCCTTCAGCGTCGATCCGCAGAAAGGTCTCTACTACTGTCATGGCTGTCAGAAGGGAGGCGACGTCATCGCCTTTCACAGGCGAGCCCGGGGCTTGAGTTTCAACACCGCCGTCGAGGACTTGGCGAAGCGGTTCGGCATCACCCTCCCCTTGTCCCCCGAGACCTCCCCGACCGCAGCCGGAGGAGTGCTCCAAGCGGCGACGGATTTCTATACCGGCCGGCTGCTCGACTCACCCGCTGCCCTCGACTACCTTGAACGGCGAGGCATCCCGCTTGAGACTGCCACGCTCTACCGCCTCGGCTATGCCGGGGCGGGATGGCAAGACCTGCTGCGAGCCTTGGAGCCCTGGTACGCCCCCGAGGCGCTCCTTGCCAAAGGATTGATCGCACGCTCCGAGAAAGGTGCCCTCTTCGACCGGCTCCGCAATCGCATCGTCTTTCCGGTGGCCGACGCCTCCGGCAGGACAGCCGGTTTTGCCAGCCGGACCCTCGATCCCCTCCGTTCCGACTATCGCTTCACACCCGGGACCCGCCGGCGCTATCTCCTCTTCGGGCTTCGTGAGGCACTGCTCAAGATCGGCAGCGGCTCCGACTCCTCGATCTTTGTCGTTGAGGGCTTCTTCGACGTCCTCGCGTTGGCCGCGGCCAATGCCCCGGTCGTTGGCGCCATGTCCAACCGATTGACCCTGGAGCAGACGGTCCTTCTTTCGCGCTACGTGCGGTCTGTCACACTCTTCCCGGATCACGACGAACCCGGGCTTCAAGGCATGGCGACCTCCCTGTCTCTATTGCTTGCCCAAGGTCTCTGTGTCCAGCACGTTCTGCCCCCGCCGGGAGAGGACCCGGCCTCTTTTCTGCGCAACGAGAGCTCTCAGGCCTTGGGCCGTCTTCAGACCCACGACACACTCCTTGAGCACCTGACTCCGGATGTCGCTCAGCCGGACAGCCCCGCCGAGAGCGCCCGCCGGATGAGCGATGCGTTACGGCTTCTCAGTTGTATTGCCGATCCCACCCGGCGAATCGCCTATGCGCAACACGCCGCAACACGTCTGGGGCTCCCCGCCGAGATTCTTCTCCGTCTGCTCGTGCCGGATCTGGCCAAGCGCGAGTGATTCATCCCCTTCTTCTCCCCTGGCTCACCTGGGTAAGAAGGCGCCCCGGGGCGCTTCGGAAGAAACACTCGGCGCCTATGACGACATCGCTCAGGGACACAAGAGAGTTGTCGACGAAGCGATGGCGCGACGAGTACCTCCGCCGCCGCCCTTCACTATCAAAGCGTCTCCAGGCGGTCCCGGGGTGGCACGGGACCAGGGGATGAATCACTCGCGCGCACGGCGAGGCCGGGCGCTGCCCGATCTCCTCCACTGCCGCCCTCTTCCCACCCCCAGACAGGGTCGGGCCGGACCCCCAGGCGGGGCCAGCTCGGGAGGCCGGCGGGGGGACCGTGTCGGATCAGTCGGCCTCGTGGCGGAGCTCCGCCTTACGGGATTTCCGGAGGCCGTGACGACGATCTGGCGGACGGTCTTGTCCTGGCCCGTCCGTCCCGTCGATCTAGGCCCAGGCCCTCCGGAGCCGCCGGTGACCTCGACCTGATCGCCCTTGCGCGCCCGGAAAGGCGAGGCCGTCCCTATCGACGCTCCGACGCAGGGAGCTTAGACGAGCGGCTTGGCATCGTAGCCTTGAGAGGCGACGCTTCAAAGCCGAGGAGGTTTTCCTCTCCGGCACGGCTCCAGGTGCGCTCTTCCGGCCACTTCATCAAGGAACGGGCTGCAGACGCTCTTTGGTGCAGGCCCTGGCCTGGACGGTGCAGCGCTCGCCGGGGCCGCCCCCCTACGTTGCCGGAAACGGTGGATCTGGCTCCAGAGTCCGCTTGGGCGTTCATCGCTCCGTCTCCTTGTCTTTAACTTGGACCGCTCAGCAGCGATCACTTTGTACCCGAGGGGCGGCTGGCCGCAAGGCTTAACCCTTCGGGCGTGCTGCGCACGGCCTTGACAGCCAGCCTCCTCTCCCCTCGGGTCCCGGCGAATCGTGCTAACCGGCCCACTTAAGAAAAGGAGATTCGCCATGAACACCAAGCCAACCCCGGACCAGATCTTCACCGTCTACGGCAACATGGGAGGCGACCCCGACCAGCGCACCATCGAGGCCAGGACCTACACCAAGAGCGTCTACAACCCGGTCATCGACGGACCCGAAGAGCGCACCTGGGACCAGCCCGAGATCAACTTCCTCACCTTCAGCATCGCCACTGGAGGCTACGACGACAAGCCGCTCGTCTGGCTTCCCTGCGTCGATTGGGACGGCCTCGCCTTCCGGGC
>JAJKHS010000010.1 GCA_021154885.1 Thermoanaerobaculum sp.
CGCTGCCGGCCGAGAACTGGCTGCGGCTCTTCGTCTGGCTGGCCATCGGCTTCGCCATCTACTTCGGCTATGGCCGCAACCACAGCGTGATGAAGAACTACACCGCGGCCGAGCTGGCCAAGAGCGGCGCCTCCCTCGCCGGGGCCACCGATATCCGCCCCAAGGGACCCCGCAAGTAGCCTGGTAGACGGCAGGGCCCGCGCCCGCGGGCCCTGCCGTGCATCCTCTCCAGCATCGCGCATTGCCGCCGGACAAAAAAAGACCCCGCGTCGTCCGGCGGGGCTTGGAGGAGGGAGGTTTGGAGAGGAGATTGTCTTTGGCTTCTGTCCGTCTCCACTCAGATATACGGATGGACAGGCCAAAGTGTTTGGGTGGACGGCGAAAAAAACCCCGGGACCGGGGTAACATCTCCATCCGGCGTTTCAACGCTGGACTGAAGTCATACGACATTCGATTCATGTATGGGGGAGAATCCTTGAGCGAGCCCACGGGCTGGACTTTTCTCACCAACCACGCCCACGTCCTGTTCTGCATCGCCCGCGACCCCGAGGTCCGGTTGCGGGACGTGGCAGCGAAGGTGGCCATCACCGAGCGGGCGGTGCAGCGAATCGTCACCGACCTGGAGACGCAGGGCTACCTCACAGTCTCCAAGGAAGGGCGACGCAACCGCTACCAGGTCAACGACGACCTGCCCCTGCGCCACCTCGTCGAGCGCCACGTCGCGGTCAAGGCGCTGATCGACCTGGTGGTGGGAGGGCAGGAGTGAAGATCGCCACCTGGAACGTGAACTCCATCCGCTCCCGGGTGGAGCGGGTGGCGGCGTGGACGCAGCGGGAGCGGCCGGACGTCCTCTGCTTCCAGGAGATCAAGACCACCGACGACCTCTTCCCGCTGGCGCCCTTCGCGGACCTCGGCTACCGGGCCGAGGTCTTCGGCCAGAAGACGTACAACGGCGTCGCCATCCTTACCCGCAAGCCGCTGACCCAGGTGGTGCGGAACCTGCCGGACGACGCGTCGGACGCCCCCCGACGGCTCCTCGCCGGGACCGTGGACAAGGTGCGGATCGTCAACGTCTACGTGCCCAACGGCCAGTCGCCCGACAGCGACAAGTTCATCTACAAGCTCGACTGGCTGGCGCGCCTGCGGAGCTTCCTCGCGGCCTCGGCGAGCGCCAAGGATCCCCTCGTCCTGCTGGGCGACTTCAACATCGCGCCCGAGGAGCGCGACGTGCGCTACCCCGACCTCTGGCGCGGCCACATCCATTTCCACCCCAAGGAGCACGAGGCGCTGGCGCGGATCACCTCCTGGGGCCTCCACGACCTCCTGCGCAAGCATCATGAGGAGGGGGGCCTCTACTCCTGGTGGGATTACCGCCAGCTCGCCTTCCAGAAGAACAACGGCCTGCGGATCGACCTCATCCTGGGCACCGCGCCGATGCTGAAGCGGAGTCAGGACGTGGTGATCCACCGCGACGAGCGCAAGGGCGAGTCGCCGTCGGACCACGTGCCGGTGGTGGCGGAGGTGTGAAATATTCTGATTAGGGTAGGGGCGGGTCTGGACGGCAGGTTGGGGGCTTGACCCGCCCTGATGGAGCGTCCTCGGCCTCCCAGGGCGGGTCGAGCCGCCACCCACCCGTCCAGACCCGCCCCTACCCTAAACCCTTCCTTTCCTTTAGCGAGCCCATTTTCAAATCCACCGCGCACATGTATCGTTGAGACTCCCTATGCGCCGCCCTCTCCTCGCCTTCGCCTTCGCGCTCCTCGCCGCCACACCGGCCGCGGCCGCGGTGCGCGGTAAGCCCGCCCTGATCCGGCTGGAGGCGCCGCGGGCCGGGGAGATCCTGACGGCCGGCGCCACGGCCGAGCTGGCGTGGGCGCCCCAGAAGCCGTTCGAGCAGCTCGAACAGGTCGAGGAGTGGGAGGCCTTCCTCAGCTTCGACGGCGGCGCCACCTACCCGGTGCGGATCACGCCCCATCTCGACCGGGATCTCCGGCGGGTGCGCTGGCAGGTGCCGGCCATCCCCACGGCGGACGCCCGGCTGCTGCTCCGCTTCGGCAACGAGCGGCACGAGACCTACGTCGAGCTCCCCCAGAGCTTCGCCATCGCGGAGTCCGCCTGGACGCCCTCCCTCTTCGCCGGTGCCGCCCTGGCCGTCGCACGCGGCGAGCCGGCGCTGCCGGGCCACCCTGGAGTGGTCGCCTGGGTAGAGGGCTCACGCGACGGCGGCTCCCTGCGCCAGGTGGTGGCGGTGCCGGCGCCCTCCTTCCGGGACAGTGTCCGCCCGTCGACGGCCGACTCCGAGCCCGCGGTTCTGGCCGGCGGGTCCACCCAACTCGCAACGCCACCGTCCGCGAGCGGGGAGGCGGCGCCTCCGGTCTCACGGCGCTCCATCCTCGCGTCCGGCGCCCCGTCCGACCTCCCGTCTCTCGACATCCTCCTGCTGACGCAGCGGCAGAACGAATAGACCCCGAGCGGCGTTTCGTCGTCTCGTCTCCGGAGCCGCCAGGAGTGCGGCTGGCCGGAGATTCGTTCCTGTCTGCTTCTCAGAGGAGATTTCCCATGCGTTGCTCGAAGCTCGTCCGCGCGCTCGCCGGGCCCGCGGCTTTCGCCATCGCCCTGCCGGCCTTCGCCCAGGCGAACCCGCCGCAGACCACGGTTCCCACCGTCACCGAGACCCTCCAGGTCACCGCCACCCGCACGCCCGAGGACGTCGAGACGGTCCCCGCCTCGATCACCGTCATCTCCGGCGAGGATCTCGCCGCTCGCGGCGCCATCGACCTGCCCGCGGCGCTCGCCCTCGCGACCGGCGTCGCCGTCGCCCCCGGCGGCGAGAACGGCCCGGCCAGCTCGGTACCCGAGATCTGGGGCCTGCGCGAGTTCGACGCCTTCCTGCTGGTGGTGGACGGCGTCCCCTGGGGGGGAGCCTTCAACCCGGCGCTACCCAGCCTCGACCTCGCCAACGTCGACCGCATCGAGATCCTCCGCGGCTCGGCGCCGGTGATGTATGGCGCCACCTCGTTCGTGGGCGTCATCCACGTCATCCACCGCCCGGCGGGCGCCCCCGGCCGCACGGCGAGCGCCTGGGGCGGCAACTTCAGCAGCGGCGGCGCCGCCGTCTCGACCCCGCTGCCGCAGATCGGCGGTTTCCGCCAGTCGCTCACCGTCGACGGCGAGCGCCAAGGCTTCAAAGACGATCGCACCCGCTTCGACCGCGGCCACGTCCTCTACCGCTCGTCGCTCGTCGCCGCCGGCGGCAGCTTCCGCTTCGACTTCGACGGCTCGATCGTCGACCAGAAGCCCGCGAGCCCAATCCCCATCCACGATCCCGACGTCGCTTTCCTCACGCGGCTCGACTCCAACCAGAACCCGAGCGACGCCAAGATCGACGAGGACCGCCTCCACTTCGTGACCGGCTACGACCGCAGCCTGGCGGGGGGCGCCTGGTCCACCACCCTGGCCGTGACCCACGCCACGCGCAAGACGATCCGCGGCTTTCTGACGGACGTCGTCGAGACCGACCCGAACGCCGCCGGCTTCAACCAGGACCTGACGACGGACGACGTCTACTTCGACACCCACCTCGCCTGGCGCCTGGGCTCGAACGCCCGCCTGGTCGCCGGCGTCGACCACCTCTACGGCAAGGCCAAGGCCGACTCCCAGACCTTCGACTACTTCGTGCCGCTCTCCGGCCACGGCGCCCCGTCGAGCAAGGGCCAGCCCCTTGACCATGGCTTCAACCTGGACGACAAACGCAACTTCTCGGGCCTCTACCTGCAGACCGAGTGGGACGCCACCCCCCGCCTCCACTTCCTGGCTGGCGCGCGGCTCAACCACACCGACGAGAAACGGACGGCCGGCGACCGCGAGCTCTCCTTCCCGGACCCCGGCGACCAGGGCACCGACCAGCGGACCGTGACCCGCGGCAGCGGCGTGCTGGGAGTCAACTGGCTCGCCTGGACGCAGGGCGACAGCGCCCTCTGGCTCTTCGCCGACTACCGCGACACCTTCAAGCCCGCGGCCCTCGACTTCGGCCCCGAGGCCGAGGCGGACATCCTGAAGCCTGAGGCGTCCCACAGCTCCGAGGTGGGCCTGAAGAACCGCCTTGACGGCGGCCGCTTCGAGTGGGAGCTCACCGCCTTCCAGATGGACTTCGAGAACCTCGTCGTCGGGCAGTCGGTCGACGGCCTGCCGCAACTCGTCAACGCCGGCTCGGAGCGCTTCAAGGGGGCTGAGCTGGACCTCAAGGGGAGGCTCCATCCCGACCTCTGGTGGCGGGCGACCTACGCCTGGCATGATGCCAAGTTCCGCGACTTCGTGAAGCTGCTGGACGGCGAGAACCTCCAGCTCGCGGGTCACCGTCTCCAGCTCTCCGCCCGGGACCTGGCCTCGGCCGGGCTGATCTGGGCGCCGGCACGCGGGCTCTTCGGCTCGGCGACGGTCAACTACACAGGCTCGCGGCTCCTCGACGAGCAGAACGAGATCCTGGCCCCGAGCTACACCACCTGGGCGGCCGGCATCGGCTACCGCTCCGGCACCTGGGAGCTCCGGCTCGACGGCCTGAACCTCAACGACACCCGCCCACCCGTCTCCCTGAGCGAGTTGGGAGACGGGCAGTACTACATCCTGCCGGCTCGCAACTTCCGCCTCACCCTCGCCACGCGGTTCTGAGGAGAGCAAAAAGGGACACAAGGGACAACAGGGACGGCAGGGATAATCCAGAGGGTCTCTTTGTCCCTGGAGTCCCTGTTGTCCCTGCTGTCCCTTTCACTCCTCCCAGGGCGCTGCGCCTTCCGTCACCGGCAGTTCGCCGGCATCCGCGGGAGCGAGGGTGGGAACCGCCGGCTCGCCCTCCGCGTTGATCTTGTCCCTGAGCGCAGCGTACTTGCCGTCGAGGGTCTCGAAGATGGCGGCGATCTGCTCCAGCCGCTGATCGAGGTCGATCGTCCAGTGCTCGTTCTTGACCGGCTCCAGCTTCATGCCGCTGAGCCGGTAGGAGAGGGCGTCGAAGCGCAGCATCACCGGGCCGACGTGGATCTTGGCGTTGAGGATCTCGGCCCCCTCGTCCAGGTAGCGGATGAGGTCGTGGAGCACGGCGCCCGCGAGCGTCACCCGCGCCTCCCGGGTGGCGAGGCGCACGCTGCCCATCTCCGGCTCCACCATCACGTCCGACTCGTCGAGCAGGGCGCGCAGGAAGCGGCAGCCCAGCACCGACTGTCCCGGCTCCTTGGGGAGGACGACGTCGCTGCGCTCGTCCGTCTCCGGGGCCTCGTCGAGCCACGGCGCCTTGAAGTCCCCTTCGACCCCGGCCTGGCGCAGCAGGGTGACGACCGTCCCGAGCCAGGTCTTGGCCGTGCTGGCCACGTAGAGGATCGCGCCGTCGATGCAGGCCTCGATGATGCTGGTGCGCGGTGCCTGGCGCGAAGCCGACTCGGCCTCGGCCAACTCGCGCAGCTTCTTGCGGGTCTTGGAGCCGACGAAGGTCTTGCCCGTCGCCTCCATCTCCGTCTTGATCAGCTCCCGCAGCCGCTCCTTGACCGCCGTGGCATCCGGCCGAATGCGGTCGACGCGCACGCGGAAGACGTACCTCCCCTTCGCCGCCTCGTAGGGCGCGTCGAGCTCGAAGGGCACGAAGCCCATGCGCTCCCGCACCTCGGAGCCCGGCTCGATCGCCCAGAAACGGGCGCGCTCGAAATCCGGCCCCTCGGGGGGCACGACCACGTTGAAGCGAGTGACGGCGAGCGTTCCACTCAAGAGTCCCATCGTCCTGTACCTCCTGCTGCTGCCGGCAATGCCGGTGGAAAGAGGGGGATCTTAGCGGATGGGAGGGGGTGGCGGGGCGGATGGCGAGGTCTTGGGATTGTCCTTGGAGCTGGCCGGCGTCTTCACGACAGGCGGCTTGGCCGCGCTCGGGTCAGATGGAGGGGCATTATTCTGAGGCGCGGCCTCCGGAGCGGCGACCGGCTCCTCGGCCGGCGCCACAGCGGGGTCCTCCTCCTCGGTCTCTATCGCCTCCGTGTCGTCGGCGGGCGCGGTCTCGCTCTCTGCGACCGCCCCCTCCTCGTCGTCCCCGCCAGCGGCCGGGTTCGCCAGGCCGGCGACCTCCACCCTTGCCGCCGGCTCCTCCTCGCTGCCGGAGAGCTGGTAGATATGGATGACTTCAGAACCGGCTGCGTGGCCCTCGGGCTGGGACTGATCGGCCCGGCCCAGGTTCACGGAGAACACCTGGCCGATTTCCGAATCGACGTAGAGATCCTCCAACGTCACGTCGGCCTTGCCCTGATGCTTGGGGATGGCTTTCCGCCGGTGAGCGCTCTGCGGGGTCTTCGGCGTATCCGAAGCGGCAAGGCTCCACGCTCCCCCGGTAAGGAGGAGAAGGCCAAGGGCTGCGGCAATACCGAACCGTCTCATGCGGCGCGCTCCAGCAGGAAATCGAGCTCTCTATTCATCATACGTGGCAGAGGCCCGGAGTGTCCAAGGGGATGAGGCGGGCAGGGACTGTTTTCAGGGCCGAACAAGCAAGGCGGCACCACTGCGGGACAGCGGCGCCGCCTTTCAACCCCAAAAAAGGAGAAAGACCATGGCCGCGGATGATACTCGATCCGTGGTTCGAGGGGAAGAGGTTTGCGTTTTATTGCTTTGACGCCGCCGTGGGCTGGCAGACACGGCCTCGCCCGCTGCGAGGCGGCAACGGCGGGCTTCATCTCTCAGGTGGCTTTCTCTCGTCGGGCCGACCCCAGCTTGCCAGCCAAGCGTGCACCTCACCTTCGGGAATGCCTTGCCCGGCGTCAATGGACCGGAGGGCCTCCACGGTCTCCTGCCATCGAGACCCTTCTTCAAGATCTTCCTGCGAACGAACACCGACGATGATCATCCTGCCTCCAGAGGTGATACCAGCGATTGCACGATCACTCAATGCCAGCAGAGGCCCACCCCTACTCCGCAAACTCCAGCCTCAGCTCCGTCCACATCTTCCCCGCGATGCCGTCCCGGGTGGCGGGGAAGAACGGCGCCTTCTTCGCTACTTCCAGGGCCGCCTCCTTGAAACCGAGGCCGGACTTGTCGCCCTCGCGGATCTGGGCGTCGATCACCTGGCCCTTCTCGTCGACCAGCACGGCGACGAGAATGGAGACTTTCTTACCAGTCCCCTTGGCGGCGGCGGGATAGGAATAGGATGGAAGCTGCTTGACCTCCGGCACCTCGACGTTCGGCATGCCGCGGTGGATCAGGTCCCCCAGCTTCATGGGTTCCAGGAGTGCTGGAGCGGCCTTGGGCTCCGCAGGGGACGCCGGAGCCGCCTTCGGCCGCGGCACGGGCTTCTCCCGGGAGACCGGGGGAGCCGGCGCCGGCGTCACCGGAATCGGAGCGGCCGGGGTGACCGCGGCGGCGCTCCCGGTCGACGCGGGGAGGATCTTCGGTGCCGGCGGCCGGGGCTCCGCGCGCGCCACCCTGTCCCATCGCCGCACCATCCAGGCACCCAGGACGGCGAGGACCAGCACGGCTCCGGCGGCGGCGATCCAGGCTCCCGTGCGCCGGGAGGGAGGCGCCGCCGCGGCTCCCCGCACCCGCGAGGGGCCCTGCGCGAAGGGAGTGGCCGGCGGCTTCTCGGGCTCATGGGCGGCCGGGCGGACGCGCATCGGGCGCGAGGCCCAGGTGGAGTCCAGGTCCTCCGGCGACGCGATGCGCTGGGTCGGCTGAATCCCCGGAGAGGGAGCCGTGGTCCGGCTCGCGGGCGAGAAGGGGAGGACCGGCGCCAGCTCCGTCAGAGGAGGGCTGGCGGCCTCGGTGCGCAGGGTGGACTGGCCGGTGAGCGTGCCGGTGGCGGGCGTCCTCTCCAGGCCGAACTGGACGTCGAGATGGTCCTGGGTCGAGCCCGGCGGCTCCTGGGCCTGCACCTCTCCCGGCGCCAGGGGGAGCAGGATGCGCCAGACCGCCTCCGCCTCCTCCCGGGTGAGGGGGAAGCGGTCCTGGAGCATCGTCAGCTCCCAGACGAAGTCCTCGGCGCTGGCCATGCGCTCCTCCGGCTTCTTGGCCAGCGACTTGAGGACGATCGCCCGCAGCTCCGCGGGCACCCGCCCCTCGGGGTCCGTGTCGGCGAAGTCCAAAGGCGCTCGGAAGAGATGGCCGGCCATCAGGGCCGCCGGCTCGGTGCCCACCACTGGGCAGCGGCCGGTCAACAGCTCGTAGAGCACGACGCCGAAGGAGTAGAGGTCGCTGCGCTCGTCCCAGGCCGTGCCGCTGAACCGCTCCGGCGAGCCGTAGCGCGGCTTGCCCAGGAAGACGCCGGTGGTGGTGAGCCCGCCCTGCCCCTCCAGAGTCTTGGCGATCCCGAGGTCGATGAGCTTCACCAGCGGGTTGCCGTCCACGTCCCGGGTGAGCATCAGGTTGTCCGGCGAGACGTCGCGATGGACGATCCTGTGGCGATGGAGGTAGCCCAGGGCCTTGAGCGACTGGCGTGCGATCTCCAGGGTGAGCGCCACGGGCGGCGGGCCGTAGCCGTTCAGGACCTCCAGGAGGTTCCAGCCGTCGATGTACTCCATGACGATGAACGCCTGGCCGTCGGCGCCCACGGCGAAGTCGTGCAGCACGGCCACGTTGGGATGGCGCAGCCTGATCGCCGCCTTGGCCTCGCGCAGGAAGCGGTCCGCGGCCTCCCCCACCGCCTCGCTCTGCGAGCGGATCACCTTGACGACGCGGACCTCGTCCAGCAGG
This sequence comes from Thermoanaerobaculum sp., assembly GCA_021154885.1. GTDB lineage: Bacteria > Acidobacteriota > Thermoanaerobaculia > Multivoradales > UBA5704 > DATARR01. The sequence goes on from JAJKHS010000010.1 coordinate 8,710, forward strand.
CGGTGACGGACCTTGTAGATGGCCCCCATCCCGCCCTCGCGGATCTTCTCGAGGATCTCGTACTTGCCGTCGATCTGCTCGTTGAGAAGGATCACGCCTCGTCCCGCCTTGTCCGTGAGACCGCAGTAAATGGGGAACGTAGGAATGATAACAGGCTCGGTCAGAAGGGCCTACAAATCGGGCGCTAACTTTACCCGGAGCGCCCCCTCCCAAGACCCTCATCACCCCGGCCCTCTTCTCCCGCCCTCTCCCACCCCCCTCCCCGGGAGAAGAGGGAGACCAGCAAGACCGCTCCAACCGGGTTGCTACTCCGCGAACTCCAGGATCATCTCCGTCCACATCTTGCCCGGCACGTCGTGACGGGTGGCGGGCTGGAAGGGGATGCGCCTGGCGGCGGCGATGGCGGTCTCGGCGAAGCCCAGGTCCGGGGGAGCCCCTTCGCGGACACGGGCGTCGATCACCTTGCCCCGCTCGTCCACCAGCAGGGCGACGCGCACGTCGGCCCGCACGCCGGAGCCGCGGGCCGCGGACGGATAGTTGAAGCGAGGGACGTTCAGGGGCACGGGCAACTCGACGCCGGGGCCGGGTTTGAGCAGGTCCGGCGGCTGGGTCCCCTCCTCCCAGGGCTGAGGAGCGCGCCGGGCCAGGACCACGGACGGCGCCGGGACGGGCTTCGGGGTACGCGTCGCCTTCCGACTCGCCGGAACAGGCCTGGCCGGAACGGGCTTCGGCCGGACCTCGGCGATCACCGGCGCCGGCTCGGGCTTCCGGGGCGCGGGCGGCTCCACCCGGGCGGGCGGCTCGGGCTCCGCAGCGGGTAGGGCGGCCGGCTCGTCCACCCGGGGTGTCGGCGCCGGCTCGGTCGAGGGCGGCGGGGGACCAAGCACGTGGGGCGCGGCGGCCCACTCCGGTGCCTTCGCCGTCGTCTCCGCGGCGGGCCGCCAGAAGGCCCGGGCGAAGACGAACAGCACCAGCAGCGCCGCCGTGGCCAGAGCCAGCCGGAAGAGGAGCGGCGAGTTGTCCGCCTCCACGGCCGGCGGCGGAGCGGGAGAGCCCCAGGTGAGCTCGTCCACTGCCGGAACGTCCGGGCCGCCCGCGGTCATAGCCAGGGGGAGCGCTCCGGAACGGGTGGTGTCCGACTCGGCGGAACGCAGGTAGAGCGTGTCCGAAGGCTCGGCGGCGGTTTCTCCAGCCTCGGCGGCCTCGGCGATCTCGGCATTCGCCGGGTGCGGAGCATCGGGCACCGCGAACAGGGCCTGCAGGTCCGCCTCGGAGACCGGGTACCGTGCCTGAACCCCCGCGAGAGCGGCGACGAAATCCTCGGCGCTGGGGACGCGATCCTCCGGCCGCTTCTCCAGGGCGTCCAGCACGATCTTCCGGAGATCGGGGGGAATCCGCCCCGCGGGATCGCTCTCCCCGAAGGCGAGGGGGGGCCGGTTGAGATGGCCCGCCATCAGCGACAGGGCGTCGTGGCCGGAGATGGGGCTGCGCCCCGTCAGCAGCTCGTAGAGCACCACGCCGAAGGAGTAGAGGTCGCTCCTCTCGTCCACGGGGCCGGCGTCGAACTGCTCGGGGGAGGCATAGCGGGGCTTGCCCAGGAAGACGCCCGCGTCCGTGGCCGCGGCACCGTCCTCCAGGGCCTTGGCGATGCCGAGATCGATGAGCTTGACCAAGGGGAGGCCGTCGGCGTCCCGGGTCAGCATCAGGTTGTCCGGCGAGACGTCGCGGTGGACGATGCGGCTGCGATGGAGGGCGCCGAGGGCTTTGAGCGACTGCCGGGCCATCTCCAGCCCGAGCGCCAGGGACGGCGGGCCGTGATGCCGGAGGACCTCCCGGAAGGTCCAACCGTCGATGTACTCGCTCACCAGGTAGGCGAGGCCCTCACCATCCACGGCGAAGTCATAGAGCACCGCAAGGTTCGGGTGCCGCAGCCGGCTCGCCACTCGCGCCTCCTGGAGGAAGCGGGCCGCGGCCTCGTCGTTCCCCACGGCCCAGGAGCGGATCAGCTTGACGGCCCGCAGCTCGTCCAAGAGGCGATGCCGCACCTTGTAGACCGCGCCCATCCCGCCCTGCCGCAGCCGCGCCAGCACCTCGTACTTCTCTTCAAACGATCCGTGCAGAAGCGCCATGGGCCCTCCTCTCCGCGAGCGAACCGCGCGCCATCTATGGTAGCAGGAGGGGGTATCAGGAGCGTAGCGAGACGGTAATCAGGCGATTCAGTCCCCGACCATCTCCTCGACCAGCCGTTGCCGCATGCCGCGGACGCGCTTCTGGTGGGAACGGCGTTCGAAGAGGCGGATCTGGAGAAGCTCGCGGTCGGCGTGGTCGATGGTCCGCTCCAGGCTCTCGGTGCCGTGGCGGTTGGCCCAGCCGACGGAGAATGGGGGCAGGCCGATGGCGGTGGCGGTCACCCGCAGCCGCTGGCCTACTTCGGCCACGAACCGCGCCGAGGCGCCCAACAGCAGAAGGAGGAATTCGTCGCCGCCCATGCGCACCACGGCGTCCTCGGCGCGGGCGTTCTGCAGCAGGAAGCGGCTGATGCGGACGAGCACCTCGTCCCCCTTCTGGTGGCCGCACTCGTCGTTGAGCTTCTTGAAGTTGTCCACGTCCACGATAATGGCGCCCCAGGTGTCCAGCGCTCCCAGCCGCTTCTCGACCTCCTTGAGGAAGCGGCGGTTGAAGCAGCCGGTCAGGGGATCGCGGAGGCTCTGCTCGTGGAAGCGGGTCTCCAGGAGCTTGCGATGGGTAATGTCTACCAGGATGCCGTGGTAGAGGATCTCGCCGGTGTCGGGGTCCTCGACGGAGTGGCAGGTGTCGAGCACCGTGCGCTCCTCGCCGTCCGGCCGGCGCAGGACGAGCTCGTACTCGCGCACCACTCCCTCCCGGGCCAGCCGCTCTTTCTCCTCGTTGCGCACCTCGGGGTTGGCGAAGAGGTCCTGAGCGTGAAAGCGCTTCAGCTCCTCCAGTGACGAGGCGCCGAAGATCTCCAGACAGGCGGGGTTGGCGTCCAGAATGTCCCCGTCCTGGGTGGTGATGTAGATTCCCTCGCGCAAGTTGGCGATGAACTGCCGTAGCGTCTCGGGGTCTTCAAGACTTCTGTAGCGTCCTTGGGGCATATTGAAAAACCTCGGCGAGATCAGCTCGCCCAAGTCGCACTACTATCTACAGGCAAGATCGGGGCCAGGTTTGCCCGGAATCCCCTCGCCCCGCCGCCGCGTTACCCGGAATGCAGGCGCTTGGGCGTACCGTCCGGGTGGCCTCCAGAGGAAGTCCGGGATGAGAATAACAGTTTTTGCGCTGGCACTGCTCCTTTCTGCGCTCTCCGCGCCAGCCGCGCTGGCCCAGCAGAATCCGACCTGCCAGAAGGGTCAGAGCCTGCGGGAGGAGGACAAGACGACCGGCGTGGTGGTCCAGAAGACCCGGATCACTCCCCAGCCCGACACCTTCGACCCCCTCCTCATCTGGACCTCGGACGATCCCGGCTCGGTGATGTTCGCCGTGCTGGGCAACAGCGACCGCGCGCGCTATGCGCACTGCAACGGGCTGACGCTGCTGGTGGACGGCCGGGCCGTGGTGATGAGCAAGCCGAAGTACCAGCAGGAGGCCGGCGGCTCCCGGGCAGTGGAGTACCTGACGGCCGACATCGCCTGGGTCGAAGCCGAGAAGCTCGGCACCGCCAAGGCCATCCGCTACAAGATTTGCAATGACGAGTTCCACGCCCCCCCGGAGTTCGTCTGCCAGGCGCGCGACGTCATCGAGTCCGCGGCGGCGATGCGTAAGGCGCCCGCGGCGCACTGAGACGCCGTCGCTTCTCTCCGCACCCGACTCTTCCCCTGTGTACCCAGAATGCGTTATCTTTGACGCCACCGGGAAGACTCCCTATACTCGGACCATGACCGAGCTGACGAGGAGAGCGCTGCACCACGAGGGTGGCTCAGGGGCTGGCAACAGCCGGCCGGAGGAGGAGACCGACTCCGGCAGGAGCCTGCTCCTGCGCTGGGTCAGACGTCCGGACGGCCGTATGGAGCTGCTGGAGCTGCCGCTCACCCGGGAGGACTACCTTAATCCGCAGCTCGGAGACAAATGGGTGCAGGGCAGACCGCACGGCAGGGCCATTGTGGATCTTGCGGATCGGCTGGAGCGCTGCTTCGACTCCCGGCCCGAGCTCGTGGTCCTCGTCGACGTCCAGCACCTTCTCGGGCGGGGCCTGCCCAAGCCCTCCCCGGATATCTCGGTCATCCGCGGCGCCCGCGATCCGGATCGCATCAATTCCAGCTATGACATGGCCAGGCAGGGCGTTCCGCCGTGCCTGATCCTCGAGGTGATCTCGCCGCAGGACGCCCGCATCCGGGAGGTCGACGAGATCGACAAGGTGCAGCTCTATCAACGGATCAAGGTGCCCGAGTACTTGTTGCTGGAGCTGCCGCGCGAGCCTTCCGGCCGTCTCCGGATCTTCGGGTACCGGCTGGACTCGGCCGGGACCTACCAGGAGATCGTGCCCGACGAGCAGGGGCGGCTGCTCTCCGAGACCACGGGGCTGTGGTTCTCCATCTCGCCGAAAGGGGACCAGGTGGTGATCCGCGAGGTCGCCACCGGGGAGCTGGTGCCTACCTCGAAAGAGGAAAAGAAAGCCAGGACGTTGGCCGAAGCCAAAGCCGCCCGCGAGGCCGCGGCCCGCCAAGCCGCCGACGAGGCCCGCCAGGCCGCCGAAGCGAAGGCGGCTGCAGAGACGGAGGCCCGTCATCTCGCCGAGGAGCAGGCGGCCGCCGCCGAGACGGAGCTTGCCCGTCTGCGTGCCGAAATCGAGCGCCTGCGCACCAGCAGATGAGGCGGGCAGCCGCTCTCACCAACTCTCCCCGGACGATTCGTTGTACGCTGACGGCGCTCCGTTGTCCGCAGACAACGGTCCATTGCACACGGCGCATTCTCATCGTCTCCAGACAATGGCCCGTTGTATGCGGACAACGTTCCGCTGCACGCGGCGCATTTTCATTGTCCCCGGACAACGAGCCGTTGTAAGCAGACAGGGGCTCGTTGCACGCAGACAATGCTTCGTTGTACGCAGACAACGGCCCGTTGCACGCGGACAGCGTTCCCTTGTACGCGGCGCATTTTCATCGTCTCGAGTCAATGGCCCGTCGTACGCAGCGCATTTCCGTCGCGGGCAAGCGCGCCTACTCCACCGCGAAGACCTCCTCGACTCGCCGGGCCAGCTCGCTGGGAGGTATCCACTCCACGACCGTCTCGCCGATCCGACTGCGATGGGCGAGGGTGAGATTGAGCATCAGGGCGGTGGCCGGCCGGTAGGCCTCCAGGAAACTGCGCAGCGACTTGGAGGGCAGAGGCCGTCCGCTGCGGCCGGCCTTGACCTCCACGGGGAGGATGAGGTCTCCGCGCACCAGGACGAAGTCCACCTCGGCTCCGCCGGCGCTGCGCCAGAAGTGGAGCGTGGCCCCGTCGGGAAGGGCCTTCCCGGAGAGATTCACCAGGCTGCCGGACTGCCCGGCCAGGAGACGCAGGAGCTGGCGAAAGGCGTCCGGACGGCCGATGCGGAAGAGGTCGCTCGCATCCCGCAGGACCATGGCCTCCAACAGGTCGGTCAGGAGGACCTCCGGATTCTCAGACAGCCAGACCCCGGGGTAGCCGCCGAAGACGAGGTGGCGGGCAAGGCGCTCTTCGACCAGCCGGTCGCGCAGGATTGCGGGTTTGTCCGCGAGGCGGCCCGATCACCAGATGAGCGCGATTCTCCTCGCTCCAGCGCTCCCGGGCCTTGGCGGCGGCGAACCTGGGAAGGTAGGTAGGCGGCAGGCGCAGCCGGAGGCAGTCCGCCAAGCCCGCCGGTTCCAGGAGCCAGGGATTGTCTCTCAGCAGAATCGTCTGGAGATCGCGGTCCACGGTCCGCAATTATCCCTGAAAACTGCGGGATGGGAGCCTACACCGAAGAATCGATTTCCCTAAGTTCCAGTCGGCATCAGCTCATAGACCATCTGCGTTGGCTGATCGACCCGCCTCGAAGCGTCCAGGATCTCCAGAGAGACGACGTTGCCGCCAGCGTCGAAGTCGAGGATGACGCCGGGCTTCTCTTCATCGCTCTCGGCGACCGGCCGATCGCTCAGGATGATGCTGAGCGTATCGGTACGGAGGTCGTAAACCACTCGCATGAAGGCTACACCCCAAAATACCGTGCATCCGGATGGTGGAACACCAGCGCCGAGACGCTCGCCTCGGGGTCCATCATGTCGCCTTCGGTGAGGTGGACGCCGATCTCCTCCGGGCGCAGGGCGTGGAAGAGCTCGCGCTGGAAGGCGAGGTCCGGGCAGGCGGGGTAGCCGAAGCTGTAGCGCTTGCCCCGGTAGCGGGCGGCGAGCTTGTCCTCCAGGGCGAGCTCGGGGGCGTCCGGGAAGCCCCAGCGCTTGCGCAGGCAGGCGTGGAGCCACTCGGCGGCGGCTTCGGCCGTCTCCAGGGCCAGGGCCGCGAAGGCGTGGCTCTTCAGGTATTCGCCCTGGTGCTTCCAGGCCTCCACCCGCTCCCGGATCCCCTCTCCCGACGTGGTGACGAAGAGGGCGAGGTGGTCGCCGGGGAGGACGTAGTCCGCGAGGCTCAAGCCCCCCTCCCGGTTCTGGCGCGGGAAGTCCCAGGCCGCCACCGGCTCGCCCGTCTCCGGGTCGCGCAGGGTCACCCGGTTGCCGTCCGCCTCGGCGGGGAAGAAGCGCCAGACGGCCCGGGCCTTCATGGCGCCGTGGCGGGCCACGTCCTTCAGCTCGTCCACGATCCGTTCGAGCTTGGCGAGCTTCTCGTCCCCCTCTTCCCGCAAGCGCTTGACCGAGCCCTTGAGGCCCAGGTGCTTGCCGTAGACCATCTGGGGGTTCAGGTACTCCCAGACCTTTTCGAGGTCGAGCTCGGCGACGTGGCGGTCCAGGTCCGGCGGCGCCGGCACGGGGACGTCCCGCCGCACCTCGGCCGCGGCGGTCCGGCCCGGCTCGGCGGCCTCAGCGGTCTCCGTGGCGGCCTCGACGGTGTCGGCCGTGATCAGGTCCGTCACCTCCTGTTGCAGGTCCGGCCGCGCGGCGGGGTCCATGAGGCGCTCCACCAGCTTGAGGCCGTGCATGGCATCCTTGGCGTAGGTGCAGAGGCCGGTGTAGGCTTGGGCGATCTTGCGGTGGGTGAAGCGCCGGGTGAGGGCCGCGCCGCCCACCAGGAGGGGCGTGTCGATCCCCACGGCCGCGAGGTCGCCGGCGGTGAGCACCATCTGCTGGGCGCTCTTCACCAGCAGGCCGGAGAGGCCGATGATGTCCGGCTGGTGCTCGCGCACGGCCTGGATCAGCCGCTCGGAGGGGACCTTGATCCCCAGGTTCACGACCTCGAAGCCATTGTTCGAGAGGACGATGTCCACCAGGTTCTTGCCGATGTCATGGACGTCCCCCTTGACCGTGGCGAGGAGGACCTTGCCGCGGGAGGAGCTGCCGTCGACCGACTTCTCCATGTGGGGCTCGAGATAGGAGACGGCGGCCTTCATCACCTCGGCGCTCTGCAGGACCTCGGCGACGATGAGCTGGTTGTCGTTGAACAGGCGCCCCACTTCGCTCATGCCGGCCATCAGGGGGCCGTTGATGATCTCCATGGGGTTCGGCCAGCGCGGATCGGCCAGGGCGGTCTCCAGATCCTCTTCCAGACCGGTCTTGCTCCCCTCGACGACGGCCCGGGCGAGGCGCTCTGCGAGCGGCAGCTCGGCGCGGGGCTTGACGGCGGCCGAGGACCGGCCGCGGAAGTGGGCGGTGAAGGTCTCGACCGCCCGATTGCCGGCTTCGACGTCGCCCAGCGGCAGGAAGATCAGCGCCTCGGCGAGGTCCCGCTCCTCCTGGGGGATGTCGGCGTAGCGCGCCAGCTTCTCGGTGTTGACGATGGCGGCGTCGAGTCCGGCCTTGGTGCAGTGATAGAGGAAGACGGAGTTGAGGACCTCGCGGCCGGCGTTGGGCAGGCCGAAGCTGACGTTGGAGATCCCCAGGATGGTCTTCGAGTCCGGGAAGACCTCCTTGACGGCGCGCACGCCTTCGATCGTCTGCGCCGCCGAGCCGAGGTAGGAGGCATCGCCGGTGCCGCAGGGGAAGACGAGCGGGTCCCACCAGATGTCCTCGGGGGCGACGCCGAACTCCTCGACCAGGATGTGGAAGCTGCGCCGGGCCACCTCCACCTTGCGCTCGACGGTGACGGCCATCCCCTTCTCGTCGATCAGCCCCACCACCAGCGCGGCGCCGAAGCGCCGGGCGAGCGGTACGACCTTCTCGAAGCGGGAGCGGCCGTCCTCCAGGTTGATGGAGTTGAGGATCGACTTGCCCTGGCAGTAGGTGAGGGCCCGCTCCATGACGGCGGCGTCGGTCGAGTCGATCATCAGGGGGACCTTGACCAGACGGATCAGCCGGTCGAGGAAGGCCTCCATGTCGGCGAGCTCGGGGCGGTCGGGGTCCTGGAGGCAGACGTCGAGGACCTGGCCGCCGGCCTTCACCTGGTCCCGGCCCACCTCGGCGGCGGCCTCGTGCTGGCCGGCCTGGATGAGCTTCTTGAACTTGCGGCTGCCGAGGACGTTGGTGCGCTCGCCCACCAGCGTCGGCCGCTGGGCCTCCGAAAGCTCGACGGCTTCGAGGCCGGAGACCAGGGAGCGCCGGTGGTGAGGCACGGCGCGGGGCTTCCGGCCCTGGACGATCCGCGCCAGGGTGGCCACGTGGGCCGCGGTGGTGCCGCAGCAGCCGCCCACGAGGTTGAGCCAGCCGGCGTCGAGGAAGCGGGTGAAGACGCGCTCGAAGACGTCCGGCCCCTCGGTATACCTCCCCTCCTCGTTGGGCAGGCCGGCGTTGGGCACGCAGGCCACCCGGGTGCGGCAGATCTCCGCCAGGGTGCGGACGTGGTCGGTCATCAGGTCCGGGCCGGTGGCGCAGTTGAGACCGATATACAAGAGGTCGGCGTGGAGCATGGAGACGGCGAAGGCCTCGGCATCCTGGCCGCCCAGCATGGTGCCGGTGGTCTCGATGGTGGCCGAGACGGCGACGGGGACCTGCCAGCCGGTCTGGGCGAAGGCGCGCTCGATGCCGATGAGGCCGGCCTTGACGTTGCGGGTGTCCTGGGCGGTCTCCAGGAGCAGGTAGTCAGCGCCGCCGGCCATCAGTCCCAGGGCCTGGACGCGGAAGTTCTCGATCAGCCCCTCGAAGGTGATACCGCCGGTCACCGAGATCGCCTTGGTGGTGGGCCCCATGGAGCCACAGACGAAGCGGGGCTTCGCGAGCGTGTCGTGCTTGGCGCAGGCGCTGCGGGCGAGCGCGGCCGCCAGGCGGTTGAGCTCGAAGGCGCGGTCGGCGAGGCCGTACTCGCCCAGCACGAGCGGCGTGCCGCCGAAGGAGTCGGTCTCCACGACGTCGCAGCCGGCGGCGAGATAGCCCAGGCTGACGCCCTCCACCACGTCCGGGCGGGTGACGCAGAGATATTCGTTGCAGCCTTCGAGCTCGGGACCGCCGAAGTCGTCGGCGGTGAGCTGGGCGGCCTGGAGGGCGGTGCCGGTGGCGCCGTCGAGCACCAGGACGCGGGACTCCAGGGCGGCTTGAAGGCGCGCCGTGCGCTCCTCCACGTCGTCAGGGCGCGGCGGGACGGGGACGTCAAAGAGCGGATCGCTCACCTCTCTCCTCCTCGCGGGAATACAAAAAAACCCGACTCGTCAGCATCACGAGACGGGCTTTCCGCTCCGGACACTTAATTGTCACCAGGGGCGACCGCATCCTCGCTCGTTGAGCGAGAGGGCACCTTGGGTGTCCGTCCCAGGTTGCCGAGCCCGGCCGCAGGCCGGACCGCTCGTAATGCAAGGAGGAGGATACGCCAGAGGGGAGGGGATGTCAAAGTCTCTCGTCGATCAAGGTGGCTCCGGGATCTCGTCCGATCCCTGCTCGAGGAACGCCTGACCATTCCGGGCGATGTCGGCAGAGCTCTGCCGGATCAGCTTCTTCATCCGCTCGTGATCGTGATCGAGGGTGATGGTAAGTAGGAGGACGAGTCCCTGATACTCGTCAGCACTGCCATCGAAACAACACGCGATGACTCTCATGATGCCCGGAAATCGGTATTCGACCAGGTAGCCACCTTTGACCTGGATCACCCCGCGATAGGCGCTGGGCCGCCACGGCTGCAGACGTGGATCGGTGACAGGGTGGGCGCAGACTTGAAGGACCTTTACCAGAGAGGCAACCTGGTTCGCCCTCTCGTCGCGCTCTCGCGGGTTCAATTTTTCGACGGCTTTGCGGAAGGACCGGTCCTGCCAGGTCGGCTCAAAGACCCGAACGAGCCTATGCACGGAAGGCGGCTCTGAAGTACTCGTCGGGATCCTCGATGGGATCGCTCCACTGGGACTGGTCCGTGAGGTCGAGGAAGGGCAGCGCCCGCCAGAGATTCTGCCACCCCTCCGAAAGGCGGGCGTATGCATCCTCATTGATCGCCGGCTCGGTGTTCGAGCCCCACTTCTCGCGTGGGATCTCGGGATTGAGCGACTTGGTGAGGCTGCCTAGATCCTGGGCCGTCATGGCGCCGTACTGGTCCGCTACGAAGTCCACGATGGCCAGCTCTTCAGGGCTGAGGCGGACCGAAGGCCTGCCCGCCAGCCTGACGGTCCACCCCTCGTCATACTCAGGCTGCTCAATTTTGAAGCAGCCTTCCCGGGGATAGGTAACGCCTACCCAGGCCTCCCGAGCCACGACTCCTTGTTTCCAGGCTTCAAAGGTCGCGTCCGTGATCCGACGGCCAAGCTTTTCGGCGGCGACCACGTCGACCAGGTAGGGCAACTTGACCGCTTGCGTCTTATAGAGCGAGCCCAGCCTTTCGCAAAGCCGCGCGAGCACGGCTTCGAGCTGGGGTCCAAAAACAGGCTGTCGAGTCTTGACTTTCATCTCCCGATCCTCGCCTGGAGAAGTATACCTCTCTTCGCAGGATGGTGAAAGAGAAGCAGAAGTGGGACACCCTACACCTCTCGGTACCCCCCGCACGCCACCACCGGCAGCGGGGGATACTTCGGAAACCGCGCATCCACCTCCGCCAGGCTGCAGCGCACGAAGACGCTGCGCTTCGAGGCGAGGAGGCGCAGGTGCTCGCAGGTGGCGCAGAGGCCGGCGGGCACGGCGAGGGCGCGGTCCTGCTCCTCGGCGCTCATTCGGCACTCATTCCGATTGGTGCTGCGCCAGGGCCTCCTCGGCGTGGCGCCCCTGGGAGAGGGCTTCCAGCTTTTCGGTGGGTCCCAGCAGGAGGAGGAGGTCGCCGGCGAGGAGGGCCGTCTCGGCCGCGGGGATCACCGGCTCCTCGCCGTAGCGGCCCTGGCGCTTGATCTCGATCACCCGCGCGCCCAGGGTCTGGGGGAGACGGGCCTCCGCCAGGGTCTTCCCCACCAGGCCGGGAGGCACCGGCACGAGGCGGAGGGAGAAGTCGGGCGGGATGTCCACGTACTGGCGGCTGGCCTGGGACTCCTGGCCGGAGACGAAGGTGGCGAGCATCGCCGGCCGGCCCAGCACCTCCTGGGCATAGACCGCCAGCAGGTCCCGCTTGGCCAACACACCGAGGTAGCGGCCGTCGTCGTCCACCACCGGCAGACGCTCGAAGTCGCTGCCGGCGAAGTACTCGGTGGCCCGGTGCAGGCGCTCGTCCTTGTGGATGGCGCGGTCCACCGGCGCCATCAGGTCGAGGGCCACCACCGCCGTCAGGGTCTCGGGCTGCTCCAGGGCGTGCTTGATGTCGTGCAGCGAGATGGCCCCCAGCAGCCGGCCGTCCTCCCCCACCACGAAGAGGCGCTGGCGGCGGGTGGAGAGAAATTTCTCCACTACGTCGCGGTAGCGGTCGCCCGGCCGCAGGATGGTGGGATCGGGGCGCGCCAGGTCCTCCGCCTTGAGCCCGGCCAGCACCACCGCCTCCATCCGCGACGGCAGCTCGATCCCCCGGGCCTGCAGCGACTCGGTGTAGATGGAGTAAGGACGCAGGCTCCGGGCCAGGGTGCTCGACAGGATGGCGGCCACCATCACCGGCAGGATCATGTCGTAGTTGCCGGTGAACTCGAAGAGGATGAGGATGGCGCTGATCGGCGCGTGGCTCGTGCCGGCCATGACGGCGGCCATGCCGACGGCGGCGTAGGCACCGTAGGGCGAGGCGATGTGCGGGAACGCCCAGTGGGCCCAGGTGCCGAAGGCGCTGCCGACCAGGGCGCCGAAGGCGAGGGAGGGGGTGAACATCCCGCCGGCGCCGCCGCTCCCCCGGGTGAGCGCGGTCGCCACCAGCTTCATCAGAGCGATTCCCAGGAGGAACAGGATGGCGAGCTCCGGCTCCGTGGCCAGCCGTGCGGGGATCGGGAGCTTGCCGGCCAGAGTCAGGTTGATGGTGCCGTAGCCGCGGCCCAGGACGTAGGGTAGCCAGAGGCCGATCACGCCCAGGAGGGTCATGCCCACCACAGGCTGGAACGGCCGCGGCAGGAGCCTCATCTTGCCCAGGCGCTTGAAGACGGCCCCGCCCCAGCTCACCCCGGTCATGAAGACCAGCGATGCGCCGGCGCCCACCAGCCCCAGGCCGGCGTAGAGGAGCATCTCCCAGCCGCTCGTCAGGGCGTAGTCGGGGGTGGCGTAGAGCGGGGCGTTGCCCACCAGGGAACGGGCGATGAGGGTGGCGATCACCGAGGAGACGACGATGGGGCCGAAGATCTCCAGGGCGAAGTTGCCGAGGATGACCTCCATGGCGAACAGCGTGCCGCCGATCGGGATGTTGTAAGTGGCCGCCAAGCCGGCCGCGGCGCCGCAGCCGACCAGGATCTTGAGCCGGTGGGGCGGCAGCTCGAGGCGCTGGCCCATCCACGAGGAGATCATGGCGCCCAGCCGGATCATCGGCCCCTCGCGGCCGAGCGAGCCGCCGCTGCCGACGGTGACGACGGCCGCGAGCGCGTTGATCAGCACCGGCCGCGGCGCGATCTTGCCGCCCGTCAGGGCCACGGCCTCGATGAGCATGGCCATCCCCTCGCCGCCGGTCTCGCCGCCCGGCTTGCCCCGCGCCCGCCGGCGGCCCAGCCAGAGGATGAGCCCCACCAGCACGCCGCCGCAGGCCGGGGCCACCACCACCAGCCAGCGGGGCACCTGCGTCACGAGGCGGAGGAAATCCCCCGGGCGTCCCCAGAGGAGGGTCTGGACGAGGGCGATGCACCGGTCGGTGACGAGGCCCAGCAGGCCGCCGATGACTCCCACGGCGGCAATGAGGACGAAGAAGAGCCGGTCCTCCCGGCTGGCGAGGCCGAAGCGCCGCGCCAGGGCGAAGTCCAGCGACCGGGCCCATTCGCGCACCCGCCCCAGCCAGCCTGACCGCCGCGTCTCCATGGGGATCGAATGTATCAGGCCCTGAAGTGCGGCGGGGTCTCAGGGCTCGCTCAAAGAAGCTGGCGAAATTGCTGTTCCCATAAACATGCGCACTCGTGTATAATCCTCCCCTGAGGTCGCCGAAAGCGGCCACTCTCCTTCCGGGGCTCCACCGGCGCGCGTCCGCCGCCGGTTTACGGGGGTCCCACGGCGGATGTTCGCCCCGCGGTACCAACCCTCCAGACCGCGGCATACGCCGCGCGCCAAGACTCGAGGGGACCGGGAAACCGGTCCCCTTCGCCTTTTCAGGGGGTGCTTTTCAGGAGGTGATGAAGGCTACGCTCCCTTCCGCTCCAGCACCACCGCCTGCGTCTCCGTGAGGACGACCCGCTGCTGCCGGCGATCCTTGCGCGGTGCGATGAGGGTGGCGCGGGTGGCCTCGGCGCGCTTCTGGCCCACGATGCGGGCGTAGACGGAGAGAGCCTGGGCCACCACCTGGTCCATGTTGTAGTACTTGTAGGTGGCGAGGCGACCCACGAAGTGCACGTCCGGACGCTCTTCGGCCAGCGTCTGGTACCGCTTGTACAGCTCGGCGTTCTCGGGCCGCGGCACCGGGTAGTAGGGATCGCCCTCGGCTTTGGGGTACTCGTAGACCAGGCTGGTCTTCGCGTGCTCCTGTCCGGTGAGGTGCTTGAACTCGGTGCTGCGGGTGTAGAGGTGCTGGTTGGGGTAGTTGACCACCGCCACCGGCTGCACCCACTCCTGGTTGATGGTCTCGAACTGGAACTCCAGCGAGCGGTAGGGCAGCCTGCCGTAGCGGAAGTCGAAGAACTCGTCGACGGGACCGGTGAAGATCATCCGCTCGTAAGGGATGACCCCCTCGATCTCGTGATAGTCGGTGTTGAGCAGGATCTTGATGTTGTCGTGATCGAGCATATTCTCGAACATCCGCGTGTAGCCCTTGAGGGGCATGGCCTGGTAGGTGTCCGAGAAGTAGCGGTCGTCGCGGTTGGTGCGCACCGGCACCCGGGCGGTGACCATGGCGTCGAGCTGCGAGGGATCGAGCCCCCACTGTTTGCGGGTGTAGCCGCGGAAGAACTTCTCATAGAGCTCGCGGCCGACGCGGGAGACCACCACGTCCTCGGAGGTGCGGACGCTCTCCCGAGGCTCGGCCACGGAGGCGAAGAAGCTCTCCACCTCCATGCTGTTGAGCTTCAGGCCGTAGAGCTGGTTGATGGTGTCCAGGTTGATGGGGATGGGGACGAGCTGGCCGTCCACGCTGGCCCGCACCCGGTGCTCGTAGGGCCGCCATTTGGTGAACCCGGAGAGATACTCGAAGACCTCCCGGGAGTTGGTGTGGAAGATGTGGGGGCCGTACTTGTGGACCAGGATCCCCGCATCGTCGTAGTGGTCGTAGGCGTTGCCCCCGATGTGGGGACGCCGGTCGACGAGAAGGACTTGCTTGCCCGAGCCCCGGGCCAGCCTCTCTGCCAGCACGCTGCCGGCGAACCCCGCCCCCACGATCATGTAGTCAAACATCGAACCGGCTCCTTTCGTCGTTCATTCCAAGTAGCACTTCAGTCAAATACTGCGGTCGAACCGACTCTCGACCGGCGACCGTCCCGCCGGGACTGGACGGCCGCGTCGATGAGATCGGACATGCTCTGCCAAGTGCGGCTCCAGGAGCCGCCGGCGAGAAAATCGTCCACCTGCCGTAGCCAGCTTGCACGCTCGCTGCCACCTTCGCCGTGACGGGCCAGGGCCCGCTCGACGGCGGCGACGAAGTCCGCCGGCGCCTCGGCGATCTCCACCATCGCGAGCTCGCCATAGGGGCGCACCACGTCGCGAATGGGCGTCGAGACCACCGGCTTCCCCCCCGCCAGGTATTCGGGGGTCTTGGTGGGACTGATGAAGCGGGTCGACTCATTGCGCGCGAACGGCATGAGGGCCACGTCCCAGCCCGCCAGGTAGGACGGCAGCTCGGCGTAGGGCTTCATCCCCAGGTAATGGAGGTTGGCGCGCCGCGGCAGGCCCTCGGGGTCGATCTTGACCACCGGCCCGACCATCACGAGCTGCCAGTCCGGGCGCAGGTCGGCCACGGCGGCCAGGAGGTCGAGGTCGATCCGCTCGTCGATCACCCCGAAGTAGCCCAGTCGCGGCCGGGGGATGGCGGCCTGGTCCGGCGGCTCGGGCAGGGGGTCCCGAGCGCGGCCGAAGTGCCCGGCGTCGATGCTGCTGGGGAAGGCGTGAACCTGCGGGTGGCGGTCGCGCTTGGCCTCGTAGAGGCTCTGGCCGCCGGTGAACACCAGGTCGGCCAGCGCCAGCAGGCGCTCCTCCCGCTCCAGCAGCGAGGGCGGCGCGCCGCGAAAGAGCGACAGCTCGTCCATGCAGTCGTAGACCACGGCGGCGGGCGCCAGCCCCGAGGAGTAGCCGAGAGCCATGGGCGTGTAGTACCAGAGGACGTAGTCGGCCACGGCGTGGTCTTCGAGCAGGCCCAGCAGGAGACCGCGCTGGGCCTCCTCCGCCGCTTCCGGAGACAGGCCGGCCGGCAGGTGCGGCACGGCCACCCGCACGCCCTCGGGGCGCTCGCTCACCTCGAGGCGGGCCGGACCCTCGCCCCATTCGCCCCAGATGGGCTCTTCGACGAAGAAGACCCGGCGGTGGCGGGCGAAGCGGCTCATCAGGTGCTGGGGACGCTGGTAGACGAAGTCCCACCGCAGGTGGGAGAGACAGACGACGTCCGGCCGGGGGGCCGGACCGGGCGCCTCGCCGGGAACGGCCTCGCCGGCTTCGTTAAGAGGCTGCATGCTCGCTCTCCTCCTCGCCCGGCACGGAGACCGGGTCTGCTAAATCATTGAAACTTTTGGAATCGTTCGCCGCGGCCTCGCCGCGGAAGACCTCCATCTGCCGGCGCAGCTCCTGGGCGAGAGGGAGATGGACCTCGCGCTGCCCGGCCGCGCCGGGGTACCCCCAGAGACCGCTGTGGCAATGGCGGTCGTCGTCCCATCCCGGGTAGTCGAGGATTGGGTAGAGGCAGATGCCATGGACGGGTACGCCCTGCCGGCGAGCCGCCAGCACCTCGCCGGCGACGTAGCGCAGCCAGCCGGCGCGAGCTCCCTCCTGAGCGCCGGTCTCGGCCACGATCAGGGGCCGGCCGTAGCGGTCGAAAACTTCGCGCAGGATCTCCCGGAACGGGCGGTAGAGCGGATCGCCCAACCGCACTCCCCGGCCGTCGAGGAGCCACTGGTTCTCGGGGTAGTAGTTGAGGCCCAGGCCCCCCAGGTAGCGCTCGTCGCCGCCGAGCTGCGGCCAGAGCCGGCCGAGGATCAGGTCCCAGGCCTCGAACTGCGCCCGGCGATGCCCCTCGGCGTCCGCCTGCCGCTCCGGCCGGTCCGGGCCGGCCACGATGTGGATGGCCGGCTCGCAGGCGAGGACGCGCGCGCGGGAGTCGACGCTCCACACCGCGTCCGCCGCCGCCAGGAAGGCGCGGGCGAGCTGGGCTTTGAGCTCGAACCCGCGGCCGGTGGCAAAGGGGTTGAGGCAGGCCACTTCGCCTCCCCCCCAGGCCCAGAACGAGATCTCGTTGACCGGCGTGTACCACGGCGGCTGGTCGGTCTCGGCGGCGATCAGCCGGGCCACCGCCCGGGCATAGGCCGCGAAGCGGTCCACGAAGTCCGGCCGGAAGACGTCGAGGTCGTCGAGATCGTTCGGCCAGCCGTAGTGGCAGAGGTCCCAGATCACCTGCACCCCCGCTTCCCGGGCCGCCCGCACCTGCGGCAGCAGGGAGGAGAAGTCCCAGCGGCCGGGGGCAGGCTCCACGCGATGCCAACGCACCCCGTCGCGCACCGTGGTCATTCCAAGGTTGCGGACGCGAGCGTAGTCGGCGGCGGCGAAACGGTCGTGCTCGGTCGCTGCGATCAGGTCGAGACGCCTGCCATCACGCCGATGGTGACAGGAACACTCGAAGCCGGCCATCCAGAAGCTCTGAAACATGGGACCTGAACAATTTCCCCCTCTCTGGCGCGGTCAATTGTGCAAGACCTGGACCACGCACCCGGAACGTGCCTTCCCCCTGGGAGGGGCGAGCTTCTTCGCCGGAAGAGGGAAAACGACCGGGGAAAGTGGGTACCGCGGAGCTTGCAAGAGCTACACGCCGGCCGGACCTTTCTTCAGTGTTCCGCCTTCCTTTGAAACGGCACCTAAGAAATAGAAGGCCGGCACACCGCGCGGTCGTGGTGACCGCCCGCTCACCCGGCCTGGAGGGATTTTCATGATCTCCAGAACGTCTCCCGACAGCCCGCGGACCGCACCCCAAGGTGGCATCCTCCACTTCCTGCTCCGGATCTTCGCCTTCGCCGGGGGCACCATGGACCCCAACGGCTAGCACCAGTTCCACCCCGACACCGGCGTCGTGCGCGCCGGTGTCACTTTTTCCGGCCCAGCAGCAACTTAATGGTAGATGGATGCCAATCACCCTGACCGGCAGACTCTCGAGAGATTCGCCCAGGCCGGAGTCTCGGCCGCCGAGGAGCGCTGGATCGAGAGCCACCTCCGTTCCGGCTGCCGGGTCTGCCAGCGGGAGGTGGACCATCTGCTGGGGACGCTGAGCCCGGCCCCGGAAGCCGCGCCGGTCCCGGACGCGGCGGACGCGGCGGAGGCGAGCTTCGCCTCCTGGAAAGGCCTCTTCGCCCAGCTCGAACAGAGGCTCGCCCTGGTGACGGCGGAGCGGCGCGCGGCGCCCCCGTTGCTGGCGGAGCTGCTGGGCTACCCGCCGGCCGAGCGGCCGGTCCTGGTGCGCCAGTGCCGCCGTTTCCAGACCCTGGCCGTCTGCGAGCAGCTCGTCGACGCCAGCTTCGAGGCGGGGTTCCACGACGCGGGCCAGTCGGTGGAGCTGGCCGAGCTGGGTCTCCTGCTGGCCGGCCATCTCGACGCCGGGCACTACGGCCGCTCCGTGGTGCTGGATCTTCAGGCGCGGGCCTGGGCCTACCTCGGCAACGCCCGGCGTATCGCCTTCGACCTGGCCGGCGCCGAGGAGGCCCTGAACCAGGCCGAGGGCCTGGCCGAGAGCGGCTCGGCCGATCCCCTGGAGGAGGCCCGCATCCTCGATCTCCGCGCCTCCCTGCTCGGCGATCAGGGGCGCTTCGAGCAGGCCGCCGACCTGCTCGACCTGGTCATCGACATCTACCAGGACCTGCACGAGCCCCACCGCCAGGGGCGTGCGATGATCAGCCAGGGGGTCTTCCTGGGCCACGCCGGCTGGCCCGAGGAGGCCATCCGCCAGATCCGCAAGGGCCTCGCCCTGCTGGAATGGGAGCGCGAGCCACGGCTGGTGCTGATGGCGCGCCACAACCTTGCCTGGTTCCTGAACGACTGCGAGCGCAGCGAGGAGGCCCTGCGGCAGCTCGCGCGCTTCCGCCACACCTACCGTGAGTTCCCCGATGCCTGGACCGAGTTGCGCCTCGCCTGGCTGGACGGCCGCATCGCCGCTCGCCTGGGCCGTCCCGGGGAGGCCGAGCGGAGCCTGATCGAGGTGCGGCAGCGCTTCCTCGCCGAGGGACACGGCTACGACGCCTCGCTGGTGACCCTCGACCTCGCGCAGCTCTATCTCCAGCAGGGGCGCAACGCCGAGGTGCGCGAGCTCGCCGCCGGCATGCTCGCCGTCTTCCTCTCCCAGGACGTCCACCGCCAGGCCGTCGCCGCCCTCACCGTCTTCCAGCAGGCGGCCGAGCTCGACCGCGCCACCCCCCTGCTGCTGGAGGAGATCGCCGCCTACCTGCGGCGGGCGCGGCGCAATCCGCGGCTGCGCTTCGAAAAGGCGGCGGCGTAGGGCCCTTCAAGAAAAGAAGGAAAAACAAGGAGTAAGCCGGCCGGCGGGACGCCGGCGGTCCCAGGGGGCCCTGGGTTATCCTTCTTGCCCGATGCCCAAGACCTCTCCACTCCCGGTCATTCCGGCCGGCACCGCCCGCCGCCTGCTGCTGGGCGCCCAGGGGCTGCTCGACGACCCCCGCCGCAAGGCGACGCCGGACGTCCTCTACGACCTGATCGCGCGCATGGGTTTCGTCCAGATCGACTCCATCAACGTCGTGGCCCGCGCCCATCACCTGACGCTCGCCTCCCGCCTCCAGGGGTACCGGCCGGCCCTGCTGGAGCGGCTGCTGGAGCGCGAGCGGCGGCTCTTCGAGCACTGGACCCACGACGCTGCGGCCATCCCCACCGTCTGGTATCCGCACTGGAAGCCGCGGTTCGAGCGCTACCGGCAGAAGGTGCTCGGGCATCCCTGGTGGCTGGAACGCGTGGGGCCGGACCCCTACCGGGTGTTCGCTCACGTGCGCGAGCGCATCGTCAAGGAAGGGCCGCTGATGACCAAGGACTTCGAGGACGAGCGGCCCGCGGGGACCGACAAGACCTGGTGGGGGTGGAAGCCCCACAAGGCCGCCCTGGAGTACCTCTGGCGCACCGGCGAGCTCGCCATCGCCGGGCGGGTCAACTTCCACAAGGTCTACGACCTCGCCGCGCGCGTCCTGCCGGCAGCCCACGCCGCGCCGGCGCCGGGCGACGAGGAGCACCTCGACTGGGCCTGCCGCTCGGCCCTGGAGCGGCTGGGGGTCGCCACGGCCGACGAGCTCGCCGGCTTCTGGCGCGCCGTGTCCCTGGAGGCGGCGCGGAGCTGGGGGGAGCGGGCCGCAGCCCGGGGGGAGGTCGCGACCGTCGAAGTGGCGACCGCCGACGGCTCCAAGCCGCGCAAGGCCTGGGCGGTCCCCGATTGGGAGGAGCGGGCCGCGGCGCTGCCCGCCGCCCCGCCGCGCGTCCGCCTGCTCTCCCCGTTCGACCCGATCCTCCGTGATCGCAAGCGCACGCTGCGCCTCTTCAACTTCGATTACCGCTTCGAGGCCTTCGTGCCCGGCCCCCAGCGCCAGCACGGCTACTACGTGCTGCCGATCCTCGAAGGCGAGCGCCTGGTGGGCCGGCTCGACCCCAAGCTCCATCGCGAACAGGGGCTGCTGGAGATCCGCGGGCTGTGGTGGGAGCCCGGGGTACGGGCGAGCCAGGGGCGGAGGGCGAACCTGGAGGCGGCGGTCGAGCGGCTGGCGCGGATGGTAGAAGCGACCGAGATAGCGTTCGGCAAGGTGATGTGACGATCAGGGGCGATCTTCAGGCATGACACACCTCTTGAAAAGAGTATATCAGCGCGGCTCACGGAAGCGTCGGAGTGGTCGCTCGCCCCGCCCGCTCCAGCGCCCGCTGCATGAGCAGGTCCTGGCTGGAACGCGGCTCCTCGCCGGACCCCGGCTGGCGCTGGACGTAGGTGCCGTCGGGCTGCATGTCCCAGGCCTTGCAGTTGTCCGCGAGCTGGAGGTCGAGGATGGCCCGCACCTCCTCCTTGAGCTTCGGGTCCTCGACCGGCACCGCCGCCTCCACCCGGGCGTCGAGGTTGCGCGACATCCAGTCCGCCGAGCCCAGGTAGTACTCGGGCTCGCCACCATTACCGAAGCAGAAGATGCGGGCGTGCTCCAGGTAGCGCCCGACGATCGAGATCACCCGGATCGTCTCGCTGCGGCCGGGCAGCCCCGGGCGCAGCCGGCAGATCCCCCGCACGATGAGGTCGATCTCGACGCCGGCCGCCGAGGCGTCGTAGAGCGCGTCGACGATCTGCTTGTCGTCCAGGGCGTTCATCTTGGCGATGATGCGCCCGCCGCGGCCGGCCCGCTGGTGCGCCACCTCGCGGGCGATCATCTCCATGAAGCGCTGGCGCATGGTGATGGGGGCCACCAGCAGCTTCTTGAACTGCGGCTGGTAGACGAGGCCGGTGAGCATGTTGAAGAGTTGGGCCACGTCCTGGGCCAGGGCCTCGTCGCAGGAGAAGAGGCCGAGGTCGGTGTAGAGCTTCGCCGTCTCCGGGTTGTAGTTGCCGGTGGCGATGTGGGTGTAGCAGCGCAGGACGTCCTTCTCCTGGCGCACCACCAGGGTGATCTTGGCGTGGGTCTTCAAGCCCACCAGCCCGTAGCAGACGTGGGCGCCCACCTTCTCCAGCGCCTCCGCCCACTCGATGTTCGCCGCCTCGTCGAAGCGCGCCTTGATCTCCACCGTCACGGCGATCTGCTTGCGCGCCTCGGCGGCGCGGATCAGCGCCTGCATGTTCGGCGAGTCGGCGGAGGTGCGATAGAGCGTCTGCTTGATGGCCAGCACCGCCGGATCCACCACCGCCGCCTCGATGAAGCGCTGGGTGCTGGTGGCGAACGAGTCGTAGGGGTGGTGGACGAGGATGTCGCCGGCCGCGATGGCGTTGAAGACCTCCGCCTCGTCCCCCGTCTCGAAATGGAAGCGGGGGTGGGTCACCGGCGCCCAGGGGCGGTAGCGCAGCGACGGCAGGGGGGCTGAAACGGCGAGCGCCATCAGGTCCTTGAGCGCCAGGGGCCCCTCCACCTCGAAGATCTCCGGCTCGCCGACCGCGAGCTCCTCGCCCAGGAAGTCGATCATCCAGCGCGACATGCCCTTCGCGACCTCCAGGCGCACGACGGTGGCGAAGCGGCGCTCCCGCAGCTCCTCCTGGATGGCCTCCAGCAGATCCTCGGCCGTCTCCTCGTTGCGCTGCACGTCGGCGTTGCGCGTCACCCGGAAGGGGTGGGACTCGACGATCTCGACCCCCGGGAAGAGGCGGTCCAGATGGTGGGCGATGACGTCCTCCACCGGCACGTAGCGCAACGGCCGGTCCCGCACCGACTCCGGCAACTGCACCCAGCGCGGCAGGATGTGCGGCGCCTTGACCCGGGCGAAGCGCGGGGCGTCGTCGCCGGGGAGCCGGATGGAGACGCCGAGCGACAGGCTGACATTGGAGATGAAGGGGAACGGGTGCGCGGGATCGACCGCCAGCGGCGTCAGGATGGGGAACATCCGGCGGTCGAACTCCTCCGTCAGGTAGCGGCGCTCGCCGGCCCTGAGCTCCCCCCAGCGGACGATCTCCAGCCCGTGCTGGCGCAGGGCCGGGAGCAGCTCGTCCTTCAGCAGCCGCCGCTGGCGCGCCACCATCGGCCGCACCGCGGCGTTGATGGCGGCGAGCTGCTGGCGGGGGGTGCCGCCGCTGTCGGCGCCCAGCTCGCGGAGGTTGCTGGCGAGCTGCTGCTTCAGGCCGCCCACCCGTTTCATGAAGAATTCGTCGAGGTTCGAATCGAAGATGGCGACGAACTTGAGCCGCTCCAGCAGGGGGTTGTCCGGGTCCTCCGCCTGCCGCAGCACCCGGGCGTTGAACTCCAGCCAGGAGAGCTCGCGGTTGAGGATCAGGTTGGGGGCTTCGGCGCGCTCGTCGAAGCGCTCCGGACGCGATGGATTGGGCTCAGACACGGGGCTCGGACCTCCGGGGGGCGGACGAGGTGGCCCGCCAGGACTGCCCAAATCTTGACACATCCAGGCGACACAGTTCCATGACACTCCGGTGACGAAGGCGTGTCGCCGCCGGCCGGGCCGCGACCCGTCGGCTACAATCGCCGGCGTGAGCGCGTCACCCACGGTGGTCGTCCAGCCCCTCAGTTTCCCGGCTGCCGGCCCGGATGCCGGCGAGCCGGTCGCCGGGCCCGCCGCAGGGGGCGTGGCGCCCGAGCGCCTGGCGGCCATCGACATCGGCTCGAACTCGATCCACATGGTGGTGGCCGAGGTGGGGGCCGGCGGCGGCTACCGCCTGCTGGGACGCGAGCGGGAGATGGTGCGCCTGGGCAAGACCGGATTCGGCGAGGGCGCCCTCTCCGAAGCGGCCATGCAGGACGGCCTGGAGACCCTGGCCAAGATGACCACCATCGCCCGTCTCAAGGGAGCACAGCGGGTGGTGGCGGTGGCCACCAGCGCCGTGCGCGAAGCCGCCAACGGCGCCGACTTCCTGGCCCGCGTCAAGGCCCACACCGGCCTCGACGTGCAGCTCCTGACCGGCGCCGGGGAGGGGGAGCTCATCTACCGCGCGGTGCGCGAGGTGGTGGACCTCGGTCCCGGCGCCGCCGCCGTGGTCGACATCGGCGGCGGCAGCACGGAGTGGATCGCCACCCGCGGCGGGGAGATCCAGCAGGTGGTGAGCCTCGCCCTGGGCTCCCTGCGCTGCGCCGTCGAGCTCCCGGGGGACCCGCCCGGCGGCGCCGACCTCGACCGCCTGCGCCGCCGGATCGCCCGGCGCCTCGCCGAGACCGTGCCGCGGGGCTCGGTGGAGCGGCTGGTCGCCACCTCCGGCACGGCGGTCTGCTGCGCCGACCTCGTCGACCACTTCGCCGGCCGGCCGTGGAAAGAGCTCTCCAGCGGTCTGCGCGAGGTACGGACCAAGGACCTCGCCCTGCTCGTCGAGCGGCTGCGCCCCCTGAAGCGCCGCCAGGTCGCCGCCCTGCCACCGGTGGGCGGCCCCCGCTCCGAGAGCCTGCTGGCCGGCGCCGTGCTGCTCCAGGAGCTGGTGGCCCACGCCGGCGTCGATCGCTTCCAGGTCTCCGACCGGGCGCTGCGGGAGGGGCTGGTGCTGGCGGCCCTCGGCCAGCCCATCCCCGCCGCCGGCGAGCCCGGCGACCTGCGGCGGCGCCAGGTGCTCCGCCTCGCCGAGCGCGCCGAGAGCGTCTACCGCCACGACCTGCAGACGGCGCGCCTCGCCACCCGCCTGTTCGACGTCACCGCCTCGGTCCACGGCCTGGGCAGCCGCGAGCGGGAGTGGCTGGAGTACGCCGCCCTGCTCCACGACATCGGCTACTCCATCCACTACCGCGGCCATCACAAGCACGCCTACTACCTCATCGTCAACGCCGTGCTCGACGCCTTCGACCCGCGGGAGATCGAGATCATCGCCCACGTCGCCCGCTATCACCGGGGCGCGACCCCCAAGCCCGGCCACCCCACCCTCGCCGCCCTCAAGCCCTGGCAGCAGCGGATCATCCGCAAGCTCGCCGCCCTGTTGCGCGTCGCCGACGCCCTGGACCGCACCCACGCCTCGCGGGTCGAGGAGATCTACGGCTCCATCCGCATCGGCCGCGTGAGCCGCGCCAGCCACGGCCGCAAGGTCACCCTGGAGGTCGTGTCGCCCTACGCCGTCGACCTCGAGCTGGAGGCCGCGCGGGAGCATGGCACGTTTTTTGAAAAAGTCTTCGACTGTACCCTCCGCCTGCGCCAGGGCCTGGAAGCGGCGGCTGGCTGAGAGTATGAATTTCTACAGCGCGTTGTAAGAACCGCCCGTCTTGGCCGGTTTGCGCCAGCGGTCTCTTTTCCTTCCCATAAACCACGCTGTCACAGAGAGTTAACAGGATCCTCACCGGGGTTTCACATCCGTTTCTGTGGAAAACTCTCCACGCTGCCATCCAGGGCCCTTTCCGACCCGCGTTGTGAATCCTACAAACTCCCTGGAATCAATGACTTGCCCGCTTTGCACAGCAGCTTGGTCAAAGCGGGGAAAGGCCCGGAAACACGGCCTCTCCCAGGGGTTCGAGGGCTCTTTTCCACAGGGTTTTCCGCATTCTTTGTGGAAGACTCCGTGGTAGCCTCTGGCCAATGGCGCAAGAACGCATCCTGCTCATCGAGGACGAGCCCGACATCGCCGAGGTGTTGCAGTACAACCTCGAGAAGGAGGGCTTCGCGGTGGAGGTGGCACGGCGGGGGGACACCGGCCTCGAGGCCCTGCGCCGCGAGCCGGCCGACCTGCTGGTGCTCGACCTCATGCTCCCCGGCATCGACGGTCTGGAGCTGACGCGGCTGCTGAAGCGGGATGCCGCCACCTCCCGGCTGCCCATCGTCATGCTCACCGCCCGTGGCGAAGAGGTGGACCGCATCGTCGGGCTGGAGCTGGGAGCCGACGACTACATCAGCAAACCCTTCAGCCCGCGGGAGGTGGTGCTGCGGGTCAAGGCGGTGCTGCGCCGTCTGCAGCCCGAGGACGCCGTCAGCGACCTGCTGGAGGTCGGGGGGATTCAGCTCGACGTCTCCGGCCACCAGCTCCGGGTGCGGGGCCGGGAGGCGCCGCTCACGGCCACCGAATTCCGCCTGCTGCGGCTGCTCATGGAGCGCGGCGGCCGGGTGCAGACGAGGGGACAGCTCCTGTCGGACGTCTGGGGCTACGCCGAGGACATCGACAGCCGGACGGTGGACACCCACATCCGGCGCCTGCGCCGCAAGCTCGGCCCCGAGGCCGACCGCATCGAGACCGTCATCGGAGTCGGCTACCGGCTGAGGCCCTGACCCCGAGTGCGGCGCCTCGGCCTGCCGCCCAAGCTGCGGCTCGCTCCCCTCTGGCCCGCGCTGGCGGCCACGGCCATCGCCAGCGCCTTTCTCTGGTTCCTCCTCCCCGGGCTGTTCGAGAGCACGGCCTCGGTGCAGCTCTTCGACGCGCTGCGCATCCTCACGCCCATCGTCCAGCGCCAGGTGTCCGACACGCGGACCGATCCGCGGCTCTGGGTGCGGCAGCTCGCCGCCGACAGCGGTCTGCGGGTGACCCTGATCCGCGGCGACGGCGTGGTGATCGCCGACAGCTCCGTCGAGCCGGCGAAGGTGGGGGCGATGGAGAACCACCGGCAACGTCCCGAGGTCCAGGAGGCCCTGGCCCGCGGCTCCGGGATGTCGGTGCGCAGGAGCGCCACCACCGGCGACACCTACGTCTATGCCGCCAAGACCCTGGCCGGCCCGCGTGGGGAGACGCTCATCCTGCGCCTGGCCGAGCCCCTGGAGCAGCTCCAGGCGCTGCGCGGGCAACTGGCGGCGGCCATGGCGCTCGCCGTCCTGGCGGCGGGCTGCGGCATCCTGGTCACCTCCCTGTGGCTGGACCGCCGCCTCTTCCAGCCCCTCTCGCGGCTCATCGCCGACGCGCGGAACATCGCCGCCGGCCGCGCCGCCCGCGTCCAGGTGCCGGACGAGGACGAGCTGGCGGCCCTGGCCCTGGCCCTCAACCACCTCGCCGCCACCGCCGAGGAGCAGTTCGAGGCCGTGCGCAAGGAGCGCGACCAGCTCCGGCAGATCCTGGCCAGCATGTCGGAAGGGGTCCTGGTGGTGGGGCCGGACGGCCGTGCCCTGATGATCAACCCGGCCTTCTATCAGCTGTTCGACCTGCGGGGCGACTTCTCCGGCCGGCCGGTGCTGGAGATCATCCGCCATCCGGGCTTCAGCCGCCTGATCGAGGACACCCTGCGCGCCGGCGAGCCCCAGAGCGCCCAGATCGAGCTCGCCGTCCCCGAGCGGCGCACCCTGCTGCTGGCCAGCTCGCCGTTGTCTGGCGGCCCGGGCGGCGAGCGGGGCGCCGTGGTGGCCACCCGCGACACCACCGAGCTGACGCGGGTGGCGGACATGCGCAAGGACTTCGTGGCCAACGTCTCCCACGAGCTCAAGACGCCGCTCGCCGCCATCCGCGGCTACGCCGAGACGCTGCGCGACGGCGCCTTGGAGGAGCCCGCCACGGCCCGCCGCTTCACCGAGCGCATCCTCAGCCAGTGCCGGCGCCTGCAGGAGCTGCTGGACGACCTGCTGACCCTGTCGCGCCTGGAGGGCGTCGCCCCCGCCCTGGAGCGCGAGCCCGTCGACCTCGGCGCCGTCGTCCGCCGCGCCGTGGAGCTGCTCTCCACCGCCGCCCGCGAGAAGCGGGTGGAGATCACGGTCGAAGAGGAGGCGGTGCCGCCGGTGCCGCCCATTCCGGGCGACCCCGACGGCCTGGAGCGCCTGCTCCTCAACCTCCTGGACAATGCCATCAAGTACAACCGTCCGGACGGCAAGGTTACCCTTCGCCTCGCGCGCGCGGACGGCGAGGCGGGCCAGGCGGTCATCGAGGTGAGCGACACGGGGATCGGCATCCCCCCCGAGTCGATCCCCCGTCTCTTCGAGCGCTTCTACCGCGTCGACAAGGGCCGGGCCCGCGAGGAGGGGGGCACCGGCCTCGGCCTCGCCATCGTCAAGCACGTGGCCCAGGCCCACGGCGGCCAGGTGGACGTCGAGAGCCGCGTCGGCCGCGGCTCGACCTTCCGGGTGAGGCTGCCGCTGGCCCTCACTCCCCCAACCCCCTCTCTCCCGGCCTCCCCCCTATAGGCGCTACCTTCGCCTCAGAGCGCCCCCCCGCCCGAGGGCCCTCTGAGGCGAAGGTAGCGCC
>JAJKHS010000011.1 GCA_021154885.1 Thermoanaerobaculum sp.
AGGGCGGTCCTTTTTGACCTTCTCCGCAAGAAGAGGCAGGCAGAGGGGGGAACGGATCGCATCGAGCCCCGGGACGACCGGCTCGCTCCGCTCCCTCTTTCGTTCAGCCAGCTCCGGCTCTGGTTCCTGGACCGTCTGCATCCCGGCGATCCGGTCTACAACCTGCCGACGGCGACGCGCATCCTCGGGACTCTCCACCTGCCGTCCCTGGCTCTCGCGCTCGCGGGCGTGGCCGACCGCCATGAGGCCCTGCGCACCACGTTCGCCGCCACCGAGGACGGCGAGCCGGTGCAGGTGATCGCGCCTCGCTTCGTGCCGCGGCTGCCCGTGGTCGACCTCGGCGCCCTGCCGGCCGCACGGCGGAATCCAGAGATCCGGCGGATGTCCGCGCTGGAGAGCCGCCTGGCGTTCGACCTCGAAAAGGGACCTCTGCTGCGCGGCTGCGTGTTCCGCTGCGCGGACGACGAGCACCTGCTCCTCCTCGAGATGCACCACATCGTGAGCGACGGCTGGTCGATGGGTGTGCTGGTGAACGAGATCGGAGCGCTCTATCCGGCGTTTCTCGCCGGCCAGCCGAGCCCGTTGCCGGAGCTTCCCGTGCAATATCCGGATTTCGCCGTCTGGCAACGCCGCCGGCTGTCCGGAGCGCTTCTGGAGGCGGAGCTCGGCTGGTGGCGCAGCCGGCTGGCAGGCATGTCGCCGGTCCTGGAGCTGCCGGCCGACCACCCGCGGCAGGCGGTCCGCAGCACGCGGGGAGCCGTGCGGACCTTCCTCATGGATCCGGCGGCGCTCTCGGAGCTTCAGGCGCTCTCCCGCCGCCATGAGGCGACGCTTTTCATGACGCTGCTGGCCGGCTTTTTCGCCGTCCTGCAGCGCTACACCGGGGAGGACGATCTCGCCGTGGCGACGCCGATCGCCGGCCGCGTCCGGCCCGAGCTCGGACCGCTGATCGGCTTCTTCGTCAACACGCTGGTGCTGCGGACGGACCTCGGCGGCAATCCGAGCTTCAGCGATCTCCTCACCCGGGTGCGTGAGACGACGCTCTCCTCCTACGCGCACCAGGAGCTGCCGTTCGAGCGCCTGGTCGAGGAGCTCGCGCCGGAACGGGATTTGAGCCGGCCGCCGCTCGTGCAGGTGATGTTCGCCATGGAGAACGCCCCGGCGGGCGAGCTCAAGCATCCCGGCATCACGATCATCCCGGAAGCCACCGGGCTGGGGGTCGCGAAATTCGAGCTGACCTGCAGCTACCGGGAGATCGAGGAGGGCCTGCTCGGCATGCTCGACTACAGCCGGGAGCTGTTCGAGGCTTCGATGATGGTCCGCCTGGGCGGACATCTCGAGCGGCTCCTCTCCGGCGTGCTGGCCGAGCCGCAACGGCCGCTCGCGGAGATCGCTCTCCTCGCTCCCGGCGAGCGCCACCAGCTCCTGGCCGAATGGAACGGCACGGCGGTGGGCTACCCGCGCGGTCACACCCTGCATGAGCTGGTCGCGGCGCAAGCCGATCGGACGCCCGGCGCGGTGGCCGCAGTGGACGGGAACGAGCAGGCCACCTATCGCGAGCTGGTGGACCGCGCCCGCCAACTGGCCGGCCATTTGGCCAGGCTCGGCGTGAAGCCGGATGGCCGGGTGGGAGTGCTGCTGGAACGCTCGCTCGCGATGATCACCGGCCTGCTCGGCGTGCTGGAGGCGGGTGCGGCGTACGTGCCGCTCGATCCCACGCTCCCGGAGGAGCGGCTGGCGACGCTCGCCGAAAACGCCGGCCTTTCCGCGGTGGTCACCCAGGACCGGTTCTCGGCTCTGCTGCCGGTGGGGGGGCCGCCGGTGGTGTTCCTCGACGCCGGCGGGGGCCGGTCCTGGAGATCGGACGGTTCCGCCGGAGCGGACCGATCGGTCGGATCCGACAGGCCCGGCCAAGCCATGGGTGAGGGCCTCGCCTACGTCCTCTACACCTCCGGCTCGACGGGGACTCCCAAGGGGGTGATGATCCCCCACCAGGGAATCGTCAACCGGCTGCAGTGGATGCAGGAGGCGTACGGCCTGACGGCCGAGGACCGCGTCCTCCAGAAGACGCCGTTCGGGTTCGACGTCTCGGTGTGGGAATTCTTCTGGCCGCTCCTGACCGGGGCGCGCCTCGTGTTCGCACAGCCCGAAGGGCACAAGGATCCCAGCTACCTGGCCGATCTCATCGCGCGCGAGAAGATCACCACCGTCCACTTCGTGCCCTCCATGCTGGAGGTGTTCCTGGAGACGCCGGGGCTCGAAGAGCTGGCGTCGCTGCGCCGGGTGGTGGCGAGCGGCGAGTCCCTGCCGCCGCAGCTCGTGCGGCGTTTCTTCTCCTGCCTCCCTCAGGCCGAGTTGCACAACCTGTACGGGCCGACCGAGGCGTCGGTCGACGTGAGCTTCTGGCCCTGCGTTCCCGAGCCTCCCGGCGATGTGGTCCCGATCGGCCGGCCGATCGCCAACCACCAGCTCCATGTGGTGGACCGCTCTCTCGCACCGCAACCGGTCGGGGTTCCGGGCGAGTTGCTGCTCGGCGGTCCGGGGCTCGCGCGCGGCTATCTCGGACGGCCGGATCTGACCGCGGCGGTGTTCATCCCCGATCCGTTCGGCGCCGCACCCGGCGGGCGCCTCTACCGCACCGGCGACCTGGTGCGCCGGCTGGCCGATGGCACGGTTCACTATCTCGGCCGCATCGACCACCAAGTGAAGATCCGCGGCTTCCGCATCGAGCTGGGGGAGATCGAGGCCGCTCTCGCCCGGCTCCCCGGCGTGCGCGAGGCGGTGGTGCTGGTGCGGGAGGACGAGACGGGCGACAAGCGCTTGGCCGCCTACGTCGCCAACACCGCAAACACCGCTTCGTCGACAGATCCGGCGCCGGCGCCAGAAGACCTGCGCACCGCGCTCCGCCGGACACTGCCCGAGGCGATGGTGCCGGCGGAGGTCACGGTCCTCCCGAGCCTGCCGCTCAACGCCAACGGCAAGGTCGACCGCCGCGCGCTCGCGAAAGTCGCGCTGGCCGCCGTGCGTCCGGTGGCGCGTTTCCTGGCGCCGCAGGGACCGGTCGAAGAGGTGCTGGCGCAGATCTGGACCGAGGTGCTCGGCGGCGAGCGGCGCGGACTCGCGAGGATCGGCGCGCAGGACGACTTCTTCACCCTGGGCGGCCACTCGCTCCTCGCGACGCAGGTGATGTCGCGGGTGTGCGACGCCTTCGGAGTGGAGCTGCCGCTCCGCGCGTTTTTCGAGGCGCCGACGGTCACGGCGCTCGCGGCGCGCATCGACGGCGAGCGCCGCGGGGAGCACGCGCAGCCCTCTCCCATCCTGCCGGTGCCCAGGGACCGCGACCTGCCGCTCTCGTTCGCCCAGCAGCGGCTCTGGTTCCTCGACCGCCTCGCGCCAGACAACCCGTTCTACAACATGTTCGGTGCCGTGCGCCTGACCGGCGCGCTCGACCTGGACGCCCTGCGCGGGGCCTTCCGCGAGATCGTCCGCCGCCAGGAGGCGCTGCGTACCACGTTCCGGCCCGGCGAACGCGGCCCCGTCCAGGTGATCGCACCGCCGCCGGCCTTCGAGGTTCCGCTGGTCGATCTGGAAGGACTGGCGGAGGATCCCCGGCGGCGGGAGCTGGCGCGGCTGTCGGGCGACGAAGCGCGGCGCCCGTTCAACCTCGCCCGCGGACCGCTCGTCCGCGCCGCCCTGCTCCGCATCGCCGCGCGGGAGCACACGCTGCTGGTGAACCTGCACCACATCATCTCGGACGGCTGGTCGATGGGCATCCTGTTCCACGAGCTGGCTACCCTGTACGGCGCGTTCTGCCAGGGGGCGCCGTCGCCGCTGCCGGAGCTGCCCATCCAGTACGCGGACTTTGCTGTCTGGCAGCGCGAATGGCTGTCCGGCGAACGGCTCGCCGCGGAGCTGGACTATTGGCGGCGGCAGCTCGCCGGGATCCCGGAGAGCCTGGAGCTGCCGTTCGACCATCCGCGGCCGGCGGTCGAATCCTTCCGCGGTGCCACCGAGTCCTTTGCGCTGCCGGCCGAGCTGGCGCGCGCCCTCTCCGCGCTCACCCGCCGCCGCGGTGCGACGCAATCGATGACCCTCCTCGCCGGCTTCACGGCGCTCCTCGGCCGCTTCGCAGGGTGCGAGGACGTCGCCGTCGGCATGGCCATCGCGAACCGTACGCGGCGCGAGGTCGAGGGCCTGATCGGCTTCTTCGTCAACACGCTGGTCCTGCGCACGGACCTCTCGGGCACGCCGGGCTTCGCGCAGCTCGTCGGCCGGGTCCGCGAGACCTCCCTCGCCTCCTACGCGCACCAGGATCTGCCGTTCGAGCGCCTGGTCGAGGAGCTGCAGCCGGAGAGGAGCCTGAGCCGCAACCCGCTGATCCAGGTCATGTGCGGCTACCAGAACTTCCCGCGTGCCGAAGCGGAGGTGCGCGGCCTCACTCTCTCGCTGCCGGAGGAAGGCAAGGTGGCCGGCGGCACGGCCAAGTTCGATCTCTCCCTCTTCCTCTTCGAAGACGGCGACCGGCTCACGGGAGCGCTCGAATACAACCGCGAGATTTTCGAAGCGGCCTCGATGCTGCGCCTGCTGCGCTGTTTCGAGAATCTCCTCGCGGCAGCCGTCGCGGGTCCCGAAACACCGGTCGCCTTCCTGCCGCTCCTCGGCGCGGCGGAGCGCCACCAGCTCGCCTGCGAGTGGAACGACTCCGCCTCGGCGTACCCCGCCACCGCGAGCTTCCAGGAGCTCTTCCTGGAGCACGTGCGCCGCGCCCCGGACGCACCCGCGGTGATCGCGGGCACGGCCAGCCTCTCCTACGCGGATCTGAACGGCCGCGCGGACGGCCTCGCCCGGGCGCTGCGGCACCGGGGAGCCGGACCCGGGAGCTTCGTCGGCCTCTGCGTCGAACGCTCGGCCCAGGCGGTGGTGGCGCTGGTCGCGATCCTCAAGACCGGCGCCGCCTACGTGCCGCTCGATCCCGACTACCCGGCCGAGCGCCTGGCTTTGATGATGGAGGACTGCGACCTCCGCCTGCTGGTCGTGGACGACACGGCCCGGACGCGTCTGCCGCAGGGACTCCTCGCCGGCCGGGAAACCCTCACCCCTGAGGATTTCCCCCGTCTCCCGGAGGAAGGGGAGGCGATGGCAGAGGGGGGCCAGGGGGGTGAGGCCCTCGCGCACATCATCTACACCTCGGGATCGACCGGCCGGCCGAAAGGTGTGGCCCTCTCGCACCGGGCCGTCGTGCGGTTGGTGCGGGAGACCAACTACGCGCACCTGGGACCGGGCGACCGCGTGGCGCAGGTGTCGAGCCTCAACTTCGACGCGTCGACCTATGAGATCTGGGGCGCCCTGCTCAACGGCGCCACCCTGGTGGTGATCCCGCGCGACACCGTCTTGTCGCCCCCGGGCTTCGCCGCGGCCCTCTCCGAGCACCGGATCACCAACATGATTCTCGCTTCGGCCCTGTTCGCCCAGATGGCCCGGGAGGAGCCCCATGCCTTCGCGGGGATGCGCGAGTTGCTGGTGGGTGGCGAGACGGTCGATCCGGAGGCGGCGCGGCGGGTGCTCGCCGGCCGCCCTCCCCAGCGGCTCCTCAACCTCTATGGGCCCACGGAGAACACGACGTATTCCACCTGGTATCCGATCCGCACCGCGCCGCCGGGCCCGCTCCCCATCGGATCGCCGGTCGCCAATACGACGCTCTACGTGGTGGACCGCTGGCTTCAGCCGGTGCCGCTCGGATTGGTGGGCGAGCTTGCGGTCGGCGGCCAGGGCCTCGCGTGGGGCTACTGGCGGCGGCCGGAGCTGACCGCCGAGCGCTTCGTGCCCGATTTCGCGGGACCGGCCGGCAGCCGCCTCTACCGCACGGGCGACCTGGTGCGCCGGCGCGCGGACGGGATCCTCGAGATCCTCGGCCGGATCGACCACCAGGTCAAAATCCGCGGTTTCCGCATCGAGCTCGGGGAGATCGAGGCCCGCCTCGCCGAGCACCCCGCGGTGCGGCAGACCGTCGTGCTGGCCCGCGAGGACGTCCCGGGCGACAAGCGCCTCGCCGCCTACGTGGTGCAGAACCCGGCCTACGAGACCGCCGAGAGCGGGGAGCAGACGGAGCAGGTCTCGCAGTGGGGGGAGATCTTCGACGACCTCTACCGGGCAGAGGCGCCGGAGGCCGATCCGACGTTCAACATCATCGGCTGGAACAGCACCTACACCGGCCTGCCGCTCCCGGCGAGCGAGATGGAGGAGTGGCTGGACGACACGATCCGCGGGATCGCCGCGCTCGAGCCGCGGCGGGTGCTGGAGATCGGCTGCGGCACCGGCATGATCCTCTTCCGCATCGCGCCGCGTTGCGAGGCGTATACCGGCATCGACGTCTCCGGCCGCGCCCTCCGCTACATCGAGAGCCAGCTCGGCCGCGTGGGCTTAAGCGACGGCCGCGTCCGGCTGCTGCGCAAGTCCGCGCACGAGCTCGACGGCCTCGCGGCCGGCTCCCTCGACACCGTGGTCGTCAACTCGGTGGCGCAGTACTTCCCGAGCGCCGACTATCTCGCCGAGGTGGTGGAGCGTGCCGTCGAGCTGGTGCGTCCTGGCGGCGCCGTGTTCCTGGGCGACCTGCGCAGCCTGCCGCTCCTCGAAGCGTTCCACACCGCGCTGGAGCTGTTCCAGGCCGATCTCACGACGCCGCTCTCCCGGCTGCGCCAGAAGGTGTACGCCCGCCACATGGACGAGAACGAGCTGGCGATCGATCCCGCCTTCTTCACCGCCTTGCGGGAGCGGCTGCCGAAGCTCGGACGCATCGAGATCCATCTCAAGCACGGCCGCGCCCACAACGAGCTGACCGGCTTCCGCTACCAGGCCGTGCTGCGGGTGGGGACCGGGCGGGAGGAGCCGGCCCGGGACGGCGTCCTGGACTGGCGCCGCGAACGGCTGACGCTCGCCGCCCTCCGCCGCCGGCTCGCCGAGGAGGCGCCGCCGGTCGTCCGCCTGCGCAACATTCCGAACGCCCGCGTCGCGGAGGACACCGCCGCGGTCCGGCTGCTGCAAGAGGCTCCCGAGGGGATCGAGACCGCCGAGGACCTCCGCCGCCGCGCCGCCGAAGCCGCCCTCGGAGCCGTCGAGCCGCAGGACCTCTGGGACTTGGGCATAGACCTGCCCTACGAGGTCGAGCTGAGCTGGGCCGATCAAGGCGCGGATGGATCGTTCGAGGCGACGATCTGGACCTCCTCTGGATTGGGGGAAGGGCCGAAGGCCCGGGCTTCCTCAGCCCAGGGCAACGCCCTGGGGGGTGAGGGCCCCCTCGCCGCGGCGTCCCTCGCTGCCTACGCCAACAACCCCCTCCAGGGCCGGTTCGCCCGCCGCATCGTCCCCGAGCTGCGCGCCTTCCTGGAGGCGCGCCTGCCCGCCTACATGATGCCGTCCGCCTTCGTGCTGCTCGACGCCCTGCCGATCACCCCGAACGGCAAGATCGACCGGCGGCGGCTCCCGGCTCCCGGCGGCTCGCCGGAGAGCGGCCGGTCGCTGGTGGCGGCGCGCAATGCGACCGAAGAGCGGCTGCTCGCGATCTGGAAGGAGCTGCTCGGCGTGGAGCGGATCGGCGTCGAAGACGACTTCTTCGCGCTCGGCGGCCACTCCCTGCTCGCCACCCAGGCCGTCTCCCGCGTGCGCCAGGCGTTCGGCGTCGAGCTGCCGCTGCGCACGTTCTTCGAGGCGCCGAGCGTCGCCTCCCAGGCCGCCGAGATCTCGCGCCTGCGGCTCGGCGGCGGCGAGGCGGACGTGCCGCCGATCGTCCCCGTGCCGCGCGACGGCCGCCTCCCGCTCTCCTTCGCCCAGGAGCGCCTGTGGTTCCTCGACCGGCTCGAAGCGCGGACGCTGGCCTACAACGAAGCGGCGGCCTTCCGCCTGGAGGGGCCGCTCGACGTCGCCGCCTTCCGCGGCGCTCTGGACGACATCCTGCACCGCCACGAGAGCCTGCGCACCACCTTCCCCGAAGTCGACGGCGAGGCCGTGCAGGTCATCCGGCCCGCGGCTCCGTTCGAAATCCCCGAGGTCGATCTGCGGGCGCTCCCGGAGGACCTGCACGGAGAAGAGATCCACCGCCTCGCGCTCTCCCAGGCGCTCCGGCCCTTCTCCCTGGCGCACGGCCCGCTCGTGCGCGGCCTCCTGATGCGGCTCGGCGGGAACGACCACGCCGTGCTCTTCTCGTTCCACCACATCATCTTCGACGGCTGGTCGGTCGGCATCTTCGTGCGCGAGCTGTCCGCCCTCTACCGGGAGCGGGTCGCGGGCGTGCCGGCCTCCCTGCCTCCGCTCGCCATCCAGTATGCCGACTTCGCCGCCTGGCAGCGGGGGTGGCTGCAGGGCGAGGTGCTGGAGCGCCAGGTCGCCTGGTGGCGCGGGCAGCTCACCGGCGCCGCGGTGCTCGAGCTGCCCACCGACCGGCCGCGGCCGATCCTCGCCCAGGCGCCGAGCGGGCTGCTCCATCCGCTCCTCCGGCCCTCCCTGACCGAGCCGTTGCGCGCCTTCAGCCGCGACCATGGCGCCACTCTGTTCATGACTCTCCTCGCCGGCTTCCAGGCGCTCCTCCACCGCCACACCGGCCAGACCGACATCTCCGTCGGAACGCCGATCGCCAACCGCAATCACGGCGACGTGGAAAAACTGATCGGTTTCTTCGTCAACATGCTCGTCCTGCGCACCGATCTCTCCGGCGATCCGGGTTTCGGAGGCCTCGTGGACCGCGTCCGCCAGACCGCGCTCGGCGCCTACGACCACCAGAGCGTCCCCTTCGCGAAGCTGGTCGAAGAGCTGCGGCCCGAGCGCGACCTGCGGCACACGCCGCTCTTCCAGGTCGGCTTCCAGGTCCTGAGCATTCCGCAGTCCCCCCTGGAGCTGCCCGGCATCACGCTCCACCCGCTCTCCTTCGCGGCCCGCTCGGCGAAGCTCGATCTCAATCTCGCGCTGACCGACGCCGCGGACCGGCTGAGCGGCGTGCTCGACTACGACGCCGACCTCTTCGACGCTACGACCATGGAGCGCTTCCTCGCGCACTTCGAGCAACTGCTGCTCGGCGCCATGGACGACCCGGCGCGGCGGCTGTCCGAGCTGCCACTGCTCACCGCCGCTGAACGGAGCCAGCTTGCGATCGAATGGAACGACACGGCGAGCGCCTCGGCGGATCCGCCGTGCCTGCATCACTGGATCGCTCGGCGGATCGCGGAAGCTCCCGAGGCCCTGGCCGCCGTCTGCGAAGACCGCCGGCTGACGTTCGGAGATCTCGGCCGGCAGTCGGCGAGCCTGGCCCTGCGTCTCCGCGAGCACGGCGTCGGTCCCGAGGTGCCGGTCGTCCTGTTCCTCGACCGCTCGGTCGAAGCGATCGCCGGCTTTGTGGGGATCCTCGAAGCGGGAGGCGTCTACGTGCCCGTCGATCCCACCTACCCGGCGGAACGGATCGCCTGGATCCTGGAGGACTGCAAGGCGCCGGTCGTGGTCACCACCTCCGTTCTCGCCAGCCGCTTGCCGAACGGAACCCCGGCCGTGCTCCTCGACGAGCTCGGTGGTGGCGCCCCTCTCCCGGAGGCAGGGGGGGCGATGGGAGAGGGATCGGGGGTGAGGTCCCTCGCCGATCATCCCGCCTACATCATCTACACCTCGGGCTCGACCGGCCGGCCGAAGGGAGTCGTCGTCCGGCACGGCGCAGTGGTAAACTTAGCGCGGGCCTTGCCCGAGACCGTCTACCGCGAGGAGGCGGGACCGCTCCGGGTGGGGGTCAACGCCTCGTTCTCCTTCGATGGCTCCATCCAGCTTCTCGTCCAACTCGCCTGGGGCCACTCCCTTCACGTCCTGCCGCAGCACGTGCGGCTCGACCCCGCGGCGTTGGTGGACACCGTGCGCCGGCAGCAGCTCGACGTGTTCGACTGCACGCCGTCGCAGCTCCGGCCGCTCCTCAACGCCGGCCTGGGCGAAGGCGGCGCCGCACCCGCGCTCGTCCAGGTGGGCGGCGAAGCCATCGACGCCGGCCTCCGCGACGCCGCCCTCGCGCGGAGCCGGCAAGGCCCTACCCGTTTCTGGAACGTCTATGGGCCGACTGAATGCACGGTGACCACGACGGCCGTTCCTTTCACGGCCGGCGCTCCGCCCTCGCGCATCGGCCGGCCGCTGCCGAACGTCCGCGTCCACGTTGTCGCGGCTGCCGGCAATCTCGCCCCGTTGGGCGTTCCCGGAGAGCTCCAGATCGGAGGCGCCGGCCTCGCGCGCGGCTATCTCGGCCGTCCGGACCTGACCGCCGAGCGCTTCGTTCCCGATCCCTTCGGCGGCTACCCTGGCGGCCGGCTCTACCGTTCCGGTGACCTCGTCCGCTGGCTCCCCGACAGCTCCCTCGATTTCCTCGGCCGGCTGGACAACCAGGTCAAGGTGCGCGGCTACCGCATCGAGTTGGGAGAGATCGAGGCCGCGCTGAGCGCCCTGCCCGGCGTGCGAGAGGCGGTTGTGGTTGTGAAATCGGACCGATCCGACGGATCCGACCGATCGGTCGGATCCCCCGCCGACCTCCGGCTCGTCGCCTACGTTACCGGCGAAGTCGACACCGCTGCGCTCCGCCAAGCCCTGCGCGACAAGCTGCCCGATTTCATGCTCCCCTCGGCGATTGTGGCGCTCCCAGCCCTGCCGCTCACACCCAGCGGCAAAGTGGACCGGAAGGCCCTGCCCGAGCCGGACAGCGGACCGGCCCCCGGCTTCGTCGCGCCGCGGACCGCGGTCGAAGAGGTCCTGGCGGAGATCTGGGCCGAGCTCCTCGGCATCGCCCACATCGGCGTTCACGACAACTTCTTCGAACGCGGCGGCCACTCTCTCCTCGCCGTCCTCCTGATGGCCCGGATCGAGAAACGCCTCGGCACGACCCTTCCCCTCGCGGCCCTATTCTCCGCTCCGACCCTGGAAGCCCTCGCGGCACTCGCCGAGACCTCCGGCGGCCACCCGGCCGGCCGGAAGGGACGCGGCTCTCTCGTCGTCATCAAACCCGCCACGAATCGGGACACCGATCAGGCTCCCTTCTTCTGTGTCCATCCGATCGGCGGCAACGTCCTCTGCTATCTGGACCTCGCCCGCCATCTCGCGCCGGACCAGCCGTTCTATGCCCTCCAGACTCCGGACGACCGGCCGCCGGCGAAAAGCATCGAAGAGATGGCGGCCCGCTACCTCGCCGAGGTGCGCCGGGTCCAGCCGCAGGGACCCTACCGGCTCGGCGGCTGGTCCATGGGCGGCCTGGTCGCCTTCGAAATGGCGAGGCAACTCGCGGCGGAAGGGCAGGAGACCGAGCTCCTCGCGCTGATCGACGCCTTGCCGCCGGAGACCGCGGACGCGCCGGCCACGGACGAGGAGCTCGTGGCCTCGTTCGCACAGGACATGGCCCGCCTGCTCGGCTCCAATGTCGGGATCTCCCCCGAAGAGCTGCGCTCCCTGCCGGAGCAGGCGAAGCTCGCACACGTCGTCCGCCTCGGCCACACCGCCGGCCTCCTGCCCGCCGATTTCGGCCTAGCCCAGATCGAGCCGCTCTTCGCCACCTTCGCCGCCAACCTCCAGGCGAGCCGCGCCTACGCGCCCGAGCCCTACACCGGCCGCCTCACCCTCTGGGTTTCCGAGGCGACCGCCGCTTTCTACGCCGCCGCGCTCGACGCCTGGAGCCGGCTCGTCCCGGCCGGCCTCGACCGGACCATCCTGCCCGGAGACCACTACAGCCTCCTCCGCCGGCCCGAGGTCGAGCGGCTGGCGAGGGAGCTGACCGCTCTCTCCGGCATCCCCTCAGCGGGCCGCCGCTAGCTCGCGCTCGAGCTCGTCCAAGAGGAGCTCCTCGGCGGCCAGGGCGAGCGCCGCGGCGGTCGTCCGCTCAAGGAGTCTCGCGAGCGATAGGCGGATGCCGAGCTCCTGCTCCAGGCGATGGCGGACACGAGGGAGGAGGAGCGAGCGGCCGCCCAGGGCGAAGAAGTCGTCCTTCCGCCCGACGCGCGGGACGCCCAGGACGTCGCGCCAGACGTAGGCCACCGCCTCCTCGGCCGGCGTCGCCGGCGCTTCGTAGTCGCCGGCCGAGGTCGCCTCGAGCTTCGGAATCGGAAGCGCCCGGCGGTCGAGCTTGCCGCTCGCGTTCCGCGGCAAGACGGGAAGCCGGGCGAAGAGCGACGGCACCGCCGGCTCGGGGAGGCGCTCTTTCAAGAACCCGCGGAGCTCGGCCGCCGTGGCGCCCTCCCCCGGCCGCGCCGTCCACCAAGCGACCAGCGCGCGCTCGCCGGCGCGCCGCTCGTCGATCCCCACGGCCGCCTCGGCGACCGCCGGGTGCTGCGCGAGCACCCCCTCGATCTCCGCCAGCTCGATGCGGAAGCCGCGCAACTTGACCTGGCGGTCGATGCGGCCGAGGTACTCGAGCGCGCCTTCCTCCCCTCCATCCAGCCCTCCATCCAGACGATGGCGCGCCAGATCGCCGGTCATGTACATCCGCGCGCCGGAGCGGCCCGCGAAAGGGTCGGGAAGAAAGGTGCGGGCGGTCAGGTCCGGGCGCCCGAGGTAGCCGCGGGCGAGGCTCTCGCCACCGATCGCGAGCTCGCCGGGGATCCCCGGCGGGCAGAGCTCGCGCGCGCCGTCCAGGACGTAGGCGCGGGCGCCCGGCAGCGGCCGGCCGATCGGGAGCTCGCGGAGCGGGTGCGGCGGGCCGTCCGGCTCGCCATGGACGGCGTGCGAGGTGGCGGCGACGGTGACCTCCGTCGGCCCGTAGGAGTTGATCACCCGCGCCGCGGGGCCGAGCTGGCGGCGCAGGCGCGCGACGCGTTCCGGGAGCGCCCGCTCGCCGCCGAAGACGAGGAGGCGGAGGGATGGCGGCCAGGCGGCCTCGCCGGCGTCGACCCGGTCGACCAGCTCTTGCCAGAAGACGGTGGGCAGGTCGCAGACGGTCACCCCCCAGCTCGCGCAGGTGCCCAGGAAGGCCGGCGCCCCGGCGAGCATCGCGTCGTTGCGGAGGATCAGCGCCGCGCCGCTCGCCAGGCAGCAGAAGATCTCTTCGGCGCTGGCGTCGAAGGAGAGGGAGGCGAACTGCAGCATGCGGTCGGCGGGGGTGAGCGCGAGGTCCCGCCGCGTCGCGAGGACGTAGCTCGCGAGCCCGCCGTGGCGGATCATCACCCCCTTGGGCGCGCCGGTCGAGCCCGAGGTGTAGATGACGTAGGCGAGCCCCTCGCGGCCCGCCCCAATTGTCGGGTCAAGCGCCGGGTCAAGCGTCGGGTCGCTCGCCGGCTCTCCCGCCGGCGCCGGCTCGGCCTCGAGGGCCGGCCAGATCTCGTCGAGGTCGATGACAGGCAGGCCGGCGAGCCTGGCCGCCTCGCGCGCCGCCGCGTGCCCGCCGCCGGTGAGGAGCGCCGCGGCGACGGCGCCGCGCCCGACCTCCTGACCGGTGTCCCGCCCGATGTCGCCGATATCGCCGATGTCCCTGAGGATGACGGCCAGGCGCTCGACCGGGCTCGCCGGGTCGAGCGGCACGTAGGCTCCTCCCGCGATGAGCACGGCAAAGACGGCGGCGACCATGCGCGGCGAGCGCTCGAGGGCGATCGCCACCCGGCTCTCCGGGCCGATCCCCTGGGCGACGAGCCGGCGCGCCAGGCCTCGCGCGAGGCGTGCGAGCTCGCCATAAGAGACCTCCCGACCCTCGGCACCCTCGGCGACGATGGCCGGCGCGCCGGGCGTGCGCACCGCCTGGGCGAGGAAGGCGTGATGGGCCAGCGGCGGCTGAGCCCCGGCCTGGCCGTCCTCGCCGTGCTCGCCGTGCTCGCCGCCGTCGCTCCAGGCGAGGAGCTGGCGGCGCTCGGACGTCGAGAGGAGGGGGAGCTCGGCGAGCGGCCGCTCCGGCGCGGCGAGCGCGGCGGCGAGGAAGGCCGCCAGGTGGTCGAGGAGGCGCGCCGCCGTCACCTCGGTGAACAGGAGGGCGTC
>JAJKHS010000012.1 GCA_021154885.1 Thermoanaerobaculum sp.
CCGACCATCGAGAAGACCTTCCATATCATGGGCCTCGCGCAGTACGCTCCGATCTACAGCGACGAGGCGTCGGCCGTGGCCCAGATCCGGGCCTGACCAGACTCCCGGTAGGAGACAGCATGGCGGGCACCGCACCGGCCGGTCCGGTTCAACCGGCCTGGGACGAGCTTCTGGCCCTCTCCCGCGACGAGACGGGTGAGCGCCAGCTCCTGGAGCGGCTCCTCGACCTGTGGCGCCGGGAGCATGGCGCCACCGCGGCCGGCCTGTATCTGGAGCACTCGGGGACGCTGGAGCGGGAGGCCGCCGTGGGCGATGGCCTTCCTCAGGTTCTGGAGGCGGGGAGGATGGATGGCGCCGGCAGCCTGCGCTTCGCGGGCGGTCGCCTCCTCTTCTCGCCCCCCGGAGCCCTGGCGCCGGAGGAGGCCGACCGCGCGGCGGGCGATCCCCTGACCCTGCTCCTCGCCACCTCGCTGAAGGCCTGCCGGCTGAAGCAGGAGCTCAAGGAGCAGCAGTTCCAGGTCAACTACCGGGTGGTGGAGCTGGAGGCCCTCTACGACGTGGGGCTGGCCGTGGCCTCCACCCTCGATCTGGACCGGCTGTCGGAGGAGATCCTGCTGCGCGCCGTCTCACTCCTCGACGCCCGGCGGGGCGCCCTCTACCTCCTGGACGACGGCCGCTACCGCCTGGACCGCATCTTCGGCGGTGAGGCCGCGGACTGGCTGGCCGCGGACGATCCCGAGCTCCACGCCTTCCTGGCCGGCGCCGGCCAGGCCCCGGCCCGCCTGCTCCCCGGCGCCCGCTACCTGCTGGGGGTGCCCATCGAGGTGGAGAGCGGCCGGCGGGGGCTGCTGGTGGTGGGGGACAAGGAGAGCCGCCGCGGCGTTGGCCCCTTCCTCGCCTCGGACCGCCGCACCTTGTCGCTGTTCGCCAACCAGGCGGCCCTCGCCCTGGAGAACGCCCGGCTTCACCTCCAGGCCCTGGAGAAGGAGCGCCTGGAGCGGGAGATGCACCTGGCCTCGGAGATCCAGCGCCAGATCCTCCCCAAGGGCGCGCCGTCCGTGCCCGGCTTCGGCCTCGTGGGCTGGTACCGGCCGGCGCGGCAGGTGGGCGGCGACTACTACGACCTCTTCCAGGTCCGGGGCGGCCGGATCGGCCTGGTGGTGGGGGACGTCTCGGGTAAGGGGATGCCGGCGGCCCTCATGGTCTCGACGCTCCACTCGGCCCTGCGGCTGCTGTTCGACCACCTGGAGTTCGGCCCGGTGCTGCTGGAGCGGCTGAACCGCCACATCGTGGAGTCGTCCGCGTCCAACAAGTTCATCACCATGCTGCTCGCCGAGATGGATCCGCGCACCGGCGTGCTCCACTACATGAACGCCGGCCACAACCCCGGCATCCTGCTGCGCCACGACGGCTCGGTGGATCAGCTCGGCGCCGGCGGCCTGCCCCTGGGGCTCATGCCGGCGGCACGGTTCCAGTCCCGCGCCTTGACCATGGAGCCGGGGGACCTCCTCTGCATCTACACCGACGGCATCACCGAGGCCGAGTCCCTGGCCGAGGAGGAGTTCGGCATGGAACGGCTGATCGACCTCCTCCGCCGCGAACGGCATCGCCCCCTCCAGGAGCTGGTGGAGACCATCCCGCACATCGTGGGTGAGCACTCCCAGGGGCTGCCGCAGGGGGATGACCAGACGCTGGTGCTGATGCGACGGGATGCCATCATCACCTCCTGACCCCTCTCCCGACCCCTCCCACCCTCACCGGCCGGGAGTTTTTCTCATCGCGGCCCGTGTTGTCACAAGGGGACCCCACCCGATGCGCTAAGCTTCCAGACGTCATGAGGGGACGGCCATGAATCACCGACGTATCCTTGCCTCCACCCTGGTCCTGCTGCTGGTCTTCTACGCCGTGGCCCCGGCCGTGGCGCAGGCCCCGCGGCCCGCTCCGGTCCAGTTCCCCGGCATCGCCGACCCGAAGCTCTTCGAGGAGAGCCTGAAGGCGGCGGCCGAGGCCGTCAAACAGTACGGCACGCGCGACACCGCGGCCGACGTCGCCCGGGTCAACCGCATCGCCTACGAGCTCGCCCAGCAGTCGGAGTTCCAGAAGTTCCCCTTCACCTTCGGCATCGTCAACATGCCCGAGCCCAACGCCTTCGCCCTGCCGGCCGGCCAGATCTTCATCACCACCGGCATGCTGGACCTGGGGCTCGACGACGACATGCTGGCCAACGTCCTCGGCCACGAGATCGGCCACGTCATCAACGAGCACTACCTCAAGATGCAGCACCGGGCGACGCTGATGAACGTCCTGGGCAACCTGCTGGTGGCCGGCGTGCTGATCGGCGAGTCGCAACGCAAGACCCCCACCTCCCAGGCTCCCTACGATCCCCGCGTCGGCGTCGGCTACGACAACGGCAACCTGGTGCAGGGCGCGGCGGCGGCCAGCCTGGTGGTGAGCGAGCTGCTGCTGCGCAGCTACAGCCGGGAGCACGAGGACGAGGCCGACAAGGAGGGGCAGCGCCTGGCCGCCGCGGCCGGTTACAGCCCGGACGGCGCCCGCCGACTGTGGGAGCTGATGAACAATCGCCTGCCGCAGATCAAAGAGTACGGCTACATGCAGACCCACCCCTTCGGCGACGAGCGCGTGCGCGCCGCCGAGGCGCGCAAGGGCACCTGGACGATCAACCCCCGCAAGGCTTCGGCCGACGACTTCCGCAAGCGCACGCAAGCCACCCTGAGCACCTGGCTCACTCGCAAGAAGCCCGCCGAGCAGGAGGCCGCCTTCGTCAAGAAGGCCATGCTCGCCGCCTGGCCGCAGGGGAAGGTGGCGGATGGCCTGCGCCTGGAGAAGCTCCACAAGCGGCGGGACGACGAGCTGACCCGGCCCCTCCTCTCCCGCGACTACGGCGTCGTGGTGAAGATCTACAGGACCGAGCTCGCCGACGTGAAGTCGCTCGATCCCAAGGACGACCTGGTGGCGGCCCTGGAGGGGGAGATCTCCGACCTCGAGGCCAAGCGCAAGGAGCTCTACCCGCGGGCCCTGGAGACGCTGGGCGGCGGGGTCTACGAGACCTCGTTCCTGGTGGCGTTCCTGAGCAACTTCCCCGATGCGCCGAAGGTGCCCGAGGTGGCCCTGGCCCTGGGCGACGCCGACAGCCGCCTGGGCAACCGCACCGAGGCCGTGACCCAGTATCTGAAGGCTTGGGAGGCGGCCCCGGACAGTGCCGAGGGCAAGCGCGCCCGGGCGGGGCTGCGCAATCTGGCGCCCAACCTCCAGGAGCTCGCCGCGCTGCAACAGATGGCCGAGCAGGACAAGGACCCGGACCTCAAGAAAGTGGCCGGCGCCCGCCTGGCCGCCATCGCCAAGAGCTACGACGACGTGACCAACGGCGCCGAGTACCTGCGCCGCTTCC
This sequence comes from Thermoanaerobaculum sp., assembly GCA_021154885.1. GTDB lineage: Bacteria > Acidobacteriota > Thermoanaerobaculia > Multivoradales > UBA5704 > DATARR01. The sequence continues at coordinate 3,410 of JAJKHS010000012.1, forward strand.
CCGACGGCCCGTACGTGGCGCCGGTGATCGAGCGCCTGAACGTCCTCGCCGACAACCTCTACGGCGAGGTGGTGCTCTACCAGAGCATGGGCGATTCGGTGAAGGCCATGGAGCGGATCAACAAGATCCTCACCCACGCCCCCCTTTCCCCCGCCGCCGGCAAGCTGCGCGACCGGGCGGTGCTCACGGCCGCGAAGGCGAGCTGACGAGCACCCGCCAGGCGGCGGCGCGCTCCGGCCGGCCCCAGGCGGTGTAGAGGCCGACGATCCGCTGCAATGCGGCCGGGGCGTAGCGAGCGCCCTCGGGGTCCGCCTTGAGAATGGGATAGCTGCCGAGCAGCAGGGGCTCGGCCTCCGCGTAGCGCCCCTGGGCCGCGAGGCAGCTCCCGAGGACGCTCTCCGCGTCCGAGGCCCGCCAGCGGGAATTCGACTCCGCACGGAAAATCGCGAGCGCCTCCCGCGCCAGCGGCTCCGCCTCCCGTCCCTTCCCCTGCGCCGCCAGCGCCGCGGCGAGATGCCGCAGGAACACGGCCCGGTTGGGGTGATCCGGCGGCGTGATGGACAGCGCCTCCCGGGCGAAGGGCTCGGCCTCCGCCGGCCGGTCCTCGGCCAGAAGGACGAAGGCGAGGTTGCTGAGGCTCTGCGCCACCTTTTGGCCGCGGTTGTCGTACAGTTTCCGGCGCATCGCCAGGACCTCGCGATAGAGCTTCTCGGCCTCAGCCCGCTCACCTTTGGCCTCCAGGAGCGACGCCAGGTTGTTGAGACTGGTGGCCACGTCGGGATGAGGCTCGCCGCCCAGGAGCTTGCGGCGCATCGCCAGCCCCTTCCTCAGGTAAGGCTCGGCGGCGACGCTGTCGCCCCTTGCGTAGAGCACGTCTCCGAGGTTGTTGTAGGCCTGCGCCACCTCTATGTCGCCCCCCGGGATCTTCCGCTTTAGGCTCAGGGTCTCGCGAAAGAGCGCCTCGGCGCCCGCATGCTCCCCCCGCGCTGCCAGGAGCCCTCCGAGGTTGTTCAGCCCCGCCGCGTACTCAGGGGTCGCCGTCGCTCCCCGCCGCCGATACGTCTCCAGGGCCTCGCGGATGAGCGGCTCGGCCTCGGCCCCTTTCTTCATGTCCTGGAGCGTCAGAGCCAGGTTGAGCTCGGTCGCGGCCACGTCCAGCGGGTCCTGTCCCGGGGTCCGGCGGCGGATGAGCAGCGACTCCTCCAGCAGTGACCGGGCCGGCTCCAGCAGACCCAGACTGCGATAGACTCTCCCCATCGTCTGCAACAGAGCGGCCCGCGTCTCCGGCGCTGTCTGAAGCTCCCCCGCGATCTGCTGCCGGCCCCGGTCCAGGACCTCTCGGGCGGTGATCGTCTTCCCCCGCGAGCTGCTCGGGTCCGGGACGGTGAACAGGTGCTCCAGGAACCCGGAGACCGCCTCTGCCCGGTCCCGCTCCCGCTCGGCCTTCTTCCACAGCAGGGTGACGGTGACGCTGAAGCCCAGGATCAGCAGCAACCCGGCCGTCGCCGTCGCGACTCCCGCCTTGTGACGGTGGACGAACTTGCTCAGGCGATAGCCCGGCGTGTCCTTGCGGGCCAGGATCGGCAGACCGTCGAGATACCGCTGGACGTCCGCGGCGAGCTGCTCCGCCGAGGCGTACCGCCGCCCGGGCTCCGGATCCATCGCCCGGAGCACGAGGATGTCCAGGTCCCCCGCCAGCCGGCGGGCCTCCTCCCGCTTCGCCACGGCCTGGCTCGGCCGGACCCTCTCTCCCTGGGCGATGGCCCGCTCCAGAGCCTGGCGATCGTCCGTGGCGGCATAGGGCGAGCGGCCGGTGAGCAGGACGTGAAGGAGCACGCCCAGCGAATAGACGTCGCTCGCCGTGGTGATCGGTTCCCCCCGCATCTGCTCGGGGCTCGCGTACTGGAGCGTCATGGGCCGCAGCCCCAGCTCCGAGAGCCCAGGGTCGGTCCGCCCGGGATCGAGCAGCTTGGCGATCCCGAAATCCAGCAACTTGGGGACGCCGTCCCCGGTGACCAGGACATTCGCCGGCTTCAGATCCCGGTGGACCACCAGGTTCTGATGGGCGAAGTGGACGGCCGCGCACACCTCCCGGAACAGGGCCAGCCGCTCGCGAAGCGGCAGCTTCCCGGCGTGCTCGTCAATGGGCCGTCCCTCCACGTACTCCATGACGAAGTAGGGGCGGCCGTCCTCCGCCGTGCCGCCGTCGAGGAGCTTGGCGATGTTGGGATGATCGAGATGGGCCAGGATCTGGCGCTCGGCACGAAACCGCCGGACGATCTCCGCCGCCGATCCCAGCCCCACCAGCTTGAGGGCCACCCGCCGATCGAACTCCTCGTCCGCCCGCACCGCGAGGTAGACGGCTCCCATCCCACCCCGGCCGATCTCCCGCACCACGCGATAGGGACCGACGCGCTGGCCTGCTTCGAGCCCCTGCGACCTGCCGGTGAAGCGTCCGAAAAGCGGCTCCTCGATGAAGCCCTCGCTCTCGGTTTCATACGTGAGGAGCGACTCCACCTCCGCCCTCAGCTCGGAGTCGCCGCCGCAGGCCGTGGCCACGAAAGCCGCCCGCTCGTCCGGCCCCGTTTCCAGCGCGCCGTCCAAGACCGCCTTGACCTGCCCCCAACGCTCGGCCGTCACTGTCCTCCCTCCTCGAAAGCTACTTACCAGAGACGCGAGGAATGCCTGGCGGCCGTCTCCCGAACCGTAGCGCCTCTCTTCTCCCGCTCACTGGTCCTCCTCCCTTTCGGGCGTCGCGTCTCCCAACAGGGCCAAGCCAATCCATTAACGCCGTGCGTCAATCTCAGGGAGGACGTCATGTTCCGTGACCGAAAGCTTACCGCCATCTCCTGCGTGTCGATGCTCGCTCTCACCCTCTCCCTCAGCCCTCGGTCCCTCGAGGCGCAAGAAGCGGGCGACAACATCTACATGCAGACCGGAGTCATCAGCAACCTCAGCGGCGGAGCGCCCGCCGTCAAGTACATTCCCATCCATGTTCCGAGAATCGGCGGAACCTACGACGTCAAAATCAATTTCATCAAGGTCGAGACGTCGGCGGCTGCGGTAGATGCCTACGTCAAACATCTCGACGAGCAAGCCAGGGCCCGGGGAGAAGAGCCCGCGCCGTCGCATTGGCAGGAGACCCGGGCACGCCTGAAGGAGGTTACGTCGAAAGCCGATTTCGAAGTTCTGGATTCCGCAGGGAACGTCATCGGCAGGGCCTCCGACCTGGGCCTGACGACCCTGCTCCGGAAGGTGAAGTTCACCGCCTCGCGTTACGATTACCAGGTCAAGCTCCGGTGTACGGAAGGTGCCGGCGTCTATCACCTGACCCTTGAATGGCGCTGAGCGCAGAGCGGTGGCTCCTGCTATTTCCGGCTCAGCTCGCGCAGGAGCCACAGCTTGGCCGCCTTCCACTCCCGCTTGCTGGTGGTCGCCGAGATGCCGAGCAGCTCGGCGATCTCCTCGTGCTCGAAGCCGTAGAAAAACTTGAGCTCGACGATCTGGCGCTGGCGCGGATCGAGCTCGCCCAGCCGGTCCAGGGCATCGTGGAGGGCCGCGAGATCCACGTCCTGCCCCTGGCTTACCTCGAAGGCCTCCTCCAAGGGGACCTTGGCCACGTCCTTCCCGCGCTTGGCCGTGCCACGCGCCTTGGCGTAATCGAGCAGGACCCGTCGCATGATCCGCGACGCCACGGCGAAGAACTGCTCCCGGTTCTGCCAGTCGGCCGACCGCTGCTCCATGAGCTTCAGGTAGACCTCGTGGACCAGGGCGGTGGGCGCGAGCGTATGGCCGTCCCGCTCTCCCCGCAGGTGCCGGCGGGCCATACGGCGCAGATCGTCGAAGATCAGCGGCACGAGCCGCTCCAGGGCCGCCGCGTCGCCGCGGCTCCATGCGTGGAGGAGCTCCGTGACCTCAGGATCTGAGGGGGGCATCGGTTGAATGATTGTAGCAGAGAGCGGTTCGAGTCGCTGGGATGGTCCTTGAGCCGCGAGAAAATCGCGTCCCTCCATAGAAGCCACCAAGGCCTGTAGCTCGAGGTTTCAACCTCAGGAGAGGAGCCAGGAATAGGTGCCGAAGATCCCAGGGGCGACGCTGGACCTCATGACCCGATCCCGGTCCGGCGTCGCGCCGATGGAGCTTGGCAATGATTTTCGCTCTCCGCGACCTGGGGCTGAAATCCCAGGCTGCATGCCACCCGACAGCGCGTGTTCGCTTGCCGTTGACTGGAGGTTACAGTGTCTGACAACGATGGAATCCAGAGCGCCTGTGGTTGCATCCTGCTGGCCATCGCAATCCTCATCGTGGCGTTCGCCTTCAAGACATGCTTCGGCAACTAGGCGGATTCCCGCAGGCTCCGCGCGTCGGTTCGCTTGTCGAGAGAGCCCCTTCAAGGCTATCGTAGGCCGGAACGGCCACGTGGGAGGTTCATCAAGGGTATCTTAGGCCCGAAGGGCCGGCAGCATGTAGCCTGGGGTGTCAACCCCAGGACGAGAGGGTTAAATGATACCTCAAGCCCTGAAAGGGCGGCAGTAGGCGGCGATGTGGTCTTCTGCCGCCCCTTCGGCCTAAGGATGGTCCCATAAACTGGCAGCGCGCGGGACAAGGGCTTGCGCTTGGAGGGGCGAATGAGCAGCCGAGAACGACCGGAAGGCGAGGTCTCGGCCACAGCGGCGGAGTTCCAAGAGGACGATGGCCTCGGGGTGGGTTCGGCGTCCGGGCCATTCACCCGTTTCGTGAGGGAATGGGAGCCAAGCCGTGAGCCCGAGCCGGCTTTGGCTGCGGCGATGTGGGCGGCGTTCGGAAGGGCCGTTCGCCAAGAGCTGCGCCGCCGGTCGCTGAGCCAGGGCTTGCCGCAGTGGCTGGGGATCTACGGCTTCCGCGGCTGGTGGGAGGTGACCGGCCGGGGTGGGCCGTTCGAGGATCTCCTGGCCGAGGCCTATCGCTACGTCTTCGTCGAGCGCTTTCCAGCCCTGAAGGCGCAGACGCTCGCCAAGGCCAACATCGAGGGCGTGGTCCTCGCCTCGATCCGCAACTTCCTGCACGACCTCCAGCGCCTGCACGACCGTCTCGGCTCCCGTCTCTTCGAGGTGCTATCCCTCGCGGTGCGTCACGCGGTGGCGAGCGGGGAGCTCACGGTGGTGGCCGGCTCCGCGAAAATCGGAAACTCTACGGTCCTGGCGGCCGGCGAGCGGGCGCCGTCCGCCGACCTGGCCAAACCGGAAACGCTCGTCCCGATCGTTCAGCGGTGGAACGACGAGTTGCTGCCGGATCTGGTAACGGCTACTCGGGCCGACAAGCAACGGCTCGTCGAGGAGCTGGCAAGGCGCCTCGCCGAGCTGGAGCTCGCGGGGGTCGCGGCCTTCCGCTTCGGGGATTTGATCCTACCGCTTAGAGCGGACGTGCGCCGGCGCTGGGCGGCACTGCTCGCGCCTGCCGAGGATCCACCGCCAGACGACGAGGACGCGCGCGGCTTTCGTCGCCTGCGGCGCAGCTTCGAGCCGGCCTTCGAGACCCAAGTGATCGCGGCGGATCGGTTCGCCAAGCTGATCGACTGTGTCGACGGCGCCATTGAGGCGAGTCCGGCGTCCAGGCGCACTCGTGGCTATCTGCGCCGGGTTCTCCTGTTCCTGCGCGCCTTTGCGACCGAGGAAGGCGAGACCCTGGAGAAGGGAAGCGGAGGAGACGAGGATCAGCTACCCTCCTTTCGTCGTCTGGCCGAGCACCTCAAGATCCCGCGAGAGCGCTTGGGCGAGCTGATCGGCACTTTGAAGAGTTTCTTGGAGGGGTGCCGTGAGCGGCTGGATGGCGAGCTCGCCCGCGTTCGTGCGAGCTCACGAGGGCCTAAGGAGGCGCCGTCATGACGGACGAGTCGATGCCGTCGGGCCTCTGGCAGGAGACTCGGCAAGCAGCGGCAGCCTGGGAGCACGCTCAGAGCTCTCGCGGCGACGAGCCGGCCAGTTCCGGCCCCATCGCCACCGGTCAGGTGCTGACCCTCCCCGAGCTTGGCGAGCCGCGCCTGGCCTGGGCAGCGTTGCGCCGGGAGGAGGGGAAGAGCGAGCGGCGACTGCTGGCTCCGGCCGACGTCAACCCGCTGGTGGGCTCCGGCGACGTCGCGGTCACCGGGCCCGAGGTCGGCTCGCTCACCCTGCGCTGCCGTTTCGCGGTCTGGGCGAGCGATCGAGACCTCGGCGCGACCACTCTCCTCGGCACCCTGCCGCCGGAGGCGCTGGCCCGCGCCGACTCCCGATGGCAGGCCGTCGCGGCGGGCCGTTCGGCCGGCACTTTCAGCGAACAGGAGACCGAGGAAGACCCCGAGTATCAGGACTGGATCGAAGATGTCGTGCGGCCCGCCGCCGGCAAGCTCGAAGCGCGGGTCGGCGCCACGGCTCCGAGCCGGCGCTCAGCGCTTCCCTTCCCCACACAGCGCCCGGCTGAGACGCTTCCCTCCCCGCGGCGCGGGGTCTGGATGCGCTGGGCGGCCGTCCTCGCCTTCGTGGCGCTCGGCGCCGGCAGCGGCTTCCTCTGGTGGCGGCAGGGGCAGGAGATCGCCGGCTTGCGGGCCGCGGTGGCGGCCAGCGAGGCATTGCACCGCCAGGAGATCGCGAAGCTGGAGGCCCGCCGAGCGGATCTCGAGGCGCAGTACCAGGCGCGGCTCCAGAAGGCCGGAGAGGATCGGGCGCGACTCGAATCCGAGCACCGGGAACAGATGGCGGAGCTCGAAGCGAAGCTCGCGAAGCTGCGGCAGATGACCGACGTCAAAAACCCAATGCTTGCGACTCTCGATCCTGCTGACGTCCAACGGGGAACGAAAAAACTCACGGTCGGCCCGGAAGTCAGCCACTTGGTGCTGGTGCTCCCGGTGAACGATCCGGCCGGGACGGAGCTCCAGGTCGAAATTTCCGAACGGAGCTCGGGCAAGCAGGTTTTCGTCCAGAAGGGCCTCTGGGCGGACGTCCGTGGCGAGGTGTGGCTGGGTCTTCCGGCCTTGCTCGTGCCGCCGGGCGACTATCGCGTGCGCCTGTTTCGCAAGGAAGGCGGGAAATTGCACCTGGTCCGCGAGCACCTGATCGAAATCGTCGCAGGAGCCAAGATTCGGCCGCCGCGTGAGTAGGGGCACTCACTGCCAGTCGCCGAACACCTCGAATGCAGCCCAGACGAAATCCTTCGAAAAATCCTTTTCGCGCCTTTCTTCGTGCGGGTCTCGGACCCAGGGGATCTGAGCGACGATCTCGATCTGAGCTTCCCGCAGGGCATCTGCCGCCGCTGCTCCGTTCTTGAGGTGGCGATAGAAGCGCGTCATGAGATCCGCAGAGCCCTCGTCCGCCACCTGCCAAAGCGACGCCACAACGGCTCTCGCGCCCGCAAACTGGAACGCCCTCGTAAGGCTGAGCAGGCCCTCTCCGCCGAGCTCCTTGCCTCGCCCGCTGTCGCAGGCGGAGAGCACCACGAGATCGGCATCCAACCGCACTCGCTCGAAGATCTCCCAGGCCTGAAGGAAGCCGTCCTCTGCATGCTCATCCGTGGGATCCGGGGTCGCGAGCACGAGGCCCGAGTTCATGGGAAAGCGCTCGTCGGCAAAGCCATGCGTCGCGAAATGGACGATCCGCGTACCCCTGGGGAGACTCTTTGCACGTTCCTCCGTCGCTTCTGAACCGAGAAAGGCCGCAACCTGCCCGGGAAAAATCTGCGCAATGCTCTCAACCTCGCGGCGAGAGAATGGGAGGGGAGAGGGCTCCAGACCCTGGCGCAGAGCGCCTGCCAGCCGCGCTCCGGCAAGCGGAGGCGGCTCAGGATCGAGCACGGTGGGCCGAAAAACAGGATCGCCGAAGGCGGCAATCGGTAGCGCCGGGCTCCCGAGCGCAGCCGGTTCTCCTTTCGAATCCGGGTCGAGTCTTCCGCGCGAGTGTTTCAGCTCGGCCCAGACGGTCGCCGAGAGAGCGACCGCGAAGGGCTTCCACTCCACGAAGAACTGCCAGTTCCGATCCTTTGGCGGGTCTTGGGCCGGCAGCTCGCGAACCAAGGCTGCCCAGGGCACGGCATGGAGCGGACCATCCGGCAGAATCAGAATTCGGCTGGCGCCATCGAGGAGCGGCTCCACCAGTTGCAGGAGGGATCGGTAGAGCTGGCGCAGGGGCTTCAGGGCTGCCTGACCGCCGAAGACGAGCCGGTTCTCCGTGACGGCGCGAAAGCCTTCGACCTCTCGCTGGAGATCGCCTGCCCCTACCGGGAGACTGAAAGCCACGACACGTCCATCCTCAGAGAGCACGAAGACCTGAGTGGCCGTTTCGCCGGCTTGGTAGGCGAGGACTTTCATTCCGGGATCCAGCTCATGGGCGATCTCGCCAGCGAGCAGGGGGTGAGGAAAATGCAAGGCCGTTGGCCGGGGACCCAGCTTGCGGACGCGTTCGGAGATGGCGTCCAACTGCTCGCGTAGGATCGGAAGCTTGCGCCAGGCTTCCTCCGCGGAGTCCTGCTGGCCAGGGGCCGAGATCGAGTTGAGAGATGCAAGTGCTTTCCGGAACTGGCGTCCTACCCGTCGCCTTTCTTCCTCCAGCTCAGCCGGAATTCCATCGGAGACACTGAGATCGCGCGCTGCGAGCAGGCTGAGGAAGCCCTGGGCGCGAGCGGATTCCTGGATGTTGAAAGCCTCTTCGTTCCGGCCGAGCTCCAACTCGACGGCAGCGGCGTCGAAGTAGACCCTGCGCCGGAGAGAGCGGAACTCTGCCTTCACGTCCTCCGAGCCTCCCAGCCTCCCAACCTGTGCCTCCAGGGCCCGGATCGCCTCGTGGAGGCGGCTGGAAGCTTGCTTCAAGTCGCCCGTGCGCCAAGCGATACGGCCGAGGCCTGCCAGAGTATGGGCTTCGCCATCGCTCCCGGGGCCCACACGCCGATAGATCGCGAGAGCTTTCTTATGGTTGACGAGAGCACCCGCCCAGTTCCCTCGCCGGGTTTCCACCTCGGCCAGGCCACTCCAACTGTGGGCCGTCCAGGGGCGCTTCGGGGCGACCTGGGAGAACTTGACGAGGGCACGTCGATAGGACACCTCGGCGCGACCGAGCTCGCCCAAGGCCAAAGCCGCATCTCCCAAATCATTGAGGACTGCGGCGACCATGGGGTGTCGGGGAAAAACCCTTTGAAGAATAGCCAGCGCTTGTTCAAAGAGAGCCCGCGCTTCCGTCCACCGGCCTTGGTCGAGCTTTAGACGCCCGAGCCGGATGAGCGTCGTAGCCACGGACTCGCCGTTTGGCACCAGCCGCTGCCGAATGTCCAGCGCCCTCTCGAAATGACGTGCCGCCACCTCCAGGTCTCCTCTAAGCAAATAGATGTCTCCCAAGCCCTCCAACTTGAAGGCCATCCAGAAGCTGTTCGGGTTGAGATTTTCCTGAATCGCCACCGCTTGCTTGAGAAATTGCTCCGCACCCTCGAGATCGGAACGTTCGGCTGCAATGAAGGCCTGAGAATGAAGGCTGTCCGCCTCGAGGAAGCTCCTCGGGGCCCACCGTGCTCGGAGGGCGAGCGCCTGATCAAACCCCATCTTGGCTCCATCCAGGTTGCCCAGATTCACTTCTTGAGAGGCGATCTGATGCAGGCTCCGGGCAAGGCCAAGGCTGTCGGGCTCCATCGCCTGCCGAATCGCGAGCCCAGCCCGATAGCAATCCTCTGCTTCGCAGAAACGGCCCCGGTACTCGAGACTTTTGCCAAGAGCTTCCCAGAGAAATACCCGAGTCCGATCGTCCTGGGCCCATCTGGATGCTTCTTGAAAGGCCTCGTGGGCTCGCGGCCAGTTGCCAACCTCGCCCCAGATCTCACCGATACGCAGCAGCAGCCAGCACCGCACGAGATCGCCCTGCTGAGGCGGGACCTGCGCAACCAACCGGCGCCAGACGGCGATTCCTGCGCTCAGCTTTCGCCGCCGAATCTGGAGTTGGCCCTGCTCGTAGAGTGCAGCGTTCCGAGACGTAAGGATCGGGCGAGCTCGCGACCGGCCGCGCCTCTCGGAATTGAAATGGACGTTCCACTCACCCGCGGCAACGTGCCACTCCCTGGGCTCACCGTTTCTTTCGCCGTACAGGACCACCGATCCCCGGTACGCCTGCTCGACCTCGAGCCACATCCAGTCGAAAGGGGAAGCGAGCACACCCTGCGCCGCCTCCGGATTCGCGGGAGGTGAAGCCAGCCTTTCCCATCGGTGAAGCACGTCCCCAACCCGCAGACCTGCCTTCTCGATCTGTGAGCCGGGCGCGACCTCGTCCACGACGATGCCGCTGAGCTCCGCTGTGCCCTCTGACGCGGGGCCGCGGGCTGAGAGGGCGGCCGCCTGAGCCAGAAGGCCGATCAAGACCCAACATTTGGAATGCATAGGACTCGAGGCTTCTCTCTCCCGCTTGTAGGAAACTTCCCAGGGCCGGCATCAGACAACTTACCACAAGCCCTGGCTGGCCAGCAAGCCGGGCCATGGTCCCTAAGCTCGAAGAATCTCGCGTCAATGAATAGGCCAGATGGGCGGCAGGGATGACGAGGCAGGTAGTAAGACCTCGCCGTTGCTCTGTACGGAATGGGATCAGCCCATAATCCTCTCCGCCGGCTGGCGACGAGAAATATCTGTTAACTATGGAACAAGAAAGAAAACGAGGTGCAAGATGTCAAAAGTTACCTTGCGGGCGATCGCGGCGCCCGTAGTATTAGGTCTTTTGCTCATGGCGGTTTATGCTGCTTCAGCTCAAGAACAAGCTGATTTCCAGGAAAAGACGGCTACTCAGCCTAAAGTGATCCTAGAACCCGTAACAGGCTACGCATCAACCTACACAACTACTGTTCACCTGATGAACGGCGCACACCTCAAGCCAATTCTGGGTACGGGACCTCAAGATCTTGGCACTAATGGATGCCGTGGATGGGTCAATCGTTTTGAAGCTCTGAACGTCGCCGGTTTCACTCAGAAAAGCGCTGCAAGCGCAGCTTTCGTGGTCGTTTCTGGTAGCTTTCATGACGATAACGGACGTCCCGCTTTTCCGCTACGAATCAACGCCTGGAGGGCAACCTATGGGTTTGCTTGCAGTGCTGCTGAAGGAATAAACGATCTTCTCATGTTGCAGATTCGTGACCAGGAGAAAAGGGCCTACATCAGTTCATTTACCTTGGCAGCGTTCAACAGTACCAGCCTTGCCCCAGATGTGGTTCTTGGCCTAAAACCTAGCTTTCCTAAAAGCCCCACTACGAGACTTGGCCGAAACTACGTAGGGCTAACCAATCCTTTCAACCAGGGGTTTGGAACCGTCATCTTTCTTACGTCTGCGAGCTTGACCCAGGCAGAAGCAGTGAACATTCTCAAAGCTAAGGGTTGCCCTGAGGATCAAATCATGCAGCTAGATGGCTCTACCGTGGCCCAACTCTCCAAGAAAAACGCTAATGGCACCTGGAGCCACCTGATCACCTCAGCAACCAGAAAAATGCCCCAAGCCTTCGTGATCGAAGGTTGACACGCCTTCCACAAGCACCTCTGGCGAGCGCCGACCGTACGTTTAGCAAAGCTCCAGATCCGCGCCGAGGAGGCCGGGCAGAGAGGTTGAGATGAATTACTACGAATCGCGGCCTTGATCGGACTTTTAGTCGGAGTCGTGGCGGGTTGCGTTTCGCTCCGGAACCGGATGGAAGAGAGGAGTCTCTACGCCGATTTCCAGGACCTTCTCAAGCCCGAGGCCGACGCTTGCTACAACGACCTCTCGCTGAGGAGGCGCCTCGCCACCGCCCGCCGAGCCAAACCCTCCGCCGACGCGCTACGCGGTACGGGCCGGACCGCCTTCGCCACCGACCTGCAGCCGGCTGCGGACCATGAGGACGCGTACGATTTAGTACGATTTCTTCTATCAGCTCCAGGTACGAGACTCGGAGTTGGTCGGTGTGTCGTGCGCGATCCTCTCGGGGACCCTGCGGGCTCGTGCCAGTCCTTCTCCCACGTCGTGCCTGAGAAGCTTCGCGAGGCCGCCGGGAACGGGCTGCCGCCGAGGAGGACGCAGAACGTCTCCCTCAATCTGCACCTCGCCAGCCCGGCCCACGCAGCGAGCCCCGGCAGGGTCCGACTCGCCCTGGGCACCACGACGGGCTTTCAGGCCGAGGGCCAGGTGTCGATCGACAACCAAGACGTCCGGGTCACGGAAGCGGCGCTCCTCGTCCCCGATCCTCTCCATCCCGAGAGCGAGGTGACCCCGGTCAGCATTCCGGACTTCTCGCCTCGCACCGCGCTCACGATCCAATCAGTCCAATCCAGCTATCCCTTTCATGTGGTCTACGACATGCCCGCGGTTCTCGCTCCTTTTTTCGAAGAGAACGAGGGGAAGCTCGCGCTCATCGACGGCCAGGCCGCCGTCCGAATTGACCTCCTCCATCCCGGCTATCACCTGGAGGGGGAGCATTCCCGGAGTCGAATCCCTTGCGCTGCTGGGGCGGCGACTCGGGCCCGCGGACGGACATTGAGGTTCAGTCTCCTGGAGCCGCCGCCCGCGCCCCCTACTCCTCCGCTTTGATCCGCATCTAAAACTCCCCCGCAGCTACGCCTTGCCGTCGCGCAGGCCGTAGAGGCGAAGGCGGTGATCCCCGGCTCGCCGGGAAATCGCGTCTCCCTCCAGACAACGGGACCAGCCGAGGGGACCTGATCGTCCCCAGTGGCGCCAATTCTCCAAGGCGGTTCCTGCCCGCAAGCAGGGACCGCCCTTTTTGTCAGGAGACTCCGCGGCTCGGGCGAGCGGCTCCCCGCTCCAGGCAGGGATCTCCCAGGACGAAAAATCCCTCCTTCCCGCTGGGATCGTGAGGCTTCCCTGACGCGGAGCGGCCTGGCCCCGGCGAGACTGGGGCTCCTCCCGAGTGATCGGCGATGTCCCCCCAGCGGAAAGGAGTCATTCCCGAACAGAGGGCAGCGTTGGCCCCGATCGGGGCAGCCTTGGCCCTCATCGGGGCAGCCATGGCCCAAGTGAGGGCAACCATGGCCCAAGTGAGGGCAGCCATGGCCCAACTGAGGGCAGCCGTGGCCCCGATGAGGGCAGCTCTGGCCCCGATGAGGGCAGCCGTGGCCCCAATGAGGGCAGCCATGGCCCAAGTGAGGGCAACGGTGGCCTAAGTGAGGGTAGCCATGGCCCAAGTGAGGGCAGCCGCGGCCCAGGTGAGGGCCAACGCTGCCCCGGTCGGGGCCAACGCTGCCCTGTCTTCGGGGGAGACGCAAAATCTCTCGCGCTCAGCAGCCGAGCGGCCGGGTCAGGCCGGTCGGATCAGCCGGCTTCATTTCTCCGCGATCCGCATCTCATACTCCCCCGCCGGCTCCGCCTTGCCGTCCTTGAGCCCGGACAGCCGGAGCTGGTAGTCCCCCGGTGGCAGGAGGTCGCGGGGGAGAGCCACGCTGAGCTCGAAGCCGCTGGTCTTGTGGAGACCGCGGCTCGACCAGACGGGCTTGCCCGTGTCCTTGTACGAGATCTCCAGACGAGGGAGGGGCTCCCCTCCTCCGGATCCGCCGGGCCGCCCAGGGCGTTCACGCGCAGGAACTGCCAGAGGGTCGTGAGGTAGGAGCGCGTCCGGTCGTTGGCGTCCAGCCGCTCGATGGCGGTCAGGACGCAGCCGATCAGCTTGCGAAAGAGCTGCCTCTCTTCGAAACCGGTGTCCGGCCGGGACAGGCGCACGGCCCGGGCGGTCTCGCCGGGCTCGCGCTCGACGGCGGTCTCCCCCGCCGCCTGCTCGAGGAGGGCGGCCCAGCGCGCCCGCACGTCCGCCTTGAGGGGATCGATCACGTCCTTGAAGCGGAAGGCTCCGGCGGCCCCGGCGGACAACTCGGCCAGGCGCCCGCGCAGCCTCTCCACCACCTCCTCCTGCCGCCGGCCGCGGAGGGTGACGAGGTCGGGCAGCAGCTCGTCGTTCCAGCGCGCCACGAGCACGCGGAGGTCGCGGACCGCTGGCTGGGGATCGGCGCCGGCCCGGAAACCGAGGACCGTGTCGTTGCGCACCCGCGGGTCGCCCGCGAGCACGTGCAACTCGCCGGCGGCCACGGCGCGCCGCACGGCGGACTGGAGGACTTCGAAGACCTGGGAGCCCAGGGGATCGTGCTCCTTCTGCCGCTCGTGGAGGAAGTGGCGGACGTTGAGGAAGACCAGGCCGTCGACGTTCGGCTTGACCCGGAGCTGCGCCTGGAGGCTCCGCAGGCGATCGACGAAGACGAAGGCGTAGCATTCGGCGAGCAGCTCTTCCAGCGCGTCCTCCCAACCTGCGGAGCCATACACGCCCAGGTAGTCCGGCGGCGCCTGCCACAACCCTCGCCGCCGCAGCTCGCCGCGCAGGGCGCCGCGCAGAGCCTCGCGCACGGTCGCCAGGCGCTGCGGGTCCGGCTCTCCCCCGGGCTCCAGCGAGCGGACGTAGTCCGTGAAGACCCGCGCTCCGGCGGCGTCCTCTCCCTCTCCCCAGGAAAGCCCGGCGATGTTCAAGGTGAAGTCATTTCACCACAAAGCCCTGAATCCTGCCAATCGCCGAAAACCTGCCGTTACCCCCCTTCGAGGCGAGCGTGGGACGCCTCGCAGGCCGGCCGGCCAAGTCCCCCCGGGGACATCCCAAAACCTTCAACCGATTCACGTTTTGGGGCCGTTTCGGCCTGAAAGGGACCGCTGTATGTTCACGAAAATCGCCTCACGCAGAGATTCGCTCTCGCTCGCCGGTCTGGCGCTCCTCCTCGTGGGCTCCGCCGCCGGCGCTCAGCCAGCCCAGGACTGCGCGGCTGCGCTCCAGGCCGCCGGTGGCGGCGTCTCCCTCGCCAACGCCACCACCACCTCGACCACCAAGAAGGTGGATGAGTGGGACGGCGACATCCTCAAGATCATGATCGGCCAGCCGGGACTGCTGGTGCTGTCAGGGGAGGGGCCCGACGTTCAAGGAGCGCTCTATGCCGCCGATCCGGACTCCGGCGAGCCTGTGCTCGAGGACGGCGGCCCGCTCGGCACGTTCCATCAACCGCTGACCGTGGTGGTCCAGCCGGGCGAGCACTGCATGCACGTGACGCCGCCCGCCGGCGCTACCGGCACCTTGAGCCTGCAGGCCACCTTCTTCGACGTCTGCAGCCTGGGACCGCAGGACGACCATGGCGACAGCTTCCTTTGCGCCACGCAGATCGGACTGGGGGAGGCCCGGACGGGGGAGATCGCGCCGGCGACCGATCAGGACGTCTTCGCCTTCACCCTCGGCGCCGAGACGGCCGTGACCGTCACCGTCGACGGGGCGCCGGACCTCGCCGCCGGCCTCTACGGCGAGGACGGCACGCTGCTGGCCGCCGATGGCCGCGGCTCCCGGACGCTCGCAGCCGGCCGGTACTACGTGCGCATCGAGGGCGGCACCGGGCCCGGCGGCCCCTACACGGTCGGCTTGGCGGGGACTCCGTAGAGCCTGCCTCGGCGATCTGACCCTGCCGCCCCGCGAGCCAGTCCGTCGACTCGCGGGGCGCATCCGTCGCCGGCGTTGCGCGAGCGTGAAAATCACCGCGTGAACCCGGGGTAGCGTCCAACCTTGGCGTCCACCCCGTCGGAGACGCGGAGCTCGGCCGCCGCCCGGTTGGCCTCGTCGAGAGAAGAGTAGTGCCCGAGGCTCACCGTACAGAGGGCGTGGCCGTTCTCCTCTTGGGGGAGCAGGAACGCGCCGCGGCTTCCATACCGGGCGAGCGCCTGGGCGGCGACGATCCAGTCCTCGGAAGAGGCCACCTGCACGATGGGAGCTCCGGCCGGAAACCGGGTCGGCAGGTCCCGGACGCTGGCCGCATCGAGCCGGCAGGCCGCGGCGAGCCGCTGCCAGGTGGCGGGGTCGATGACGGGGAAGGACGGGGCCGGGCCCGTGTCGCTGAGGCTGAGATCTGGCTCTCTCGAACTCGATTCAGATTTCGGTCGGCTACTTGTCGGCGGTCCCTGCTCGGCCAGCACGGACGGCTTCTCCTGGGAGACCGAGGCCGGCACCGGAGCCGAGGACCGGGATTTCATCACGAATAACGACAGACCAATCACCGCCAGCGCGATCATGGCGGCTGCGCCCAGCCACCGTCCCGGTCCGCGGTTCACGGCGGCCCGAGGGGGCGGCGGTGCGTACGACGGCCTCGGCGGGGATGCCATGGTCCGGGCCGCGGCCACCGCGGGCGGCAGGGGCGGCGGAGCCGGCGGGAGAGGCGGCGGCGCGACGGCGGTCGGGGTGGTGTCTTCGAGGGACGGCTCGCCACGGTCCTCGGCTGGCGGGCTCGGGGCGCTCGGGAAGGCGAGGATCGTGGCGTTAGGATCGAAAGCCCCTCGGGAACCGGGAAACTCCGGCGCCGCGGTCGGCTTTGAAGAGGGGACCTCCGCGGGGCCATGCGGAGTTGCCGGCAAACTGGCGGCTCCAGGAAGGAGCTGGAAGTGGAGACGCCGCAACTCCTCCGGCGGCAGGCTCCGCGTGGGCTCCTCCGGCAGCGGGTCCTCCCAATACGTGGGACGCACGAAGTGAGAGCGGCCGAGCGATAGGGCGTAGCGCCATTCCTCCTCGACGTAACGCGAGCGCAGGGCGTTCCATGACCAGAAGAGCTGGAACACGTCGGCCTTCTGGATCAGGTCCTTGAGGCGGTCGTTCCACACCTCGCCGGCCCGCAACTCGTGGACGTCGCGCAGATAGCGGTCGCCCAGCGTGCGGGCGTAGCGCTCGAATTCCTCGACGATGACGGCGTCCTGGTGCGAGTACGACGGGAAAATGTTGCGGAACGGCCGGCTCGCGGCCCGCTCGGGCGGAGGCGCCTGGACTCCCGCGATTCGAGAGTCCACCCGGATGGCGAGGCTGACCTCGGCCAGCAGGATGCTCCCCCAGAACACGCTCATCCGGCCGCGGACCTGCCGGCCCTCCGTCTCCGGCCCGGCGCGAATCCGAAACTCCTCCCGGTGCACCGACTCCAGCCACAGGAACGTCCGCCGGGGAGGGTTGACCTCGAACCCCGGGATCTCCGGCAGGAACGTGATCTCGGCCTCGTGAGGCACGGCCTGCCGGCTGTCCTGCTTGACGTCCGCATAGCCGTCCACGAGATCGCCGAGGATGCGATGCGCCTGCTCCCGGACCTCCGCGAGCGGGTCCGGCTCGTCCGCCGGAGCGTCCGCCGGCAGCTCCTCCAGATGGGCGAACGCCAGCAGTGGAAACCACTTCATCGGCTCCACGACCCGCGGGCGGTAGACCGTGAACTGGACGTTCTCATGAAGGACCGGCGGCTTGTCGGAACGAGCCTGGGCGGGATGGGGCTCGGGCCAGTCCCGTATCGGAGGAGAAGAATTAGGATCGACGGGAATTGGCGGCAGTGGTGCTGGCATCGGGTCCGGGTCCCGGCCTTCATCGTCTGTATGCCCCCGCTCCTGAATCGCCTTCCACAGATCCTCGAAGACCTGCTCCGCGAACGTATCGAGCCGCGAGGCCCGTCCCAACCCCTCGCTCCAGCCGCAGGGATATCCGTCGAAGACCGGCCTTCCCGAAGCCCGAATCCGCTCCTTTAGGCTGGCGAGACGAGCCGTCGCCTCGTCGTTCTCGGGAAGGTACCGCTCCCGCTGCGCTTCCGGGACCATCGCAGGAAACCGGGGATTCCGGAAATAGAAGAAGCTCGCCGTCGTCCCGGGCTCGCGAAGAGCGCCATGCAGGATCTCGAGCTCCACCACGCTCCGTCCCGGGTCTTCGACCAACCACGGCTGAGCTGCCACCAGAGCGAGGGGGACGGTCGCCGGCGGCGCGCCGTACCGTTCGCCCAGCAGAGCCAGGAAGATCTGGCACCCTTCGATTTCCTGGAACCGACGCGCGAGGTCCCACTCCTCCCCCTTGTCCTGAGCGGGATCGACGACGACGATCTCCACCTCCTGCCCATGCAGCCGCTCCCGCAACTCAGGCAGCACCAGCCCCTCGATGACCGCGCGCTCGCCGTCCATGTCGCCGGGGAGGGCGGCGAGGTAGAGGCGGAGGGAGGAGAGAGCGAGCATGATTGAATCTTAGTCCAAGAGGAGCGAGCGGGTCCGGCCGGGTCTCAACTTCTCGCAAACCGCGCCGGGACCATGCTAGCGTTGCGCTTGGTGGGTCTTCTTGGCGCATTTCCGCAACCCGCCAGAAGGCAGGCACGCATGAGCACCCTTCGGCCCAAGCGGAAACGGAAAATGGAGTATCCCACCGAGGACGGCCAGCCCATGGGCGAGACCCCCCTGCACCGGATCGTGATGACTGACCTCATCCTGAACCTGGAAGTCCGCTACCTCGAGGTGCCGGATATCTGGGTGGGAGGCAACCTCTTCCTCTGTTATGAGGAGGGAAATCCGAAGGCGTGTGTGGCTCCGGACGTGCTGCTGGCCAAGGGGGTGAAGAAGTGGGACCGGCCGAACTATCTGCTCTGGCAGGAGACGCCGCCGAGCCTGATCGTGGAGGTGACGTCGGAGAAGACCCGCAAGGAGGACGAGTACAAGAAGTTGCTCTACGAGCGGCTGGGCGTGGAGGAGCTGTTCCTGTTCGATCCCTACGGGGAGTACCTGCAGCCGCGGCTTCAGGGCTACCGGCTCGTGGCCGGGCGCTATCAGCCCATCCCGCTGAAGGCGGACGGATCGCTGCTGAGCCGGACGACGAACCTGTTCCTGGAACCGGAAGGTGATCGGTTGCGACTGGTGGACGCTGAAACGCGGGAGCGGCTCGTGTGGCTGGAGGAGATTGAACCCGCTTTTTGCGTAGAAAGAGTGGCCCGGCTGGCCGAGGAGGCTCTCGCGGCTGAAGAAGAGGCGGCCGCCGAGTGGGAGGAGACTGCTGCATTGAGGGCCGCGGAAGCGAAAGCTGCTGAAGAAGCTGCCGCCCGTCAGGCAGAGACGGCAGCACGGCGGGCCGCCGAGGAGCAAATCCGGGTTCTGGAAGCGGAGTTGAATCGGCTTCAGAAGGGCTGACTTAACTTAAACCAGGATGTGGATCTTCTCCTCCTTTCTTCTTAGGGAGGGGTTAAAGGCTTGGTGACGAACGCCGCACGCCAGTCAGCCTGCTCCAGGAGCTGGATTTGGCAAAAATACTCTGCCTGGGCGCCCAGTTCCTTTGAGCTCATTGCCCTCTCGGAGCTCGACAGATTTGACAAGAGAGCACTCAATCTCGCGCGCAGGGCTTTGGAGCGTCGAGAAATACGTTCAAATTCACCTTGATGGGAGATACCTTCGACTGCAGCACCGACAGCCGGCAGAACGACTGCACACAAGCTCAGCAAGAGGATTGCAAGGGCGGTAAACAATTCACCCAGCCAGTTGCCTACATTTTCTTCAGGAAGCAGGTGAAGAAGGCATGCCACCAGAGTTGCAGGAAAAAGGCCCTTTACCACCGCAGAATGCAAACGATGGTGCGCGAGCTCCATCATCGCCGATGTCTTCGCATGGTACTTGACCTGCCCTTTCACCGCATCCGCAAGTACTTTCCGATAGGTTGCCAGGAAAGCTGCATCTATTCTTGCGGAAGTCATCCCCAACTCACGGGCTACCGCTCGAAAATACCAGTTAAACCAAGTCCTGCCGGGGTCTTCCTCGAGGTGTGCAGGAACTTCAAAGGCAGGAGTGACCCGAGCCAGGGGAATAAGGTACTGCATTTGCCTGAAGCCTTCGGCAAGGAGCCTGTAGTCGATCCAGCGCTCATGGAGATGGAGGCGCTTGTTTCCCAGCCACACCAGGATCAAGATTGTGGTAATCAACGCCAACTCGATCCAGAATATCCAGTGCAGCCTTTTTGGATAATATATACCGAAGAAAGCTGAAAGCACGGCAGCAGCACCGAGAGCATAGGTAACGATGAACAGGCTGCGATAGATGTCTCCGTAAGCGTTGGCGAGATGGTCTGCGCGCTCCAGGTGAACTTGGCAGCCATCACGAAGCTTTTGTCCTATATGGTTGTTGGGCTCTGCGAGGGTGGCCCAACGATCGGCTGGCGGCTCATCGCTATCGTTCAGAGCTTCGCGATCTGCCTCTTCGAGATGTTT
This sequence comes from Thermoanaerobaculum sp., assembly GCA_021154885.1. Taxonomy (GTDB): domain Bacteria; phylum Acidobacteriota; class Thermoanaerobaculia; order Multivoradales; family UBA5704; genus DATARR01. The sequence continues at coordinate 23,406 of JAJKHS010000012.1, forward strand.
TTTCCAGCCGTGGGCGACGAAGTTGCGGAACGCCCTGTAGATCGGTATCGGTTTAGGCTGCTTTTCCGAGAGAAATCGCTCCAAAGGCTTGGAGCTGATGGTCGGCGGCATGGCGAAAATGGGTTTGAGACGATCCAAGAGAAAATTCAGGGCGGTCTTTCTTGGCGGTTCTCCAGGATTTAAGCCCCGTTCCCAAAGGCAAATCTCATGCTCGGGCAAGGAATTGACCCAGATGACCGGAATATTCCGGGAGATGGCTTCCATAACTACAGCCCCCGGTTCCCCTTGCTCTCCCGATTCACCGTTCCAGACAGCGATGAGTACATCGCACTGACGCAAAACGGCCTGTCCCACGGCTTCGCGTGCTGCTGGTTTATCATCCAAGGGGCCGTCCAGCTCGACTTTAACAGAATCAGTGTCCCAGAGCTCGTCGAAGAGTGCATAGGATTCCGCGGCCAGGAACTTCTTCTTGTATTCCTCATGCTCTACGGGGAGTAGACACTGCAATTCAAATCCAAATCTCTTCTGAATGGCCTCACGAGTGACGATCAGCTCGGCCCCTGCTCCCAAAGGAGAGATGATGCGCAGCGTCGGGTTATCCTTCGCATACAATCCCTTGCAGCGATCATGGATAGCGTTGACTATCTCTCGGATCTTCACGAGGACCTCTTGAATCTTCGCCACAATGGCCGTATTAGGCATATCGGGTCCCAGATTTTTGGACTCTTCGCCGATTACGCCGATGCGTACAACGAGCCGCGTTTCTGGCGATGGCCGCCGCTGTATCATTTCAATCCTCAGGGCCCGCCCAGCTCATGCCGCGGGCAGTCAAAACTCTTCCCATTGCTTCGGAGAGTCGGTTTATCGGATCATACAAGATCGGGTCAGCAGACCTCAGTAAAAACATCTGACCGTGGGGTCGTACCCACACGGTTGCAATCCCCCGTGAGAGCGATTCCTTTACCATCTGCCCAGTCCCGCCTTGGCCAGCCGCCGGCTTCCCATTCCATATGGCGATCAGAATATTGGAATGAAGCAGTACCCAGCGGCCCACCGCCTCGTAGGCTTGATTGGCGTGTTCGCGGGAGCCGTTCAATTCATAGACTGTCCTCGCCCGTCCGAGCAGATGCCTGAAGGCGGCTCTCGACTCGGGAAGGCGGAAGTCTTTCTCATACTCTTCACGCACAAAGGGTAGAGGGCTTTCAAGCTCGTAGCCAAGTTTCAATGCTTCTTCTGCTACGATACGGTCAGCACCTTCGGCGAGAGGAGATACGACGAGAAGACCGAGCCGTTGAGCGATCTCCTGGATTTGTCTCAAGACTTGGCGGACCGATTCTCTCAAAGCCCCGTCGTTATATCCTGCCTCGGCCAGCCCCTGGGTTCGGTGCCCTGTCACCCCGACGCGGATTGCCAAGGGTGTGGTGGGTGGATGGCCCTGCGTTTTGAGCGTCATACGTTAAGTCTGGATTATAACCCAACACCTGGGATTCCCCTAAGCGGACGGCTTTCCTCAAGCGGCGGCCTTCGTCGACAGCATACTTGGGACTCCAGCGGCTCAGGGTTTGGAGCAGGGGAACCAAGGGTGATGTTTTCAGCCCGACTCCCCCAGACTTTCGAGCACTCTCTTCACCAGTTCCTCCCCCAGCCATACGCCCTCCTTTCTTAATCGGAGGAGGAGAGGGGCGACCCTTGCGACCAAACCCTGATTCTTAGCAGTGACCAGGATTCCGACGGTCCCGCAAACCTTGAGGCCCAACCGTTCGGCGGCCAGACGGGCTGGCCGATCATCCGACAGAAACCACTCAGCCTGCCGGTCGATGGCCAGCGTGATCGCGGCCGCCTCTCCGGCATCCAACTCCCCTCGCAGCAGGCGGAAGAGGTCGTCCGGATGGTGATTCTCTACGGCGATCCAGTCGGCGCCGGCCACTTCCAGACTTCCAGGAAGTCCTTCGCCGGATTTTACTACCTCATTGTAGACCAGGTCTGGAATGAGAATCTTCCCGTAGAGACCGGACAGCAGATCGAGCCTGCCAATCAGGCTGAGGTGAATGAGGGGACCTGAATCCGCTACGACGATCAAGCGTCGGATCCAAGCTCGCGAGCCAGCTCGTCGTCGTCATAGTTGAACGGGGAGATCTGGTGCTGGCCCATGAGCTGCAGGAAGGCGGCGACTGGGATTCCGGAAAGCTCCGCCGCTTTGCCGAAGCCCAGACGGCGGGCCCTCACCTCTTCCAGCAGCCACAACAGCCGCATCTCCTGGGCTACCTCTTGAGGTTTCCAGGTGCGGTGCTGGAAGGCTTCTTCTGGAAGCTCGACCTGAACCGTGCGGGGTTTCACCGATGCCTTGGCCATCGCAGGTAAGTATACCCGCGGACACCGTCTACCGCGATCTGCGCTCCCCGGACCGTCACCGTTCTGGCGGCGAAGGGAGCGACTCCCGGCCCAATCCTTGCACACCCCCCTTGGGGCCGCAGCCGGGCTCCGGCCCCAGCTTGTCGCTGCCCGGCCCAAGGAGGATCATTCCATGGCTGAGATCCGAGTCGAGAGGAAGAGAGGCATTCCCGTCTGGCTAATCCTGGTCGCCCTGATCGTCCTCGCGGTCATCGTCTGGGCCATCTCGTCGCTGCGTAACCGCGGACACCAGCAGGAGATCGACCACACGGCCCTGGCGGCGCCGGCTCAGGTCCTCGTCCTCGAAGCCCAGCAGATCTTCGTGCCCGGCGCCCGGTGCGCCTGAAGGGGGCGGGGGCCGCTCAAGGCGCGGCGGCCGGATCGATCACCACCTCGCGGTCGGCCGTCAGCTCGACGGGCTGCTCCTGCACCTTCTTCCTGAGATCCTCAATCCGCAGCCGGTAGGTCCCTGCCTGGAGGCGCTCGAAGTGGAAGACTTCGTCGTGGCCATACAGCGGATCCTTGATGAGCTCACTGCCGTCGGCATAGAGGAGCGTGGCTCGGAAAGGCTCGCCCGGATGCGCGGAGCGGACCGTGAGGGTGAGGTCCCCCACGTGGAAGTCGAGGTCGAGCGTGGCCTCGGTGGTGCCGGGGGGAATGTGGATTTTCCCGCTGGCCATCCTGTCTGGTTCCATCCAGGAATGTCGCGCGCGAGTTGCGGTGACCGTCCAGTCTCCGGGCCAGAGGCCCGTCAGGCGGTATTGGCCCTGGTCGGCGCTCCAAGCGCCAGCGAGGTAACCCGGAGGCCCTTTGGCTCCAAGGGACCCGATCGTCTCGGCCGGCTCCAGTCCCAGAAGCCGGCCGGTGAGGACGATGTTCGTCCCCAGTTGGATTTCGACGCCTGCGACCGTCTCCCCAGCGACGACGATCGGCTGCTCCGGCTCCCGGCTGGAATAGCCTCCCGCCGAGACGTGAAGGGTGTAGGTGTCATTGGTCACGCCGACCGTGAAGGAGCCATCCGCCAGAGTCTGGGCCTGAAAGTGTACGCCGGGACTTCCACTGAACCAGAGGTCCGCTCCCTCGATCGGCTCGCCTCTCGGGCCGGTGACCCGTCCCCGGACTTTGAAGACGGGAGGGAACTGGAGGTCGTGCACCACCTCCTTCAGTCCGGGGGGCGGGGTGAGCTTTTCCAGGACGAATCGGTCTGCGGCGGCCTCAGCCCCTAGACTCCACTCCCCCGGCGCAAGGTCGTGGACCTCGAATCGGCCTTCGGAATCCACGCTTATGTCGTGTGTGGAGACAGCGTCCGACACCTCCAGCCTTTTCAACGTTTTGGGGTCGATCCCCAGAATGTGGCCCTTCAGGGTCCTGCCATAGCCAAGGCGAATCTCCAGGCCCTCGACCGATGTCGCGTCCACCGCCACGCCTTCGATCTCCTGGGGAGCGAATCCAGCTTTCTCGATTTTCAACCTGTAGACGTCCTTGGACACCTCCACAACGAACGAGCCATCGGCCAGGGTCGTCGCTTGAAGTCTTTGAAACAAGGACGAGATGTGGATGAGCGCCTCGCCGATCGGCGCGCCGTCCGGCCCGACCACCCGGCCGCGGATCTCGCGATAGGATGTGGGATCCAGGACAACATCGACCTGTGTGCCCCCGGGTGGAACCTGGAGTGAAACCTCCTTCGTTGCGTACCCGGTATAACTCACTTCGAGTCTCGGCTCTCCAGGCTCGATCCCTTCGACGAGGAATTTTCCGTCTTGGTCGGCCGTGACCTCGGCATGGCTCCTAGGTCCTCTCATAGTGATTGAGGCGTAGGCGATGGAGCGGCCTTCCGGATCGGTGACGTGGCCGCTCACCGTCGTCCCGGAATCCAATCGGATCTCCACTCCAGCCAACCCCTCGGGAGGGATGGTGAAATCCCTGAGGCTCGTCGAAAGGTATCCACTTCGGGTGGCGGTCACCTCGTACAACCCGGGCGCTTCCAGTTCCACGGTGAAAGCTCCCCCGGGGCCGGAGAGAGCCGAGCTGTCGAACTGACACGGCGGGTCCGGCAGGATGAGATCGCCCGGAGGGGGGCCGTAGAGCCCCGCGAAGATCCGCGCGTCGGAGAGGGGTTCGCCCTTGGCGTCCACCACGTGCCCGGCGAGATGGATGACGGGGGTGAGCACGGTCCACAGCGCCTCGGACACCGGCCTTTTCGCAGGAAACTCCTTCGGCACGTAGCCCTGGCGACAGGCCCGGAGTCTCTCACTGCCCCCCACGGTCCGGTCGCGCAAATCATAGCTTCCATCTGGGCCCGTGACCGCGGCAGGCCCTGCCTCGAAAGTGGCAGAAGTTATGTCGCCGTAATAGTCGGGCACCACCCAGATCTCCACACCCGCCACCGGGCGGCCTCCAGGATCGATGATCCACCCCGCGGCCCGCGTCCGGCCTTCCAACGGGTCTTCGACGGGAATTTCGGCAGCCGGGACGCGGCCGCACGGCACTGCGACGACCACAGCGAGGCCCATCAGGAATCGAACGAGTCGGGAGGTCATGGTGGGGGACTAAGCAAGGATGATTCCAGGGGATCTTCCGAGGGAAATCCCTGGAGGAGAGAGGTTTACTGTTCAAGAAGGTGGAGACGGGTGTTCAGATTTGTGGACGGCGGCGATCACCGCCCATACACCAGCGCCCGCAGCCGCTTCACGGCTTCGGGATCGAGCGGCGCCCGCTCGCGGCGGGTGATCCCCAGGGTCTTCCGGGCCGGGCCATCTCGTCGCTGCACAACCGCGGGCACCAGCAGGAGATCGACCATACGGCTCTGGCCAGGCCGGCGCAGGTCCTCGCCCTCGAAGCCCATCAGATCTTCGTGCCCGGCGCCCGGTGCGCCTGAAGGGCCGGAACCCCTCAAGGCGCGGCCCGCGCCTCCTTCTCGGTCTTGACCAAGCACGCGGACCCCGGGGAGGAGGCTAAGCTCGCGTGTCAGCTCATCTTGTCGCAGGATATTGACTAAATTCTTAGATGCGCACAGAATAGTTGGAAACATAGGAGGACACGTGATGAAGGCAAGCATCTTCGCAGGTCTCATCGCCCTCGCCGCCGCCGGTTTTGCTCAGACGCCGAGCGACGCTCCAGCCGTGCCGACCGTGCTCTTAAGCCCCTCCACAGCCATCAGCGCCAGTACAATGGCCCCGGACGACGCCATCTTCGCATCGAACAGGCGAATCACCCCGAAAGCAGGCTGCTCCGCGCAATGCGGCCCCGTGATGATAATGTGCTTGGGTTCGCCCTGCTCGGGCGAGGACCGCAACTGCGCCCTAGGTGAGAGGGGGTATGTCACCTGCGCCGGAGTTACGACCCTCTGCCCTTCCCCCTGTCCTTAGACCGGAGATCCGTCGCTGCTCTCGAAGATCGATCTTGGGTTCAATCTGATCGGATAACTGGGCAGGGCGGCGGGCAGTTCAGAGCCGACGCCCTCCCCTCAGGCCCCTCGGGAGAATGCCGAACCTACGCCTTCCCCTCGAACATCGCCTCCGTCGGCAGCGTCTCCGGCCCCTTCTCCGTGCACACCGCGTAGTGGGAGGCGTACATCGACACCCCGGCGTACTCTCCTCTTTTGTTCAAGATGTAGAAGTTCAAGTCGAAGGCCGGCCGGCCGCGGTCGTTGAGCAGGCGCTTCTCGACGGTGTTCGCGACGACACGTTTGAGCGCCTCCATGCCGGCGTCCTTGGGGTGGGCGCCGCGGCGCATGGCCTCGACGATGAGGAAGGAGGAGAGGTTGTAGAGATTGGCCTCGCCCCGGCCGGTGGAGCCCGCGGCGCCGATCTCGCCGTCCACGTACAGGCCGGCGCCTAGGATGGGCGAGTCGCCCACGCGGCCCGGGATCTTCCAGGAGAGGCCGCTAGTCGTCGTCACGCCGCAGATCTCCCCCTTGGCGTTGACGCCATCGCAGTTAATGGTGCCCCAGAGGTGCTCCTGGCGGATGAGCCCCTCGCGGACCATCTGCAGCGCCGCCTGGTGGCCCGCCTCGGCACGTTTCCGCGGATCGAGGTAGTGGCTCGGGTCGACCCGGCGCTTCCAGTCGAGCCAGAGGCGGCGGGACTTCTCGGTGTTGAGGTCGTCCTCGATCTTGAACCCCAGATTGCGGGCGAACTCCTGCGCGCCCTTGCCGACCAGCAGGTGGTGATCCGTCTGCTCCAGGACCGCCTTGGCCACGAGCGACGGCGTTCGCACCCCTTCGAGCGAGGCCACCCCTCCCGCCTGGCGCCGCGGCCCGTGCATGCAGGACGAGTCGAGTTGCACGACCCCCTCGGCGTTCGGCAGGCCGCCATACCCGACGCTGTCCTCTTGCGGGTCGAGCTCGAGGATGTTGACGCCCGCGACCACGGCGTCCAGCACGTCGGACCCCTGCGTGATCATCCCGAACGCCTTCTGGACGCCGGTCACGTCGCCGCCGTTCTTGAAGACGTTGCCGTTCGCCGAGGAGATGACGACCGGTCTGGCGCTCTTCGGGGCGATCACGGCCGGAGCCTGCCCCAGCAACGCCTGTGGGACTGCCGCCGTCAGTCCGGCCGCGGCGCCCGCGCGGATGAAGTCGCGACGGTTCAGCTTCTCGATCATCGTCCGGCCTCCTGTGATGTTGCGCCCTGGGCATTCTAGATGAGTGGGGCACACAGATGCACTCTCGATCCGCCGTGCCATGGTACTGTGTCTTCTCGGTGACAACTTGAAAATGCGACGTGGACGCGCAGCGTGATGGCTTTTCGGCACCTTCTTTCAATTCTCCTGTTGCCCACGACGGTCACTCTCGTGGTGCCCGCCCTCAACTCGCCCGGGCTTGGCGAGCCGCGTCACTTCCGGGTCGGGTTCGCTCCGGCGAGCGCCGCCATCGCGGATGTCAACCGCGACGGAAAGCCCGACCTCGTCATCGCGAACAGCGGGAGCAGTGACGTGACGGTGCTCCTCGGCGACGGCAAGGGCGGCTTTGCGCCGGCGGCGGGCTCGCCTTTTCCCGCGGGGAAGAACCCGAATGACATCGCGGTGGCCGACTTCGACGGCAACGGGACGCTCGACCTCGCTCTGCCGAACCACGACACGCACGGCGTCACCGTCCTCCTCGGAAACGGCAAGGGAGGCTTCAGTCCGGCCGCGCGCTCGCCCGTCACGGTCGCGAGCCGCCCGCACCCGCACGGCATCGCTGCGGGCGACTTCAACGGCGACGGCAGGCTCGACCTCGCGGTCGAGAGTTGGGGTGACAACGCGGTCGAGGTCCTTTTCGGCAACGGCAAGGGCGGCTTCGCATCGCCCGGCCGCATGTTCCCGGTCGGGCGGATGCCGTATCAGCGGCTCCGGAGCGCCGACGTCAATCGCGACGGCAAGCCGGACCTCCTGACGACCAACTTCGAGGGGAGCAGCGTGAGCGTCCTCCTGGGAGATGGCAAGGGCGGCTTTACGAAAGCGCCCGGCTCTCCGTTCCCTGCGGGACGCTCTCCGTTCTGCCAGGCGATCGCGGACATGAATGGGGACGGGAAGCTCGACATCGTGGTCGGCGGCTTCTCCGGCCACCCTGAGGACCCCTCCGCGGACGGTGTCAGCGTCCTCCTCGGCGACGGAGCGGGCGCTTTCCGGCTGCTCGCGGGTTCGCCCTTCGCGGCAGGGCGCACGCCCGTCGCCGTTGCAGTGGGCGACTTGAATGGCGACGGTGTTGCGGAGATCGCGGTGGCGAACATGGCCGGAGATACCGTCACCCTCCTCGCGCGCGGGTCGAACGGGCGCTACCGGACGACCGCGACGATCCCCGCGAGCGGGGCGGAGGCGGTCGCCATCGGCGATCTGAATCACGATGGCAAGGGAGACCTCGTCATCGCCGCGCTGAAGGGCAATGAAGTGCTCGTAGTCCTTGGCCGGTGAGTCAGCCCGTGGATGCCGCGCTCCGCACGGGAGCGCGGCATCGAGCTGCCGCCAAGCTTCAGGCAGGAACGGCTTCAGGAGAGGAGGGTGCCGTCTCTGGCGTCTGGACGACGATTTCGCTCACGATTTCCGCCTCAGGGACCCGGGGAACGGCAAGGCTGGTGATCATCAGGATGCCGTTCTCCTTGAGCGATTCCAGGAATTCGGGAGCCAAACCGAGCGCCACAAGGTCCTGCACCAGGCACGGCGCCGAGCTCAGAGCCGAGAGCGCGGGACCCGCTTCCAGGGGCACGAAGGCATGCTTCATCGTCACGATGTCCACCACCAGGATGCTCTCCACGCCGTCGTGGAGGACCATGCGGGCGGCCGTATAGGGCGACAGGCAGACCGCGTTGGCATTGTAGATGTCGTTGGCATAGAAGCCCGGACGGACCTTGGGCTCCGTCCGGCTGGGATACGAGATGTGCCGGGCTTCGAGCTGCTGCATGAAGGCATCGTGCCGGTCGCGGTTGAAGAAGGCCTCCGCGTGGCCGTCCGAATCCGCGAGATTGAGCGTCAGGAACTCCATCGTGCCCTCGTACTCGGCTTTCTCCTCGTCGGTCAGGATGAGCCCGTGGGCAAGGGCCGTTTCACTCTTCGCACGCCCGAGATGAATTCCCCTGCCGATCTCCTTGATGTCGAGGTTGGCAACCGACCAGGATTCCCCATCCGCATAAAGGAACACGTCCGGCGAGTTGGACCTCTTGTGCGAGGCGGTGACGGAGCGGGCGATCTGGAACTCACCCAACCGTTCCATGCCCTGGTTCGGGCCGGTGACGTGGCAGAAGATGTCGTTCGTCAGGTCGCGGAATTGCGGCGCGATGTCCAGATAGCGCTCGTCCCACTTGTGCGGCACGAGGCCGGCTTCCGAGAGATCGGCGAAGAGCGGCTGTCCGGGAGAGATGATGAACGGCTCGACGTTGACGCGGAAGGTCTCCGGGTACTCCCGCCGGATCTCGCTGAGGACCAGGGCGGTCTTGAGGAAGCGCTCCCGGGTGTCGCCGGGAAAGCCGGGAATGAAGCCGGCGACGACGTGCCGGATCCCCACGCCGAGGAAAGCTTTCAGCGCCTTGACGTTGTCCGCTTCGGTCCGCCGCTTGTTCATCAACTTGAGAGTCTCGTCCGAGAGCGACTCGACGCCGATGAAGACGAAGTCGCAGCCGGCCCTCTTCAGCAGGTTGGCGGTCTCCGTGTCCATCTGGGCGCGCATGAACCCGCCCCACTTGACGTTGAGCTTGCGCCGGATGACCTCCTCCGCGAACTCACGGAGAGGCTCGAGCTTGGCGTTCAGCAGCGAGTCCATGAACCAGATCCGCTCGGCGTTGTAGCGGCGCGAGATCTCCTCGAAGCCGTCGGCGACATGCTGCGTATTGCCCTGCCGCATCCGCTTCCAGAAGACCCACTCGCTGCAGAAGGTGCATTTGTCGGTGCAGCCGCGAGAGAGCTCATAGGTCACCGTCCGTAGTCGATGTTCTTTCGACCAATAGGAGGGGAGGGACATCTGATCGAAAGCCGGCACGGGCAGATTGTTGAGCCGGAGCAGGGGGCGCTCCGAGGTTTGGAACTCTCCGGTCGAGTGGACGAAGCGCATGGTGCCCGGGACGGCCTGAGCGGGGACGCTGCGCTCCTGGCGGAAGGCCTCGTAAAGCCGCAGCAGGGTTTCCTCACCTTCCCCCAGCGCGACGAAGTCGGCGAGACCGGCGCGCAGCGCGAGCTTGGCGGACGTCTTGCTCTCCGTCGTCTGCGGTCCGCCAAAAACGATCAGTGGCGGCTTGCGGCGCCGCTTCAGATGGGCCGCGGCCATGAGCGTGGCCAGGAAATTGGAGCTCCAGACCGTGAACCCGATGAAGTCGATCTGGCCGAGCTGGGAGAAGAACGACTCGACGAAGCGATTCATCGACAGCAGATAGCTATAGAGGGTGTGAGGGTTGATTCCGCGCTCGAGGCAGTACAGCTCGAACCGCTCATCCATCTCCGGAGCGAGGTCCCGCGACTGGGTGAAGTTGTCCAGGAGCTTCAGGACCAGGGGCAGGTCCGGAACGTCGAGGACATAGGTCTCTCCGAACACGCCGCAAGGGTTGTAGGTGGGGGCGTAGGCGTTGGGGACCCAGAGCCGCAGGTCCAGGAAGTCGAAATCGTTACAACCTTGTGACCTCAGATATCCGAGCAACGCCGCGGGCCCCAGGGGGGGAGCCCCCTTGGAGAGGTAGGGCGGCACGATGCACAGGAGATTCGGCTTCAGGGAGAGCTGTGGTTGCGGCATAAGTAGCGACCTCCGGACTCATGGACGTAAAATTTCCGGTATATGGAGTCGTTCTCAGGGTTCTGCAAGGGCGTGCTGCACCATCATCCCTACCCGGAAGGGCGGCGCGGAATCCTTTACCCTGAAGGGTGCAGCGAGAGATCCAAGGAGGGACAATGGCGGCCGAGATCAGAAACGGTCGAAGTATTTAGATACGAAGAGCCTGAAGGCTTGGCACCTCACAAAATGGCCGGCCGTGCGCTGGAGCGGCCGGCACCCGTCTTGCGCATGCAAATTGCACGTCTCCCCGCAGCGCTGTAACCACGATCGGGTGCGAGGGAGAGAGTCGATGAAAATCCATCCAGGAGCGCCGTTTCCCCTGGGCGCCACGTATGGCGGCGCCGGGACCAACTTCTCCCTGTTCTCGGAGGTGGCGGAGCGGGTCGAGCTCTGCCTCTTCGACGGCCAGGGGCAGGAGACCCGGGTCGAGTTGCCCGAGGTCACGGCCTTCTGCTGGCACGGCTATCTGCCCAACGTCGTGCCCGGCCAGCGCTACGGCTTTCGCGTCCACGGGCCGTGGGACCCGGCCGAGGGGCACCGCTGCAACCCGGCCAAGCTCCTCCTCGATCCCTACGCCAAGGCGGTCGACGGGCAGGTGCAGTGGAACGAGGCCGTGTTCCCCTATCACTTCGATGACCCGGAGGGGCGGCGCAACGACCTGGACAGCGGCCCTTTCATGCCCAAGTGCGTGGTCATCAACCCGTTCTTCGACTGGGGGAACGACCGGCCGCCCAGCCGCCCGGCCCACGAGTCGGTGATCTACGAGGTCCACGTCAAGGGGTTCACCCAGCGCCATCCGGCCGTACCCGAGGAGGCGCGGGGCAGCTACTCGGCCCTGGTCGATCCGGCGGCCCTCGCCCACCTCAAGCGGCTGGCGGTGACGGCGGTGGAGCTCCTCCCCGTCCACCAGTTCGTCCATGACAGCCAACTGCTGGAGCGAGGCCTGCGCAACTACTGGGGTTACAACTCCATCGCCTATCTCGCGGCGCACAACGAATACGCGGCGGCAGGGGGCTCCACGGGCCAGCAGGTGCAGGAGCTCAAGCACATGGTCAAGACGCTCCACCAAGAGGGGATCGAGGTCATCCTCGACGTGGTCTACAACCATACGGCCGAGGGCAACCACCTGGGGCCCGTGCTGTCTTTGAAGGGAATCGACAACGCCTCCTACTATCGCCTGGTGCCCGACGACCGTCGCTACTACATGGACTATACCGGAACGGGCAACAGCCTCAACATGCGTCACCCGCACGTGCTGCAGCTCGTCATGGACTCGCTGCGCTACTGGGTGCTCGACGTGCACGTGGACGGCTTCCGCTTCGACCTCGCCTCGACCCTGGCCCGCGAGCTCCACGACGTGGACCGCCTGTCGGCCTTCTTCGACATCATCCAGCAGGACCCGGTCATCAGCCAGGTCAAGCTCATCGCCGAGCCCTGGGACGTGGGAGAAGGCGGCTATCAGGTGGGCAACTTCCCGCCTCTCTGGTCCGAGTGGAACGGCAAGTACCGCGACACGGTCCGCGACTACTGGCGGGGCGAGCCCCGGACTCTGGGCGACTTCGCCTATCGCTTCACCGGCAGCCCCGACCTCTATGCCACCACCGGCCGGCGCCCCTCGGCGAGCGTCAATTTCGTCACCGCTCACGACGGCTTCACGCTGCGCGATCTCGTCTCCTACAACGAGAAGCACAACGAGGCCAACGGCGAGGACAACCGCGACGGTGAGAGCCACAACCGCTCCTGGAACTGCGGCGTCGAGGGCCCCACCGGCGACCCGCAGGTCAACGCCCTGCGCGCCCGTCAGCAGCGCAACTTCCTGGCCACCCTCTTCCTCTCCCAGGGCATCCCCATGCTGCTCGGGGGCGACGAGATGGGGCGCACTCAAGGGGGGAACAACAACGCCTACTGCCAGGACAACGAGATTTCCTGGTTCGACTGGGAGTCGGCGGACGAGGCGCTGATCGACTTCACCGCCCGCCTCATCGCCTTCCGGCGCCAGCACCCGGTCTTCCGCCGGCGCGGCTGGTTCCTGGGCAAGGCCATCCGCGGCGAAGGGGTGCGGGACCTCGGCTGGTTCCGCCCGGACGGCGAGCTGATGAACGATGAGGACTGGCAGCACGGCTTCGCCAAGTCCCTAGGCGTATTCCTGAACGGCGACGCCATCCCCGGCCTCGACCCCCGTGGCGAGCGGGTGGTGGACGATACTTTCTATGTCCTCTTCAACGGCCACCACGAGCCCCTCCCCTTTCGCCTCCCCGCCCGCCCCGACTGGGGGGAGCGCTGGAAGCCGGTCTTCGACACGGCGCAGGACGGCGTCGAGGAAACGGCGGCGGTCTTCGCGCCCGGCGAAGAAGTGCGGGTAGAGGGGCGGACGGTGGTGGTGCTGATGCGGCAGTAGGCCGGTCCTTCAGGCGGGGGGCAGGACGCGGAAGGTGAACCGGCCGGAGAGGCCCTCGATCGTGAGGGAGTAGTCGCCGGGCGGCAGGAGGCTGGGCGGGAGGCTGAAGCTCAAGGTTCCGCTCTGGTTCTTCAGATCCGCGATGCGCTTGACCTCGTGGCCGTGGGTGTCCCACAGGACGGCGACGTAGGACCGCTGGAACGGCGGATCGATGGGTATGGAGAGGATGATCCATCCCGACCTCGCCGGCAGGCGCACGTTGTGCGTCGGCTCACCTCCCGATAGGCTGGCGCCGCGTTCCACGTCGAGGTTGAGAACGGTGACGCTCTGGGGTTGTTGAGCCTGGGCGAGCTGCTGGCGCTGGCTGGCGAGATCGCGCTGGTTGGCCTCCAGCTTCGAGCGCAGTCTCGCGGTCTCCGCCGCGCTCTGCTCCGAGCGCTGCCGCTCCTGCTCCAGGTCCGAGCGGGCAAGGGCCAGCTCTCGTCCGCGCTCGGCGGTCCCGCGCAGGAGCAGGCCCGCCGGCAGGACCGCGATCAGGAGCAGGGCCGCGAGGAGGAACCCAATCTGGCGCGAGCGGCCGAGGCGGGCGAGCCAGGCCACGAAGGCGAGCTGCCGGGTGGCGGCGAGCTTCGCCGCGTCCTGCCCTGCCATCCGTTTGAAGCCGCGCTGAAGAGGCTCGACGAGATCCAGACGGTCGAGACACTCGGGGCAGGAGAGGTAGTGATTTTCGAAGCGCTCGACCTCCTCCGGCGGGAGGGTGCCCATCACGTAGCGGTCGGCGATCTGGTTGTCTTCGATGTAGGCGTGGTCCATGGTCAGCGTCCTTCTTTCACTGGGACCTGCTGTTTCTGGAAGCGCTCCAGGAGCTCTTTGAAGCGCTGGCGGGCCCGGAAGAGGACGCGGTTGAAGTGCAGACTTTCGAGCCCGAGGTCGGCACAAATACTGTCCTTGTCCTCCTCGCCAACGTAGAAGCGCAGCAGGAGCTGCCGGTCGCGGTCGGTGGGGAGCTCGCCGATCAGCCGCCGCACCATCTCGGCCTCCTCGTCCAGCAGCACGGACTGGAGCTGGCTCGGCGCCGGCGCCACGGCCTGCGCGAGCTCGCCCGTGTCGCCCCAGGTTCGCCGGCGGGCCGTCTTGCGTCGTTCGGCGATGAGGAGGTTGCGGGCCGTGCCGCGCAGGAAAGGCGCGAGGCCGGCCGGATCCGCGAGACCCTCGTGGCGCAACCGTTCGATCACGATCCGGAAGGTCTCCTGCTGGACGTCGTCGGCGAGGTCCGGCAGGGCCCCGAGGCGGTGCAGAAGATAGCGGAGGCCCCGCCGGTAGCGTTCGACGAGCTGTCCCTCGGCGGCGGTCTCGCCCGCCGCGATCCGCCGGACGAGGTCGGCGGCGATGGCCGCCTCGTCCGGCCCTGGTCCTGCCTCGGTGCTGTCGACGCCCACCGTGCCTCCACCCGGGCGAAAGGGCCCGGCCGGTCGTGCTCCAGATCTCCCATGAACGAGGTGCATCATATCCCGGGGAGCGGAGCTTGCCGACGGCGTGGCGCGCACGGTGGACGCCTCCAGAGACCGTGGGCTGAGGCTCGGGCCGCGTCAGGCGCTCACCGCCTTCAGCGGCTGCGGCTTGTTGGCTCTGGGGGCATTGCTTCCATCATCGGCGACCCAGGTGCCGGTCGAGGTGTACCTGGAATCCAAGGAAGCAGTGGAAGCGGCCGTGACCGCTGAACCGGTCAAGGCGGTGGCAAATCCGATCAGGGCGCCCACGAGGGGGAAGCCGGCGGCGAACCCGGCCACGGCGCCGATCAGCGCGCCGAGGAACGAGCTCAGGCCGGCGGCCCGCAACCGCCGCTGCTGCGACGAAGTGTCCACGAATTGGCAGGTCAGTTGTTTCGTCGTGGCGTCGGGGTTGAGTGTGATGAGAAAACTCTGACCCCGGGCCGTGACTCCTGTAAGACCCTCGGGTGTGAACACGCAGGACGTAGCCCAGTCTGCCCATTGGTTGGGTTGGTTGGGGTTTGCGCACGTGATGGTTACGGCTGACGGGTCTGACGTGGCGGGCATGAACTGGAGAACGTCAGACTGCGTGACCCCCGGGTTGTCAGTCACATTGACGGATCGGATGGTCCATTTTCCCTGCAAATCGCTGAGGTCCATTTCTCGCTCCTTATCTCGGGTTCGTAAAGAGCCCTTTGTCGTTCATCTCCTCTACTGTCGCCAAGCCGCCGGTTATCTCACCCGCGATTCCGTTGGCAATCCCCACTGTAGAGACGCCCACGGGGAACCCCGTGGGGCGTCTCCGGGGCGGAGAGGCCGATCCAACTGGCCACGGTGTGTCCGCGGGGCGATTGGGAAAGGACAGCCGGCAATCGCCGCACCCGAGACGCCCCGCGGGGTTCCCCACGGGGCGTCTCTACAGTGGGGGGGTGGCCGGGAGCGCTCGTCAATGCCAATCTCCCTGGAGGACGAAGCCGGCCCAGGAGTAGGGATCCTTGTAGAGGGTCTCACGGCGCAGCGACCACTGGGCCTTGCGCAGGGCCGCCGCCGGGGAGAGATGGTCGCGCCACATCGCCCGGTAGAAGCGGGTCATCAGCTCCGCCGTGGCCCGGTCCTGCACCCGCCACAGGCTCGCCACCACCCGCGGCACGCCGGCGTACTGGAACCCGCGCGTGAGGCCCATGAGCCCTTCGCCGCGGACCTCCTTGCCGAGCGCGGTCTGGCAGCCGGAGAGGACCACCAGGTCGGCGTCGAGGTCGAGCTCGTAGATGTCGGACAGGCCGAGGAAGCCCTCCTGCGGGTGGCCGTGGGCGTCCACCTGCGAGAGAAAGAGGCCGGACAGCTCCGGGTTGCGGGTGTCGGCCACGGCGTGAGTCGCGAAGTGGAGGAAGCGGTAGTCGCGGAGCTCGCCGGAGAGCACGGCTTCGCGGTTGGCCTTCAGGCCGAGCCCGAGCCACACCTGGCCGGCGGGGGCGAGGCCGGCGACGGCTTTCGCTTCCCTGCGGGTCGAAGGCAGGGGCTCCAACGCCGGGGCGAAGTCTCGCGCTGGCGAGACGGCGGCGGACCGGTGGGCCGGGTGCGGCTCGTTCGCGGCGAACACCGGATCGGCAAGGACCGCCGCCCACCTGGTGGCCGGTGAGCGCCGTTGCAGCCGTTGCGCGGCGAGAGTCGTGGCGGACGGGATGGAGACGACCTCCAGATGCTCCAGAAGTGGCTGGTGAGCTCCTGGAGCTTTCCAACTCCGGCCGGGATCGGGGACCGGCATGGCGGCAAACGGGAGGAGGCCGAGCGCTCCGTCGGGCACCACGACCAGACGGCTGAGCCTCGCCGCGTCCTTCCAGATGGGGCCGAACAGGATTTGGCCCAGCTTCTCCGCCGCCGCCCCGCGGCGCGCGTTCCCGGACTCGACCGTGCTCATCTCCTTGTAGACCTGGCGTGCCAGATCCTCGATCATTTTTTGGCGAGGCAGGGGGAAGGCGTGGATCTGGCCGGCCTCGACGGTCCACAGGAAGCTGCGGTCCTCTCCCAGGGAGTACTCCAGGAGCATCGTCCCAGGCTCCAGCCAGCCGGAGATCTCCTTCGGACCGACCGGCTGCGGTGGCGAGCTGAAGGCGGCAAAACGCGGATCCTGGCTGCGGATCTTCGCTTCGACGTTTTCCAGTTCGATGAGGATCGCGTTGATGTCCCCCTCCAGGGCGTCCGCCCGCGCACCGGTCTGGGTCCATCGCAGGTCGGCCTTGGCGCTCAGGCGGCGGAGAAGGGCGGTCCGCCGCGTCAGCAGCTCGGGCGGCGCGGTGCTCCCGGCGCGGCCAGCGCTGCCGGCGCGCAGCACGTCGAGGAGGGTGCGGGCGCGGGCGCGCTCGCTGATCGCAAAGGCCTCCCGGTCATAGTCCTTCCCGGGCTCGGCGGCGTGCCGGTCCATCAGGAGATCGATCATGAGCGAATAGGCCCGCCGCCGCGTTGCCAGGAAGGAGGTACGCAGGCTCGCGCTGAGGAAGCCGGTCCGCAGCTCTTCCACTCGGGCCACGGCCTCGTCGGCGTGGCTGCGGGCCTCGGCGGCGAGGCCCAGAGACCGCTCCGCCACGGCCAGCGCGTAGAGCGTCTCGACTTCGCCGGCCCGGTCTCGCATGGCCTGCCGTCTTGCCAGAGCCTCCCGCAGCGAGGGGACGGCTTCCCGCGCCCGGCCGGCCAGGGTCAGCGCCCGCCCCTGCTGGTGAAGGACCTCCGTTTCGGTGCGGCGGTTGCCGTTCTCCCGCAACAGCTCGCGGGCGGCATCGAGATCGCGGAGCGCCGCGGAGGCATCGCCCTGATCGAGATGGACCTCGGCGAGACCCAGCCGGCTGGTCGCCTGCTGTCCGGCAGACGTGGCCCGATCGAGAGCCTTACTGTGCAGGCCGAGCGCCTTCTTCAGGTCGCCGAGCTGGCGCCAGGCGGAGCCGAGGTTGTTCAGGGTGGTGACCTCCGCCGAGCGGTTGCCCACCGCCCGGCGCAGCTCCAGGGCCTTCTCAAAGTAGGGCAGCGCCCGTTCGGGCTCCCCCAGGTTGTTGTAGATGACGCCGGTGTTGTTGAGCCGCGCGGCTTCCAGGTTGCGGTCGCCGAGGGGTGCCAGGACTACGCGGACCTGATCGTAGATGTGCAGGGCCTTCTGCCATTCGCCCAGAGTGCGGTGGACTCTGGCGATGTTGTTCAGCGTTTCCGCCTCGCCGTAGCGGTCGCCGAGGGCGTGGCGTATGGCGAGGGCCTGCTCGTAGGAGCCCAGCGCTTCGTCCGGTTCGCCCAGGTTGTCGTAGACAGCGCCGATGTTGTGGAGGGCCGCCGCCTCCTGTTCGATGCCGAGCCCACGGAAGGACGCCAGGGTTTCCTGGAAGCAGACGAGGGCCGCCGGAAGGGACCCTTGCTTTAGAAAGCAGAGATTGCCGTAGGCCTCCGCTTCCTCGAATCGCTCCCCAAGGCGTTGCCACAAGGAGAGGGCGCTCTCCAGGGGATCGCGGGTCTTTTCAACTCCCAGCGTGTCCCGGTAGATGACGCCGAGCCTGTTCAAGGTCTCGGCCTCGCGGTGGGGCTCCCGCAGCTCCTGCCAGAGCGCCAGATCTGCCTGGAAGTCCTCGGTCGCAGCTCGCAGATCGTTCGAATTCGCCTCCAGGTTGGCCATGCAGGTCAGGGCCTCTGCCTCCCAGGAGCGCTCGCCGAGAGTGCGCCAGGCGGCCAGCGCCTCGCGGTAGGTGGCGGTGGCCTGCTTCCGGGATTCGGGGGTGTCCGGCACGGACTCGCGGCCGGCGCGGCTCATCAGGGCGAGGGCGTCGTGCCTAGCGCCCGTTGAAGGCACGGCTTCGGCGCGCATCGTGTACCGCCCCGGCCAGGCCTTCTCCCGGGGACGCACCTCGATCCGGTAATCGCCAGCGGTATCGAGCAGCAGGACCACCGGGCCCCAGCGGTCGTTTCCAGCGCCGGTGACGATCGGGGCCCGGTCTCCCGGCCCCCGGACCTCCGCGACGAGGCCGATGCTGCGCTGGTCGATCGTCACCAGCACGGAGGCGCCCGGCGCCACTGTGACCCTCCAGGGGTGCGCCTCTCCCGCCTTGATTGGACTCTCGCGGGCTTCTCCCGGCAACAGGGTTTCCTCGGGTCTTGGAGTCTCGGCCTGCGTTGGCGCGGCGAGCCCGGCGAGGAGGATGGACAGGACGGGGACCGCCAGCCCGCAGAGGCCGCGGCCCCGGGCACACACAATTCTGGGAGGCATACTCCTAATATACGCGATTTCACCGCAGCCGGCTTATCGCCGGTGGAACCGCGCCGTGATCGTCTTGCTGCCGTCCTCCTCGTCGCGGTATTCGACGCGGTCGGCGAGGCGGGCGACGGCGCCGAGGCCGGTGCCGAGGCCGCCGCGGCGGAGGATGAGGGCGGGATCGATGGGACCCTGGTCGTCGTTGCCGTCGATCATCGCCAGCGCGAGGTCGCGGATCGGAGGGCCGACGTCGTGGGCTTCGACGGTGATCTCGCCCTGGGGAGGCCAGTGGTCGTCGAAGGTGAGGACGATCTCCCCCCGGACGCCGTGCTTGACGATGTTCGAGGCCAGCTCCGAGACCACGATGGCGAGCTCCATCGCGCGCCTGGCGTCGAGTCCGAGCTCACGGGCCAGCCGGCCGGCGTGACTGCTCACCGTCACGACGTCGCTCCGCCCCCGGATGGGGAACGACTTCGTGCTCAACCGGCCGGCCTCGGCGTTCCGGGAGGGCTCCCGCAGCACCCGCTAGATTTCACTCTCGCGGCGGGCGAAGTGCGATTTCTGCTGCACGACGAGCTGCTCGGTCTCCCGCAGGTAGAGCTGCAGGGCGTCGCGCAGGCTGCGCAGGGTGCGTACCCCCGTGAGGTCGACGCCGATATGGGTGAGGGTCTGGGCGATCCCCGGGTTGATGCCGCTGACGATGCACTCGGCGCCCAGCAGGCGCACGGCGCGGGCCATCTTGATGAAGTGGTCGGCCGTCTTGGTGTCCATTACGTCGATGCCGGTGATGTCCACGATGGCCATGCGGGCCTGCTTGGCGACGATGGTTTCGAGCAGCGTCTCGGTCATCTCGGCGCTGCGCTGGCTGTCCACGACGCCCACCACGGGCAGGCAGAGGACGCCGGCCCAGACCTCGATGATGGGGGTGGAGAGCTCGCGGATGGCGGCCTGCTGCATCTCGATCGTCTCGAGCTTGGCCTCCAGCTCGCGGTTGGCGGCCTCCTGCTGGGTGAGCGCCCGGTTGAGCTCGGCCTTGGCCTCGCCGAGCTCGCGGACGAAGATGGAGAAGGCCGTCTCCAGTTCGGAGAACTCGTCCTTCTCGTTGCTGCGCTGCAGCAGCGAGAGGCAGGAGTCGAATTCATCGACGCTTGCATAGGAGAGCGCCTCGATCACCAACTGGAGCCGCTCGGATGCGACGCTGACGTGGGGTACATCGGTTTGAGCCATACCTTTTTTCCTCGCCATGTCCGTTCTATTTCCAGACATTATTTCGCAAACATCGTGCGCCGGGAGGAGATCCATTCACGGGCCTCGTCCTCGGTATCGAAGAATGCAATCGGGTTGAGGTTCGCGTCCCGCCGGAACAGGTTGATCGCGGTGATGACCAGCTTGGTGACCACCTTGGCCTTGAGCGGCGCCTTGATCACGGCCATGCCGCGCAGGGGGATCTCCTTGAGGGTTTCGGCCACCGCCCGGCGCCCTTCGGGAGCGATGTTGTCGAGCTTCTCGGCGTCGATGAGGAAGAACAGGATGCTCCTGCCCTTGGACATGTCGATCTGGCGCCGCAGCAGCTCGAGGGAGTCCTCGGTGGTGGCGCTGCCGCCGAATCTCATGAAGATGATGTCCGGCTCCTCGAAGTAGGTGACGTGCTTGCCGGCGATCAGGTTCGCCGGGTTGGTTCTTTCATCGCGCAAGATTGCCATGAGACACTCCAATCAGAAGAGATAAAGCTCCATGGATTTACTTTGCCCTGGCTTCGTTGGGCCTGGCCGCCCAAGGCCGGCCGGGCTGGTCGGCGAGCAGCTCCGCCTCGCCGAAGCCGATGATGAGGGCGGTGGCGTCGTCGTGGTCCTGGCCCCAGTGCTCGACGATGCGCCTCGCCACCGTCTCCGGCGGCCCGGGCAGACACGACTTCAGGTTGCCCCGCGTGGAGACGCCGTCGCTCATCAGGCAGTAGATGTCCCCAGGCTTCATGGTCACGCGCATCACTTTGGAGGAGCGCATGTTGTGGCCCACGATGCCGGCCAGGCAGAAGACGCTCGGCGCATGGCCGTTGAGCGCCTGCACCTCGATGTTGCCGATGCCGCAGAACTCGCCCTCGCCCGCGGCGTCCACCTTGAGCAGGCCGACGGCGGCGCCGCGGGTGACGCGCAGCTCCTGGTGGCAACGCCTGAGGATGGCGTCCACGGACTGGTCCGCGAGCTCGCGGATGACCTCCGACGCCCGCTCGGCGGCCACCGACGACTCGTAGCCGTGGCCGAGCCCGTCGACCACGGCGGCCAGCACGGTCCCGTCGCGCTCCTCGATGACGAAGCTGTCGCCACAGATCGAAAGGCCCTTGTACGGGCGGCTGAAACCACCGGTTTTCAACGTTCCCCCCGGAAGATGCAGGTCACGGTGGTCCCCACGCCGGGCCGGGTGTCGAGCTGGAACTCATCGACCAGCTTCTTGACGGCGACCAGCCCCTTGCCCATGCCGCGCTGCGATTTGTAGGTGCCGGCCCAGATCTCGTCGAGCTTCGCGGCCGGGATGCCCGGCCCCTGGTCGGTGGCGACGATCTGCAGGCCGACCACGCCCCGGTCGTCCTTGAGCGAGCGCAGCTCGACGGTGCCCTTGCCGGCATAGAAGACGATGTTGCGGGCGAGCTCGGAGACCGCCGTCGCCACCTTCACCGAGGCGAACTTGGAGAGGCCGATGCGCACCGCCTCGCTCCACGCCTCCAGGCGCGCCGTGGCGATGTCCTTCTCCTGCTCGATAGGGAGCTTCTTGGGCGCCGCCAGGACCGCCGGACCGGCGCCGCCGGCCCCTCCTGCTCCCCCTGGGGAGGCGCCGCTCTCCGCGCTCAGCGCCTTGGCGATCGAGGCGATGAGCTGCGAGCTGTTGCTGCGGGCGAACAGGCGCACCGAGTTCTCGAGCTCGGAGAGGATGGTCGCCCGGTCGGCCGCGGTGAGCTGCTGGATCGGCGTCGTGGCGAGGCCGCCCAGACGGTTGAAGATGCTCCGCTGGGTGATGGACGAGATCGTCCCCGCGAGAATGGCTCCGACCTCCTTCTCGACCGTTTTCACAGCAGCTCGAGCCTCTCCAGGGCAAGATCGAGGTTGAGTGCGGTGTGGACCGAGTCGAGCTCGACCCCCATCTCGATGAGGGTCATGGCCACCGCCGGCCGGATGCCGACGATGTAGCACTCGGCCCCCATGAAGCGCACCGACTTGCCGATGTCGTTGAGAATACGGGTGATGTAGCTGTCGATCACCTCCACGGCCGAGACGTCCAGGATCACCCCCCGGGCGTTGACGGTGCGGACGCGCTCCATCAGCGACGCCTGGAGGTCCAGGGCGAGCCGGTCGTGGAGCTCGGTCTGAATGCTCACCAGGAGACAGTTACGGATCTGGATGATAGGTAGCTCTTGCTCCACGGGCTCTCCAATCACGAGGTCGTGATGAGACCGGCAGTCCGAGACCACGCACTCCAGAGGAGCCCCCACAGGGGGTCTCCGCCAGCCGGCAAGCGCCTACCCGAACCGGCCTTGAGCCGAGCGCCGGAAGACGCCTCCCCGTCGTGCCTGGCAATCGACGTCGGAAGTTGAGGATGTTTTTAGCATATTGCCACGCCGAAATCCACAGGCGCGGCTCCGGACCGCTGTGGGGTGGGGGTGAGGGCTTGCCCCCGAAGGGGTGCCCAGGAGGGTTGAGTTGCCGGCAACTCCGCCAGGTCTGCCTCAGGCGGCCCGCAACCCCGGCGCGACGGTCGCCTGGGCGAACTGGCGCAGGGGGGGCGGGGTGGGATCCTGGAAAGTGTTCACCGCCGAGGTTCCCCGGTGCAACCCGGCCTTGTGGCTGTGCGCGGACACCGCCTTCAGACTCCAGAGGATCACCAGGGCCAGCACGATCAGCCCGACGATCCACGGCACGGTATTGCTCTGCCTGCGTTCGACTCGGATCTCCGCCACGGTGCGCCTCCTTTTCCCGTTGTCCCATCCCTGCTCCGGCGGGAGCAAGCTCAGCCAGCGAGAGGTGCAAGGACCGCGCCCGCCCGCGGCGGCCGATCTGCTCTAGACTCGGGGGATCTTCACGAGGAGGGACGAGGATGAGACGCCGGATCATCGACCGGAGCACCGCAGGGATCGCGCTCGCTCTGCTGTTCGGGCTGCTCAGCCTGCCCGGGGGAACACCAGCGGCGGGTCCTGCCGCCGCTCAGACCGCGCCCGCTCCCGCAGGCGGAGAGACCGGAGCGCCCCAGGCGGAGCACTTCGACCCGGACAGGGCCACGGAGGCCTGGCTCGCGCGGCTCAGCCCGGCGCAGCGGGCCAGGTCCGACGCCTACTTCGAAGGCGGCTACTGGCTCACCCTCTGGTCCTTCCTCTACGGCCTGGGCGTCGCCTGGATCCTGCTGGGCACCCGGCTGTCGGCCCGCATGCGCGATCTCGCCGAGCGGCTGACACGCTTCCGGCCTCTGCAGACCTTCCTCTACATCGTCCAGTACATCCTGGTCACAGCCCTCCTCAGCTTCCCCTGGGCCGTCTATACGGACTTCGTCCGCGAGCACCAATACGGCATGGCCACCCAGGACTTCCCGGCCTGGCTGCTCGACCAGCTCAAGATGTTGGCGCTGGGGCTGGTCCTCGGGGGACTGGCGCTGACCCTCCTCTACGCCGTGCTGCGGTGGAAGACGCGGACGTGGTGGGTCTGGGGAGCCGTGGTGTCGGTGCTGATCGGGGTGGCCCTGATCGCTCTCGGCCCGGTGTTCATCGAGCCGGTGTTCAACAACTACACCGAGCTGAAGGACCCGGCGTTGCGCGAGCCCATCCTCTCCCTGGCGCGGGCGAACGGCATCGAGACGAAGCACGTCTACGTGGTGGACGCCTCGAAGCAGACGAAACGGGTCAGCGCCAACGTCGCCGGCATGTTCGGCACGATGCGTATCGCCTTGAACGACAACCTGCTGCGGCGGGTCTCGCCGGCGGGGATCAAGGCCGTGATGGGGCACGAGATGGGGCACTACGTGCTCGACCACGCGTACAAGGCGATCCTCTACCTGATCATCGTGCTGGTCACCGGTTTCGCCTTCCTGAAATGGGCGTTCGAACGGATCGTGGCGCGCCGGGGAGAGCGCTGGGGCATCCGCGGCGTCGCCGATCCGGCGGGGCTGCCGCTGCTGGCGGCCATCCTCGCGGTCTTCTTCTTCGTGCTGACGCCGATCAACAACACCTTCATCCGCACCGACGAGGCCGAGGCGGACATCTTCGGCTTGAACGCCGCCCGCGAGCCCGACGGCGCCGCCGAGGTGGCCCTGATGCTCAGCGAGTACCGGAAGATCTCGCCCGGACCGGTGGAGGAGTGGATCTTCTTCGACCACCCCAGCGGGCGCAACCGCATCCTGATGGCGATGCGGTGGAAGGCGGAGCACCTGGGGGATGTGAAGGGACAGTGAGGAGCGAGCGCGAAAGAAAAGCCGGCCAAGGACATCAAGAACTGCAAGGACAGCAGGGACAATAAATACCGGACTTGGCATCATCCTTCGTGTCCTTGAGGTCCTTGTCGTCCCTGATGTCCTTTACGTCCTTGCTTCTTATTTCTTCCGCGCAGGCTCCTAGAGCCGGTACCCTCGCGCCAGCTCCTGGTATTCCGCCACCTGCGCCTGCTGCCACGCCTCGTCCCGTCCGAGTTCGGCGGCGAGCAGCGCGGCCACGGCGGGGGCGATCTCCGCGCTGGCGCGGGCGTCGAGGAGGAGGGCGCGGGTGCGGCGGGCGAGGACGTCCTCGACCGTGCGGGCCATTTCATGGCGGGCGGCCCAGACCACGTCGCAGACGCGATAGGGCAGGTTGAGGTGGAGCGGCTCGTCCCAGCCGGGGCGCTCGGCGGCGACGGCCGCCAGGCCGGCCGTGTCCGGGCCGTGGAGGGGGAGCTCCGCGGTGGTCGAGGGCCGCTTTTCGAGGCCGGCCACCTGGATGACCTGGTCGACCGTGTCCGCGGCCATGCGGCGGTAGGTGGTCCACTTGCCGCCGGCGACGGTGACCAGACAGGAGGGGGAGACGAGAATGGTGTGGTCGCGGGAGAGGGCAGCCGTCTTCGCCGAGTCATGCCCGACCAGGGGGCGCAGCCCGGCGAAGCAGGCGAGGACGTCGCCGGGACCGGGATCGTAGATCAGATAGCGCCGGGCATGGGCGAGGAGGAACTCCACCTCCTGCGCCTGTGGGCGGGGCTCCAGGGAGGGACCCTCCACCGGCGTGTCCGTCGTCCCCACGATCACCCGGTCGTGCCAGGGCACGGCGAAGAGCACCCGGCCGTCGTCCGTTTGGGGGACGAGGAGAGCGCTCTCCCCCGGCTGGAAGCGGCGGTCCAGCACCAGGTGCACCCCCTGGCTGGGCGCCAGCAGATGGTCGCTGCCGGGATCGTCCATCCGCCGCACGCCGTCGGCGAAGACCCCTGTGGCGTTGACCACTCCCCGCGCGCGCACCTCGTGCTCGGCGCCCGTTTCGGCTTCGCGCACGCGCACCCCCTGGATACGGTCTCCTTCCTTGATCAAGCCGGTGACGGGCAGGTGGTTCACCACCACGCCGCCGAGATCCGCCGCCGTCCGCGCCAGGGTCAGGGCCAGGCGGGCGTCGTCGAATTGGGCGTCCTGATAGGAGATGCCGCCCCGCAACCCCTTGGGCTCCAGGGTGGGGAGCCGGTTCAGGGTCTCCTCGCGGGAGAGCAGGTGCGACGCCCCCAGCCCGCCCCGGGCCAGCAGGTCGTAGAGCTTGAGCCCCAGGCCGTAGTAGGGGCCCTCCCACCAGTCGTAACGCGGCACCACGAACGACAGCTCGCGTACCAGGTGGGGGGCATTGCGCAGCAGCAGCGCGCGCTCGTGGAGGGCTTCGAAGACCAGCGGCAGGTGCCCCTGCTGGAGGTAGCGCACGCCGCCGTGGATCAGCTTGGTGCTGCGGCTGGAGCTCCCCTTGGCGAAGTCCTCTCCTTCCACCAGGGCCGTGCGGTAGCCGCGGGCCGCGGCGTCCACGGCGGTCCCCAGACCGGTGGCGCCGCCGCCGATCACCAGCACCTCCCAGTCCGCCCCGGGAGCGAGGAGCCGGGAGAGCATGGCGTCGCGGTTCACGGTTCTCCCTCGGCCTCTTCCCAGGCTTTGGCCCGCTCCACCGCCCGGCTCCAGCGGGCCCGCCGCTCCGCCGCTCGGCCGCGATCGAGGGCCGGCTCGAAGGTCCGCTCCACCTGCCAGCGGGCGGAGATCTCGTCCGTGTCCATCCATACCCCCGTGGCCAGCCCGGCGAGATAGGCGGCGCCCAGGGCGGTCGTCTCCTGCACCCGCGGCCGCACGACGGGCACGCCTGCGAGGTCGGCCTGGATCTGCATCAGCAGGTCGTTGACGGTGGCGCCGCCGTCCACCCGCAGCTCGGCGGTGGGAAGCCCCGAATCCGCCTCCATGGCGGCGAGCACGTCCGCCACCTGGAAGGCGATCCCCTCCAGGGCCGCCCGGGCGAGGTGGGCGGCGGTGGTGCCACGGGTGATCCCCAGGAGGGCGCCGCGGGCGTAGGGGTCCCAGTGAGGTGCGCCGAGACCGGTGAAGGCGGGCACCAGCACGACGCCCCCCGCGTCGGGCACGCTGGCGGCCAGGGCCTCGACCTCCGCGGCCGAGCGGATGAGCCCCAGGCCGTCGCGCAGCCACTGCACCACGGCGCCGGCCACGAAGACGCTCCCCTCCAGGGCGTAGGCCGTGCGCCCGGCCCGCCGCCAGGCCGGGGTGGTGATCAGCTCGTGGCGCGAGACGTTGAGCCGGTCGCCGGTATTCATCAAGAGGAAGCAGCCGGTGCCGTAGGTGTTCTTCACCATGCCGGGGGCCAGACAAGCCTGGCCGAAGAGGGCGGCCTGCTGGTCGCCGGCGATCCCCGCGATGGGAATGGGCGCGCCAAGGAGATCGGGGACCGTCTCGCCGTAGACTTCGCTGGAGGAGAGGACCTCGGGCAATAACTTGCTGGGATCGCTAGGGATGCCGAGAGCGGCGAGCAACTCGCCGTCCCACTCTTCCTTGTGGATGTCCCAGAGCAGGGTGCGCGAGGCGTTGGTGACGTCCGTCGCGTGCCGCCCGCCGGCCGGGCCGCCGGTCAGGTTCCAGAGGAGCCACGAGTCGACGGTGCCGAAGGCGAGGCGCCCGGCCTCGGCTGCCGCGCGGACGCCGGGGACCTCCTCCAGGAGCCACGCAAGCTTGGTGCCGGAGAAGTAAGGATCGAGCACCAGCCCCGTCCGCTCGCGGAACAGAGGTTCAAGGCCAGCGCGCTTCAGCCGGTCGCAGGCGCCGGCCGTCCGCCGGTCCTGCCAGACGATGGCGTTGGCGACCGGCTCGCCGGTGGCGCGGTCCCAGACGATCGTCGTCTCGCGCTGGTTGGTGATGCCGAGGGCTGCCACGTCCGCCGCGGCGAGCCCCGCCCGCGCCAGGGCCTCCCGCGCCACGGCGAGCTGCGACTCCCAGATCTCCCGCGGATCGTGCTCCACCCAGCCGGGCCGCGGGAAGATCTGCCGGAATTCCCGCTGGGCCATGGCCACCGCCGACCCGGAATCGTCGAAGACGATGGCCCGCGAGCTGGTGGTCCCCTGGTCGAGAGCGAGGACGTGGGGCATCGGGGTGGACTATACGCTGCCCGGGCTCACCCGCCGCAGCAACCGCACCCGCAACCCCGGGTCTCGCCCATCGGGAAAGCTCGCCACCTCGCGGTAGCCGGCGGCGATCGCGGGTTGGTTCAGGATGGGGTTCAGCCAGGGATCGCGGAACAGGGTGGCGTCCACGAGGTACTCAGGTCCCTCGCGAGCGACGAGGGCGGGGAGGTCCCCCCGCTTGCGGGCGGCCAGGGCGTCCGGTCTCACCAGGCCCATGAGGTCGAGGACCGGGGCTCCCGACTCGAAGCCGAGGAAGCCGATCTCCACGGCCGCCACGGACCTCCCCCGGTGCTCGCGGATAAACCGTCCCGCGGCCACGTAGCCGTCCCAGCGGGGGTCGGGGGGGCGGCGCCAGAAATCGCGGACGAAGAGCGCCGAGGGGAGGAGGACCGGCAGCAGCAGCACCGCCGCCAGGGGGAGCTGGACGGCGCGGGGAGCCCGTGAGGCCCGCGCCGACGTCCTGGCGGCGCCGAAGGCGGCGAGCAGCAGCAGGCCGTTGATCAGGTAGATCTGATACCAGGGGGCGAACGGTACCCGCAGCAAGCGGTAGGCGATCTCGTGCGCGACGACCCACAGTGCCGCCACCCATCCCAGGGCCATGGCCGGAAAGCCGCGCCGATGGGATGCGAGGACCCCCTCGACCGCCCCCCAGCCGGCCAGGACGAGGAGGACGAGGCAGCCCGCCAGGGGAAGCTCGCGCCGCAGCCACGCCCACTCCTCAAGGGTGTAGGAGACGTGGGCCGCGCCGAGCTCCGACTGCTTGGCGGCCATGGTGTTGGGAATGATCGTCCCGAACGCTGCATGCATATAGAGAAGGAAGAGGACGACCGGCAGCAGCCCCGCCACGGCGAATTTCAGGGGGAAGCGCCGCTCCTTGATCCATAGGGCGAGGCCGAGGACCCCCGCCAGCAGGGCGGCGTCCAGCCGGCAGATCATGGCTGCCGATGCCAGGAGCCCGGCGGCGGCCGGCCGTCCTCCCCGCAGGGCGAGATAGGCTGCGGCCGCGCCCAGCGCCAGGATGGGGAGCTGCTCGGCGCCGAACATCTCGACGTTCCACCGCAGCAGGAGCGCGCCCGCGCCGAAGAGGAGGGGCACGCCGTCCCGGACCACGGGCGGCGACTCGCGCAGGGCCAGCCTCGCCACCAGGGCCGTGATCAGGATTGAGAGGAGCGCGAGGAGGGTGCCCCAGGCGGGAACGGAGAGCCCGGTCAGCTTCGCCAGCAGTCCCAGCAGCAGGGCGTAGCCGGGAGCCGTGGTGCCGAGCACCGCCGCGCCGGGGTTGTATTCCAGGCGGCCGGTCGCCGCCCAGTTGCGAGCGTAGCGGTAGGTGATGAAGGCGTCGTCGTAGGAGTACCCCCAGAAGCTCCAGGCCATGGCCACGGCGAGGAGGACGAGGACGGCGAAGACGAGGACGCTCGGGACTGGCGGACGGAAGCGGGGCATCCGGGGGAGCCTAGCAGAGGGGTGGCGATAGAATCCTCCGCCGGAGGTCCCATGCACGAGATCCGGACCCGCAGGAGAGTGGAGTTCGTGGACACCGACATGAGTGGGATCATGCACTTCTCCCGCTATCTGGTCTTCATGGAGAACACCGAGCACGCCTTCCTCGAAGCCCTGGGTGCCCGCGTGCAGTGGCGGGAGGGGGAGCGCGAGATGACCTTCCCGCGCGTGGCGGTCGCCTGCGAGTACCTGGCCCCCGCCCGCTTCGGCGACGAGCTGGAGGTCCATCTGCGGGTGCTGCGCAAGGGGGGGAAGTCGCTGACCTACGGCTTCGAGATCACACGCGCCGGCGAGCCCGTGGCGAGGGGGCGCACCACCTGCGCCTGCTGCGAGCTGGACGGTCCGCAGGGGCTGCGGTCCGTGCCCATCCCGGCGTGGATCGCGGAGCGGATCGAGGAGGCGGGAGCTGCCGAGGGCTAGGCGCACACCCGGTCGAGCGTTCTGTGGATCGACGACCAGGTTCTCACATTTTCCCTGGTTGTCTACACTTCACCTCCGCCACGGCGTCCCCGCTCTCCGCCGCCATACATAAATCCTCCGGGGCAGGCGGTTCCCTTCCTTCTTTCTTCCTGACTTCATGTCAGAGTCGCCGGGTTCGCGGCGTATATCTCTCTGAGTCGTCGGTGAGTGGCGCGAATCTGAGTCAACCGTCGGTCCCTCCCTGACCTCTCCTACTGAAAGGAGTTTCCCAATGAGCTATCAGATTCAGGCCGGGCGCACCCTGGCCTTCGCGATCATGTTTTCCGCCGCCGCCTGGACCGGACAGGCGGCCTCGGCCCAGAGCTTCGTCTGGCCGCTGTCCGGGACGGCGGCTCCCGCGTCCATCAACGCGGCGTTCGGCCCCCGGATCAAGGGCAGCACGGGCCTGTATGAATTCCACGAAGGGCTGGATCTGCGCGCGGCGCTCGGCACGCCGGTCCTCGCCGCTGCGACGGGCACGGTCCGTCTCCTGACGGACGCGAACGGTTGCACGGTGCAGAACGCCAACGATACGGCCAACCCGCCGTGTGCCAACCCGCTTTATCCCGGCGGCGGCCGGATCGTACAGATCGACCATGGTAACCACCTGTACACCAACTATTTCCATCTGTCGGCCCATGCCGCGGGCCTCAGCGTCGGCACGCCAGTGGGGCCGGGCGATCCCATCGGCTATGTCGGCATGACCGGCAATGCAACGATCTATCATCTGCACTTCGAGGTCAGGGACGGCAGCCCGAACCGGGTGGATGTCCGCAACCCGCTCGGCTATCTGCCGATGAGCGCAGACGTGGCAACCGACATCGTGGCCACTTCGATCACGACGGTCAACGGCAGCCCGGTCCTGGCGGTGACCGCGCAGGCCGCGGTGGACGATCTGAACCTGAACGAGGTCGCCGTGCGTGTGTTCGACGGGAATGGACAGCTCGTGCCACAGAGCGCCGGCACGGTGGTGCGATTCAACGAGAAGGTGAATTGCGGCTTCACCGCGACCAACCCGACGCAGGGGATCACCCTGGCGCCGGACAGCTTCAACGATCAATCCAGCCAGTATCGCCTGACCGTGCGTTTCGGCGGTCTCGTCCTCCCGTCGGGCGGCTCGTACGAGGTCACCTTGTGGGACGTCTCGCGGCTCACCTCTTCGGTGACGCGCCCGATTCATTGAAAGAGTACAAGGAGAGAGTACAAGCCCCGCCTCGCCCGCCGGCCCGGTTGAAACCGTAGCAGCCAGGAGGTATCTTTGACGCCGGTCCGGGGGGCGGGGTATGAACCACTGGAAAGAAACTGCGGAAATCCTCTCTCGACTCGCCGAGCTGAGAGAGGCAGGGCGGCGGGCGGCGCTCGCCACGGTGGTGCGCATCGTCGGTTCCGCCTACCGCCGGCCCGGCGCCAAGTTCCTTACCGAAGAGACGGGTGACACCCTGGGCAGCGTCAGCGGCGGCTGTCTGGAGGCGGACGTGCGCGAGGTGGCCAAGGGCGTGATGGCCACGGGTCGCCCCAGCCTGCGGCATTACAGCACCGGCGCGGACGAGGACATCGTGTGGGGCCTCGGGCTGGGGTGCAACGGCCTGGTGGACGTCTTCGTGCAGCCGGCCACGGAGGGCCCGCTGGCGGCTCTGGCGGGGCGCCTGCGGGAGCTCCTGGCGGGCGATTCCCCGTTCGTGATCGCCACCGTGGTCGAAGGCGAGGGCCTGGGCTCGATGCTGGTGATGGAGCCGGACGGGACCGTCCACGGCTCGCTGGGGTCCGCGGATCTCGACGCCCTCGCCGCGGAGCACGGGCGCGGCCGCGCGCCGGCCAGCCGTTCGGAGGTGCGGGAGATCGCGGGTCGCGGGATCTTCTTCGAGGTGCCGCCGCCGCCGCCGCATCTCGTCGTCTGCGGCGCCGGCGACGACGCCCGGCCGCTCGTCGCCTATGCCGCGGACGCGGGATTCCGCGTCACCGTCTTCGATCACCGCCCGGCGCTGCTGGCTCCGGAGTGGTTCCCGCAGGCGGCCCGGCTCGTTCTTGGCCGGCCCGAAGATCCGGGGATCACCCTGCCTCCCGCCGCGCGCTCGCTGGCGGTGGTGAAGACCCACTCGCTGGCGCACGACCGCGAGTGGGTGCGGCGGCTGCTCGCGGC